>JAQVXZ010000010.1 GCA_028708845.1 Bacteroidales bacterium
AATCCTATCGTTACTACAATTCAATTTGTTTTAACACCAAAGTATTATAATAATGGTAGGTAAATATCGGGACAAAAAAGCTTTTTTCTAGATTAAGTTATTTAACTTATTCGTTTGACAATTTATTTTAACAAAATACGAAAGGCTACTCTTAATATAAAGAGTAGCCTTTCTTCTTTCAGTGATTTAAGTTTTATATTCTCTTATTCAGAATATTTAATTACTTCAACAGGACAAGACTCTGCTGCTTCTATAATTCCGTCAGTGTGTTGAGCATAATCCACACCCTCAATCACAACTGCAAGGTCTTCCATTTTAAAAACCTCTGGGCATATACTAACGCACATGCCACATGCTATACAATCATCTTCTATCCATACTTTTTCTACTGCCATAAGTCATTTTTTTTAAGGTTAATACTTGATTGATCTTATTAATACTGCAAATATACATATTTATTCCAAATACAAGCTTAATTACAAAAAAACATTATATATTTGCCAATATTTTAGTTTTGTTTATATTATTAACCTAAAATATACGTTATTATATTATAAATCAAATAAATTTATTCACCAAAACAATTAAAACTATGAAAAGATTGACAGTAATTCTATTAGCAATGTTTGGACTTGTATTATTCAATTCATGTAAGGATGATAAGGATGACAATCCACAACCTACCGCAACTAACATTTTAAATGAGCTAAAGGGCTACGCAGGGCAATCTGCTGATCAAATAGCTTCAATAATGCAAAGTAAAGGATTTAGACTAAGTGAAAGCGAAGTGGAATTTGAAATTGCATTCTATACCTTTATCAACTCTGACTCTACAAAGCAATACGATTTTATGGAATATGAAAGCAAAATTTGTATGCTAAGTTATGAGATAATCAATAATACCAGAAGCACTTTGATAAGTACTTTTGAAAAAAACTCTCAAAATGCAATATCTTTTATAGCCAATACACCTTTAATTTCATACGAAGCAGAGATAGGCTTTGATGAATTTGACTCTCAAGAGTATGATAATAGAAGTCTTTTTTTAGCTGATTATAATATAAATAAGAATAACGCTATTTATATAAGCGAATTTTGGATGACTGCTAATTATATAGTAGGAAGTGAGTTTAATTACGAAGAAGAAGATGGTCATTATTCTTTAATCGGCTATGGTGATATGAATTTAATGCCACCATTTTTCAAATCAAATAATAAGTCAATCTTTGAAATGCTTAATAAGAAAAGCCCGCAAAAGAGACAAAATTAAAACGCCATAACAATTTACTGAAACGCCGTTTTAAAAAAATGAATCGCTGTTTCAAAAAATTAAAACAGCGTTTCAAAAAGAGCGACCCTAAATTTGGGGTCGCTCTTTGTTTTATAGTTAATTTAATAGTGGATTACTTTATTTCCCAAGTTTCTCCACTATTTAATAAATCGTCCATACATTGGATTTTGGAACTAGCCTTAACCTCTGCCATTTGTTGTTCAAATAGTTGGTTATAGGTTGGTTTCTTTACTGCACGAATAACTCCGAAAGCCATTGGAAATTCTGGTGGAGCCATTTGAGCTAACATCATATGAATTCCTGTATTTTCAATAGTTGAATCGTGAACAAGTAAGTCTTTTTCTGTTATTCCATCTTTTCCAATTTCAACAACCTCAAGACTATTGTTCCTTAAAACAATACCTTTATCTTTTAGTTTACCAAAAATCATTGGCTTGCCTTGTTCTAACCAAAGCTGACGCTCTTCTCTAAATGCTCTATCGGTAACATCTCTATGTGTTTTGTCATTAAAGATTACACAGTTTTGAAGAACCTCAACAATTGCTGCACCATCGTGTGCTGCCATTGCCCTACAAACTTCTCCAAGTGTTTTTGGTGAGTTGTCGATTGCTCTTGCAAAGAAAGTACCTCTTGCTCCAATTACTAATTCTCCTGGGTTAAAAGGATAGTCAATAAGTCCATAAGGCGAACTCTTGGTTACTTGTCCGTGCTTAGTTGTTGGAGAGTATTGTCCTTTTGTTAGCCCATAAATACGGTTGTTAAACAATATGTAGTTAACGTCCATATTACGGCGGATTACGTGTATGAAGTGGTTCCCTCCAATTGCAGTTGCGTCACCGTCTCCAGAGTTAATCCATACACTTAGCTTTGGGTTTGCAATTTTAACTCCTGTTGCAATTGCTGCTGCTCTACCGTGTATGCCGTGAAATCCATAAGTATTTACATAATATGGAAAACGAGATGAGCAACCTATTCCTGATACAATACAGAAGTTTTCTTTCTTATATCCAATTTCAGGAAAGATTCCTAATACTGAGGCTAAGATTGCATGGTCCCCACAACCTGGGCACCACTTAACCATTTGGTCACTGGCAAAATCAGCCTTCGTAAGTTCTATTGGTGAATGTTCTATAGCCATAATATTATTCTCCTAAAATTTGATTAAACTTTTCTTTTAATTCCGTAACTTCAAATGGTAATCCTTGAATCTTATTGTATTGTTGGAATGCCAAAGTTTGGAAGTTCATTCTAAGATAGTTTACGAATTGTCCCATGTTTAATTCACAAACAATTATCTTTTTATATTTTTTCAGTATCTCTTCAGTGTTTTTTGGAAGAGGCATAATGTAATTGAAATGAGTTATAGCAATTTTCTTGCCCTCTTCTCTCAATTCTTCAACAGCAAGCTTAAGGTTACCCTCTGTTCCTCCCCATCCAACAACTAATAGATCTGCATCTTCATCTCCATTAACAACTTGATCAGGGATAGTGTTTGCAACTCTTTGAACCTTTTCGGTTCTATATTTAGTCATCAGTTCATGGTTTGCTGGGTCTTGAGAAACATTGCCTTTTCCATCACTTTTTTCCAATCCACCAATTCTATGACGAAGACCTTCCATTCCAGGAATAGCCCATTGTCTTGCTAGTGTTTTTGGATCACGTTTGTATGGTGCATATGTTTTGTCGTTTGGTGTTGCAAACGGTGGGTTAATTTTTGGTAGATCTTCCATTTTTGGAATACGGAATAATTGTGATCCATTTCCTAAATAACCATCAGTTAGAAGTATCGTTGGTGTCATATGCTCAAGCGCAAGACGTGATGCTTCAAATGCCCAATAGAAACAATTTGAAGGAGTTGAAGCAGCAACTACTATACAAGGTGCTTCTCCATTTCTTCCAAATAATGCCTGGTAAAGGTCAGCTTGTTCTGTTTTTGTTGGAAGACCTGTTGAAGGACCACCTCTTTGAACGTTAACAATAACAAGTGGAAGTTCTGTCATAACAGCCAAGCCAATTGCCTCAGCCTTTAGAGAAAGTCCAGGACCTGATGTTGTTGTACAAGCCATAGCTCCTGCAAAAGAAGCCCCTATTGCTGAACAAATTCCTGCTATCTCATCCTCTGCTTGGAATACTTTTGCTCCAAGTGCCTTATGCTTAGTAATCTCAATTAAGATTTCTGTTGCAGGTGTTATAGGATAAGAGCCTAAGAATAATGGTAGGTTTGCTCTCTCTGCAGCTGCAAGTAATCCCCAAGCTGTTGCAATATTACCTGTAATATTTCTATAAGTACCCTTTGGCATTACTGCTTGTGTAACCTCAACTTGGTGTTGAAGAAGGACATCTGTGTTCTCACAATAATTATATCCTGCTCTAACAACTGCCTTGTTAGCGTTAACAATATCTGGGTGCTTTTTAAATTTCTTTTCTAAATACGAATCAGTATAATCTAATTCTTTGTTGAAAAGGAAGAATATCATACCCAGAGCAAACATGTTCCTTGAACGGTCAGCAGACTTCTTATCAGTAAAAATATCCTTTACTGCCTCTTGTGTCATGCTCGTCATTGGAGCCTTAATTAGAGAATAGCTTGAAAGAGAATCATCACTTAATGGATCAGATGTATAACCAGCTTTTTCGAATGCCTCTTCTGTGAAAGTGTCAGAGTCAACGATTATTGTTCCACCCTTTTTTACCCATTTAAGATTAGAAGTTAATGAAGCAGGGTTCATTGCAACTAGAACGTCGCACTTATCTCCTGAGCTATAAATTCTCTTACCAATATGAACTTGGAATCCTGAAACACCTGCTATTGTGTTGTGAGGAGCTCTAATTTCAGCTGGATAGTCTGGAAATGTTGCTATATCATTTCCGTCTAATGCTGAAGTATCAGAGAAAAGAGTTCCCGTAAGTTGCATTCCGTCACCTGAGTCACCGACGAACTTTACAACAACATCTTCTTTCTGGTTAAGTTTTTTTGTTGTCATTTCTTTTATATTTGATAATAACTTTGATTAATTTTCATTGCGTCTAATAATTCGCAAAGTTACTAAGTTTATTTGTAATAAAAGATTATTTCACCGACATTTTTATCTTTATAGTAGTTTATAAAATAAATTCAATTTATTGGATGATAATTCACAATCCCTTTTAATGTTAATGAGCTAGTTTTACTAATCATAATATGATTAGAATTGATTTTTCAAAATTATTTGATAGTTTAATTTTCTATTTCATTTGCATAATTCATCTTTTAAATACAATTTATCGAAACAGCAATAAACAAACCTAAACTGCCTAACTAATTCTTTTATTATCAAATAATAAGGATTTACATCTTCGTTTCCATAATCCTATGTTGCCAACATATTACTTCTATGTTGGCAACATAGTACATCTATCTTGCCAACATAGAGGCAGTATGTTGGCAACATAGTGTTATCAATGTGAAGTAATAAAAAATTATTATTGGAATTTAATAATTCGATACTGCGTTTTACCCCAAAAGTCCTAATTAAGATTGACACGTCCTAAGTAAGGTTGACAATGTTATAACTGAAGACTAAGTTTAGTTTACACTTAATAGAAACATATATTGAAGTTCTTAAATCACTTAAATGTATAGGTTTCTGCTTTATTTTTATTAAAACCTTTGCTCTAAGGCATTTTTTCAATACTTTTGCATCTATAACATAATAAATACCTTTAAGATAAATGGCAGGCAATTCAATAGGAAAACTTTTTAAACTCACAACTTTTGGAGAGTCGCATAGCGATTTTATAGGAGGGGTTATTGATGGATGTCCCTCTGGACTAAGAATAGACCTTGATTTTATTGAAAAGGAAGTTCAAAGGCGTAAACCCTTAAATGAAAATTTCTCCACTCAAAGGAAGGAAGAGGATGTGGTTGAGTTTGTTTCAGGAATTGAAAACGGAACAACACTTGGCTCACCAATTGCTTTTATTGTTAAAAACAAGAATGTAAAAAAACAAGACTATAATCACCTAAAAGATTTGTTTCGTCCCTCACATGGAGACTTTACTTATTTCAATAAATATGGAATAATGGCATCCTCAGGAGGAGGTAGAGCATCGGCAAGAGAAACCCTTTCAAGAGTTATTGGTGGAGCAGTTGCAAAGCTTCTATTGAGAGAGTACGGAGTAGAGGTTGTGGGAGAAATACATTCGATTGGAAAATGGGATTATGCAAGTCAAAGGGATGAAATTGATAAAGACTTAGATAAAATAGTTGAAAATGGAGATTCGCTTGGAGGAATTGTTTCATGTAGAGTTAAGAACTGTCCAATTGGTTTAGGAGAGCCTGTTTTCGATAAGCTAAGTGCTGATTTGGCTAAGGCAATTATGAGTATTCCTGCAACAAAAGGATTTGAAATTGGTGATGGATTTGATTCAACAAGGAAGTATGGTAGTGAGCAGTTGGACAATTGGAATAGTGATTTCTCAACCAAGACCAACCACTCAGGAGGAATACAGGCTGGAATATCAAATGGTATGGATATAACAATGAAAGCTGGCTTCAAACCTATTGCAAGCCTTTATAGGAAAGTAGATAGTATTGATAAAGAGGGTAATATTCATAATGTTGAGAACAGTGGCAGGCATGATAGGTGTTTTATTCCTCGTGCTGTTGTGATAGTTGAAGCTATGGTTGCTCTTACGGTTTGCGATCATTTACTAAGAAGTTTTACAAATAAAATAAATAGATAAGAAAAGATGAAAAGAATATTATTATTCGTTTTAGTGGCAAGTTTTTTTGCAGGATGTAATAAGATTGATAAAGACAGCTTTAGAATTAGTGGTAAACTGACTAATGGGATTGAAAAACAGCTTGTTTTAATGGAGATGACTGGTCAGGGTCTTATGCCAATATATAATATTAACCTAGATAAGAATGGGGAATTTAAGTTTACGTACAAATTAACCGAGCCTGGCATTTTTGTTTTAATGGCTAACCCTAACGATTACATCACTTTCATTCCTCAAAAACAAGAGGATATTATTATAAATGGCTTTTTCAATTCTTTTTCTAACACATATACAATCCAAAACTCAAAAGAGTCGGAACTACTTCATGATTTAAATAAAGAATATATTAGAACTAATGCTATTTTGGCTGAAATCAACCAAACCCTTCACGAAAATAAATATGCAGAAGACTTTGAAGAAATAAGGAGTCAGCTACTTGACCGATACACTATACTTGAGCTTCATCAGAAAGAGGTTATAAAGAAGTTTCTAAACAATAACAAAGGCTCACTTGCTTGCATAATTGGTCTTTACCGTTCTTTTGATAACCATTACTTATTCAATTTAAATAGTGATTTAGATGTTTACGAAGGGGTTTACTCAGAGATGTTGAAGACATACCCTAATAACAAACATACAATTGGGTTAAAGAAATTGATTGACGATACAAAAGAAAAGAAAAGACTTAAAGAAGAGGGGCTTAAGAGAGAAGAACAAGAACCGAAGAAAGAATTAGCTAATAAGAGATGATAAAAGACAAGCATTATTTTGTTGCAGACACTCACCTAGGAGTTCCGAACTATGAAGAATCGCTGATAAGAGAGAAGGCATTGGTTCGTTTCCTTTTGGAGGCTGAAAAAGATGCAAAGGCAATATACCTATTAGGGGATATTTTTGATTTTTGGCACGAATACAAACTTGTTGTACCTAAGTTCTATGTTCGTTTGCTAGGCACCTTAGCCTCCATTGTTGATAGAGGAACAGAAGTTCATTTCTTCACTGGCAACCACGACCAATGGATTGGAGACTATTTTGAAAAAGAAATAGGAATGATTGTTCACAAAGAAGAAATCATTAAAGAAATTGGTGGCAAAACATTTCTCTTAGCTCATGGCGATGGTATTGACAAGAAGGACAAAATCTACCTACTAATGAAAGCTGTTTTCAATTCAAAGATTACAAGAACACTCTTTGCTACCATTCATCCTCGCTGGGCTATGGCTTTTGGTAACAAATGGTCATCAAGCAGTAGGAAATCTCATTCCGAATATGATATGATAGATAAGGGGGAAAAGGAACCTCATTTCCAATATTGCTTAGAGAAAATCAAAACCTCAGATATTGACTATTTTATTTTTGGTCACAGACATCTTAACAAAGAATATGAGATTGATGAAAACAGAAAGCTAATCATATTAAGTGATTGGGTTTATGGTAGAGGTTATGCACTTTGGGATGGAAGGAATTTAGAGTTAAAAAAGTTTGAATAGGAATCAGAAAAACCTTATCTTTGCAAATCTAATATAAATTAATAATAAATACAAAATATAAGACATGAAAAGTACACCATTTACTCAAAACCATATTGCATTAGGTGCAAAGATGGCTGAGTTTGCAGGATACAACATGCCAATCTCTTACGAAGGATTGGTGATTGAGCATAACAACGTTAGAAATGCAGTTGGCGTTTTCGACGTTTCTCATATGGGAGAATTTAGAGCAAAAGGACCTAAGGCTCGTGACCTAGTTCAATACTGCACATCAAACAATATAGACTCACTTGTCGATGGTAAAATATTATATACAGTTCTTCCAAATGGTAAGGGAGGAATTGTTGATGATATTTTAGTTTATAGAGTAAGCGAAACAGAATACTTTATGGTTCCAAACGCAGCAAACATTGAGAAAGACTGGGCTTGGATGAGTAAGATTGCTCTTGAGATGGGAATGGAGCTTGGAAAAGATTTTATAAATGAGTCAGACTCTTGGGCACAACTTGCTGTTCAAGGACCTTTAGCTCTAAAGACTATGCAAAAACTAACATCTACTCCTATTGAAGATATGGAATATTATACCTTCAAGTACTTAACACTTGCAGGTGTTGAAAACGTTCTTCTTTCAACAACAGGTTATACTGGTTCTGGTGGATGTGAGATTTATTTCTCTCCAAAAGACGCTCAAGTAATTTGGGATGCTGTTTTTGAAGCAGGAAAAGAATTTGGAATTATGCCAGCTGGTCTTGGTTGTAGAGACACCCTTCGTTTGGAAATGGGATTCTGTTTGTATGGACACGAAATTGATGACGAGACATCTCCAATAGAAGCAGGCTTAGGTTGGATGACTAAGTTTGAAGAAGGAAACGACTTCATCGATAGAAAAACCCTTGAGGACCAAAAAGCAAATGGAGTTAAGAAAAAACTTGTTGGCTTTGAGATGTTGGATAGAGGAATTCCTCGTCAAGGTTATGAGGTTTGCGATGAAGAAGGAAATGTTATTGGAAAAGTATGTTCAGGAACACAATCACCTTCAACCTCAAAAGCAATAGGCACAGCACATGTTCAAACAGCTTTCAGCAAAAAGGATACTAACATCTACATTAAGGTTAGAGACAAAAAGTTAAAAGCAGTTGTAGTAAGAATGCCTTTCTACAAGGTAGTATAACTACTTAAATCTATATACTAATAGGGCGTTTTGTATTAGAACGAAACGCCCTTTATTCATTAATCCATGAATTTGCCAGTATTGATAAATAGATACGTCAAATATTACATTATACTTATAATCATGTTATTTCCTCATTTGCTAAAATCTCAAACAGAAGTCATAGCTTTTCATAACTGTGAGAACTTCTTCTACCCCACCAACGATAGCCTTACAAACGATGACGCTTTCACCACCAGTTCACCAAGAAACTGGAACTGGGAACGCTTTAACCTAAAAAAAGACTTACTTGCTAAAACATATATTGCCCTATCGAAAGGAAACCTTCCAGCAATAATAGGACTTTGTGAAATAGAAAACCAGCAGGTTCTTAACGCTCTTTGCAACGACTCACCACTTAAGAAAGGAAACTACGACTACATTCACTATAATTCCCCAGATATAAGAGGAATGGATGTTGCAATGATTTATAGGAAAGATAAGTTTAGGGTAATATCGCATGAAAAATTAATGATTGATAACTCATTAATCATTGACGAACCGACAAGAGATATATTATATGTTAATGGCGTTCTAAACAAAGTACCCCTTCATTTATTTGTTGTTCATGCACCATCGAGAAGAAATAACGACAAAAACAAACCACTAAGGAAAGCAATATTTGGACTGATATATAAGAAATCAAAAGAACTATACGACAAAGGAGAAAAGAACATAATCATAATGGGAGACTTCAACGACAACCCTTGGGATAAAAGCGTTGAAGAAGGATTTAGAACATCGGGCGGATACCATAACCACCAACCACTCCTAATCAACCTTATGAAGAAAGACAAAAACAAAAGAGGATCCTATACCTATTCGGGGCAAATGCTCAACTTCGACCAATTTCTTGTAACACAAGAAATGCAAGAAAAAATAGACACAATCACCAGTCCTTCCCATATCTTCATCCCCGACTTCATGATAGACCCAAACCCAAAGGCTACCAAAATAACACCTTTCAGCACCTATAAAGGATATAAATACCAAGGAGGAATAAGCGATCACTTCCCAATATTCATGAAAGTCCTAACCCCAAAACATTAAAATATGGAAACTGCAAAAGAAGTATTAGACCATCTACTTTCACTTTCAAACAAAGACAAAAAAAAGCAAGCCGAATACTTTGGAGTAAAATCAAATAATATCTTAGGAATAACAGTACCAGAGCTAAGAGCAAAAGCAAAAGAAATAAAAACCAATCATCCCCTTGCCCTCAAGCTATGGGAAACCAATTACCACGAAGCAAGGATGCTATCCACAATGATAGCAGATCCCAAAAAAATAACACTAGAAGAAATAGACATTTGGGTAAAAGACTTTGACAGCTGGGACATAGTTGATGGAGCATGTTATAACCTATTTCGCTATAGCCCACACGCAGAAGAAATAATACAAAAATACGTTTCCTACGAAGAAGAATATATCCGCAGAACCCCCTTTGCCTTAATTGCAGGCTTAGCAGTAGGCATCAAAAACAAAAAAGACGAAGACTTCCTCAAATACTTTCCTATTATAGAGCAGTACGCCTTTGATGAAAGAAACTTTGTTTGGAAAGCAGTCAATTGGGCATTACGTCAAATAGGTAAACGCAGCCTCTACCTCCACCCCCAAGCCTTAGCCCTATCCGAAAAACTATCCCTTTCCGATAACCCAACCCATAGAAAAATAGGAAAAGACGCCTTCCGAGAGCTATCCGACCCAAAGACAATAGCAAGGATAAAGAAATAATAAACTATCCGTTGATTGGTGCCATCATCGGTGCCAACTTTGGTGCCAATTAGTTATTATCATAATTAAGAAGTGTTTTAACTAGTTATCTTTTTCTTCTAAAACACAACCTTTGATGATTACATTCCGCAAAAGTTCGGACTTTTGAGGATTACATTCCTGAAAAGTTATCTTTTATTATTTACACTGAGTCTCTATTATTTCCCAATAACCACTTCTGTTTGAACCAATACGCCTTATCAAGTTTTCTTCTTGAAGTCGATTCATTGTTCTTATTATTGTTCTTCTTGATTTTCCTAACAAGAGAGACAGCTCATTTAATGTTATTTCTGCATTATTTTTAATATGATTTAGAATAACATTTTCAATATCATCATCGGTGCCATTATCGGTGCCAACTAATAATACTCCTTGTTTTCTTTTTAAGGTATTCAATATTTCATTAAGCATAAAGTCTATAAAAACTCCACTATTTGCAAGCTTTGTACTTTCAGCAATAGCATTATAATAAGCTTCTTGATTATCGTAAACCATATTTTCAAAAGGAAGATGTTCGAATAAAGGATGTAATTGTCCTAGAATTAAAGATTGCCACAATCTTCCCATACGACCATTACCATCACTAAAAGGATGAATAAACTCAAACTCATAATGAAACACGCAACTCTTAATAAGCAAATGATCTTTCGATAATTTAAGCCATTGAAACAAATCATCAATCAACAACGCCACCCTATCAGCAGGAGGAGCCATATGTATTAATTTCTTATCAGAAAACACACCAACGCCACCTTTTCTAAAACGCCCTGCATCATCAGTCAAAGCCTCCATCATCAAACGATGAGCTTTCAACAAGTCTTTAGGAGAAAATACATTTAACACAGGATATGCCTCATAAGCTTTCATACCATTCCTAACCTCTTGTATTTCATGCAATGGAGCCACAACAGTTTTCCCATTAATAATATCAGTTACCTCACTTTCAGTAAGTTTATTCCCTTCAATAGCAAGTGAACTATAAATAGTCTTGATGCGATTAGCTTTTCTTAACAACAATGCATCACTTTGCTCCATACGGATAGCATAACGTTCTATCTGAGCCGATATTTCCGCAATCAAATTAATAGCTTTTGCTGATATGGTAAATGGAGGTGTGTACATATTATTATTTTCGTGCAAACATTTCTATTCTATCTAAACCTTGAATCCAGCAAAGAAGAAAGCAAATCGTAGTTGAAAGGAATAACAACAAATTCATCAATTAAATTCATAGATAACAAATTCTAATAAGATGCAAAGATAATGATAAAATCAACAAAACTTATCCATTTTCAACAACATAATCGAATAAAACTCGATTATCATATCAGAAACGGAGTTAATTTTTAAATATCATACCAATAATATACCACAGAAAAATAGGAAAAGACGCCTTCCGTGAACTATCAGACCCAAAGACAATAGCAAGGATAAAGAAATAAGCCCAACCTTATAATATCATACAAAAACACAACTTTTGAGGATTACATTCCCAAAAAGTTGTATTTTTAGTTTATAAAACACCTAAACTTTTCTTAGATACATATAGAAATAGCATATTCAAAATTATTCACAAAGAAAATGATTAAGAGTTTTTATTGAGGTAATATATCTCTAAGAGTTAATTATATAATTGATTTAATTCGGTACAAACCTTGTATTCTACTTCATTTACTGCTTCATTCCATTTCCTTCCACAAGATATTTTCATATTTTCATCAACTCTTCTATCAGTTGGATTTAATGAACTTTTAGTTTCTGCAATGAAATAAACTTTTATACCTTCTTCTAATACTACTGCCCAATCGGGATAATAACTTCCTACTGGTGTTGGAATGTGAAATCCTTTCTTTGGTAGTTTAAAAAAGAACTTAACTCTTGTATTATATTGACAATCATTAATAAATTCTTTTTCAATGTCACTATCAGATTCAACATAGTTATAAACAGTACGGTCTTTTTCTTTAATCTCAACTAAATTAGATAAGTACCTTTCCATTTCTTCATTCTCTAATAGCAACATTGCATACTCCTTATCATTTATTTTTTCATATTTAATCCCATCAATCAATAATTGATTAAGTACACCTTTGATATTTATAACAATATTATCCAAGAACATTTGTGGATTAATGTATATTTCTTTTAATCTGCCACTTCGTTTTAATATGCTTGCTATAGTATTTTTTGAAATATCTATCTTAGATTGAATGTAAGCAAATATATCAGGTATTTTATAATCTAATGATTTAATTCTCTCTGATTCTTGTACTTTAATATTACCTTCAATACCTGTATTGGTATATTCTAAATGATGTCTTTGATAAATTAAATATGGCATTTGTGTTTGAGGCATAACCTTAATTGCTTCAACTGACTTACTAATTAATTCATCAGTACTATAATCAACTCTATATTTAGTATGATGTTTAATTTTTTCCCATATTGCAAATAACTCTGGATAGTTTTCAATAGTAATTTGCTTGTTTGGGATGATTTTCCCTTTTTCTCTTTTGTTTTTAATTCTTCCTTCAAATCTTACAGATGTTTCTTCTTCTATTTCTTTTTGTAAAGCAGCTGCAAAATCGTTATAAGATTCATTTGCAATAACAGTTAGTATATTTACAGACTTATCAAAACATCTTACTCCAAATTTATCAACAGGCAAACGCATACCTCTACCTATTTCTTGACGTTTCTTAATTTCACTATGAGTTTCGTTTAATGTACAAATTTGAAATACATTTGGATTATCCCATCCTTCTCTAAGTGCGGAATGAGAGAACAAAAATCTTAGAGGCACTCCATTATCTAATAATCTTTTTTTGTCTTGCATAATTAAAACATAGGCATCATCATCTGCTTTTGTTTTCTTTTCTCCTTCCTTAGTGTCTTTAAAGTTTCCTTTGTCTTGTGAAAAATACCCATTATGAACCTCACTTGCCTTATATATATAATCGTTTGGTGCTAATTCATTAAATAACTTCTCAAACCAAATTGCAAATTTCCCTTGCTCACCTTCACTTGTTCTATAATTTGCAACTTTATCTATAAAGAATAAAGTTAAAACTTTAATCCCTTTTTTACTTAATACTTTTTCTTTTTCAAAGTGTGATATAATAGTTCTCCTTATTTGCTCTTTCATTATATCATCACTCATTCCTCCTTGTTCCTCATTAACACTTAGAACTATACCATTAGAGAACTTAATTGTGTTATTATTAATATCAATACTTTCAACAATAAATCCATTACTATACATTTCTCTTCTTGAAGAAACTTCATATAAATTATCTCCAACCTTTACATCCTTATCTTTTTTTACTACTGAATTCTTAGAATTTACATAGATTGATAGTTTAGCTTTTAGATTGCTCTTGCCTGAAGGCTTAATTCCTTTTAGTCTTATATAGGCACTATTATTGTTTTCAACACCCACAGTTATCCCATCAACTTCAATTTGTTTAACAAGACCTAAATCATAAGCCTGAACAGGATTAAGTGAATATAATAGGTTATAATAATTCCTATGTGTTGCTGAATATCTAAGAGTACATAATGGATTAAGATTAATAATAGCACCTTTTCTTATATCTGTTTCCATATTTTGAGGCTCATCCACAATAACAATTGGTTTACACTTTTGAATATATGTTATTGGAATATTTCCATACTCATTTCTCTTATTAATAATATTACTTTCTTTAGTAAAGCTATCAATATTAATTACAAGTATTTCTATTGAAGGACTTCTTGAAAATTGTTGTAATTGAGTTTTATTACTACTGTCAAACAAAGTAAAATTTATTGGCACATTAGAATAAAGCAATTGGAAATGTTTGTGAGTATCATTAAGAGCCTGAATAACTCCTTCTCTAATTGCAACAGACGGAACAACAATTACAAACTTCTTAAAACCATATACCTTATTTAATTCATAACAAGTACGAATATAAGTATATGTTTTCCCTGTTCCTGTTTCCATTTCAACAGTGAAATTGTATGGGCAATTAATTATTTCACTATTCTTATTACCCTCTCTATCAACTTCTGCCTCACATATTTCTAAATATTCAGAAACCTCTAACTTATTTTCTGTCTGTACCTTTTGAATGTTTTCAAGTATTGGAATATTTCTATTTAAAACATTTCTTACTATTCCCTCCTCAGAAACCAAATCGAGATTTGAACTATTTGTGCTGATAAATGATGTAGTATGATGTGAGTTTAAAGGTTGTCCTTCAAAAACTTTTACAATAGAATTTATTGCATCAAGCTGAAAATCCTGTTTACTATCAAACTGAAATTCTAATTCCTTACTCATAGCCATTAGATTATTGTAAGTATTATTTCTTTATCTTTAAATTCAAGTCGAGTATTGCTTAATAATGAATCATTATTTTCAAAGAATTTATCAAGTGTAATTACCTCCTTAGGCTTTAATTCAAATATAGTTTCAATAGTTTCTTTATTAAAGTTCTCTAAAGCAATGCAAGTTTGCCATTCTTTTATATAATAAAAACCTTTGCTATTCTTTTCAATAGTTGTTGTTAGAGAAAATCCTAATTTAAGAATTAATTCATATAACATTTCTTCCTCAACACTACCCTCTTTTGTTGCATCAATAAAAGCGTCTAATTGCTTTCCTAATTCATTTTCATTTATATCATTTTGCCAAACCTTAAAATGTGAAGGAGTTAAACGATAATACTTAAAGCCTGTGTCTATATCTTGTATTTCTTTCTTATCTAATAATTTTTCATCATTTTCTTTTCTTTCTTTTTCTTTCTCTTCCTTAATTCTTTTTCCAGCACGTCTTAATCTCTCTGCCCCAATATCGCTAATCTTTTCATATCCTTGTTTGAATGCCTCACTCTTTTTATCTGTTTTCTCAGGCATTTGAACACAAATATACTTTCTATTTCCACCATCTTCCTTATTTAATTCCATAACAGCATGCCCAGTAGTACAACTCCCTGCAAAGAAATCTAAAATAATAGAATCCTTACCACTTAATAATTTAATGAAATATTTAATCATATTAGATGATTTAGGAAAATCAAAGATTCCATTTAGTCCTAATTCATTTAATTGTGAACTTCCTCTTATGTTATCTAAATACATTGAAGGTATTTTTTCAATAATTAATTTTTTAATTTGTGGCATAAATCTATCACCATCAAAATATATCTCATCTATTATTCCATTTATTTTTGCTTTTGTAGGTTCACAATTATTATTAAAGAAATTTTTCATATCATTAGAACTTCTCCATCTTGCTTGTAATTTAATTGGAAATTTCAATTTAGAATCTTCAACAACAATTTGTGTATGGTTTATAATATTTTCTTTACTCCCTTCTATAATTCTTGTGTTTTCATATGTTCCATCAGGAATATTAATACATTTTAATCCTTTTGGGAATTCAATTATCGGTGTTGTTTGGTCTTCATTTCCAACGGTACCTCTCGAAATTGTATATCTATTTTCTCCAGTTAGATATAATTTATTAATATTTTTCGAGTAACATATAAGATATTCATGTTTTTGTACTGTTTTATCAGTAGCAATTTCACTTGTTCTGTTAATTATTATATTTAATAGACAATTTTCCTCTCCAAATATACTATCACAAAGAAGTTTTAGATTTGCTTGTTCGTTGTCGTCTATTGATATAAAAATTACTCCATCTTCGGAAAGTAAAGAATATGCATAGGAAAGACGAGAATACATCATAGAAAGCCAAACACTATGATATTGACCGTTTTCTTTTGAGTTTTGTTTCCATAGTTCAACCTTATTTATATATCCTTCTTCATCTACTTTACCAATTCTCTTCTCGTATTCTTTTTTTGTTTCAGAATAGTTATCAGGATATACAAAAGAATCATTTCCTGTATTGTAGGGGGGATCTATATAAATCATCTTTATCTTACCAAAATAAGACTTTTGTAAAGTGCGTAAGACTTCAAGATTTTCTCCCTCAATAAAAAGGTTTTGAGTAGTATCAAAATCAACACTTTTTTCTCTTAGAGGAGTAAGTGTGGCGGTGGTACTTTTAGACAATTCTTTTCTTGCATCACTTTTTCCTGCCCATGAAAGCTCATAATATTCCTTTCTATCTTCAGTCTTTTCTCCTAATAAATCTTCTAATAAGGAGAAATTAATTTTATCTTCAGTAAAAACTTGTGGGAATAATTGTTTTAGGCTCTTTATGTTTTGCTCAATTACTGTTTCTGATTTGCCTAACTGAGAAATTCTTTCTTCTTCCATAGTTGATTTTGTATTTGAAAAGCATAAACTCTCAAACTCAAAAGCAAAAAGAAAGGTGCGGAACTATTCGTATTGCTTATTATACGTTGTGGGCTCTGGTAAGCCTTGTTGTACTAATAAGCACGAATAGTCCACACCCAATGAGTGTGAACTTTCGCGACTTATTATTCTCGTACAACATTTAAATTTACCAGATTTACAACGTAGAGAATAAGAGCCTAAAGCTCAATATTTTTTTATATGTTTATATCCTATTTTTCTTTCTTATCGTTTTTTATTGTTTTTACGCTTGCAAAGATAAGAAATACATTAAGAAATGTAAAAGATTCGACAGATTTGTTTTTAGAATTAAATGGAATGTGTTTTTAAGGGGTGTAAACTGAAATTAGGATAATAGGAAAGAAACGTAAACTGCATATAGGATTAATTTGAAAATCGTAAACCTTATTTAGGATTGGGCAAATAATGGAATAATTCTTTGTTTTAATATCTTTAATCTTCGTTTCCATAAATCCTTTCAAAGAATCAGTTCCAATATCATGGCATGATACTACAAGAATCATGGCATGAATCAACTAACATCATGGCATGATATGAACGGAATCATGGCATGATATTGGGACTGGTTCTTTGAAAGAATTTATGGAAGTGAAGATATAAATTAATATTATAGGGTAATAGTTTTGATTTACTGCGTTTTAGATTGGGTTTTCAGCAGTTTGATCTAAGGAACTAAATATTCATTGAAATTAAAGGGGGTTTTACTGCTAGTTTTCCTCTTCTTTTTCTTCTAGTTCCATTGATAAGTCTTCCCATGTTTGCATTGCTTTTGCTAGGGAGTCTTTTTTGGATTGGTAGGCTTTGTAGAAGGTTTCATCGCTGAAGATTGGGTCGGTTGGGTCTGAGTTTGCGAGTTTGTGGTCGAGGTTTTTTATTTCTAATTCGAGGGTTTCGATTTCTTTTTCGGTTCTTTCTATGCTGTTTCTTATTTTGCGGAGTTCTCTTTCAAATTCTTTGGATTTTGCGTAGTCGAGTTTGTTTTGGGATATGGTGGTTTCCTTGCTCTGGCTTTGGGTTGCCTTTATTCCTTCTAGGGCTTTGAGGTCTTCGATTTTGCGATGGGTTAGGTATTCGAAGATGTCGCCATGGAATTCATTGATTTTTTGGTTTCTGAATTCGTAGAGGGTATTGGTTAGTCCTTGGAGGAAATCTCTGTCGTGGGATACTATGATTAGGGTTCCGTCGTAGCGGATTAGGGCGTTTTTGAGTATGTCTTTTGAATCCATATCGAGGTGGTTGGTTGGCTCATCCAGAACTAGGAGGTTGACTGGGGAAAGGATTAGTTTGGCAAGGGCTAACCTTGATTTCTCTCCTCCTGATAGCACCATTACTTTCTTGTCTATGTCGTCCCTTCCAAAAAGAAAGCTTCCTAATATGTTTCTAATTTTTAGGCGGCTATCTCCTGTTGCTACTTCGTCTATGGTTTCAAATACGGTTTTATTGGGCTCAAGAAGTGCGGCTTGGTTTTGTGCAAAGTAGCCAATGGATACTTGATGTCCTTCTTTATATTCTCCTGTATAGTCTTTTATTTCTCCAACTATTATCTTCGATAGTGTACTCTTTCCTTCTCCGTTCTTACCTACAAATGCTATCTTATCTCCTCTTTCAATTATTATGTTTACGTCTTTTAGCACTTGTTTCTCTCCATAGCTTTTATTGACGTTTTTCATTTCCACTACTATCTTTCCTGAATGGGGAGAGGGAGGAAAGCGAAAATGAATGGTCGATGTATCTACTTCGTCTATGGTTTCAAGTTCTATTTTCTCAATTAGCTTGATGCGTGATTGGACTTGCTTGGCTTTTGTTGCTTTGTAGCGAAATTTTTCAACAAACTTCTCTATCTCTGCTATCTGTCTTTGTTGGTTGGTGAGGACTGATTGCTGGGTTTCTCTTCTTTGTTGAAGTAATTGGACATAATCGGAGTAGGAGGCTTTGTAGTCGTATATCTTTCCTGCGGTTATCTCGATTGTTCTTTTGGTTATATTATCTAAGAATGTTCTGTCGTGGGAAACAAGTACTACGGCTCCAAAATAGTTTATTAGGAAGTTCTCTAACCATTGTATTGATTCGATGTCTAAGTGGTTTGTGGGCTCATCGAGTAGGATTACGTCTGGTTTTTGTAGTAATATCTTAGCTAGTTCTACTCTCATTTGCCATCCTGATGAAAATTCTGATATCTTTCTTTCAAAATCTGCATGAGAAAAGCCTAATCCAAGTAGTACTTTTTCGGATTCTGCTCTTGAATTTGCTGCATCTATTAGGTTAAGTCTTTCGTTGGCTTCGAAGTGAAGGTGTAGGAGGTTTGCATACTGGCTGCTTTGGTAATCTGTCCTGCTTGCTATTTCTTGGTTTAGGGTTTCTATCTTTTCTTGTAGTAGGTTAACTTCTTCAAATGCTGTTAGTGCCTCATCAATAACTGTCATTGTGGAGGATGGTATCATTTCTTGGGGAAGGTAGCCTATGGTTTGGGATTGGGGAATTATGATTGAGCCTGTTTCTGGTTCTTGTAGCTTAGAAAGAATTTTCAAAAGGGTACTCTTTCCTGCTCCATTCTTTCCAACAAGACCAATTCTGTCCTTGTCGCCAATTACAAAGGATACGTTATCGAAAAGATTTATCCCAGAAAAAGATATAGATAGGTTATTGATGGTTATCATGCAAAAAGAAGTTTAATAGAATTGAATATTAGTTTGCAAAGGTAAGGAGTTTGATTAAAACAAAAAAACACCAAGCAAATAAATCGCTTGGTGTTTCAACTAAACCTAATTGTTATGGCTATCAGGTATTATCCTTGAAGGTTAAATGATACTGGAAGAACAAATTGTTGTCTTACAGCTTTCCCTCTTTGCTTTGCAGGTTGCCATTTTGGCATTTCTTTAACAACTCTCTTTGCTTCTTCTCCACATCCTGAACCAATATCACGAAGAATTTTAATGTCTGTGATAGATCCGTCTCTCTCAACAACAAAAGTTAGCATTACTCTTCCTTTTGTTCCTGTTTCTTTAGCTTGTTGTGGGTATTTGATTGAAGTAGCTAAGTATTCATTTAATTTTTGAATTCCTCCTGGGAATGAAGCTTCTTGTTCAACAACAGTAAAGATAACTTTCTCTTCTTGAACCTCTTCTTCTTCTATCTTGATTTCTACTTTCGCAACAGAAGCTTGAACGTTAGAAGTTTGTTGGAAACTCGAAATATTAAATTCTCTTTCAATTGTCTTAGAGTCATCAATAATTTCAAATTCTGTTGTTTCTGCTTGAGGTACATCTTCGGGAGGAGGTGGAGCTGTTTCTTCTTGAGTTGCCATAACAACTTCCTCTACTTCCTGAATAGCCTCTCTTTGAATCATTGTTGATTCTTTTGTATCATAAGTCTTGTATTCAAAAGCAAATATTACCAAACTTAAGGCAACAATTAAACCTAGTTGAATAAAAAGAGCTTTTTTATTTTCTAGATTTGCTTTATCAGTTTTCTTTATTTCCATTTCTTTGAAGTTTTATATTTAAAAACTATATTTTATATCTCTATTTCAAGATGCTAAATTACTGCATTTTTACTATGCTCACAAACTTTTATCAATCTTTTTTATTTTCTTGGTGTTGATAACCTGGTAAAGTCTTTGTTATCTAACGCAATAAGACTTGTTTTATTGTTCAAAAACTTTTAGTATTCGAAGCTCGATCCTCCCAAAAACTCCCTCATAATTGATGTTGGAGGTATAGATTTATCGTCTATCGTTTGAAAGTTTGCAAGAAACCTTAGTAGTCTTTTTGCCTCTGCATAGGCAACATCATTTTGAGGAACCTCACTTAGAAGTGGTTTTGCATAGGTTTTCAATACTCCAATTTCATATAGGAGTGAGGAGTTAAAAATACTATCTGCATTCTCTTGATAAGGGAATATGTTTTCCTCTTCTCCACTTCTAACACTTTGCCAGCGTGAAAGAGTATCAATTGCTGAGTATCCTCTATAATTAAAGTCCCTAACTAATCTTCTTAGCAAACGATTATCACTAGAACTTATTAGATTATGCTTATCAATAGAGATTTGTGTTAGAGCCGAAACAAAGATATTGTATTTGTTTTTCCTGTCAATATCCTCCGATAGCTTAGGGTTAAGGGCGTGAATACCTTCAATAATAAATATTCCGTTATCTTGAGCCTTTATCTTTTTTCCGTTGTAAATCTTTTTTCCTTCAATGAAATCGAAACGAGGCACCAATACTTCTTTTCCCTCCAACAAGTCATTCATTTGCTTATTAAACAAACCTATATCTAAGGCATCAATTGACTCAAAGTCATATTCTCCATCTGCTTTCTTTGGTGTAAACTCCCTGTCTAAGAAGTAATCATCGAGCGATATTTGTACTGGACGAAAGCCAAGAACCGACAACTGGGTTGCAAGTCTTCTACAACTAGTTGTTTTGCCTGAAGAGGAAGGTCCTGCAAGGAAAACAATCTTAATTTCATCTCTCTTTTTAAATATTTGGTCTGCTATCTGAGAATACCTTTTTTCGTGAAGGGCCTCTGAAACTTGAATTAGCTTATTATATTCATTTGCCTTAACTATTTCATTAAGATCACTAACATAAGATGTGCCAAGAATCCTAATCCACTCTTCATACTCTTGGAAAACGGTAAACATTTTACTTTGCTTATTCCTTCCATTAATTGTTTTGTTGGGGTCTTTCTTGCTTGGCATAACAAGTAAAAGTCCTTTATCGTATTGAACTAAATCAAAGACTTTAAGATAGGATGTTGAAGGAACTAGTGGTGAATAGAAATGATTGATTGTTCCGTCCAATGTATCAATATCTGCAAATAGACGTTGGCTTGTTTCAAGTAGTCTTGCTTTAGATTCAAGCCCTACCTTTCTGAAAATATCTACGGCCTCTTGAGTTTGAATAGTTTTTGTTAGAAATGGAATATCCTTTTCGATTAACTCGGTCATCTTATCCTTTATAAGCTTAACCCTTTGCTCGTCTATAGCTCCAATATTCTTTATTTCTGAATAATATCCCCTTGCCATTGAGTGGTGAATATGTAAGTCGCTCTTAGGAAAGATATCCTTTACTGCCTTGTATAGCACGAACATAAGGCTTAAAGCATACATTCTTCTACCGTTTGGATTATTGATATCAATAAACTCAACCGTCTTAGGCATAAACACCTTATAGCTTATATTTTGAACCTTATTATTTACATAAGCTCCTAAGATTGGAAATTCTGTCTTAACACCTGCAAACTTACTTACCTCATGTATTGTAGATCCAAACGGAACTAAGATTTTTGAGTTATTATTCTTGCATATTATTTCTAGCATTTCTACCATAGTATCTCCTTTTTTTCTTTTTTGTTAGCATAGTAACGTTTATCTTTCACTTCCTTATATATCTCATGCCCAATTAATTTTCTAATAACAACCGATGCACACATACATCCGAAGATTGGAGGAAGATAAGATATTGTTCCAACTACGCTTTTCTTATTTGTACTTAACTCTTCTATTACAACCTCTTTATTTACTTTCTCTGACGAAAACACAACAGGGAAACCAGTGTAGACGCCAAAGCGATGTAATCTCTTTCTTACCGCATTTGCTAAGGTGCAATTGAAAGACTGAGAAATATCTGATGTCTTTATTTGCAAGGGGTCAAACTTACCACCACTTCCCATTGAAGAAACAATAGGGATGCCAAGCTCAAGAGAATGCAGTATAAGAAATACCTTAGGCGTTAGAGTATCTATTGCATCAACAATGAAATCAAACCTATCTGCCTTCAATATCTCAAGCATTCTTTCCTCATGAATATATTGGTCTATGACGTTTAACTCTAAACTTTCATTAATATCTTTTAACCTATCAGCCAAACATTCTGCTTTTTTCTTCCCTTGTGTTGATGAAAGTGCAATAAGTTGACGGTTAATATTAGACTGATTTACTATATCTCCATCAACAATTGTAAGCTTACCAACTCCCGCCCTACATAACATCTCTGCCGCATAAGCTCCAACGCCTCCTAATCCAACAATCATAACATGTGAAGCCTTCAACTTCTCCAAACCCTCCCCTCCTAGCAATAATTCTGTCCTTGAATACATATAATTATATTGTAATACCTATTTTATATTTAATGCAAAGATAATAAGATTTGGGCTTTCCTAATAAAATATCATTAAAATCGCCCTAAATATTGCATAGATAGTGAATAATGAGTAATTTTGTCATCCTATTTCATCCTAAACCAATAACATGTTCGTAAAAACCTTTAGAAACGACTACCTCTTACAACTAGTACTATTAGCAATAATTTCTATTTTGTTATGGTTACCTGCCTTTATCTCACCCCCAACACCAATAACAACTGGTTTCGACACTCCAATCTACAAGGTTATCTACGAATCATTATCCTCACTTAAAGCCCTAAGCACAGTTCTTGCTTTTGTTTTAGTAATCATTCAAGGACTAATTATTAATAGCATATTTTCTTCCAACCAACTATCTCCCTCAACAACTTTCTTCCCAGCTTTCATTTATGTTCTTTTGCTAAGTAGCAACTATGCTCTAATGACAATTAGTCCACTGCTTATCCTAAACACGTTTATCATCCTTGCAATCTATTTTCTTTTCCGTTCTTTCGACAAATCAGAAGGCTTGGATGAAGTCTTTTGCTCTAGCCTCTTTGTATCCCTAGCCTTTCTTACATTTAAGCCCTCCATCCTTTTTATTTTATGGATATGGTTTTCCCTTCTTAACTATAGATTCTATAAATGGAGGTATTGGATAATTAGCCTTCTTGGTTTCCTAACCCCTATCATCTTTGTTATAACTTATTACTTTATTGTAGATAAACTTGCAGCTAAAGCACTAGCCTTTACCGACAAAACAAACCTATTACCAAACTTCTTTGTAGATGTTCAACCAATAGATTTTGTGTTTTATGCTGTAATTGGATTCTTAGGAATTATATCCCTTATGAACCTACTTTCAAGCAAAGCAGACAACAACATTAATTATAGAAAGAAAACAAATATTCTTGTGATATTTGCATCAATAGCAATACTACCTGGATTTTATAGCCTTGGCAACGACTATTTAATATTCTTCCTTGCCCCTTCCCTTTCCTATCTTTTCTTTCATTTCATAAATGCAAAACGAAAACTAATCTATTCAAACATCATATTTTCAATCCTTTTCTTCTTAATTCTAGCCAAACTAATATTCTCTTTAACCTAAGAGTTGAAAGTTTTTTAGAATAATAAATAGAATATTCGTACATTTGCACAAAATAAAAATATCATAGACAATGAAAACTGGAGTTGTTATTTTTCCTGGTTCGAACTGCGACCACGACATAATTTATGTTCTACAAGACATCCTTAAACAAGAAGTTGTAGAGCTTTGGCATAAAGACACAGACCTTAAGGGTTGCGATTTAATTGTTCTTCCAGGAGGTTTTTCTTACGGAGACTACCTTCGCTCAGGAGCAATTGCACGTTTCTCACCTATTATGAATAGTGTTATTGAGTTTGCAAACAATGGCGGATATGTAATTGGAATATGCAATGGATTTCAAATCCTTACAGAAGCTAAACTATTAGAAGGAGCACTTCTTCACAATAATAAACAAAAGTTTATCTGCAAAAACCAATACATAACACCACAAACCAATAACTCAATCTTCACCAAAGAAGCTACAATAAACAAAGCATATAATATTCCAATTGCTCACGGTGAAGGACGTTTCTTTGCAGATGAGGAAACCCTAAAAAGATTGAATGCAAACGACCAAATCCTATTCCGTTACTGCAATGAGAAAGGTAAAATCACAGAAGAATCAAACCCTAATGGCTCACTTGAAAACATAGCAGGCATAACAAACAAAGGACGTAATGTATTTGGAATGATGCCTCACCCAGAACGCGCCTCAGATGAAGAACTAGGAAGCGTAGATGGAAGAATATTCTTTGAAAGTATAATCAAACACATAAAGTAATCTTCTTTAGAAGAAGTTTATAGTATATAGTTTAGAGTTTATAGTTGAAGGGTTTAAGGTTTAATTGCAAAGAATAACCTTGAACCCTTTATTTTTTTATCAAAACCCCAAACTATAAACCCTAAACCCTAAACGAATAAACAATGCTGCTAACATATTACCAATCACCCGAGACAATAGAATGCGGAATAGACGAAGCAGGGAGAGGATGCCTTAGTGGACCCGTTGTTGCCGCAGCAGTAATCTTGCCAAAAGGGTTTTCAAATAAACTACTCAACGACTCCAAACAACTAAGCCATAAAAAAAGAAAGCTTCTTAGAGAAATAATAGAAAGAGAAGCCCTAGCATTCTCAGTAAGCTTTGTGGATAATAATGAGATTGACGAAATAAATATCCTACAAGCCTCCTTCCTTGCAATGACAAAAGCAGCCGAAAGCCTAAGAATAAGACCAGAAATATTGCTAATTGATGGCAACCGTTTCAAATCCACAACAAATATCCCCCACATCTGCATAGTCAAAGGCGATACAAAATACCAATCCATAGCAGCAGCATCAATTCTTGCAAAGACATATAGGGACGATTATATGGAAGAACTTGCAAAAGAATACCCCCATTACTCTTGGCATAAGAACAAGGGCTACCCAACAAAAGACCACCGCAAAGCAATAAAAGACCATGGCATAAGCCCCTTTCATCGCAAAACATTTAACCTTCTTGGAAAACCCACATTATTTGAATAAAAGAGAATCTACATTTCTTAATTCTAAGCCTCTAAAATCTCTTTTCCCTTATACAAATAAGAAAGACCCAATCCAAGAATCATCAAAAGACTACCAATAATAAACGCATAAAACCCTGCACTCTCTGGATAATTGTCTTTCATAAAAGCAACAATCTGAGGACCTATAATACCCCCAACACCCCAGGCAGTAAGAATTGCACCATATATTGCAGGCATAAGCTTCTTGCCGTAGGCATCATTAATAAGCGAAGGCATAATACCGAAGCCTCCTCCATAGCAAAGCAAAATAATGCAGACAAAAATAACGAATAAGACTGGATGAGATATAAATATTAACCCTATAAAGATAATAGCTTGTAGAGCAAGTAAGATTCTAAAAGTTGTTATCCTACCTATTTTATCGGAAACACCACCCCAAAAGAAACGACCCAAGCCATTAAAGACCGAACTAATAGCAATAAGACTAGCACCAGAAACTGATAAAGAAGCAATAAGCTTAGGGTCAGAAAAATCAGTAGAAGAAGGCATCCTTAGTTTTAGAATATCTTGCAAGAGGGGCGATTGGAAAGAAATGAAAATCATACCCGCTACAATATTAATCATAAAAACTAGCCAAAGAACAGTAAATGACCTTGAGAAAATAAACTTATAAGGAGAAGAATCTAAAGAAGATTTTGCATTCCTTACTTCCTTTTCAGAAGGAGGCAACTTAAGGAAAAAAGCCGAAAAAGGCAGTAAGACAATCAAAGTAAGACCTATATATAAGAACGTTTTGCTTAAATCATAGTTAGAAAGACACAAGAAAAGCGGAGCTAAAAGCTTAGACATAACCAATGCACCCAATCCAAAACCCATAACAACCATACCAGTTGCAAGCCCTTGTTTTTCTGTAAACCACCTCGAAACAGTAGCAACCGGCACAACATAAGCCAGCCCTAAACCAGAGCCCCCTATTAGCCCGAAAGACAAATACAAAAGCCACAAAGACTGCGAATAAATAGCATAAGCAGAGCCAATATACCCCAAGGCATACAAAAAGCCTCCCATAAGAGCTAAATTTCTTGGACCATATTTTTCAATTTTATTACCACCCCAAGCAGCCATAACGCCCAACATAAAAATAGATAAACTAAACGCCCAAGCAACCTCAGCATTAGACCAGCCTGAAATTTCTGTAATAGGAGTTTGGAAGAAGCTCCACGCATAAACCGTTCCAAGACAGAGGTGAGTAATTGTTCCCATAATGGCAATAAACCACTTCTTTTCAATCCTAATCATTGCATTACCCTTTCATATTATTACAAAAATAATAAAGAAATCCATTATTTCTTTATACAAATATAGACAAAAATTTTAAGCAGCAAATAAAAATCTCTGATAATTAATCAAAAGAACATTAATTTTCAAAACAAAAAACTACTTACTAACTCTCTTTCCAATAAAACCCTTTGGAATAGTAGGCATTGTTTCAAACTTCATCTCCCTAATAGCCTGGGTCAGTTTCCTATCTGCCTTATAAGTCACCTTAGTAGCCTTCACCTTCTTAGCAGTAATATCCTTAGGATCATCGAAGCCATCACTCGTCACCCAAACCCCAAAAGTCCCAATCCCTTTAATCTTCACGCTAGCCCCCATCATAAGTTTCTCCTTAATAATCTCCGACAAAGCCGACACAGCCCCAACAACATCTCCCTGAGTCAAAGAACACCTCTGAGAAATCTCCTCAGCCAAATCATCCTCATCAAAAACCATAAACGTTTTAGGACAAGCATAAAACTTTTCCACCACCTGACCAGCAGCATCCCTAAACTTTCTCTTCCAAATATCAAACGTTTTTCCCATAATCTTATATTTTTTTAATTAATACACTATCTTCCCACAAAACTACTAAATTCCAATGACATATCACCAAATTTCAACCAAAAATAACTTCATCCCAAACCCAAACAACATCATTCCAATCCCAAAAATCTTAGTTCCAATCTCCTATATCTTGACTTCCCTCTTTTCTTTCAAAGATTCCATCCCCAATTCATGCCATGATACTACAAGAATCATGCCATGAATCAATCAATATCATGCCATGAAATGACCAGAATCATGGCATGATATGAAGATTGAAACAAAGAACAAAAAGTTTGATATGTGGATTTAGGAGATTGAAAGCTAGATTAGAATTTATTCTTCTTTGTCTAAAATTGAAATTATAAAATAAGATTTCAATTTGCTTAATTAATTTTCTTATTTTTGAAAGTTATTAGTTGCAATATTTGCAATAGATTATAACTATATAAACTAATATATCAATCAATTAGGAGTACAAACTCAAATAGATTAAGCAAAATAAAATAATAAGAAAAAATGAATAATATTATTGCATCAAGAATAACGGAACTAGCAATTCATAGGGTTGGGAATAAGTCAAGTAGTGATGAGGTTTATATATCGAAAAATAGTTGTTTGATTAATGAGGATTTGAATGAGACTTTGAGTAGCTATTTTATGTCTTCCTTTAAGTCAGAGGAGTATTATAGGTTGTTTCATGAAAAGGAACTTAATCTAAATGAGGTGTATAATTATGTTTCTGATATTTTTGATAATCCTGATTCTCTTTATGAGGAGTCGGTTTTTCTTGCTAAGCACTTATATGAAAAGAGTGTGCATCCTAAGATTAAGGGTGGGGAGTTTTATGTTGTTTATTTCAAGGATTGTTTGGTTAATGGGGAGACTTATGATGCGGTTGGCTTATTTAAATCGGAGAATAAGGATACTTTCTTGAAGGTTTATCTCTCTGGTGGTGGGTTTGAGATTGAAAGTGAGGAGGGAATAAATATTAATAAGTTGGATAAAGGGTGTTTGATCTTTAATACGGAAAAAGAGGATGGGTATTTGGTTGCTGTGGTTGATAATACTAATAAGGGGGCTGAGGCTAAGTATTGGACTGATGACTTCCTTGGGGTGAGACCTCGTCAAGATGAATATTATAATACTCGCAATCTTCTTTCCTTATGCAAGGATTTTGTGATTAAAGAGTTGCCCAATGAGTTTGAGATGTCGAAGGCTGACCAGGCTGAGCTATTAAATAATTCTGTTAAGTTCTTTAAGGAAAACGATAGCTTTGATATGGAAGAGTTTACTAATGAAGTTATGGCTCAGGCTGAGATTATAGAAAGTTTTAATAGGTATAAGGACGATTATGAGCAGGATAGGGATATTAGTATTGCGGATAGTTTTATGATTTCTAATTCTGCGGTGAAGAAACAAGCTAGTGCATTTAAGCGTGTTATTAATTTAGACCAAAATATTCAGATTCTAATTAAGGGTAACAGAAGTCAGATAGAACAAGGTGTTGATGAAAATGGTAGGAAGTTCTATAAGATTTATTATACAGAAGAAAGTTAAATAATATTAGACTTCTCTTCTTTTAAATTCTGAAACAATTATTGAGGTTGCTATTGAGGCGTTGAGGCTTTCTGCTGATTGGGCTATGGAGAAGGATGGTATTGTGATTGGATGGGTGATTAAATCTCTTATGGCTGAGCTTATGCCGTGTGATTCGCTTCCTATGATGATTATTGCTTCTTTTGTTAATGCTTCTTTATATATGTTTTTCCCTCCTTCTACAATTGTGCCATAGATTGGGTGACCTTTAGGTACTAGGGAAAGGAATTGGGATAGGTTATAATAGGTTACGTTTACTCTAAAGATTGATCCCATTGTGGATTGTATGGTTTTGGGGTTGTAGAGGTCTACTGTGTTTTCGGAACAGATTATATCTTCTATGCCAAACCAGTCTGCAATTCTGATTATGGTGCCAAGGTTGCCTGGGTCTTTGATATTATCTAATACAAGGACTATTTTCGATTTGATGATTGGTATCTTTGCTTCTTGTCTTTTTACTACTGCAAGTACTTGGTTGGGTGTGGAAAGGGAGGATATTCTTTTTAGGTCGTCTTCTTTTATTTCAAGTACTTTCTTTGCTCTTACTTGGTCTGGGTTATTATATTCTTTGGTTGCACAAAGGATTTCAATTTCCTGATTGCTTATTAATAATTCATCAACCATCTTCACTCCTTCTACAATATATACTTCTTCTTCATTACGATGCTTTGCTTGTTTATAGGATGCAATTGTTTTTATCTCTGCTTTTGAAATCATATATGTGTTTTTGCAAATTTAAGATTTTTTCTCCTACTTTAAGGTATTGAAACAAAAAAAGACCTTTGAATATTTCGTCAAAGGTCTTAATTTAATTTTGATTAGTTGTTTATTCTGCAACTACTTCAAAACTTATTTCTGCTTTTAGGTCTTTATAAACTGAAATCACAGCTTTATATGTTCCTAGTGTTTTTACTGAATCGGCTAATTCAATTCTTTTTCTATCAACTTCAATTTCAAATTGAGTTTTGATAGCGTCAGCTATTTGAATTGCATTTACTGAACCAAAGATTTTTCCGTTCTCTCCTGCTTTTGCTCCTATCTTTAGTCCTTCAATTTTTGCATATGAAGCTAAAACTGTTTCTGCATCTTTACGGATCTTTTCTTCTTTAAAGGCTCTTTGTTTAAGGTTTTCTGCAATAATCTTCTTGTTTGAAGATGTTGCAGCCATAGCATAGCCTTGTGGGATTAGGAAGTTATTACCATATCCGTCTTTTACTGTTACTATGTCATCTTTGTAACCGAGGTTACTCATATCTTGTTTTAATATAATTTCCATTGTAATCCTCCTTTTATTTTAATAAGTCAGCTACATAAGGCATCAAAGATAAGTGACGAGCACGTTTTACTGCTTGTGATACCTTCTTTTGATACTTATTTGATGTTCCTGTAATTCTTCTTGGAAGAAGTTTTCCTTGTTCGTTTACAAACTTTAAAAGAAAATCTGCATCTTTGTAGTCAATGTATTTAATACCGCTCTTTTTGAAACGGCAATATTTTTTCCTTTGTGTCTCAACTGTGATCGGGGTCAAATATTTTATTTCTGTTTGATTTGCCATTGCTTTTTGTTTTTTAAATAAATTATTCTGACTTAGCTGCTGCTGCTTCTTGTTGTTTTCTCATGCCGCCTGAACGTTTCTTTTCGTTGTAAGCTATTGCATGTTTATCCAATGAAACTGTCAAGAAACGAAGTAGTTTTTCATCACGTTTATAAGCTAATTCAAGTTTTGCAATAAGGTCTCCCTCTGCTTTGAACTCGATTAGGTAATAAAAACCTGTTGATTTCTTTTGAATAGGATAAGCTAACTTGCGCAGTCCCCAGTTGTTTTCGTAAACAATCTCAGCGCCATTATCAGTCAATAAAGTCTGATACTTTTTTACCGTTTCCTTTACCTGATCATCAGATAAAACGGGAGTCATAATGAAAACGGTTTCATACTGTCTTACCATTTGGTATTTGTTTTTGGTTAATAAATAGACGATATCTCTTTTAAAAGAGTTTGCAAAAGTACAATTAATTTCTTTTAATACAAAAAGAAATGAGAGAAAAATTCATTTCCTCTCATTTTTAATATTATGTATCTTAGTTTTATTCTGCTTTGCCGTGGCAGTTCTTGTATTTCTTTCCACTTCCACAAGGACAAGGGTCGTTTCTTCCTACCTTCTTTTCAACATGTACTGGTTGAATTTTAGGAGGAGCTGATGGGTTATCTGCCTTTAGTTCCTCACGTCCTGTTTGTAGTTTCCTATTATCTGATTGTGGTAGCTGGGTTTCCTTTACTGCCTTTTCTTCAAGAGGAAGGCTTGCACGGCAAAGGAAAGATGTTATCTCTCTATTGATTTCACTAATCATCTTTTCAAATAAACCAAAAGACTCAAGCTTATAAATTAATAGTGGATCCTTTTGCTCATAAGACGCATTTTGAACTGATTGTTTTAAATCGTCAAGATCTCTAAGGTGTTCCTTCCAAGCGTTATCAATTAAGTGAAGTGTAATACTTTTCTCAATTGATAGTCCTATTTCCTTACCATTTGTATTATATGATTTCTCAATTGGAGCAATTGCATTCATCATTCTAACTCCATCGGTTATTGGGAATGCTATGTTTTCGTAGCGGTAGCTCTTTGCTTCGTATATGTTTTTAACATAAGGGAAGGCTTGTTGAGAGATTTTATCCATCCTAAGCTTATAGTTAGTATAAACTTCTTCGTAAAGCTGCTCTGTAAGTTGAGATTTCTTTGCGTTAAGGAATGCTCTTTCTTCTGTAATATTGCATTCCATTCCTGTTAGCTTCATAAACTCTAGTTTGAAGCCCTCGAAATCACCTGCGTTATGATATTCATTAATCATAAACTCTAATGCATCATACATCATATTAGAAATATCTATTGCTAGCTTTTCTCCAAATAGTGCATTCTTACGTTTTGAATAAATAACCTCACGTTGATTATTCATTACGTCATCATATTCCAAAAGACGCTTTCTTGTTCCAAAGTTATTCTCTTCAACCTTGCGTTGTGCTCTTTCGATGCTCTTTGTCATCATTGAGTGTTGGATAACTTCTCCTTCTTTAAGTCCTAGTCTATCCATTATCTTAGACATTCTGTCAGAACCAAACAAACGCATTAGGTTATCCTCAAGTGAAACAAAGAACTGTGAGCTACCTGGGTCACCTTGACGACCAGCACGACCTCTTAACTGACGGTCAACTCTTCGTGATTCATGGCGTTCTGTTCCTATAATTGCAAGTCCACCTGCTTCCTTAACTCCTTCTTTTAGCTTAATGTCGGTACCACGACCAGCCATATTGGTTGCAATTGTAACAGTCTTTGCTCGTCCTGCCTCTGCAACAATATCAGCTTCTTTCTTATGTAATTTAGCATTAAGAACTTGATGAGGAATCTTTCTCATGGTAAGCATCTTTCCCAAAAGCTCAGATGTTTCAACAGATGTTGTTCCCACAAGAACTGGTCTGTTGTCATTAATCAGTTTCTCAATCTCGTTAATTACTGCATTAAATTTCTCTCTCTTTGTTTTGTATATAAGGTCTTCGTTGTCTATTCTTGTAATATCACGATTGGTAGGGATTACAACAACATCCAATTTATAGATATTCCAAAGCTCGCCTGCTTCTGTTTCCGCAGTACCTGTCATACCTGCAAGCTTCTTGTACATACGGAAGTAGTTTTGTAGGGTTATTGTTGCATAGGTTTGAGTTGCAGCTTCCACCTTAACGTTTTCCTTTGCTTCAATTGCTTGATGAAGTCCGTCAGAATAACGTCTTCCATCCATTATACGTCCTGTTTGCTCATCAACAATCTTAACCTGATTATTCATTACAACATATTCAACATCTATTTCAAAAAGTGTATAAGCCTTAAGAAGTTGGTTGATTGTGTGAACTCTATCAGACTGAACTGCGTAGGATTGAAGTATCTTATCTTTCTTTTCTGCTTTTTGCGATGGGGTTAGGTCTTGTTTTTCAAGTTCTGCTACTTCCGAGCCAACATCTGTAAGAAGATACATCTTTGGGTCTTCACCTAAGGTTGATAAATAGTCAATTCCCTTATCGGTTAACTCAATTGAGTTTACTTTCTCGTCAATTATGAAATACAAAGGATCATCAATCTTATACATTTCCTTGTTTTGGTCTTGCATAAACTGATTCTCTGTTTTCAAAAGAAGAGATTTCATTCCAGGCTCACTCAAAAACTTAATTAAAGCCTTATTTTTAGGAAGTCCGTGATGAGCCCTAAGAAGTAGTATTCCTCCTTCACGCTCTTGTTCCGATGTCCTTCCTTCTTGCAATAGCTTCTTTGCCTCTGCAAGTATTTGAGTTACTAATGCCCTTTGAACATTATATAATTTTTCAATTACTGGCTTAAATCTGTCAAACTCTTGATCGTCTCCCTTTGGTGTTGGTCCAGAAATGATAAGTGGTGTTCTAGCATCATCAATCAAAACCGAGTCAACCTCATCGACAATTGCATAATTATGTTTCCTTTGAACAATCTCATTAGGATTATTACACATATTATCTCTTAAATAGTCAAATCCAAATTCGTTATTTGTACCATAGGTTATATCTGCTTCATAAGCATGACGACGCTCTTCCGAGTTGGGTTCGTGCTTATCAATGCAATCTACTCTTAGACCATGAAACTCAAATATCATTCCCATCCATTCCGAGTCACGCTTTGCTAAATAATCATTAACAGTTACAACGTGAACTCCTTTTCCTGAAAGAGCATTAAGGTAGAGAGGCAGGGTTGCAACAAGTGTTTTTCCTTCCCCTGTTGCCATTTCCGCAATCTTTCCTTGATGAAGAACCGCTCCACCAATAAGCTGAACATCGTAGTGAATCATATCCCAAGTAACAGGGTTTCCGCCAGCCATCCAAGTATTATCGAAATATGCCTTATCCCCAACAATATTAACATTGTCTTTTCTTGCTGCAAGGTCTCGGTCATACTGATTTGCAGTAACCTCAATCTTTTCATTTTCTGTAAAACGCTTTGCAGTTTCTTTAACAACAGAAAAAGCCTCAGGCAAAATTTGATTTAATACCTCTTGGGTTGTATCGTATATCTTTGTTTCTAATTCATCTAATTCTGTGTATAAACTTTGTTTTTCATTCACAGGCATATCAAACTCCGAGTCTAACCTTTCTCTAATTTGGGTTACTCTGTCTTCTTCTTTAGATACTGCTGATGAAATCTTGTTTTTGAACTCTTGAGTCTTCTCACGTAGCTCATCATTGGTGAGTGTTGCAATTTGAGGGTAGGCTTTTAGACAGCTTTCAAGAATTGGTTTTAATTCTTTTAAATCTCTTTGAGACTTGTTTCCGAATAATGATGCAAGAAAATTTGCCATTTGAATTATTTATCTATTATTTTTATCGTTAATCTATGCAAAAACTAAATGGTTATGCAAAAGAATTTATATAAATCCCCTTTGTGCAAAATCCATTCCGAGAATTACAATCTGCAAAAATAACATTTTTATTTGTTAGAACTGTCAAAAAAACAAATCAATTCATAAAAACATGTCAATTAATGAGAAAATTGCAATCAAAGGAGGTTATATTCTAATGAAATCAAGAAAGAGAAAATTGAATCAAAGAAAGAATTTGCTGAAACGAAGAAAGAAAAAATTAAAACAAAGATTCGCTAAGCTGAAATGGTCAATAAAAAATGCCACTACACTCTAAGTATAATGGCATTCTTTAAAATTAGATTTATTTCTTTCTGTATAGTAAGTCCTATGTATGAAGGATGAATTTGCTAATTAGGATAAATACTCCACCACCAGCAAAATAACCAAGTAAAGCCCAAATTGATATATGTTTTAGATACCAAATGAAGTCTATTTTTTCCATTCCCATAACAGCAATACCTGCAGCAGAACCAATAATAAGTATACTTCCACCTGTTCCAGCACAATATGCTAAGAATTCCCAAAAAGCACCATCCACTAAGAAATGATAGAGTTCTGGATTAGCGGCAAGCTGTTCAGCAGTAGGAATAGAATACATCCCCATTGCAGCTGCAACTAAAGGAACATTATCTACAATTGAGGAAAGAAGACCAATGATAAGGTTTATAACATAGATGTCGCCTATCTTATCAAGTTGTTTTGAAAGAAGGTCTAAGTGACCAGCTGTTTGCAATGCAGCAACTGCCATCAAGATACCTAAGAAGAAAAGAACAGAAGGAGTATCTACTCTTTGAAGTACTGCTGATGCATTAAGTTTAGAGTAGTTTTTCCTATCCTTAGCGTGCATAATTTCTGTAATAACCCACATTAGACCAAGACCAAATAGTATTCCAAGATATGGAGGAAGATGTGTTATTGTTTTGAATACCGGAACAAAAAGTAATGAGCCAACTCCAATAAAGAATATGATATTTCTTTGTTTTGATGAAATTGAAATAGCAGAACCCTTATCTTCTTTAACCTCTGGCCTTGCAACTTTTCCTTTAAGCATAAATGTTACAGCAGTTAGAGGAACTAGCATAGATACTAAACTAGGTATAAATGTTTCAAGAATAATATTAACAGCTGTTATATTACCTTTAATCCATAGCATAATGGTAGTGATGTCTCCAATTGGTGACCATGCTCCTCCTGAGTTTGCAGCAAGAATTACCATACCTGCAAAGAACCAACGGTCATGTTTGTCGTCGATTAGCTTTCTAAGAAGTGCAACCATAACAATTGAAGTTGTAAGATTGTCTAAGACAGCAGACATAAAGAATGTGATAATACTTATTATCCAAAGAAGTTTCCTTTTGTTTTTGGTAGTAATCTTGTCAGTAATAATCTTAAACCCTTCATGTCTGTCGACAATCTCAACAATTGTCATAGCTCCTAAAAGGAAGAAAAGAATTTCAGCCACTTCTCCAAGGTGCATAACTAAAGCCTCGTGTTCAAAACCAGGACCCATTAATGCAAAGACAGCCCAAATTATTGCAGCTAGCAAAAGAGCTGTTGCAGACTTGTTTATTTTAATAGGATGCTCAAGAGCAATTAGCGTGTAGCCTATTATAAAAACAACAACCATTAGTACAAAATAACTCATAATGTTTTTATTTAGTAATTAATATTTAATTAATGAATTGAATTAGCGTTTTCCTTTATTCTTTTGTTGATTTTGTCTTTGTTCCATAAGCGCTCTGTTTTGTTTTTCCAAAGCCTCAACTCTTGCTTGCCATTTCGATTTCTTAATTGGCTTATTTTGGTTTGCTTTTAGTTTAGCAAGAACCTTTCCTTCATTAATTGTTTTTCCAATAACCCAAACTTGTAGGAATGTGAAGCAAAGAGAAACAAAGTAATAATAGTTAAGAGCTGAAGAGTATTTATTTAAGACAAATAACATCATAAGTGGCATAAAGTACATCATATACTTCATTCCTGGCATTTGATTTGTTCCTGCTTGTTGCTTCATTGTCATTCTGGTGTAGAAAAGTTGGGCAAGAGTCATCAGCAAACAGAAAAGACTAACATTAGATCCATAGAAAGGTATTTCGAAAGGTAGAGTAAGGATTGAGTCGTAGCTTGAAAGGTCATCAGCCCAAAGGAATGATTGTTGGCGAAGCTCAATGGAGGCTGGGAAGAAACGGAACATCGCAACAAGAATTGGGAACTGAAGTAGCATAGGAAGACATCCCGCCATAGGGTTGATGCCTGCCCGTTTATAGAGAGCCATCGTTTCCTTCTGCTTTTCCATAGCCTGTTCCTTCTTTGGATATTTCTCGGTGATTTCTTTAATTTGAGGTTGTATCACTCTCATTTTTGCAGATGAGGAATAAGATTTATATGCCAAAGGGAAGAGAACTATTTTAACCATTACTGTTAGAACAAGTATAACAATACCCATATTCCAACCAAAATTACTTAGGAAGTCAAAAATAGGAATAATAGCAAAACGGTTAACCCATTGCAAAAGGAAGAATCCCCAACCAAGAGGTATAATTTCTTCCATTTGAATATTATAATCACTTACTACTGCGTATTTATTAGGTCCATAGAAGAAATCCATTGAAACTTCACTCTTTAGTTCATCTCCCTCAAAAGGAATTGTTAGAAGCGATTTCATTGTACGAAGGTAAGAAGAATCCTTTGCAGGACGGTTTTCTTTTATTGTTTGCATTGTTGCAGCAGTAAAAGGAGCATTATTTGCTATAATAGATGTTGAGAAGAATTGTTGTTTATATGAAACCCATTTAATAGGGATTCCGTTCTCATCTTTCTTATCATCAACTCCATTTTCTTTTAAGTATTCAACCTCATCCTTTAATAGGTAGTAGATTGAAGAATTCTTTACCTCAACAGAAGCATCTTTTTCTTGACTCCTTAAGTCAGTATCCCAAACCATTTCAACAGAACTTTGGTCTGAAATAATTCCTTTTAGGTTATTAAAAACAATATTATAACCTACTCTATAATCATCTCCTCTAATAACATAACGAAACTCTAAAGCCCCATTATGCAGAGAGTCTGCAACCTTAGCCCTAAAAACCAAAACAAGAGAATCTCCTGCCTTAACTGTTGGTATTGGTTGAGTTATTGGTTTATTATTAATGGTTGGTTCAAAGTAAAGCTCCTGGGTTCTAACAATATTTTGTCCTACTGTTAGGTTAAGACCATATGTGTTTTTGTCAAACAGAACTACTGGTTCTTTACCATAAGATAAGTAATCCATTAATGTAACCTGCTCAACTATTGCTCCATGAGAAGAGAATTTAATTTCAAATAATTCGTTTGATACAGTTATTTCTTCTTTTTCACCCTCAGCACAAGCAGCAAATGCACCATATTCAGAAAACCTTGTTGAATCTTGATTGAAATCAGGGTTGCCCTCATAGGATGCCTGAGCAATAGAATCTCTTATTTGTTCTGCTTTTGCTTCTAAGGCTAGATTTTCCTTTACTCTTATTATTGAATCTTGCTTTAGTTTCATTGCTGCACGCTCCTCTTCAGATGGTGCTGTCAAAATACCATATCCAATTAAGACTGCGAAAATAAGAACTAATCCAATAATTGTATTCCTGTCTAACATCTTTATTCTATTTTTTTTTGAAATTAAAGTTGCAAAGATAAGAAACATAATTATTAGTTATCGGAATTAATTGAAAAAATTTGGTCATTACATTTATTGTTCGTTATTTTGCGAACCACAAATTAGAGCATTTATGCAAGAGAAAGCCAAACTAATTAAGCAGCAGAAAACACTAGCACGTTTTGCAAAAGCAATGGGTCATCCAACTAGAATTATTATATTATCTTTCTTAGCTAAGCAAGAGAGTTGTTATTTTGGAGAGATTCACGATGAACTGCCAATTGCAAAAGCCACCGTATCGCAACACCTAAAAGAATTGAAAGATGCCGGGCTTATACAAGGAGAAACTCAGCCTCCTAAGGTTAAGTATTGTATTAACAGAAAGAATTGGGAAATAGCAAAGACTTGTTTTGCCGATTTCTTTTCAGATTTGAAAGAAAATAAAGACTGTTGTTAATTGGAAAAACACATATCTGTAATATAAATTACAAAGAAATAAAAATTCAGAAACTATATTTGCATACATAATATTTAGAATTAGACTATGAAAAAGGCATTAATTATTACATTATTCTTGATTAGCATTTCAACACTTAGCTTTTCCCAAGAAATTAGTGGAAAGGTTGTTGACAAAGAAACTAGTAGAGGTATTTCATTTGCAAATGTTGGAATTGAGGGCTCGTCCGTTGGAACAACTACTGACGAAAAAGGATTCTTCACTCTTAAGAAAACAGAACAGGATAGCTTATTTATTGAGGTTAGTGTTATTGGTTATCATAAATCTAAAAAGTATATAGCTAAGGAAAAGCAGTATATTGAGTTTGCCTTAGAAAAGGAAGCAAAAGAGTTAAATACAATTAATGTAGTTGAGAAACGATCAGGCACAACCCTAAACACAGAAGATGCAGGCTTTAGTCAATATGTTTCTGCCGAAGGAATAAAAAGACTTGCTTGCTGTTCTTTGGCTGAGAGTTTTGAAAACAACGCAGCAGTTGATGTTGGCTTTACCGATGCCGTAACAGGAGCAAAACAAATTCAGATGTTAGGCTTAGCAGGCATTTATAGTCAGATATTAATTGAGAACCAACCCTCCATTCGTATGCTTTCCACAACCTATGGACTTAATTATATTCCCGGTCCTTGGCTAGATGGTATAAGCATTTCAAAAGGAACTTCCTCTGTTACGAATGGATATGAAAGCATAACAGGTCAAATAAATATTGATGTAAAGAAACCAGAAAGAAAAGAAAAGTTTTATTTCGAATACTTCACCAATGACTTCCTTAAACAAGAAATAAATATAAACTCTTCTTATAGAATAAATAAATACTTAGAGTCTATTATTCTTGCACACGGAGAGTCAACCTTTATTAAGACTGATAGGAACAGCGATAACTTCCTCGATATTCCTCTTTCTAACCTATTCATTGCATCGAATCGTTATTTCCTAAACTACGAGGATAAAGTCAAAAGCAGGTTTGGAATAGATGTATTATATGAAGACAGAATAGGGGGAGATAAGCTTTTCGACAAGGACGACTATTTTAAATCAACCAATTTCTATGGTGCAGTGCTAAATACAAGAAGGATACAATTATTTGAAAACACAGGCTTCTTAGTTAATAGCGATAAGAATAGCAGCATTGGACTTAACTCAAACTTTGTATATCATCAGCTTAAATCTAAGTTTGGTCAAAGGACATATAACCCTATTCAAACAAGTGGTAACCTTGCTTTGATTTTCAATTCAGATCTTTGGAATGATAAGAACAAAATAAGCATTGGAACAAATGCAAACTACGATAACCTAAAGGAAGAGCTAGCAAAGAAGGATTATATTAGTGGAAACCACCAAGAAAAAGAAGAAATTGTTTTAGGAGGCTTTGCAGAATATACATTTAGCGACAAAAAACACTGGACATTTATTACCGGGATAAGAGCAGACTATAATATGTTCTTCAAACAAACAATCATAACTCCTCGCCTTCATGCAAAATATTCACCATGGGACAACTCAGCATTTAGAATTTCGCTTGGAAGAGGACTACATAGCACAAATATTTTACCCGAAAACATTAACCTCCTTGCCTCTTCTCGAAAACTAGTATTTGATGAAAAGCTAAGACTAGAAGATGCATGGAATTACGGCGTTTCATATTCTCAGATATTGTTTTTTGAAGATGAAAGGTCTATTTCTTTTTCCTTAGACTTTCATAGAACAGACTTTAAGAACAGAGTAATTGTTGACCTAGAACAAAATGTAACAGAGGCTCATTTCTACAACCTAGCGGGAGAATCATTTGCAAATAGTTTTCAAACAGAACTAACAGCAAGCCTATTTGAAGGGTTTGAAACAACGCTTGCCTATGTTTTTAGCGATTCAAAGGTAACAATAGGAAATGAGTTAATTGATATGCCACTAACCCCAAAACACAAAGGCCTATTAGCATTACATTATACAACAAGATACGAAAGATGGAAATTCTCCTTCACAACCCAATACCACGGACAAACAAGACTTCCTAACACATCAACCAACCCTCCACTTTATCAACTACCAAACAAAAGTCCTCAATACTTTATTTTACACGCACAAATAACACATAAGTTTGAGAACATAGAAATATACGTTGGTTGCGAAAACATCTTGAACTACAAACAAAAGAATCCTATCATTAGTGCTAACGATCCTTTTGGGTCTTATTTCGATTCCTCAATCATCTATGCACCAATAATAGGAAGACAATTTAACTTAGGACTTCGATTAACCATTAAATAAATTAGAAACAATAATAACATATAATATATAAGACTATGAAAAGAATAACATTATTAGTAATTGCAATGTTTATTGGCTTAGTAAGTTTTGGACAAAACGAGAAAAAAGACCTTCTTGAAATCTATTATTTTCACCGCACAGAAAGGTGCTTAACATGTAATGCAATTGAAGACGGAGTTCGTGCTACATTAAATAGCTATAAAAAAGAAGTCGCAAAGGGAGATTTGATTTTTCAGAGCATAAACATTGAAGAGGATAGAGAAAACCAAATAGTAAAGGATTACGAAATAGAATCCCCTACCCTTTTATTTATTTATAATAAGAAAGGTGATAGGAAATTTGTTGATTTAACAGAAGATGCTTTTTCTTATGCAAGACCTAACCCTGCTAAATTTAAGAAGGTATTGAAGGGAAAGATAAACGATTTCTTTAGATAAAAACCATCAGAATCAAAGTAGAAATTATTAAAACAAACTAATAAATTTCTATCTTCAAGAATCATTTCACTCCGATGTACATCTTAGCTTACTCCGATGTACATCTTAGCTTCTTGTGATGTACATCTTAGCATCTTGTGATGTACATCTTAGCAAAATGAAACGAAGAAAGAAAAATTTAATACAAGAGTTTAAGAATTTTATACAGCATATCAAGTAATTGATTTCTTAAACCAAAACATTTAACTGTCTTATATAACTCTGAGAATGATAACTATAAGAAGAAAGCCCCACTATTTAATAAAAAATAATGGGGCTTTAGCTTTTTAAAATAAGCTTATATATTTATGAATCTTGCTTATCAGATATTTGTTGAAAGAAAGAGAAATTAACTTTCCCGTAATTTCTTTGTTCTAAGAAAAGAGGATGCTCTTTAAAGGAATGATCTTTTGCGTGTTCTAGGATAAATAATCCGCCAGACTTAACGAAACTTTTCATAACGAGGCTTGGTATTATGTCAAACTGTTTTAGGTCGTATGGAGGGTCAGCAAAAACCACATCGAAGCTCATTTGAGAACGGCCTAAGAATATGAAGGCATCGTTTCTTAGTGCAAAAAGATTATCTATATCGAGTTCCTTCGAAGTCTTCTTAATAAAATCAATACAACGTTGGTCTTGGTCAACAGAGGTTACTTGTTTGGCTCCTCGAGAAATAAACTCAAAACTAATTGAGCCCGTTCCTGCAAAGATATCAAGCACATCTATTTCTTCAAAGTCTATTTTGTTTCTTAAGATATTGAAAAGGCTTTCCCTTGCAAGGTCAGTTGTAGGTCTAACAGGAAGATTGGTTGGTGTCTTCAATCTTCTTCCTCTTAAATCGCCAGCAATAATTCTCATTTTATTATTTTACTAAGGTAAGGAAATACTTCTGAAGGTCTATGCCATCAAATTCGCAACCCACTCTAATGCTTTCCATTGGATTTGCAAAAGAAACGTCCTTAATGAATTTGCTTAGTATTTGTTTTTCCTCAGCCGAAAACTCATCTCCTGTTATTAGTAAATTAATTTCAGAGGTGTCAATTTTCAATTGCTCTAATGCAAATAGGATATGGTATATCATATCACTTTCAGTTACATAGTCGAAACTATTACTAAATGTGAATTGCATACCTTTAAATACGATTAAATCAAAGGATTTCCCTCTCTTATAAAGAACTGCGGTATTACTTGAAAGCTTTGAGACATCAAAACCATATTCTGCCATTACTTGATGTTGTGGTACAAATTTAGCTTTTGGCATTAGTATCTTTATTCCAGAGTGTTGATACATCTGGGTTGCAAATACGAGAACTGCATCTAGTTTTTCAGAAATGCTTTCCAAAACTGTATCAGAACCATTTAGAAGTGCAACAGCACGTAAGTATTCTTTGGTTTTAGTATTATCGTATAATTTGTAAGGAACAAAAACATTTTTGCTTGCTTGAATAATAACTCTAATATTATTAAAGTTGAATAACCTAATGTCAATAGAATTGAAACAATTCTTCATTTTTGACATAACAGAGGTTATTCCACAGGACAAATCTGTTTTAAATTCACCCAATGCTTTTAGATTATAGCTATTATCGATCAAAGAAAAGTAAAACCCATCAGAATTAATACAAATGCACAAGTCTGTATCTTGTGCATTAATATTATCATCTATTTTTATGAAATTTTCTAACTTAAAGTTATCCATATTATATTGTTATTCCCAGTTTCCGTCAGTGATAGGTTGATTTATATCTCCAACTTTCCATCCCGGATAGCGATCCTTACCAACTATTTCAGCCTTTCTATTTATCACGTCTTGTTCTTTCATACCAGTTGTGTAAGTTTCAATGTCAGCTGTTGCTTCAAAGGTTGCAACCATAACACCTCCTCTATCGATGATATCTGCTTTAATTTCAAATACTTTACCATCTGAATAAGGTATAAACTTTAGATTTTTAATGTCATTCTTAGGAGTTCTTATAAGCTTTTCCTCAATTAATTTCTCAAGAGGGTTAACCATTACAGTATCTCTTGAAACAATTCCTGCTTTAATAGCCTGAGCCTCTGTTAATGAATCTGGAACAACACCATATTTCTTAACCATTACGGTCTTTCCTGTTTCAAGGAAAGTTAGCAAAGAATCAATGTCGCCGCAATATCTGCCGTTTGCACTTTTAAAAGCTTCTTGAATTGCTCTAATATCTTTTAATTTATTAATAACTTCTGTAGAACGTTTGTTATATTCATCATCAAATTTTACTGGTCTCATGATACTTGAATATAATACAAATCCTAGTATAACTATACCTACAATAAGTATTATTGAAATAATGTTTCTGGTTTTCATCTTTATTGTTATATTTTATGTTTACTTAAATATCTATTTTACTTGTTTGCAAATTTATAATATTTCGTTGAATAAGTCATGCTTTCAGCCCAATATTTTATTTATTTTGTTCGACATGATGCAAAACTACGTCTATATCAGGGTTTTGTAAAAGAATCTTTGATAATTTTTCAGCAAAATATACCGAGCGGTGCTGTCCTCCTGTGCATCCAAAGCATATCATAAGGCTAGAAAACTTCCTTTCCAGGTATTTATCAACGCTCTGAGTGATTAAATTAAGCACATTTTCAAAGAATAGCTTTGCATCATCTTCCTTCTCTAAAAAGTCTATAACTTCCTTATCCATGCCAGTTAAGGTCTTATACTCTTCATATCTTCCTGGATTATGAATTGCCCTACAATCGAAAACAAATCCACCACCATTTCCTGAAATATCGTGAGGATAACCCTTCTTATAAGAGAAGCTCTTAATGGTTACTAATAGCTTTTTGGAAGAAACGTCTGTTAATTTCTTAGAAGAAATCATGTTTTTGAAGACCTTGTGTAGCTCTGGAAGTTGAACGCCAAGCTCAATATTATCTTCCAACCACTTCAAATTAGATAGAGCAAAAGGAATGCTTTTTAGGAAATGCTCCTTCCTTTCAAAATAACCTCTAAAGCCATAGGCACCCATTGCCTGCATAATTCTAATATATACGTAGGCATAGAATACATTCTTAAACTCTTTTTCATCAACCTCAACATAGTGTTTTAGTTCAGAAACATATAAATCTAGTAGTTCTTCTCTAAATTCAGGGCTTAAATCTGCCTTAGCATCAAAAAGCAAAGAAGCTAAGTCGTATTGCAAAGCACCTTTTCTTCCTCCTTGAAAGTCTATGAAATAGGGCTTACTGTCAAAAACCATAATGTTCCTTGACTGAAAATCACGATAAAGGAAATAAGAACAATCAATCGAAAGAAGATGGTTTGTTAGGGTTTTGAAATCGTTTTCTAAATCCTGCTCATCAAATGGTATATTGGATAGCTTGAGAAAATAATATTTGAAATAGCTAAGATCCCAAGCAATCGATTGTTCGTCGAAAGCCTTTCTAGGATAAGCATTTGAATAGTCAAAACCTTTTCCTGCCTTAATCTGAATTTTAGGCAATTCTCTAATAACCTTATAGTATATTTCCTTGATATCTGAAAAATTAACCTCTCCCCTTTTCTCTTTTTCTACCATATCATATAGGGTTGTATTGCCTAAGTCCTCTAAGAGGTAAATACCATTATCAATGTCCTTTGAATATATCTTAGGCACATCAACACCTTTTTCAATTAGTTGATTAGCATAGTCTAAAAAAGCAATATTCTCTTTTCTATCATCATTATAAGCAGCCAGACAGGTAAAATCTTTACTCTTGCAACGAAAATACTCCCTGGAAGAACCATGAGCAGCAATTGGGGATATCTCCTCTAATTCACAAGAGAAGGTCTTATCAAATAAGTTTTTAATCTTTAAATTCATCAATCAAAATTTCAGCGTAAATAATGTCTAAGGGGTTAGTAATCTTAATATTTTCTCTGTTACCCTCAACCAAATTAATCTTATAACCAAGTTTTTCTACCACTGAGGCATCATCGGTGAAGGCCTTATCGAAAGGCTGTGAATATGCTTTTCTGAGTATCTTTGAGTCAAAACACTGAGGAGTTTGAACAAGGAAGACATCATCTCTATTGAAGGTGGAGCTAGAGTAATTAGAATTATCTTTTTTTCCTAACCTTATTGTTTCAACGGGATTAATTGCAGGAATGGCATTGCCTAATTCTTCTGCCATAAGCATAGAGTTTCTCACAACCTCCAAGCTAACAAAGGGTCTTACCCCATCGTGAATTCCAATAATAGCATCTTGATCACAAATTGCATCAATACCATTCTTAACAGAAAAGAATCTTTCCTCTCCTGCCTCAACAACCTTATGCTCTATTTCGAAGCCATATTCATTAATAAGTAATTGCCAATAGTCTTTGAATTCTTTTGGCAATACAAGTATAATATTAATGTCGGCTATTGCCTTTTTAATCTTTTCAATGGTTCTTATTAAGATAGGCTTGCCACCGATGGGAAGAAATTGTTTTGGAATTTCAGAGCCAAAACGCATGCCCTTCCCACCAGCAACAACTATCATATAAGAAGACTTAGATGATAAACATTGCATCACCATAAGTCAAGAATTTATACTTTTCAGCAATAGCTTGTTGGTATGCCTCCATAATTAGATCGTAGCCACCAAAAGCTGCAGCAATCATTAGCATTGAAGACAATGGTGGATGAAAATTGGAAATCATACAATTAGGAGCACCAAACTCATAAGGAGGGAAGATAAACTTATTACTCCAACCATCGAAAGGAACAATGTTCTTTGAAATTGTAGTTGCGGTTTCCATAGCCTTCATTGTTGTAGTACCAACACAGCATATTCTCTTCTCTCTACGTCTTGCTAAATTTATAATATCTGCATTTTCTTGATTAACGTGCATTTCTTCGGAATCCATCTTGTGCTTGGTTAAGTCCTCTACCTCAATTGGTCTGAAATTACCTAAACCACTATGAAGAGTTACATAAGCAAACTCACAGCCCTTAATCTCAAGACGCTTAAGAAGTTGTTTTGAGAAATGAAATCCAGCAGTTGGAGCCACAACAGCCCCTTCGTTTCTAGCATAAATTGTTTGATATCTTTCTTTGTCCTCTGGCATAAGCTCACGAATCCTCAATAAATCGTCAGGAATTGGTGTATTGCCTAATTTATGAAGCACTTTGTGAAATTCTTCGTGCGAACCGTCATATAAAAATCTAAGAGTTCTACCTCTTGAAGTAGTGTTGTCGATAACCTCAGCCACTAGCTCGTCATTTTCTCCAAAATAAAGCTTGTTTCCAATTCTTATCTTACGAGCAGGATCAACTAAAATGTCCCATAAACGAGTCTCTGGGTTAATTTCACGAAGGAGGAAGACTTCAATTCTTGCATTTGTTTTTTCTTTTGTTCCAAACAAACGAGCAGGGAAAACCTTTGTGTCGTTGAACACAAATAAATCATGCTCATCAAAGTAATCGATGATGTCCGGAAACATCTTATGTTCGATTGTTTTTTCCTTTCTGTTGATAACCATTAAACGAGATCCGTCACGGTTGTCATTAGGTTTGGAGGCAATAAGTTCTTTAGGTAAATTGTATTTAAACTGGGATAGTTTCATATATTATATACGTTTATTAATTTTCAAAGCATAAAAAGCACGGTCAGCAAAGATAAGCCCACAAACAGCTTTTGTCAAGTTATTTAACAATTATTATACTAACTTACTTGGTTACAGAAAAACAGAATGCAGTTATAGAACTTAAAAACAATATCTTATAGTCTAAATATCTTAGTTTTCAGAAAAAAGAAAATACTATAAAACAAGAAAATTAAACAAGGGATATTCAAATAAAACATTAAAAAAACTATTCTCTATATCAATTCACTAAGTACTTGTATAGATTTAACAAGTCTTCGTTTCAGTAAATCTAATTAGGCTATTGTAAAAATAAGGTTTCGATATCTTCTATTTTTGTTGCGTCTTTAAGGTGAAAGTCTCCAATTCTTGTGCGACATAATGAACTTAGGTAGGCACCAGATTGAAGGTTTAATCCAAAATCTCTTGCAATTGAGCGGATATAAGTTCCTTTTGTGCAAACTATTCTAAAATTAACAATAGGTAAATCGATTGATGTTATCTCAAATTCTTTTATCTCTATCTCCTTTGCCTTTAAAACAACGTCTTGGTTTTCTCTTGCAAGCTTATAAGCTCTTTTGCCATCAACCCATTTGGCTGAAAAAAGAGGCGGGACTTGGTCTTGAATGCCTACAAATTGTTTTGCTGTTTCATAAATAGCTTCCTCAGTTATATGATCAGTTGGGAAAGTCTCATCAACCGGATGCTCAAGGTCGTAGCTTGGCGTGGTTGCTCCAAGTGTGAAGCTTCCTGTGTATTCTTTGTCGGTATTTTGAAACTCTTCTATCTTCTTTGTGTATTTCCCTATGCAAATTATTAGAAGACCAGTTGCTAAGGGGTCGAGTGTTCCTGCGTGTCCTATTTTTATTTTCTTGCCGTAGTGATGAGTTATTTTATATTTAACTTTATTAACAGCTTGGAAAGAAGTCCAAGTATATGGTTTGTCAATAAGTATGGCAGAACCATTTTCTATATCTATCATTTATATTACACTTAAATCAAAGCCAAATAGCATTAGAGAAATGATTGCAAGTCCTGCAACTATCCTATAATATCCAAAAGCTTTAAATCCGTACTTAGTAAGGAAACTAATAAAAAATTTAATAGCTAGCATTGCTACTATAAATGCTACTATATTTCCTATTATTAGGGTTGAAAGATTTGCTGACAGCATTTCCATTCCACCATCACTTGTTATAGCTTTAAGCATCTTATATCCTGTGGCTGCAAACATTGTTGGCACTGCAAGGAAGAAAGAAAATTCTGCTGCATTCTTACGTGTTAGCTTTTGGGTCATACCTCCTACTATTGTTGCCATTGAACGAGAAACGCCAGGTATCATTGCAATACATTGGAATAGACCAATCTTAAAAGATTTCTTATAGGTAATTTCTTGATCTTCTTGGGGCTTATTGAATAGTTTATCGGCAAATAGCATAAAGATGCCTCCAAGAACTAACATTATGGAAACTACCCATACGTTTTCAAGAAGGGAATCGATAAAGTCTCCAGCCAAAAGTCCAATTACAGCAGCTGGAATAAAGGCAATAAAGAGTTTATAATAGAATTTCATTGATTGAAAGAAGCGTTTCCAATAGAGAACAAGGACTGAAAGTATTGCTCCGAACTGAATACATATTGTGAAGAGTTTAACAAAGTCAGTACTCTCAACTCCTAATATACCTTGGGTAATTATCATATGACCTGTTGAAGAAACTGGTAAAAACTCAGTTAAGCCCTCAACAATAGCTATGATGATGGTTTGAAATATTGTCATAAAATTGGGCTACAAATTATTCTTGAATATCCTTATCGGCTTTGTTTTTAGGCTTAAGAAGTATTGCATAAACTTCTACTGCTATTCCTAAGACCATTAGGATTGGTGCTACGGTTAATCTTTGCGCATCAAACAAAGACTCATTAAAGACATCTGGGTCGTTTGAGCCTCCTCCAATCAAAAGAATATAACCTAATGCAAGAAGAACTATACCTATCAGCATCCAAATATAGTTTATTCTTTCAAATGCAAAGTCGAAGCTTGGCTTAAGAGGATAAGATTCTGAACTAGTTTTCACCTTTGTGACTACCTTTTTTTGAGTTGCCATATATAAATATTATTTATTGATTATCGATATAACTTTTCATTTCTTAAATTCATAGAACTAAAGACCGACCAGAAGGTAAAAGTAAAGGAGAGGATGATTCCAAAAACTAAAACAATCCCTAGTATGATTCCATATATTGGATAAAAGTCTTGAAGAATAAAAAGTTCGAATGAAGATCCTACCCAAAACAATATTCCTACTAGAAGTATGTCAGCAACTATACCACCTATAAGTCCAAAAAGAAAACCTTTAAGAAGAAATGGCTTTTGAATAAATGAAGCCTTAGCCCCTACTAATTGCATTGAGCGAATAAGGAATCGTTTGGAATATATGGATAACCTAATGGTGTGATTGATTAGAGTAACTGCAATAACAAGCAGACAAATTATGAAGGCTAGAACAAAGGCTGAAACATTATATACAGCGGTATTAATATCCTCAACCAAGTCTTGGCGATAATCAACATGGTCTACAATGTCCTTTGCTTCAAGGCTAGTTATAAAGCGACGAATATCTTTTGAGTTTAATGACTCTGCCTTTAAGTTAACATTTATTGACGCAGCATAAGGATTAACATCACCAAGAACCTCAAGATGATTTTCTCCCATAACCTCACTCATCATTTGAGCTGCCTTATCAGGAGAAAGATATTCGGTTGACTTAACATATTTATAGGCTTTGAGGTTTTTTTCAAGACCCTTTGCATCAACCTCCGCAACTCCATCCACAAGATATACTGTAAAAGAAACGTTTTCTTTTAAATTGTTTGATGCGGTAAAAGCGTGGAAAATGAACAAGAGCATAAACCCCAACATAAAAAGAACTAATGAAATACTTAGAACTGTTGAGAAGTTAGCACTCCAAAGCGATACCGGATTAAACCTTAATTGTCTTTTAGCCATAGCACAAAAAAATAATTTGACAGCAAAGATACAAAGTTTTTTATTACTTTTGCCGTTAAATAACAAAATCTATGAATGAAATCTATGTAGAAAAGTTTGGTGGGGCTTCGGTAAATTCTGCTCAGGCAATTAAAAATGTTAGCACAATACTCCTTTCAGAGAATAAAAAACGAGTTGTTATTATATCTGCAATGGGTAAGACTACCAATAATCTGGAAACCATACTTAACTATTTCTTCGAGCATTCTAAAATAGATTATACTACAATTGAGCTATCTAAAGGCTATCACCAAGGGATTATTGACGAACTCTTTCCTTTAAAGAACCAATTTCTTGAAAACTTTCTAGATAAGACCTATAAAGAGATAATAGATAAATTAACCTCATCCGAAGGTAAACCCTACGATATGGTTTATGATATGATTGTGTCTTATGGAGAAGTTATTGGCACAACAATTATTTCAAAATACTTTGAGGAAATAAACCTTAAGCATAATCTTGTTTATGCAAATGACATAATAAGAACAAATAACTCTTTCAGACGAGCAAAGGTATTGTGGAAAGAAACAAAAGATAATATTGTAAATGATATTAAACCATTATTCTTAGATTCTGACCTAATAATTACCCAAGGTTTTATTAGTGGTACCGAAAACAAAGAAACAACAACCCTTGGACGTGAGGGCTCTGACTTTTCTGCTGCAATCTTTGCCTACTGCTTAGATGCATCTAATGTTATTATCTGGAAAGATGTTGCTGGACTACTTAATGCAGACCCTAAGTACTTTGCAAACACTAAGAAATTTGAACAGGTACCATATAATGAAGCAATAGAACTCGCATATTATGGAGCATCTATCATTCACCCTAAGACCATTAAGCCATTAGAGAACAAATCAATTCCTCTTTATATTAAGAGCTTCCTATCGCCAAAGGAAAAAGGCACAAGGATAGATTGCTGCTCTGACACCTCTCCACTAATGCCAAGCTATATATTTAAGGATAGCCAAACCCTTCTTTCAATATTTCCTAAAGATTTTTCTTTTATTGTTGAAGAGAATATTGCTAATATCTTTTCTCTTTTTGCAAGATATGGAATAAAGATTAACCTTATGCAAAACTCTGCTATTAGTTATTCAGTTTGCTTCGATACCATTCAAAAGCAATTACTTAAAAACTTAATAAAGGATTTATCGCCAAGCTATTCCATTAAATACAATAATAACCTTAGACTTATAACCATAAGACGCTATAGCGAAGAGGCAATTCAGGATTTAATTCAAGATAAAGAGATAATCATAGAACAGCGTTCACGTCTAACTGCTCAGTTCTTGGTTAAACTATAAAAAGGCTTAATTTCCACTCTATTCATCGTAGTCTTCAAAGATTTCTGGAATAGACTTCATAGTCTTTACTCCTAAGGCTTGGATATCTTTTGCTCTCTTAATAAGGTTTCCATTACCACTCTTCAATTGGTTAAATGCTTTATTATATGATTCATTGGTTGTATTTATTTTCTTGCCCACATCTTCAAATGACTCTAAGAAACCAACAAACTTCTCATACATCTTACCACTATCCTCTATTATTCTCTCAGCATTTTTATTTAATTTATCCGTCCTCCATAGGTCTGCAAATATCCTAAGACTTGAAATAAGTGTTGTGGAAGAGACTAAGACAACGTTCTTATTGTATGCAAAGTCCCATAACGTTCTATCGTTTTGCATAGCCAAGAGATAAGCCGATTCAATTGGCACAAACATCATCACAAACCCAAGACTACCTTTAATATCATCGTATTTCTTTTGGCTTAACTCATTAATATGATTACGAACTGATGCTATATGCTTAGTAAGTTCCTTCTTTTGGTCTTCTTCTGCTTCGGCGCTGAAGTAATTATCGTAATTCACAAGTGAAACCTTTGAGTCAATAATCACCTTTCTATTATCTGGCAAATAAACAACCACATCAGGAATTATCTTTTTGTCGTCCTCATTCCTATGCACGTCTTGCGTTATATAATGCTCTCCTTTAATTAAGCCTGTGTTTTGAAGAATAGTTTCTAATACATTCTCTCCCCAGTTCCCAGCCTTCTTATTCTCTCCCTTTAGTGCAGATGCCAAATTATTAGCTTGCTCACTAACCAAAGTAGTTTGCTCCATAACTTTCTTTATCTCTGCTTGGAGTAGTGAACGTTGCTTTGTTTCCTCTGTTAGGTTAGTATTCACATTCTCTCTAAATGCTTTAATACTTAAATCCAAAGGCTTCAATAAGTTTTCTATATTTAGCTTATTGGTTTCCGTAAACTCACTAGTCTTATTTTTAAGTATCTCATTAGCTAAGTTTACAAATTCTGTCTTTGCTTGTTTTTGCAATTTATCAAACTCATCTTTTATTTCCTCTTGTTTCTTTTGAATAGCTTCATTATTAGCTTTCAAAGTACTGTTAAGGTTTGATAATTCAAAAGACTTCTTTGTCTCCTCTTCCAATAAACTTGTTAGCTTAGCATTCTTTTCTAGCTCTTTATTTAATAGTTCTTCCTTATTCCTAATATTCGATAATAACACATTATTAGAACTTTTTAAATCATTAAACTGATTTCTAATATCTTCAAACTGCCTTGATATTATGTTATTCTTTTCTATCTCCTTATTTAAATTCTCTTCCTTATTTCTCAAATCAGTCTTTAAAGAACTGTTTTCTCTTTCAACTAAGTTATAATTTGATTCTAATTCCCTATATCTTACTTCTAGTTCCTTAGAACTTGATTCTATCTGGCTATATCTTGATTCTAGTAATTTATAATCTGATTCTAATTCGAGATTAGTCTCTACTTTCTTTTTCGAGAGCATAAGAGCCATAATAATTACAGCTATTATTAAACCTAAAGTTATCATTGCCAATGCTATTTCCATATTGCTTATTTGTTTATTGTTTCAAAAAATTAATGTTCAAAGATAAGGAGTTTATTTAAATAAAAGGCATTTTATCTATAAGCTTTTATCTTCTGACAAAATGGCACAAGAAAAAGAATGGTATAAGGATTGATTGCACATGGCTTGAAGTGAAAAATTAAACATTAAAAAAATAACAATATATGAAAGGTAAAATTAACGTAAAGACGGAAAACATTTTTCCTATTATAAAGAAGTTTCTTTATTCTGACCATGAAATATTCTTAAGAGAGATAGTAGCTAACGCTGTTGATGCTACTCAAAAACTAAAAACACTTGCATCACTAGGACAATTTAAAGGCGAACTAGGTGACCTTACCATTGAAGTTAAGATTGACAAAAAGAAAAAGACATTATCAGTTATTGATAGAGGTCTTGGGATGAGTGATGAGGAGGTTGACAAGTACATCAATCAAATTGCTTTCTCTGGAGCTGAGGAGTTTGTTGAGAAATTCAAAGGCAAGTCGGAGCTTGAACAAAACCAGCTTATAGGACATTTCGGACTTGGTTTCTATTCTTCATTTATGGTTAGTAAGGAAGTTGAATTTAAATCAAAATCCTTTACCGATGCTCCTGGAGTTCGTTGGTGGTGTGATGGCGACACAGAATACACATTAGAACCATCTGACAAAACAGAACGTGGAACAGAAATCATTATGCATATTGATGATGAGAATAAGCAGTTCTTAGAAGAAGGGAAAATACTTGAAATATTAAACAAGTATTGTAAGTTTATGCCAATTCCAATTCGTTTTGGAGATGAAGAATATTGGGAAGACTCAGAAACAGAAAAAGACGATAAGGGAGAGCCAAAAAGAGTTAAAAAGACTAAGCCAAGAATAATTAATAATACAGAACCTCTTTGGAAGAAAAAACCATCTGACCTAAAGGAAGAAGACTATTTAGACTTTTACCGTGAGCTTTATCCAATGAACTTCGATGAGCCACTTTTCCATATACACCTAAACGTTGACTACCCATTCAACCTAACAGGAATACTTTATTTCCCTAAGATTAAAAAGAATATAGACCCAGCAAAAGACAAGATACAACTTTATTGCAACCAAGTCTTCGTAACAGATAGCGTTGAGGGGGTTGTTCCTGAATATATGATGCTACTTCGTGGCGTTCTTGACTCACCAGATATCCCTCTAAACGTATCTCGTTCCTATCTTCAATCAGACTCAAACGTAAAGAAGATATCATCTCATATAACTAAGAAAGTTGCAGATAAACTTGACGAGATATACAAGAATAACAGAGAAGAATATAATGCAAAATGGGATGATATTAAAGTATTTATTCAGTACGGAATGATATCAGACGAGAAGTTCTACGATAGAGCAAAAAAGATATTCCTCTTTAAGTCAATAGAAAATGAGTTCTATTCAATTGAAGACTACACAAAGAAAATCAAAACCCTACAAACCGATAAAGACAAGAAACAAGTATTTCTATACACCAACAATATAGACGCACAATACCCATACATACAAGCAGCAAAAGACAAAGGTTACGATGTATTATTAATGGATGGCATCTTAGACAATCACTTTGTTAACCTAATGGAGCAAAAGATAAAAGACTCAAGATTTGTTCGTATTGACAGTGATGTTATTGATAAACTAATACCAAAGGACGAGGTTATACCATCTAAACTTGATGAAAAGCAAATTGAAAGCCTAAAAACCTTAATTGAAGGACAGGTTGACAAGCAAAAGTTCACCATTGTTATGGAAAGCCTAAACGAAACAGACAGCCCACTAACAATAACTCAAAATGAATTTATGCGAAGGATGAAAGAAATGAGTGAAATGGGCGGAGGAGGAATGGCTTCCTTCTATGGAGAAATGCCAGAGAACTACAACTTAGTAGTAAACACCAACCACCCACTAATGAGCGAAGTCCTAAACGAAACAGACCAAGAAAAACAAACCCAAGTCCTATCCCAACTAAAAGACCTAGCATTACTAAGCCAAGGACTCTTAAAAGGAGAAGCCCTAAACAGCTTTATACAACGCTCAATAGGAATAATAAAATAATAATTTTCATTTAATTATTGTGTTAAGGGACGTAATTCATTTTGCGTCCTTTTTTCATTTAACACAACACCCAACCCTAACGCCCTACCTATAAATAAACATTCTCTCACTATTCCTAAATCTAATTTTTGTAATTTTGCACCCTCTAAACTAAAAAGCATAATGAAGATAAGTCGAATTGAGAGAGAAAAGAAGGTTGTTGAGTTTATGATTAGACTCTATTGCAAGAAGAAAGAAGGAAACCAAAGCCTATGCTCAGACTGCCAAGAACTAATAGGGTACTCAAAGAAAAGGCTCGATAATTGCCGCTACGGAGAGCTTAAACACGCTTGCAAATACTGCCCAGTACATTGCTTCAAACCCACAATGCGAGACCATATGCGTCAAGTTATGAGGTTCTCAGGCGCAAGAATGATATTCTATTCTCCAAAAGAAACATTACTACATTTATTCAATAGATAATCAAGGCGTATTCTTGCTTAGCTTTCTTATAATGAATCAATAAATTCTTCAAATCTCAATATCTTTTCGCTGTTTTCTTTATTGAATAGAAGATGTTCAAAGTCTTTTTGTTTCTTTTTCAAATCAACAGTTTTAAATAGCTCTTTAATCCCTTCTTTGAACTCCTGCAAACTACTTACTCCGCAACGCTTTGAAAGAAAATCGTAATCGGGCTTAGTTTGGGATAATAAAAACATTAAGTCATAGAAATCACGTCCTTTGGCACGAGACAATGCGGTTGCAATTTTCATACTACATAAGACACCATCGCTAGGAACAGGAAAAGGAAAGAAGAGTCCACATCCTTTAATATTTACCATAATAGGATTATAAATAATTCCTTGATCCTGCCCTTTAATTTTAATTAAGAAACGCCCTTCCTTATGACCACTCAAACCCAAATCGAATAGTAATTGTGGAAAATGAATATTACGTCTAAAGGCTTTAAGATTTTTATTCTCTCTATCCCTTACCTCAACATCCCAACCTAAGCGCTGCAAAAATACAACCACGCTACTTGTCATTTCAAAGAATTCATCTTCCGAAAGCCTCTTGCAATCAAAGTCCAAATCCTCAGAAAATCTATCTATACCTCTTATCAACCTAAGGTTAGTTCCTCCAATAAAAGCAATCTTTTCTATATAAGGACTTGAAGAAAGATAATCTAAAATAACAAGTTGCAAGTATTCTTTAAGAATATGCTTATCAAAATTAGAATTCTCCCTTATAGAAATAGGGAAGAAATTCCTTATCTGCTCAATATTTATCATAAGTCATAAGTTTTTAGAAGTAAATCCACCCTAAGCTCAAGAGCCTTGTTTTCAAACCTTGAACAATAATCCAAAAGTAAATCCTTATTTAAATCTTCGTGTAAAAAGTCCTCATCCAAACGCAAGCCCTCCATCTCCTCTACACTATTATAAAAAGGATGAAGATAAAGTAAATCAAGTAATGCCTTTTCCGCAGTTGCGAAATATATGGTTCTATTATCCAACATTGGCTTCAAATCATATCCAAACATTAAGTTTTCCTTAATTGTATTGTAGGAATATAGACCAAAATCATTTTGAAATGAAGAAGTTTTAAGAGATGTAACGCTATTAATTTGAACAACAGCCTCAGGTATCATTCCATAGAAAGACAAAGCAGTATGCAAGCTAATATATGAAGGACGATAAATCCTATTAGCAAAATAAAGGGCAAAATTAGGCATATTCTTATATTCCGCAAAAGCATAATACCCCTGTCTTAAACTAATAAGATAACCCTTCTTAACCCACCTCGTAAGATTACTTCTATCAAAACCAGGTTGCCAAGCATATATTTGATATGTACTAAAACAAGCCAAATCAAACATCTTTTCCTTAAATTCCAAGAAAGTCATTTCTAATTCTATTTCTATTATGATGCATAAAATAGTGCATTTCAGAAACAAAACAAAGCTTTTCATCATAAAACTCCACGAATTTAAAGATTTATTAAGTTTTATCCTCTAACATCAATATATCAACAAAGACTTTTAATAGCAACGTTAAAGAGGTAATCCCCCAATGAGTTTACTCATGGGGTTACCCTTTAACTATTAAGTTTTGGTAATTGGTAAATATATAGGGCAATTTACCAAGATTACCACTTACCAAGAATGCAAATAACGTAAATATCAATGGATTTCTTTTGATTATTCTTCTCTCCTATTCTAAAACTTAATAGCAAAGGGAAAGAGGAACTACCAATATTTATATTGGTGTTCCCTTTAACTATTAAATCTTGGAACATGTTACATATATAGGTGTTTGTTCCAAGCGTTCCACGTTCCAAGAGGGGTATGTACCAGCGTACTTTTCTTTCTTTGTTTCACGAAATTGGTTCTTCGTTTCAATAAATTATTACGCTGTTTTAGGATTTTATTACGGCGTTTCATTTTTATGTTGTTTTATTAAATTTTTATGCTGATTTATTCTGTTTTTACGAAATATTTTTGTAACTTTGCTTAATGATTTACTTCCCTAATTGCAAAATTAATATTGGTCTGAATGTTGTTGAGAAACGTTCGGATGGGTTTCATAATATTGAGACTTTGTTTTATCCTATTCCTTTGGAGGATGTTTTGGAGATTAGACCTAAGGAAAGAGGAAAAACGGAGATTGTCCTTAGTGGTCTTCCTATTGAGTGTAATTCGAGCGAAGACAACCTCTGTATTAGGGCTTATAGGCTGCTTAGAGAGGACTTTCCTGATTTGCCTGAAATTTGCATTCATTTGCATAAGTTAATCCCTATGGGGGCTGGTTTGGGTGGTGGTAGTAGTGATGCGGCTTATACTTTAAAACTTTTGGACTTTTTGTTTGGGCTTAATCTTTCGCTTGAGAAATTGGATGGTTATGCTAAGAAACTTGGGGCTGATTGTGCTTTCTTTATTTATAATGTTCCTGCTTTTGGCTTTAATAAGGGTGATGAGCTTTCGCCTACTACTCTTTCGCTTAGGGGTAAGACAATAGTTTTGGTTAAGCCTGATATTTTCATTAGTACAAAGGAGGCTTATGCTGGCCTTGTGCCAAATAGAGATGAGTTTGACCTTTTGAATATTGTGGAAAGCTTGCCGATTAGAGAGTGGAAGCATTTCATTAAGAATGATTTTGAGAAGAGCATTTTTGCTAAACATAAGGAGTTTCAAAAAATTAAGGATAAGCTCTATGATATTGGGGCTTTATATGCTCAGATGAGTGGTTCAGGTTCCACTATATTTGGGATTTTCGAGGGAGAACTGTCACAGGATGAAATAAACCTTTTCAATTATCCGTTTGTATATCAGAAAAAATTAAAATAATTTACAATTAATAATTTAAAATATATATTTATGAGTGAAATTAGAAACTTAGAACCTAAGGCTGTATGGAATAACTTTGATATGATTTGTTCTATTCCTCACCCTTCAAAAAAAGAAGCTAAACTTGTTGAGGCTTTAATTGAATTTGCAAAGAAAAACAAACTAGAATATATCATTGATAAGATTGGTAATGTTATCATTTCAAAGCCTGCAACTAAGGGAATGGAAGACAAAAAAGGTATTATTCTTCAAGCTCACATCGATATGGTTCCTCAAAAGAACGCAGATACTAAACATGATTTCGAAAAAGACCCTATAATTCCTTGGATTGACGGTGAGTGGGTAAGGGCTAAGGGCACAACTCTTGGTGCTGATAATGGTATGGGCGTTGCTGCTATTCTTGCTGTTTTGGAAGATAATACATTAGTTCATGGACCTATAGAGGCTCTTTTGACTATTGACGAAGAAACTGGTATGACTGGTGCTTTTGGTCTTGAGGCTGGTGTTCTTAAGGGAGATATCCTTTTAAATCTTGACTCTGAAACAGAGGGCGAACTTTATGTTGGATGTGCTGGTGGAATTGACGGTAGCTTTGCTTTTGACTATAAGAAAGAAACTACTCCTCTTGGATTATCTGGCTTTGCTTTAGACATAAAAGGTCTTAAAGGTGGTCATAGTGGAATGGATATTATTCTTGGAAGAGCTAATGCTAACAAGGTTTTATTCCGTTTCTTTAAGGCTCTTGATACATTGGGACTAAGAATATCTAGCATTAATGGTGGGAGTTTAAGAAATGCTATTCCTCGTGAGGCTTTCTCTACCATTGCTATTCCTACTGATAAGGTTGCAGAGGCTAAGAAATTAGTTGAAGAGTTGAGCAAGGATATTAAGAATGAATATGCACTTGTTGAACCTGATTTTGAAATACATTTTAACCCAACAGCATTAGAGGCAAATGTTATTGACCTTGATACTCAAAAGAGATTGATTCTTGCAGTTTATGCTTGTCCTAATGGAGTTATGAGAATGAGTGACTCAATGGAAGGATTAACAGAGACCTCAACTAACTTAGCTATTGTTAAGACTGATGATAAGTCAATTAATGTTAGTTGCCTACTAAGAAGCTCTGTGGATAGTGCAAAAATGGACTTAGCAGAAATGATGGATTCTGTTTTTGAACTAGCAGGAGCTAAGAGAACATTTGAAGGTGCTTACCCTGGTTGGAAGCCTAATATGGAATCTCCAATCTTAAAGACAATGCAAACTACATATAATAGCTTATTTGGAAAAACTCCAAAGATAATGGCAATTCATGCAGGCTTGGAATGTGGTCTTTTAGGTGGCGTTTATCCTTCTTGGGATATGATTTCATTTGGACCAACTATTATGAGCCCACACTCCCCTGACGAAAGAGTAGAGATTGCATCTGTTCAAAAATTCTGGGACTACTTGCTTGCTACACTTAAGAATGTTCCTGCAAAATAAAAAAAATTAATGCAGTTTAATATTACGAAGAAAGAAAATCAGACTAAGAGTAGGGAATACAAACGTATTTTAGCTTTTTCTTTGGTTTTCTTTTTTCTTTTTTCATTATTTTTGCCCACTAAGAGCTATTCGCAATATTATAATAGTGGCATTGATAATGGAAATATCAAGTGGAGACAAATTAAGACAAAGAAGTTTGGAGTTATATACCCTGACTACTATGAAGCAAAAGCTCAAGAGTTTGCCTCTGCCTTAGATACAATTTATGGCTTTGTTGGGAGTTCGCTTAAAACCATTCCTCCAAATGTTCCTTTTGTTCTTCATACCAATACATCCTACGCCAATGGCTTATCTACGTGGGCTCCTAAGAGAAATGAACTCTGGACAACCACTCACCCTGACACCTATGCTTATCCTTGGATGCTGCAACTAGCAATTCATGAGTGGAGACATTCCGTTCAGGTTTACGCCCTACATAAAGGGGCATCTAAATTTCTTGTTAATGCTCTTGGAGAACATGTTTATGGATTGATTCTAGGCTTCTTTATCCCTACTTGGTTTATGGAGGGTGATGCAGTAGTGGCAGAAACGGCTCTAACGCCAACAGGAAGAGGGAAAACGCCTGATTTCAATATGTATTTAAAGGCTCAAGTACTAGATAAGGGAGTTTATTCATTCGACAAAGCACTGCTTGGCTCTAAGAAGGAATATGTTCCTAATACTTACATATTCGGGTATAATTTAACAGCCTTTGGAAGACAGAAATACGATAAGTATATTTGGGCTGATATGGTTGAGAATGTTGGTAGAAACTTCTGGAAATTTCAATTCTTTGGTAAGTCTGAGAAAAGAAACTTAAAGATAGATTTAGAAGGCTTATACCTTGAAATGATAGACAGCCTAAAACATCAATGGGAGAAAGAAGATAAAGCATATTGTGAAACAAAAAAAGATATTACACCAAACCCATTAGGTAAAAAGAATAATTTCTACTCCAATTACCTATCTCCTCAAAGGTTAAACGATTCAACAATTATATCTATAAAGACATCTTCCTTTGAAGCTCCACAAATAGTTAATATTTCTAATAATAGTGAAACAAAGATTTCTAATCCAGGTATTATTCTAAATAACTATACTGATATAATAAATAATAAACTACTATGGTCAGAGTATAAGTATCATCCACGTTGGGAGCATGAAAACTATGGAGATATTATTGAATATGATATTGAAAAAGATAATTATAAGAGGATAACCAAGAAGAAAAGATATTATACCCCTGCGTATAATCCTAATAACGAAAATATTATTGCAGCAATTGAAGAGGATTCAATTAACGATCAGCGACTAGTTATTATTGATAAGACCACAGGGAATATTATATTAAGGTTTGAAGATTCTAAGTCTTATGATAAGTTTTCCTATCCTACATGGTCTGATAAAGGAGATGAGATATTTCTTATTAAGTTTAACCTCGATGGTAAGTCAATAGGGAAATATAATATATACAATAAGTCCTATACCCAAGTTACTCCTTTTAGCTTTAATAATATCTTAAAGACTAAGTTCTATAATGGAAGGCTTTATTTTATTGGAGACTATAATAACACATACCAAGTTTATTCATTTGACCCATATGAAAGCTCAGATTATATTACCCAAAACACAGAAAGCAGATTTGGAGTTAAGGACTTTTCATTTCTTGGAGATAGCTTAATCATTAGCCAACATACAGGAGATGGCAATAAAGTCTTTATTCAGCCAATAATTAAAGGAGACTCTATTAGAAAAGACAAAGAAACTCCCCTATTTCCATTAGCTAAAGTTATAACAGAGCAGGAGGATTATCTATTTACAAAAGACAAGATAAAAGATACAATTTTCCCAAGCAAGAAATATAGTAAGTTTAAGCACCTATTCAATTTCCATTCTTGGGCACCATTATATATTAATGCAGAGAGCCAAGATATTGATTTTGGGCTATCTTTATTCTCTCAAAACATTCTTGGAACATCACTTTTCTCCACAGGTTATAGGTATTTGGTGGCAGAAGAAAGAGGAGAACTATTTATTGACTATACTTATAAGGGCTTTTATCCAATTCTAAATCTAAAACTAAATTATAGCCAAAGAAATATGTCACCTTATATTTGGAATGAATATAATGCATCTCTAAATGCAGTCTTGCCTTATGCCTGGTCAACAAATAACTATAATAAGTATTTCAATACCATATTCCGTTATTCTTATAGAGATATTAATCCAATATCTAATTATCACAGTAGCTTAATAAACTTTCACACCTTAGGCATTGGATTTCGCACAGGAATAGTAAAACAAATGGCTGTAAACGACCTTAGCCCTCGACTTGGACAAACACTTGGAATAAACCTACAACGCTCTCTAAGCTCAGAGAATGCTAGTATATTTACAATTAGTTCTACAACCTATTTGCCAAGTTTGTTTAGGAATCATAGCTTTGAAATAAATCTTGATTACCAAGAGAATAGTCCTAAGGTCTATTATTTCCCAAATGAGGTCTTTCTAACAAGAGGGGTTTATGGAGAATACCCAGAAACTTTCTATGGAGCTAAATTCAACTACCACCTTCCCCTAGCCTATCCAGATTTTGCAATTGGAAAGTTTCTATATATTCAGAGATTTACCGCAAGAGGATTCTTCGATTTTGGTTATTTCGATAGCAAGTATTTAAGTAGCTTTGGAACTTACCTACAAATGGATTTCAATGTTTTCAGAATTCAATATCCACTTAATATTGGAGTACAAGTAGGCTACGTTCCACAAAAAGACAGCTACTTCGCCAATTTGGTATTTTATCTGAATATGTAGGAAAAAGAAAAACCCTCTAACAAATTAATATTTCGAGGGTTTCGAGTACTCCGAGCGGGAATTGAACCCGCACGAGCGCAATGCTCACAGGATTTTAAGTCCTGCGTGTCTACCAATTCCACCATCAGAGCGACTTACTTTTTGAGCGAAAGACGAGACTCGAACTCGCGACCCCAACCTTGGCAAGGTTGTGCTCTACCAACTGAGCTACTTTCGCTTGAATTGAGGGTGCAAAATTACTAATATTTTTCTTTCTACCAAATTATTCTACACTTTTTCTATCAATTTCTTGATATTATTTAACTTCATCAGGGCTTCCATTGGCGTAAGGTTGTCAATATCTGTATTTAAGATATCTTCCTTTATTTCTAAAAGTAATGGGTCATCAAGTTGAATAAAACTCAATTGGAATGGGTCTTCTTGTTTTTGCTTTGATTTCGATGTTGGCTTTGGTTTATTTGGCTTCTGCCTTTTCTCCAACATCTCAAGCATTTCCTCTGCCTCATCCAAGACTTTCTTAGGCATTCCTGCTAGTCTTGCAACATGTATACCAAAACTTTGAGAGCTTCCTCCCCTTGCTATCTTCCTAAGAAATATGATTTGTTTACCTATTTCCTTAACAGTAACATGGAGATTCTTTATTCTGGAATAAGTTCCCTCCATATCAATTAATTCATGGTAGTGGGTAGCAAACAAAACCTTAGCTCTATAATTTGGGTTATCGTGAATATAGGATGCAATTGACCAAGCAATAGACACTCCGTCATAAGTGCTGGTTCCTCTACCAATTTCATCTAAAAGTACAAGCGAGCGATCCGATAAATTATTTAATATGCTGGCTGTTTCGTTCATTTCAACCATAAATGTACTCTCTCCTGATGAAATATTGTCAGATGCCCCTACCCTTGTGAATATCTTATCCACTATTCCTATATCAGCACTCTTTGCAGGAACGAAACTACCAATCTGAGCCATTAGCACTATTAGAGCATTTTGCCTTAGATATGCACTCTTACCCGACATATTAGGTCCTGTAATTATTCCTATCTGCTGGCTCTCTTTATCCAAAAACAAATCATTGGATATATAAGGCTCTCCCTTAGGTAGCATTTTCTCAATAACAGGATGTCTTCCTTCAACAATCTTAATTGAATAGCCATCATTTATTGTTGGACGAACATAGTTGTTTTCTATTGCTATTTCTGAAAAAGAAAGTAAGCAATCAAATTCCGATATAATAGCAGAATTCTTTTGCAAAACACTAACAAAAGGCAGAACTTCTGAAAGCAAATTATTATATACCCTTGTTTCTATTTCTAATATCTTAGCCTCTGCTCCAAGAATCTTTGTCTCATATTCTTTTAATTCCTCGGTAATATACCTTTCTGCATTGGTTAGGGTTTGTTTTCTTATCCATTCCTCTGGAACCTTGTCTTTATGCGAATTAGTTACTTCTAGATAATAACCAAATACATTATTAAAGCCTATCTTAAGAGATGTAATCCCTGTCTTTATGGCTTCTCTCTGTTGTAGTTTTTGAAGGTAATCTTTCCCATGATAAGCAAGTTCCCTTAACTCATCAAGTTCTGCATCATATCCCTCTGCAACAACTCCTCCCTTAGAAACTGCATTTGGAGCATCATCGGAAAGGGTCTTTATTATTTTATCTATTAGGTCTTGGCAAATATCTAAAACCTCTGCCTTTTCAAGTTCTTTTATACCCTTACTAACAGTCTTTAGATTATCTATTTCCTTTAAGACATTCTTTAAGTGTACTAGTTCATTAGGCATTATCCTACCATAAGCAGCCTTGGCAGTCATCCTTTCTAAGTCGCCAATCCTCTTAATGCTATTAGAAAACTTATCAGCAATTTCTTCATGATTGACAAAATAGCTTACTATATCATGTCTTTTCTCTATCTCCACTCTATCAATTAAAGGAAGCAGCATCCAACGTTGCAAATGCCTTGATCCCATATTCGACTTTGTCCTATTTAGTACTGAAATAAGAGTTGAACCATTTTTATTTGGTGAGAAAACAAGTTCTAAATTTAATATAGTAAACTTATCAAGCCATACATAATGATTATTATTTAGTCTCGATATCTTTTGTATATGTGATGTTTCCTTATGTTCTGTTTCATTTAGGTAGTGAAGACAAGCACCAGCCGCAATAATTCCTAGTGGGTAATCCTCAATACCGAATCCTTTAAGTGAATTAACACCGAAGTGTTTTTGAAGTATATCATTTGCAAACTCAGAACTAAAAGCCCAGTCGTCAAATGTGTTTGTATAAAAGTCTTTCTTAAATCTCTCTTGAAACTCCCTAAGCCTTTGCTTTTGAAGAATAACTTCCTTTGGATCTAAGGACTGAATAAGCTTTTCCATTTCCTGGCTATCTCCCTGCGAAACATAGAACTCCCCTGTGCCTATATCCAAAAAAGCTAGCCCCATTAGGTCTTTTTCATAGTGAATGGCTGAAAGAAAATTGTTTTGAGAATGGTCGGAGGTCTTATCGTTATAGGAAAGAGATGGAGTAACAACCTCGGTTATTCCCCTCTTAACAATTCCTTTTGCAAGCTTAGGGTCTTCAAGTTGCTCACAAATAGCACATCTCTTGCCTGCCCTAATAAGTTTAGGAAGGTAAGTATCTATTGAATGATAAGGAAAGCCTGCAAGTTCCAAGTCCTTTTGTACACCATTAGCCCTTTTAGTTAGAGTTATTCCTAGTATTTTTGCAGTCTCAATTGCATCTTGACCAAAGGTTTCATAGAAGTCACCAACACGAAAAAGCAAAATCGCATCAGGAAACTTCACTTTCATTGCATTGTACTGCTTCATTAATGGGGTAACCCCATCTATATTTTTAGCCACTTAGTTATTGGTTTATTCGTATTTAATTTAAAAAGAGAAACAAAAATACGATAAAAAAAACAAATCACAAATTTATTCTCTTCATTAACATAGATGGTTCACAAAAAAAATAAGAAAATGATATCGATAAACCATTTTCTTATTTCCTATTCTTTCGTTGAGATTTCTTATAACCTTATCTTAGTCTTCAAATAGATCAAGGTTTTCATTTGTATGAAGAAGATAAACAACCTTTTTATTTTCATCTAATACTTTCTGAATAGTAATTATTTCATAGGTAGTGTTTTCCTTTTTCACGGAGTCGTAAGCAAAAAGAGATAATGTAATTTTAGAATCTAATGCTGTTTTGTCAGAATCATCCATTTCTATCCTATCCAAACGAAAGCCTTTATATTTCTCATTGAATTTTTGAATAACTGTCGCTTCTGAATAATCAATGGCAATATTACCATCATCACTAAGCGTAGCAATCTTAACCCCTTCAACGGATATAGTCGCGTTTTCATCTATAATCTCTTTATTTTCTTTTTTAGAACAAGAAGTAAAGGAAATCGATGTAGTAAAAAGGGTAATTAGTAATACCCAAACAAAATGCTTTCTCATGACTTTCAGTTTTAATTAAATAATACACTTAGATAAGAATCAAATCTTAACACTGCAAATATACAATAGAAAACTTGGAAAACAAATTAATAAGAAGAAATAATGAAATATCTTTTATTAAGACTTAAACCTCTTCTCCCAATAAGGAAACTCCTTAGCCAATTCACCTGAGTAGTAGAAGTCAAAACCTAAAGCACCAAAAGTATAAACCTTATCAGCAACCGTAACGTGAGAACCCCCACATTCTGGATTAGGACTTGGTTTGGACTCACTAAATCCAATATTGAAAAGAGTAAAAAGAATTTCAGGACGATGGCTAATATCAAACTTAGCCCTCTCCCATTGCTTCTTAGTTTGGTGGAGAATACAACCAGTATATACATAAGAATAATAGTGATTTTGATAATCCACAAGGCGATTAATCCTCTCAGAACTTGGGTCAGAGGTTTTGAAATCAAGTATATTCTCATACTCCTTACCCATATAGAAAACAGAAGAAGCAGTCTTTAAGTTTTTTTCAACCTGCATAGCCGTGAAATCCTTAATACCATTCACCCCAAGAGAAAACTGACTCTGAACACTAAGAACCTTAACAGGACCTAAGTATTTCTTATACATCTCCCTCTTAGAATTGAAAAGCCTAATCTGCTCCCCAACCAAACAACCCACAATCATTCTTGGCTCAACACCAGTAACCCTTGCAGCACTATCAATAAGCTTCTTATCCTTCACAATCGCAACCTTCAAAGCCTCCCACTCAGGAGTATTCATCCAAACAATAGCATTTTCTTGATTACTATTTGCCCTAACATTGCTCGTCAGCTCCTTAGAAAGTTTAATAAAATCTTGGTAATCCTTATTATCCTTAAGAGCAATCTCAGCAGCAGCAAGCATTTGGCTTAAATTTATACTACCATTCGAATTACTTAAGCCCTGTAAAATCAAATTAGCATTCTTAGGATAAAACTTACTCAAAGCCGCGAGCTTAATATAATTCTCACTCATCTCCCTATCCATTTCAACCTGTGACTTCACAACCTCTTTTTGCATTTGAGCCACATCAGCCAAATAACGATTATTCTTATCAACCCCACCCCCATTCTTAGTGAAGCCCAATTGATAGAAAGCCCAAGCCCCTATTATCAAAACTCCACATAGAGCAAAACCATAGAGCAAAACATTATAAACCAGTTTCAACACACTCTTTTTATTCTTAAAATCTATTTTCACCTTTTTCATTTCTTATTAATTTTTCCAAACGGCGTGCAAAGGTAATAAAAAAACGTAGCACTCATTAATAATGTATAGAAAATTTATAAGGGAATAAATTGTATAACTTCTTTTTCTTGGGCTTTTCTTGGGCTTTTTAGCAAACCTCACTCCCTACCTCTCAGTATAAACCCAATTCCCATTAATATCCAGCTTATAGGTTCCAACAGTTTTGTTATAACGGTCTTTGGCTATGGTTTTGCCGTTGATATCTTTGGTGTATGTTATTGTCTGGGCAAATGTAATTGTGGTTATTAATGATAATGCAAGTATAAAAACTATTCTTTTCACAATGGTTTGGGGTTTATTTGATTGTTATCATTTGTTTATAGTGCAAATGTAATAATTAATATCAAATAAAAGAGGGGAATAGCTAAGAAAAAACCAAATACAAGGAAAACGACTATGAAACGAAGATATAAAGATTTAATTCTTCGTATAAATTCACTAAGTCTTTGTATTAAATTATTGAAACGAGGAGTTAGAGTGCAAATGATGTGCATCTTTCACCCCAAATGATGTGCATCTTTTGAATTGAGGAAAATAAAAAGGAGTTTTTGATTTAAGAACTAAGAAAAAGAAGATCTTTTATTTCAAATTCTATTATGCAAATATACGAAATATCTTTGGATTTATCAACATTAAATTGAATTATTTTAGAAGCTTCATTCTAAAGAAAAGATATAAGGATTAGTATATTTATTCCTCATATACAAACAAAAAAACCGCAGTAAAAACTAAATTTACTGCGGTTTAAGTTCTTGCTTTGTCCTATTCAGTTATTAACTTAAAACTTTTCTCTAATTTAGTTTTTCGCTTTTCACTGTTTTTATTTTACTTCTTAGAATAAATCGGCATTGAATATGTGTATGTAACAAATATGTGTGTATTTTAAGATAATAATTGATAGATAAAAAGCTACCTCGATATAAATATCTCTCTATATTTCATTCTATTTATTTATACTTCTTGACTAAGGCTACTATCATCCCAAACAACCCATGTAGTACAATTCAATAATCCACCTTCTTTTGCTATTTCATTGTAATTAATAGTTTCTATTGTTTTATTAGGAAATAAAGTTTTAAACAACAATAAGACTTCATCATCCATATTTCCTTCTACTTGAAACGAAGGAATCACTATTAGATTATTTACCTCTAAGTAATTTACATAAATTCCCATAGCTCCTTTTCCTGTAAAGAAAGGTACATCTTTATAATTTAGATTATACTCCTTTATTACATTGTTCATTTGTTCACTCCAATTTTTATACTCTTTATCCCGGTCATTTCCTAAAATGGTATTTTTGTTGATAAATCTCACCATACCATCAGCATGACCGGTTATATCTCCTTTTTGAGAAGGAATGATAATAATCTCTGATTCAAGCAGAAGTGAAAGTTCTGATAATAGCATTTCTTTATCAGACCATTTAGGATTGGGATGGTTTTTATTTTCTGAGAATATTCTATCTGAGATAATTGCTTTCCCATCACAAAGAAGCACATTGCCTCCATCTAAATTTATATCAGAGAAAATTGGTGAAATGCCATTATGCTCACAAACCATAGTCACATCGGTGCGAGATTCTTCCCATTCTTTTTTGCCTTTTAAATAACTTGGGTCATAATTAAATTGAATTAATTTCCCAGATGTATTCTGTATCGGCATGTAATCACGGCACCAAATATCTTTTGTGCCTTTTAGAAATGAATATTTTACATTATGCCTACTTAAAATCTCTTCTAATTCTTTCCAAATATCAGGATATCTTTCTCTTAGCAATTCAGAAAAATACACGATTTGAGTATGTGCTTTTGTGGAATGACAACCTTGATTTACATCTATTTTGGATTGTTGGACATCCCCATTTCTAGAATTATATTGTTTTATATATCCTAAAAATTGAAAAGACAAGCTTGGAGTAATTTCCCAATTGTTTTGCTTGCAAATATCTTTGAATACAACTTCCTTTCCTCTATTATTTAGAATGAAATTATTTATATACTCATTGCTTATGTGTTTGAGATCAATTACAAGCTTCCTATTTATTTTTCTTAATATCTTCTTATGGTCACTTTGTGACAATTTTTGATCTACCAACTGATTCATCAAGGATGTTAGATTGGGTGATTTAAATTTCTTGTAAATCGCATACAATGCTGTAATTATGGCAATTAAACCACTTACTATTCCAATAGTATATTCCATATAAACTAGTTATTATTTCTATTATTACTTATAAATAAACATACCATTATTTTGGCATATATTTTTCGTATTCAGACTTGTAAGGATCATTCGAACTTGAGTCCTGAGAACGTTTTGCAATTTCCTTTAAAAGTTTTTCATTTTGAGAGACCAAGGTTGAAAGATATGCATTCGTTTTTTCTTGGTTCCTGATGCTTGTATTAATCTTTAGATACCATAGAACTAATGGACGTAAAATCAATAATACGAAAAACCACAGAACTGCAAAAAACAAAAAAATCACTATACATATGCCTGCATATGATGCGACAAATCCAAGAATTCCATCCATATTTATATAAACTAGCCTATAGTTCCAAAGGCTTTTAATAGAATTATGAAACGTAGAACTTATGCCACCTCTTGGATCCAAAGAAGGTGCAACGCCTCTTTTTTTTTATATGTTCAGCAAAAGTACAAAAACTTTCTTATATGTAAAATAAAAATAAATAAAAGTGGAATCGAGAGACGCTTACTTTGATTTTATATTTTGACTATATACCATATTTACATCTTCAATCCATACACCTCTTGCCTATAATTGTTTTGTAACTCTTATTATTTTTCTACGATGGGTGGCTTTGATTTTGTATCTGGTTTCAATATTTATAAAATAATTTAATCTTCAATTAGTATAGACAAAAAAACCGCAGTAAAATTAATTACTGCGGCCATGAAACGATTATTTATTATTATATTATGGGTGTTTATTTCACCTCTTCAAAATCTGCATCAGTTACTTCCTCGTCATTATTATCTTGGTTTGGTTGTCCTTGATTTGGATCTTGGTTTTCGCCTGGTTGATTATACATTTCTTGTGAGACTTGGCTCCAAGCTGCATTTATCTTTTCCATTGCTGCATCAATCTTTGCTATATCTTTGCTTTCGTGGGCTGCTTTTAGTTCGGTTAGGGCTGCTTCGATTGGGGCTTTTTTGTCCGCTGTTAGTTTTTCTCCCATTTCCTTTAATTGCTTCTCGGTTTGGAATATCATTGCGTCTGCTCCATTAATCTTCTCTGCTTCTTCCTTAATCTTTTTGTCAGAATCTGCATTTGCTTCTGCCTCTGCCTTCATCTTCTTGATTTCCTCTTCGCTTAGTCCACTTGATGCCTCAATTCTTATTGATTGGGTCTTGCCTGTTGCGTTATCCTTAGCGCTTACGTTTAGTATTCCGTTAGCATCAATGTCGAATGTTACTTCAATTTGTGGCACTCCTCTTGGTGCTGGTGGTATGCTGTCTAGGTGGAATCTTCCAATTGTTTTGTTGTCAATTGCTCTTGTTCTTTCGCCTTGAAGTATGTGTATTTCTACTGATGGTTGGTTGTCGGCTGCTGTTGAGAAAATTTGAGATTTCTTTGTTGGGATTGTAGTGTTTGCTTCTATTAGTTTTGTTGTTACTCCTCCTAGGGTTTCAATTCCTAGTGATAGTGGTGTTACGTCTAATAATAGTACGTCTTTTACTTCTCCTGTTAATACTCCTCCTTGAATTGCCGCTCCAACTGCTACTACTTCGTCTAGGTTTACTCCTTTTGATGGTGCTTTGCCAAAGAAATCTTCTACTATCTTTTGTATTGCTGGTATTCTTGTTGAGCCTCCTACTAGGATTATTTCGTCGATTTGTGATTTTTCTAAGCCTGCATCTGATAATGCCTTGCGACATGGTTCAATTGCTGCTTGTATTAGTTTGTCACATAGTTGTTCAAACTTAGCACGTGTTAGTGTTTTAACTAAGTGTTGAGGTATACCATCTATTGGCATTATATATGGTAGGTTTATTTCTGTTGAGGTTGAAGATGATAACTCTATCTTAGCTTTTTCTGCTGCTTCTTTCAAACGTTGAAGAGCCATTGGGTCTTTTCTTAAATCTACGTTTTTATCTGCCAAGAATTCTTCTGCCAACCAGTTGATAATCTTTTGGTCGAAGTCGTCTCCTCCAAGGTGTGTGTCGCCATTGGTTGATTTTACTTCAAATACTCCGTCTCCTAATTCAAGGATTGAGATATCGAATGTTCCACCTCCAAGGTCGAATACTGCTACGTGAACGTCTTGTGATTTTCTATCTAATCCGTAAGCTAGTGCTGCTGCTGTTGGTTCATTGATTATACGTTTTACTTGTAGGCCTGCAATTTCACCTGCTTCTTTTGTTGCTTGACGTTGTGAGTCGTTGAAGTATGCTGGCACAGTGATTACAGCCTCAGTTACTTCTTGTCCAAGGTAATCCTCAGCGGTCTTTTTCATTTTCTGAAGAACCATTGCTGATATCTCTTGTGGAGTGAAAAGCTTTCCATCTATATCAACTCTTGGTGTGTTATTATCTCCCTTAACAACCTTGTATGGAATTTGTTTTAATTCATCTTGAATCTCATCCCATGTTTCTCCCATAAATCTCTTTATTGAAGATACTGTGTTATGAGGGTTTGTTATTGCTTGACGTTTTGCTGGATCACCTACTTTTCTTTCTCCATTTGCCAAAAATCCAACTATTGACGGTGTTGTTCTTCTTCCTTCGCTATTAGGTATTACGACAGGTTCGTTTCCTTCCATTACAGACACACAACTATTTGTTGTTCCTAAGTCTATTCCAATTATTTTTCCCATATTCTTTATATTTTTATTTGTTATCTTTATTAATTTCTTTGGTTAATTTTACTTCACCACTAATTATTCAATAAATATGCCACTCTGGTAAAAATAATAAAAGATGACATTCTGTCAGAAAACAAAAAAAGCCGTCATTCACAATGGAAAGACGACTCTTTAAATTATTACAATCGAAATTATTTTATTTTCCTGGGTCAGAAAAAAGAACTGGAATACTGTAAAGGGAACGAACGCTTACACCTTCAACCTTTGCAGGAGTCCATTTTCCTGGAATCAAACCAATAACTCTTACTGCTTCTGCATCAATAAGTGCATTAAGTCCTTTTGTTACTTTAATATTGGAGATTGTTCCATCTACTTCAACAATGAATTCTGTGATAACCATTCCTGATATTCCTGAACCAACTGCGTCAGAGGGATAAACTAGGTTTGCATAAATAAAGTCTGATATTGCTTGTTTGTCTGCTGGCATCTGTGCGTGAGTATCCACATTATAAGATACATCTGCTTTTTCTTGTGCAAATGATACTAAACCACAAAATACTGCAACTAGCAAAATGATTGTGCTTGAGATAGATTTAATTTTCATACTATTGATTTTTTAAGATTTTTATTATAACTAAACTACAAATATAACTAATTGTTATTCTTTTACTACCCACTCAATACTACAAACAAGTGTTTTATTGAAAAAGTAAGTAAGAAATATAATTATTTTGTTAGTTGGAACGATATAGGAAGGACAAACTGCTGTCTAACAGGCTCTCCCTTTTGTTGTGCAGGCTTCCATTTTGGCATAAGTTTAACTATTCTTACCCCTTCTTCACCACATCCTTCACCAATATCCTTTATTATTTTGATATTAGATATTGAACCATTTTTCTCAATAATAAAGGAGATAATTACTTTTCCTTGAATATTCTTTTGTTTTGCTAGTGTTGGATAAATAATGTTTCTAGCTAAGAATGTATTCAAAGCCTCTATCCCTCCTGGATATGATGCCTCTTTATCAACAATTGTATAAACTACATCTGCATCATTGCCTGTCTTGTCTACTTGTGCATTAAGATTTAAGGCAAAAGACATCATAAATACTAAAACAATTAGTTTTGGCATAAGTGATGATAAATTTCTAATAATCTTTTTCATAATTATGTATATAATAAACGTTACTTGTTAATAATTAAGCAAAGGTATAGAAAAAAACTTTATTTTTGCAAATAAAAACAATATTTATATGGAACAATCATTATACCCCTTAAAGTTTTTACCGTTATTTAAGGATAAGATTTGGGGAGGAAGCAAAATAAAAGATATAATAGGTATTGATTATAGCCCTTTGGAAAGATGTGGAGAGCTTTGGGTTCTTTCATCAATTGAAGGAGAGGAAACAATTGTGGAGAATGGTTTTTTAGCAGAATGTACTTTACCAGATGTTATTGATATGTACACAGACGAACTTATGGGAGAAAAATGCTATAATGAATTTGGCGAAAACTTTCCACTACTTTTCAAAATCATTGATGCAAAAGAAAAACTATCCGTTCAGGTTCACCCCGACAATAGGTTGGCTCAACAAAAGGGAATGGAGAATGGAAAGACTGAGATGTGGTATATTATGCAAGCCGACCAAGGGGCAGAAATCATCAGTGGGTTTAATAAAGATATGACTAAGGCTGAAACAATTAATCGTTTGAGAGACAATACTATTGAAGAGGTTTTAAATATTTATAAGACAGAGAAAGGAGATTTGTTTTATATTCCTGCTGGCAGAATTCACGCAATTGGAGGAGGTGTAATGCTTGCAGAAATTCAACAAAGCTCAGATGCAACTTATAGGGTTTATGATTGGGATAGGAAAGACGATGAAGGAAACCCAAGGAGGCTACATATTCAAGAGGCACTTGAGGCATTAGACCTTAGGGCTGTTGTGGAAGGGAGAAGTGCTTATGATTATATGCTAAACAAGACCTCTGAACTGGTTTCGACACCATACTTTACAACAAATGTTATGCATATAACAGAAACAGTTGAAAAAGATTATGCTCAACTTGATAGCTTTGTGGTTTATTTATGCGTTGAAGGAGGAGGAATAATTCATTGTCTAGGTCATAAAATTCCTATTTTAATGGGAGAAGCTGTCTTGATTCCTGCAATTGCAGAAAACACAGTAATTGAACCTCTAGGCTTAGTTAGTATTTTAGAAACTTATATTCTATAATAAGAAGAGATAAAAAATAATAAACGAATAAAATAAAAATAATATGGCATTAATAAAATCAGTTAAAGGGAAAAGACCTGTTTTTGGTAAGGATGTTTTTTTGGCAGATAACGCAACAATTGTTGGAGATGTTGAAACAGGCGACAATTGTTCTTTTTGGTTTAATAGTGTTGTTAGAGGTGATGTTCATTCAATAAGAATGGGTAATTATGTAAATGTTCAAGACGGGGCATGTATTCACTGCACTCACCTAACTCATCCTACGGTTATTGGGAATTACGTCTCCATTGCACACCACACAATTATTCATGGTTGCACCATTAAGGATAATGTTTTAGTTGGCATGGGAGCAATTGTTATGGATGGATGCATTATTGAATCTAACTCTATTATTGCAGCAGGTGCAATTCTACTGGAAAACACCCATGTTGAAAGTGGTACTATTTATGCAGGCATTCCAGCAAAGAAAGTTAAGGATATTGACCCTGAACGCTTAGAAGGAACAGTTAAACGTATTGCATCATCATATCCAACCTATGCTTCTTGGATAGATAAGGAAGAGATTTAAAAATTTCGTTCAAATATAATCAGAAAAGAATAAAAAAAAGAAAGCCAAACCTAAATTTAGAGTTGGCTTTCTTTAATTTGATATCTTGTTGTTTAATCTTCCTTATCACTTACTTCAAAATCCTTTTCATTAATTTCAAAATTGGATGGGTTTGAAATAATATAAGGAGCATTGTCTTGCTTTTGTTCTTGTGAATCTTCAAATACTTCTTTTCTGTCTTTTTCAATCTTGTAGAACGTTAAGCATACTGTTGAAGCAACTATATTCAAAAGAATAATGGTAAATGAAAATTCATTTGAAAAGAATTCAACAATCATTATTATTAAAACAAGAGCTACATAAGAAATAACAGATGAAGAATATTTTTTGAAAAATCCTTGAGTAAGCGACAATATAAAAGAAATAATAAGTAAAAAAGAACTTAATATGTAGAAATAAATATTATCTCTACTCGAAATTGATCCTAAATTAATAATGGTTGAAATCAAAATTAAATATGCAAATAGCTCTAATCCTTTTATGATTCTTTTATTCTTTATCATTTTTTTCTTATTTCTTCTATTTATTAAGCTAACTTCTTGTAATTATTTTACAACAACTATTTTCTTAATAGAAACATTTGTGTTCTCTCCAAAAATAACCCAATAATTACCACTTCTCATTGAAGATGTATTGATTTCAAAAGAAGTTTGTCCTTTATGGATTGTTGAATTTGCTAAAACTTGTCCTTTTAAGTTAATAACCTTAACTGGAATTTCTGCCTTAGCGCCTTGCGTTATTTCAATCTTTGTTGAGTTTTGTGCAGGGTTAGGATAGAACTCTCCAAGATTAATTGCTTTAATATCTTCCATGCAATCCAAACCAATATAATCTGAATTACCCTGAACCTCTGTTCCGTAAATAAAGGTATAATATCCCTTAGGTGCAGTCATTGGTTTTGTGATAGTTTTTCCGTTATTTGACTTTGCTGAAATATAATATTCAATTGTATCTGCTGCAAGGTCTTTATTTATTGGTAGCACTGCATCGTAAATATTACCATCATAAATATTCATTGAAATATTATTAAAGTTTTCTTCTCCTTTTGTTCTATAATATAGTATAGCGTTTTCAATTCCACTCTTGTTTTGAACAGTTGCTGTTAACCATACATCATTAGTTTCTTTTTCCGTTGTATTTAACCAACGAACTGGATAATGATATATTCTTACTGGATTTTCTGCAGGAATTTGTTTTGTTATACAGTGAATTGCTCCACCATAACCATCAAAATCTCTAACATCTATCTCAACAAATTCATATCCTGGATAAGCTTCTTGCATTTTAGTTAAAGCTGCTTGGTTTCCTGCAACATCGCCGTCATTTCCTGAATAGAACATAGGTTGCATAATTGCTCCATTAACCATTGTGTGATTTGAGAAAGAACGAGTGTATGTATTATTATATTCTGATTGAGAGGTATACCAAGCTCCATTGTTTTTTGCTGGAAGAGGAATACGTGTATTGTAGTATGTTGAACCAAAAGGAGCTGATGTAAACATTTTAACTACTGAATCCATGTTTTTCTCAACCTTAATTGGGTCAGAAAGATTAGCCATTACATCAGGATGTTTAGTTGAAACAAAGGTTGACTCATCAAAAAGATCAGTATATAAGTCAATATGTCCTGTTCCTCCATCATATTTAAGTTCTGGAAGAATAATACAACGGTCAAGATTCATTAAATGTTTTAAACTATCTACAATCTGTGTTTCTGTTAATTTGGTCTTAGTTTGTTGAGAATATCCAATAGAAGAATTAGGATTAAGGAAATAAAGACCATAAGGATCTTTGTTAATAGCATAAACAGCAGTTGAAGTAAATAATGAACCAAGCCCATCAACTAATATATTACCTCCTTCATATTCTATTGTTGTTGTGAAGGTAGGAAAACCAGCTTGCTCACCAATCTTCCTTCCAATTAAATCATCAAGAGGTCTTCCTCCATAATATTCAAAGTCCATTAGCCCAATTTGATCATCATCACCATAATAAAAACCAACAGGACCACAGTCGCGATACCAGAAAGAATTGCCTGGATTTACAAAGAAACGATAGTTATATAGTGGGGTACCAAAATTAGCCATATGTTGCTTAATAGCAAGAGAATCTTCTGCATCCCATATATTTATCCAAACCTCTGCATTTTGTTGAATACCATTTGCAAGTTCTCTAAATAGTTTTGTAGTTTTACTGCTAGAAATATCAGGAACTGAATATACAGGCACTAAGGTCTGTGATGAGTAAGTCATTCCCTGTCCTTCAAACATTTGCGATGCATATTGATTACCGCTAACAGTTCTTGTTATATAAGGCCAAGTCATCATAATAGCTTGAACCTCGTCAAACTCTCCAGGATAAATCATATCAGCCGGTACATCTAATGGTGCTTTTATTGAAGATTTTATGCCATCTTGAACATCTATTAGTTCAACATCAAGTTTTCTAGGGATACGAGTGTGCATTTTTTCATAATAATCTTTATGAGAATCCTCTGGAGCATATTTCAATTCCTCAAGAGCTGCTTTCTTTAATGCTTTAATTTCAGCATTATCAACTTGTGCAAAAGCACTGGTAGTTATGGCTAATATAGCTATAACTAAACTAATTAAGTTTCTTTTCATATAAATTTATTGTTAATTCTTTTATTTTAGAATAGGCAAAGATAAGTATTTTAGGCAAACTAACAAAACCAAATAACTAAATATTTAAAATAAGAAATGATAAAACTCAAAAGGCATAAAAAAAGAGATAAAGCCCCCAAATCCCAGCCTCCATTTCCCCAATACGCCATATCAAAAAACCAAACCCCCGTTTCGCCACCATCAAACCTTCGTTTCGCGAGCCTCAAAACGCCACTTTGAGACCCTCAAAACGGCGTTTTACATTTGCCAAAACTTAGTATCAGACAATCAATTACTTAGGAATAGATAATTTAAACCATAGAACAATGTATATTAAACCATAAAACAAGAAATTTCAAACCTAAGAATAAGGAGTTTTAAACCTAAGAATAAAAAATTTCAAACCTAAGAACTACCCTTCATATAATGTCATTTTAGTATAAAAAAAATGCTAATTTAGTAGTGAAAAAGTGGCATTTTAGTAATAAAAGATTGGCATTGTAGTGATGAAAGAGTAGGAGGTTAGTAGTAAAAGAGTAGGAGTTTAGTAGTTTTAAATCTATGTTTTATAGGGTATATTACAACAAAAAAACGCCTTGTAAACTTAATTACAAGGCGTTTAAAATAAGATTTGGCAGTTACCTACTTTTCCAGACTTACATCCAGTATCATCAGCGATGCAGGGCTTAACTTCTCTGTTCGGAATGGGAAAAGATGATCGCCTATGATAAAATTATCAGATGTTTATAAAATTATTTTTTTTGAGAACGTTCATAAAAAATAAAGGATAAAGGATAACCTAACCATAATAAAATAAACAAAAACAATCCACCTTGCTCTAAGTTTAAGTATCCATTATCGAAGAACACACCATAAAACGCCCATGAGAATAGTGCAAAAAATGTGCTAAATAGTATATAAAATACATATCTTCTGCCTAATATAAAATCTTTTAAATTTTTCATTCTTCTGTAAATTTAATTATTAAAAATTCATCAGGCAAATATTAATAGCCCAAAGTATAGTTAGTTTAAACTACTAAAAAGGTTTATAACAAAAAGCCCTCAATCAATAAAGACTGAGGGTTAGATTTGTAGGTCTTGGCAGTTACCTACTTTTCCAGATTTACATCCAGTATCATCGGCGATGCAGGGCTTAACTTCTCTGTTCGGAATGGGAAGAGGTGTTCACCTGATCTATAACCACCAAAAATATCGTGATAGATCTATGTTTCGACATTAATCAGACATAC
>JAQVXZ010000030.1 GCA_028708845.1 Bacteroidales bacterium
GCTGGCTTAGCAACAAAGAAAATTGTTGTTAAATAATTTCAGTTAAAGAAAATATAGAAAAGTCGCTCTTGAACAAGGAGCGGCTTTTTTTATTGTTTATTTTACTATCTTTGCACTTTGTTTTACTTCACAATAGACTATATAAATATGATTGATTTATTATTACAGGAATCTATAAAAAAAGCTTTAGTTTCTCTATACGATATAAGCGTTGACTTAAAAGATATTACTCTTTATACTACCAAGAAAGAGTTTGAAGGTGATTTTACTCTTGTTGTTTTCCCTTTTGTGAAACAATCAAGGAAATCTCCTGAACAAACAGCTAAGGAAATTGGCGATTTTGTGGTGGGAAGCTGTGAAGATATAGTAGGCTTCAATGTTATTAAGGGGTTCTTAAACTTTGAAGTTTCCAATTATTATTGGTTAAGATTTATTGATCACTTTAAAACTAAATATACTTTCGGATATAAACCTATTAGGGATGAAAAGCCTATTGTGGTTGAGTATTCTTCACCCAATACCAATAAACCTCTACATCTTGGACATATAAGAAATAACTTATTGGGATGGAGTGTTGCTGAAATTCTTAAAGCTAATGGTTATGCTGTTAGAAAAGTAAATTTGGTTAACGATAGAGGCATTCATATTTGTAAATCAATGATTGCTTGGCAAAAGTTTGGTCAGGGAGAAACTCCTGAGACTTCTGGATTAAAGGGAGACCATTTGGTTGGTAAGTATTATGTTCTTTTCGATAAGGAATATAAGAAAGAGATAGCGACAATGATTAGTGAAGGAGTGGATAAAGAACTTGCTGAAAAGACAGCTCCAATTATGCTTGAAGCTCAAGATATGCTTAGGAAATGGGAGGCTAAGGACAAGGACGTTATTGATTTATGGAAGAGAATGAACGCCTGGGTTTATAAGGGTTTTGATGAGACTTATTATAAGATGGGTGTTGATTTTGATAAGGTTTACTATGAATCTGAGACATATCTATTAGGCAAAGATTTAGTTAGAGAAGGTCTTGAGAAAGGTGTATTGTATAAGAAAGAAGATAATTCTATTTGGTGTGACTTAACACATGAGGGTTTGGATGAAAAGCTTTTGCAAAGGGCTGACGGAACATCTGTTTATATGACACAAGACTTAGGCACCGCAACTCTTAGGCACAATGATTTCAATTCAGATAACCTACTCTATGTTGTGGGCAACGAACAAAACTATCATTTCGATGTTCTAAAGCTTGTATTAAAGAAAATAGGCTTTGATTGGGCAGAAAACCTACGTCACTTATCTTATGGAATGGTTGAACTTCCAGAGGGTAAGATGAAATCACGTGAGGGAACTGTTGTGGATGCTGATGATTTGATTAAGGAAATGATAAACACAGCTAAGGAACAAACTTTGGAGCATGGGAAAACTGATGGTTTTTCAGAAGCTGAGGCAGAGAAACTATATTGGATGTTAGCTATGGGTGCTTTAAAATATTTTATATTAAAGGTTGATCCTACAAAAAACATGCTATTCAATCCTAAAGAATCAATTGATTTCACTGGTAATACAGGTCCTTTTATTCAATACACTCATGCAAGGATTCGTTCTATAATTAGAAAAGCTCAAGAGGAAAAAGGTATAAACCTTGAAACCCTTAGACTTGACTTGTCTTCTAAGCTAAACTCTAAGGAGCTTGAAATTATTAGAATCCTATATCAATACCCAGCAATTGTTGACCAAGCAGGTAAGACCTTTTCTCCAGCCCTAATTGCAAACTATGTTTATGATTTGGCAAAGAGCTTTAATGCTTTCTATCAAGATGTTCAAATACTAAGAGAGGAAGATGAAGCCCTAATGAAAATGAGGATTGGCATTGCTTCTTTTGTTGGAAACACCATAAAATCTGCAATGGAACTTCTAGGTATTACTGTTCCTGAAAGAATGTAGTTGTAGAATTTTTATCCTAAATACATTTTTAATAAAACTTTTTCATATCTTTGCCCTATCGAAATAAAACTTTTTGATAGATGAGTGATATATACAATGAAACAAATCCTGAAGAGGTAAGTTGTTTGTCTTCCATTGATGAAGAGGGTAATGAGCTGATTCTTTTCAATGATAATATTCATACATTTGACTATGTTATTGATTGCTTGCTTGAAGTATGTAAACTAAGCTACGAACAAGCATCTAATTGTGCTAACATTGCTCACCGCAAAGGTCTTTGTGCAGTCAAACACGGAAGCTACGATGAGCTTCTTAAGATGCATGACCAATTGGTTAAGAAGAAATTAAAAGTAGAAATCAGATAAAAACTAATTAATATGGACTTATTATTTATTCTATTATTCCTTATTGGAGGTATTATTCTAATTATTTTAGAAATTGTTGCAATACCAGGAACAACTGTTGCAGGGTTATCTGGCGTAGCTATGCTCGTTTATGGAATTGTTCAAGTATTTAACGAATATGGAAACACATGGGGGATAATTACATTATTTATTGCTCTTGCGTTTTGTGCTTTCCTACTTATTTATGCACTTCGTGCTAAAACATGGAAGAAGTTCGCATTAAACAAATCAATAGACAGTAAGGCAAATGACATTAAGATAGAAGAGTTTAAGGTAGGAGACAAGGGTATTACAATTACTCGTTTGGCTTATGCTGGAATGGCAGAAATTAATGGCCAAAGAATAGAAGTATTTACAGTAAATACTTTTCTTGACCCAAAAACAGAAGTTGTTATTGAGCGAATTGATGGTAGTAAAATATTTGTAAGAACTATTGAATAAGCTATACTTATGCCTTACTTTACTGCTTTTGCATATATTTTGAAATTATAATTGATAGCTTTCAACTCACCCTCTTTTTCATCCCACTCCTCATCTATCTCATATCCCATCCATTCTTTTATACCTTCATATTCTTCATGTTTTGGATCTTTTAAAACATCCAATATATGGTAATATCCCATAATACCTCCGCAATCTTCCATTGGGGCAGCGTTTATAGCTTTTAGACAAATTGGCTTAAAGGCTTCTTCATCAACTTGTGTTATTTTCTCTAATAGAATTTTCATTTCCCAATTATCGCCAAAATCATACTCGTATTCAATTGTATCTTTTTCCTTTTTAAGAAGTTGTGATACTTTGATATTTGTATAGTCCACTGTTTTGGCAGTGAAGAATTCACCGAGTCCATCCTCATCCTCTTCTTTAGGTTCGTAATAGACATTATTTGAAATAAAATGATGTAAATGACTGTCTGACCAAAACATCATCATTTGAATTAGAGAGTGTAGTTCTGCCAGTTCAGTGTTTGCAGAAATTAATATTCTTCTCCATATCTCTGGCTTAGAATGTTTCAAACCTATTCTTAGTTGGTAAATATCCATATTTTTTTTATATCAAAGTTTAAGCTTCAAAAGTACGAATAATTATTGTATTCCTTGCATTTATATCTCTATTATCAAGAATTAAATTTCTATCTCTTTGTTTAATTTCACTAAGATGTACATCACACGATGCTAAGATGTACATCTCAGCACGCTAAGATGTACATCAGAGTAAGCTAAGATGTACATCTTAGCAAATTGCTTCTTTGATTTAATAATTTAATACTGCATTTTAGTAATTTATTACATTGTTTTAGTAATTTCTTTATTCGTTTCTTTTCTTATAAAGAAATGAAGTATATTGTCTTTGAAGAGATTTTTAAGATAATTATGGAATGATAAGCAACTATAAAACAAATGTATTTGCATAATTAATGAATAATAATTCTTTATACTTTGAAATTTGGTAGAATATTTATATCTTTGCTCATTAAATATTGATTTATTAACTTAAAAAATAGAAATTATGCCATCAATTATTCTAATCGTCGTAATGTCTCTTATTGCGCTAATCGTTTTCCTTTGGTTGGTACCTCTAAACTTATGGTTCCAATGTGTATTGAACGGTGTTAAGATGTCTCTTTTGCAGCTTATATTTATGCGTTGGAGAAAAGTACCACCTGCAATTATTGTTAATTCAATGATTACTTCTAAGAAAGCAGGCTTAGATTTAAATTCTGATTTATTAGAGGCTCACTATCTAGCAGGAGGACATGTTCCAAGAGTTGTTAAAGCTTTGATTTCTGCTGATAAAGCAAACATTAACTTAGATTTCAAATCAGCTACTGCAATTGACTTAGCTGGTCGTGATGTGTTTGAGGCTGTTCAATTAAGTGTTAACCCTAAGGTCTTAGATACTCCTTCTGTTGCAGCTGTTGCAAGTAATGGTATACAACTTATTGTTAAGGCAAGAGTTACAGTTAGAGCAAATATCCGCCAATTGGTAGGAGGTGCTGGTGAGGAAACAATTCTTGCTCGTGTTGGGGAAGGTATTGTAACTTCAATTGGTTCTTCTAAATCTCATGCTTATGTTCTTGAAAACCCAGATTCAATTTCTAAACTTGTTCTTTCAAAAGGATTAGATACAGGAACTGCATTTGAAATTCTATCTATTGATATTGCAGATATTGATGTAGGTAAGAATATTGGTGCTCAACTTCAAATGGACCAAGCAGAGGCAGATAAGAATATTGCTCAAGCGAAAGCTGAAGAAAGAAGAGCAATGGCTATAGCTGTTGAACAAGAAATGAAGGCGAAAGCTCAAGAAGCAAGAGCTAAGGTTATTGAAGCAGAAGCAGAGGTGCCTCTTGCAATGGCTGAAGCATTCCGTAGTGGTAACTTAGGCATTATGGATTATTATAAAATGAAGAATATTATGGCTGATACTGAAATGAGAGAAAGTATTTCAAGGCCAAGTTCAAATAAAATTGACGGAAATGTAATTAAAAAGTAATTATATTTAGTCTTTTATCGTTTTGTCCACAAGTCTCACATCTTTGACAATTTATTATTTTATAATAGGTGTCATTAAAGGTGGGGTTTGTGGACAAAATGTTTTATGGTAGTTAATGGAGAATTCTCTTTCAGATTAAATAAATAAAAGTGGATAAAGATAATATAGTAATTAAAGGGGCGAGGGTAAATAATTTAAAGAATATTGATTTAACCATACCTCATAATAAACTAATTGTAATAACAGGACTTTCAGGCTCAGGTAAAACCTCTCTTGCTTTCGATACGCTGTTTGCTGAGGGGCAAAGAAGATATGTTGAAAGTCTATCCTCTTATGCAAGGCAGTTTTTGGGAAGGATGAATAAGCCAGAGGTAGATTCAATTTATGGAATATCGCCTGCAATTGCTGTAGAACAAAAGTCCTCTAATAGAAATCCACGCTCAACAGTTGGAACAATCACTGAGATATATGAATATATCAAACTCTTATATGCAAGAATTGGAAAGACCTACTCCCCAATTTCAGGACAGGAGGTAACAAGAGATTCTGTATCTAATGTTGTTGATAAACTTCTTTCTTTTGAAGATGGGTCGAGGGTGATGATTCTTTGCCCAATTAAACTTAAACCAAAAGAAACAATTAAGGAACGATTCGAACTCCTAATGCAACTTGGTTATGTTAGGGTTATGATAGGTGATGAGGTTACAAAGATTGAAGATGCATTAGAGAAAACAATTAAAAAAGACACTGAGGTAAGAATACTTATTGATAGAATAAGCATTGACCATTCTTCTGAGGATGTTTACCTAAGACTATCTGATTCTATTCATACTGCCTTCTATGAGGGTGAAGGAGATTGTATTGTCATTAAAGATGATGAAACGTATTTCTTTTCCAATCGCTTTGAAAGAGATGGGATGGAATTTACCAAACCATCTGAGAACTTCTTTGCATTCAATAACCCTTATGGAGCTTGTCCAACATGTAGCGGTTCAGGCTTTGTTGAAGGAGTTTCTGAAGATTTAGTAATAACTCAACCACATCTTTCAGTCTACGAAGGAGTAGTTAACTGTTGGAGAGGTGAGATAATGAAGAAGTTTAAGGAAGATTTTATTGAAAAGGCAGCTGATACATTCCCAATCCACCGACCATATAATAAGCTAACCAAAGAAGAAAGAGACTTCCTTTGGAATGGAAATGAAGATATAATTGGCATTAATAAGTTTTTTGAAATGCTTGTTGCAGAAAGCTATAAGATACAATATAGGGTAATGCTTTCAAGATATAGAGGAAGAACAACCTGTCCAGACTGTAGAGGAACAAGGCTAAGAAAGGATGCAGGATATGTGAAAATAAATGATATGTCTATAATCGATTTATCACTTATGCCAATTGATGAGTTAATTGAATTCTTCGACAATATCAAACTAAATGACTACGAAAAGCAAGTATCAGAACGTTTGATTACAGAAATAAAACAGAGATTAGGTTATATGTTTGAGGTTGGTTTAGGCTACCTATCGCTTAACCGTCAAAGCTCAACCCTTTCAGGAGGGGAAAGTCAAAGAATTGCACTTGCAACCTCGCTTGGTAGTCCTCTTGTTGGCTCGATGTATATCTTAGATGAGCCAAGTATTGGACTGCATTCAAGAGATACACATAATCTTATTAATGTTCTTAATAAGCTAAGAGATGCAGGAAATACTGTTATTGTAGTTGAGCATGACGAAGAAATTATTAAGGCAGCTGATTATATAGTTGATATAGGGCCGGAGGCAGGAAGAAAAGGGGGAGAGGTTGTTTTTTCAGGTTCATTTGAAGACCTACTAAAGAACAAAACATCCCTAACAGCAAAATACCTTAACCATGAATTAGAAATTCCACTACCTGAAAGAAGGAGGAAATGGAAGGAATCGATAAGTATTGAAAACTGTAATGAGAATAATTTACAAGATGTAAGTGTTCAAGTTCCGCTAAAAGCCCTAACAGTTGTCTGTGGGATAAGTGGCTCTGGTAAAACAACACTAATTAAGAATATATTCTATAATTCAATCCTAATGAACTTGGGAGAGGTTGTTGAAAATGTTCCAAAAGCATCGGAAGCTAAGGGTTCTCTTTCCTTAGTCAAATCAATACAATTAATAGATCAAAACCCAATTGGTCGCTCTTCTCGTTCCAATCCAGCAACCTACTTAGGAGCATTTGATGATATTCGTAATTTATTTGCAGCACAACCTTTGGCAGAAAAAAGGAACTTAAAGGCTGGATACTTCTCTTTTAATGTTGATGGAGGAAGATGTGAAGAATGTAAGGGTGAAGGAACGGTAACAATTCCTATGCAATTTATGGCTGATGTTATCCTACCTTGTCAAGCTTGTAATTCAACTAGGTATAAGGAAGAAACATTAGAAATTAAATATAGATCAAAGAGTATTTCTGATATTCTTACTATGACAATTGAAGAAGCAGTTGAATTCTTTTCAGAGGACAACCAACCCTTAACAACAAGAATTGTTCAGAAGCTAGAATCCCTTATAAAAGTAGGCTTAGGATATTTAGAACTAGGACAAAGTTCAATATCCATTAGTGGTGGAGAAGCTCAAAGGGTTAAGCTAGCATACTACCTTACAAAAGGAAATAATGAAAACTCTACCATTTTTATATTTGATGAACCCTCAACAGGACTACATTTCCACGACATAAATAAACTTAATATCGCATTACAAGAACTTGTAAACATAGGTCATACAGTAATAGTTATTGAACACCATGCCGATATAATAAAAGTTGCAGATTGGATAATTGAACTAGGACCTCAGGGAGGCAAGAATGGAGGAAATATAATCTTTTTTGGAACTCCAGAAGAGATGGTTAAGGCTAAGGATTCCCAAACAGGCAAATATATTAAAGGAAAACTATAAGATGAAAACAGATAAAACTAATGTTGGAGAGCTTTTCGATTCCATATCTCCAAGCTACGACTTCCTAAATCACTTCTTTTCTTTAAATATAGATAAGTTATGGAGGAAGAAAGTTGTTAAGCAGATTTCAAATAAAAAAGATAAGGTATTGGATGTTGCAACAGGAACTTGTGATTTGGCAATTGAAATAATAAAACAAGATAAAGCCAAACTCATCGTTGGAATTGACCTTTCAGAGGGTATGCTTAAGAAAGGACAAGAAAAGATTGATAAACTAAAACTAAGTGATAAAATAACACTTTTGCAAGAAGATTGTCATTCTCTAAGCTTTGAGGATAATAGTTTTGATGCAGCAGTAGTAGGTTTTGGAGTTAGAAATTTCAGGGACTTAGATTTAGGACTAAGAGAAATCAATAGAGTGCTTAAACCCAAAGGAGAGTTTATTGTACTTGAGTTTTCAAAACCACGATACAAGATTATATCTTTCTTCTATAATCTCTACCTAAATCATATTCTGCCTTTCCTAGGACGTATATTCTCAAAACATCTCTATGCTTACTCATACTTGCCAAATACTATTAATGAATTTATTTATGGTCAAGACTTCGTTGAGAGATTAAATAAAGCTGGCTTTGAAAAGGCAACTTACAAAGAAGTTTCTTTTGGAATAGCAACAATATATAAAGCAGTAAAACCTTAATATTATATGAATTCAATATTAAAATGGCTTAAAGTAATTAGAATAGGCACTTTAATAATTGCCTTTTGTCCAATTGTTATTGGTATTATTATTGCATCACAAGTACATGGTGCTGATATAAACTTGTTAGTTGCTATTATTACATTAATTTGTGGATTATCTCTACAAGCTCTTTCCAATATGGTAAATGATTATTACGATTTTATAAGAGGATTGGATAATAAAGACTATATAGGATATGAAAAACCATTAGTTTCAGGTTTAGTTTCTTTAGATGAACTAAGAAAAGGTATATATATTATCTTAGGACTAATAGTTTTATTAGGTGCATTTTTGATTTTCCACGGTGGTTTACCAATATTAATTATAGGTATATTCTCTATATTAACTGCCATTTTCTATACAGCAACTAGTAAATCTCTTAGTCATTATGGATTAGGGGATATTTTTGTCTTTATAGTATTTGGTTCTATGGCTACTGTTGGTGCAACTTATCTTCAAACAGGATTATTTAGCATGAAAAGCTTTTGGCTGGGAATGGTTTGTGGTTCAATTGCTACAAATGTACTTGCTGTGGATAATTTAAGAGATAAGGAATCAGATGCTTTAGCTAATCGAAAGAGTTTAGTTGTTAGGTTTGGACGAAGAGTAGGAGAGATGGAGTATTTCATATTTGTAGTTTTATCTCTAATCTTTAGCTTTATAGCACAACCCTTTTCAATATTAAATTTGATATTTATAGTTTTATTAATTCTCTTTTTCTTGCTTCTCAAAACAAGAGGAGAAAAATATAATCGATTACTTATGCTAACATCTTTTTCAAATGTCTTCTTTTTAGTCTTAGTAATAATACAATACTTTATAATACAATAATGAGTACTATACTTACATGGGTGAAGATAACAAGACCACATACATTGTTTGCAGCTTTCTCTCCTGTTGCAATAGGTGTGATTGTTGCTGCAAAATTAGGTGAAATTAATTGGACAATTGCCATTGCAACTCTTCTTGCTGCTCTTTCCATTCAAATACTTTCTAATTTCGTTAATGATTACTACGATTTCAAGAAAGGATTAGATAAAAAAGGTAGAATAGGTTTTAAGAGAGCTCTTGCAGAAGGAGAAGTAACCTTAAAACAAATGCAAATTGCTATAGCGATTGATTTATTTATTGCCTTAGTTCTTGGACTTTACTTAGTTATTAGTGGTGGAATAATCATCCTTTTTATTGGTCTTTTCTCAATTCTCTTTGCTTGGCTCTATACCGCAACAAAGAAATCCCTAAGCTACTTAGGCATTGCTGACATTTTTTGCTTCCTATTCTTTGGACCCATTGCAACACTCGGAACAACAGCCCTGCAAACAGGTGCTTTCAGTCAAGAATCTATGTTCTTAGGTTTCGTTTGTGGTGCAATTTCAACCTGCGTCTTAATAGTAAATAATATAAGAGATAGAGAAAATGATGTATTACATAATAAGAAAACCTTCGTTGTTAGATTTGGCAAAAGAGCAGGGGAGGGGGAATACTTGTTTTTTATTATTCTAACCCTTGTTTTCACATTTATCTCTAATCCTTTTTCATTTTCAAATCTTATTTTCTTCTTTGGCTTATTCTTATTCTTACAATTACTAAGAACAAAGGGCGAAAAGTATAATAAAATGCTTATGAAGACAGGCTTATTAAATGTTGTGTTTGTAGTTTTATATCTAATCGATTACGTAATCCTTCAATAAATCACCATAATACTATATAATATGAAAAGAAAAATACTAAGTCTTATTCTATTAAACATCTTTGTTCTTAGCGCTTATTCTCAAAGTGTCAATCCTCCAATACCTATTGAGATGTTTATTGGGAATAATAGGACATCATTCGTTATGAGTATGAAGAGGAATATATATAAGAAAATCAATTTCTCAAATAATTCAAGTGCAACAGTAGATTATAAGAACACACAATCTGAAAATGAACTTGTAACCAATAATACATTATCTTATCAATTCCATAAAAATATTAATATAGGCACAGGCATTCAATACCATTATAAAAAAGGTTTTATACCAAATATATCCATGGGTTTTCTCTATGCTAATCCAACCATAATGATTGTTCTAACACCAGCTTTCCATTTATTACCAAATGGAGATATGAATATAGAAACGATGAGCTTTATAGAATTTAAACCAAAGCTAACAGAGAAAATAAGATTATACACCAAGGCACAAGCTATGTATAATCAAAAATTAGTAGACAATAAACACGATAGGAGCTTTGCTTTCTTCCATTTAGGTCTTAAGATAAATACAATTACTTTTGGTGCGGCTTGTAGATATGATTACTATGGTCCAACTAAGATATTCAAAGAAAACTATGGCGGATTTATAAAATTCGATATCTAATCAAACATTAATTATTATAATATGAATTCATTGTTTATCGTTATGCCAATCCTTATCTTTCTAATGTTTTGCATAGGATTGGAACTAAGGCTTTCTAACTTCAAACTAATATTAAAACAACCTAAATCCATAATCTTAGGGACTCTATCCCAACTAATAATTCATCCACTAATAGCTTGGTTCTTGTTAAGTTTTGTAAATATTCCTGATGAATTTAAGATAGGAATAATACTAATAGCCTCCTGCCCTGGTGGTGCCTCATCCAATGCTTTTTCCTTTTTAGTCAAAGGAGATGTTGCACTATCCGTCCTCCTAACCTCGCTTTCCAGCCTACTATCTATATTCACCATACCAATCATTATCTCATCTTATATCTATTTTTCAATAGGAGATTCCCTTAGTTTCAACCTTCCATTCTTCAAATTACTAATGCAAAATGTAGTATTCCTACTACTGCCAATCGTTTTCGGTATGCTATTAAATAGATATAAAGAAGAATTTGCAAAAAAACTATCCCTTTGGACTAAGAAACTACCAATCTATCTTTTATTAATACTAATAACAGCCTTCTTTATAGAAAATATGGATGTTATAATTCAAAATTTCAGCAAATTATCCATATTAATTTTCATACTAGTTATTGGCGTAATGCTAATTAGTTATTTCATAGCCTTAGTATTTAAGATAAAAACAGAGCAGAGAAAAGCCATCGTTATTGGAGTAGGGATAAAAAATGCAGCACAAGCAATGCTAATAGCAGCAAGCCCTATAATTCTAAATAATCCAAAGATTGCAATACCAGCTGTGCTATATGCCTTGATAATGAATATAGTTATCTTAGTATATGTGGCAGTAAATAAAAGAAAATCAAAATTAATCAACCAATAAATCAATAATTATGACAAGTTTACTAAACTATTTTCCTGCCTATATAATAGTAATTAATGTGATTTCAGTTCTAACCTTTTCAATTGATAAATCACAAGCCAAGAATAATAAAAGACGAGTTCCTGAAAAGGTGCTTCATATCTTGGAACTTATGGGAGGAGTTTTTGGAATAATAGTTTCAATGTATCTAATACACCATAAATCCTCGAAATGGCAGTATTATATTATCACATATATTATTTTACTAGCTTGGATACTTGCATTCCAATATTTTGAACTATCCATATTCTAGTAGAAACCATAAACAAGCTTGCACAATCAAACATAAATAGTAAATTTGCAAAAGAAAAAACTATAAAAGATGAAGAACATAAAGATTTCAATCTCTGGAGACTTAGGAAGTGGGAAAAGCGTATTGAGTAAGCAATTAAGTCAAGAACTAGGCTTTGAAGTAATTTCAATAGGAGTGATACAAAGGGAACTGGCCACTAAGTACGGAATGGACGCATTGGAATTTAATCAATTTATGGAAACTCATCCTGAAATAGATAAGGAGTGCGACCGCATGGTAACAAATTACGGAAAAGAGGAAAGGGGACTTATTTTAGACTCACGCTTAGCTTGGCATTTCATCCCTCATTCCTTCAAAATACATCTAACGGTCGACAATAATATTGCAGCAAAACGCATATTCAACGACAATATCCGCAAGAACGAAAAGTACTCTTCCGTTGAGGATGCAGCTCAGAAACTACTAGCAAGAAAGAATAGCGAAATCCTTCGTTATAAAACCCTTTATGGAGTAGATGTTGAAGACCTATCGAACTACGATTGCGTTATAGACACTTCCGATTCCAATCCCCAAAAGACCTACGACCTAGTCATAAGTTTCTATCATCATTGGCTTTCTAAGCAATAATAAATTTATTCAGCATATTAATCTATTATTTTAGTCATATCATAATGCTATGTTGCCAACATAAGGCTTCTACCTTGCCAACATAAGGTATCTATGTTGCCAACATAGTGGCACTATGTTGGTAAGGTAATATCACTATGTTGCCAACAAAGAATCATCAATACAAAGAAAGAAAATCCTGATACGCTATTTCCTAAATATAAAATCTTGATTTTTACAAATCTAAGTAAAGACCTTCGACCTTTGACCTTAGTCTTTTGACCTTAGTCCTTAGACTTTCGACTTATAATCTTTGATTATCTTATTTTCTATTGAGGTTGTGGAATATCCTTCTAAGAATTCTATGGTTTTTATCTCACCTCCTTTTTGTTTTACTATGTCGTAGCCAACGATATCTTCGGGTTTATAGTCCGCTCCTTTGACTAAGATATCGGGCTCTATGGCTTTGATTAACTCATAGGGGGTAGGGTCGGAGAAATAGATAATGGCGTCAACGAATTGCATTGAGGCTAGGATTATGGCTCTGGATTTCTCGTCTTGTATTGGACGGTTCTTGCCTTTGATTGTGCTTACTGATTGGTCGGTATTTAGTCCAATTATTAGTTTGTCGCCTAGGTCTTTGGCTTTTGCAAGATAGTCTATATGTCCTTGATGTATGATGTCGAAACAACCATTTGTGAAAACGATTTTCTTTCCTTCTTTTTCCCAGACTTTTAGTTGTAGTACTAACTTATCAAGGTTATAGATCTTATTTTTGATTGATTGTATTTGTTTCATCTTTTTTCGTGGTTTTTGAGAAGTAAATAAATCCTGTTAGACCCATAGCAATTATTCCAATTTGAGATACTATCCAAAGTAACCAGCCTGCTGCATAGCCAATTGGTCTGATTATTCCATACATTAATAGTACTTGTGCAATGATTGCAGGAAATATTCCAATTCCTCCTGGTGTTACGATTGGTCCTATTGCTCCTAGAATTGTTGCTATAAATGCAATTTTAAAGGATAGGTGCATTGTCTGAGGGAAACAAAGGAATATGATGTAGGTTCCTAGTATCCAAATAAACCATATAAGTAATGAGTTAAATATAAAGAGTAGGGGGTTTTTTAGTTTGAGTATGGATTTTATTCCTTCAAGAAAGCCTAGTAATACTTCTTTTATCTTGTTATATAACTTAGTTTCTCTGATTTTCTTTCTTAATAAGAAGATTATTATTAATACTAAAGCCATTGATATAGTGCCAATAATAATTAGGGATTGTAGTTTCTCTATGGTTATTATATTGTTTAAGTTGTTGAAGATATAGTCTTTGATATAGTTAAACTCTATCATTAGTCCTAAGAAGAATATTAGTACAAATATTATTGTATCAACGGTTCTTTCAACCACCACTGTTCCTACTGCTTTCTCGAATGGTATTTTCTGACTCTTGCTTATTAGTCCACAGCGAAGGATTTCACCCAAGCGAGGTATTGCTAAATTAGCCAAATAGCCTGACATTACTGCTAGGAAGGTTGGCATTAGTTTTGGGTTATAACCCATTGGGCGTATAAGTTGCTGCCAGCGTAATGCTCTTATTATTGCACTTGATATATTGATAAGGATGGCAATAAAGAACCAAAAATAGTTAGCTTTTGATAATGAATCAAAGACTTGGTTTAACTCCTCTGGGCTTAGCTTGGAAACAAACCACCATATAAAACCTAGTCCTATGGATAAGAATATTACTAACCTAATGGCTTTTTTCATCTACTTATTATTTAATTACTTTCGTCGCAATTAAACTAGTTTGTTATCTTGTGGAAATATAGCAGTTGGGGTATGTTTTTTAGCTTCTTCAAAGTCCATGGAGGCATAAGAAACAATGATTACGAAGTCGCCAATTTGCACCTTGCGTGCTGCTGCTCCATTAATTCCTATTTCGCCTGAACCTCTTTCTCCTTTGATAACATAGGTGTCAAATCTCTCACCATTGTTTACATCGAAGATATAGACTCTTTCGTTTTCAATTAAATTAGCTGCGTCCATTAGGTCCTCGTCAATTGTTATGCTGCCAATATAATGAAGGTTTGCACGAGTTACAACTGCTCTATGTATCTTTGATTTTAAAACTTCAATATTCATTTTCTGTTTTGTTTTTAATTAAGACAAAAAACTAATGAATGATTTCACTCACTAGTCTTTTGTATTAATATCTTAATTTTTCAATTAAAAATTTATTCCCGGAATGTTTACGTTTTGTTCTCCTTGTCCTTGGTTTTGCATAGACTGCATTTGAGCTTGCTGTTGAGCCATTGCCTCTTGTATTACCCTCATAAAGGTTTGGTTGGAGTTAATCTTTTGTTCAACAGTTTTAAGCTGAGCGTTTATTGCATTAGAGTATATAAACATTAGTAGTTCTGCTGATCTATGATATAGCTCTTCGCTTTGTGAGTTCATTAATTTCTCAATTGTTCCAAGAATGCCTATAAGTTGTTTCTCTCCTTCAGCTTTTGTGTTTGCTGATCTTGACAAATCAATTGAAGAATTAACCCTGCTGACTACATTGTTATATTCCTTTTGCATATCTTGAATTTTCAAAATAAAGTCTATTTCAGGTATTGATTTAAGTCTAGTTTGTATATTGGTGAAATTGTAATCACTAGCATAAGAGTATATTAGACCAAGTATTTGTAGTGATTCGTTCTTAGCACTTATAACGCTATTAACTTTCTTGCCCTTAAACTGGTTGTAGAATTTTACTTCACTAATGTAGTGGTCAGCAATAAGATTTAAAACCTCTTCTCCCTTTTTCATGTTTCCAGCCTCACAATACTGAGCAGCTAATTGCATATCGTATTTGTCAAAATAGATTTTTGAATGTGGGAATTCTACAAGAGCTTTATCTAATATCTTAATAGCTTTTCCATGTTCGCCCACAGCACTAAGGCTTTTTGCTAGTAGCATATGTTGTTGACGCATATTTCTTGAGTTATTAATCGATACTGCATCTTCTAGATAAGTATGAGGATCCTTTAATCCACCCCAGTTAAACTTATTCATAAACTTATCATAGGTCTTGTCTATAGCTATATTACCTCTTTCTTGTGTTGGCATAATTCTATAAACTAACCCTTCTTGTTGAATGTAGTCGCTAAGGTTAGGAATAAGATTAGTGAAATATGAAGGACTCATAGTATATATTGGTCTTTTAAACATATTTGTTCCAAGTATATCTAGTAGCATTAGCTCGTTTCTTTGAAGCTCTTTCATTCCATTTTCTTTACTTATAGGAATGGTAAATGCAAATTGATTTTCTCCAGATGTTATTCTTAGGTTATTAGATAATAATACCTTAACTGAATCGCCAGCAGCATCGTAGGTGGTTGTTTTTGGATCATATAACATCCTTGCCAAAACATCTTTTAGTTCTTGTTGCTCATCGCTTTCAGGATAAACAACAGTAATATCTAAGCCAAGTCTATAATATTCTTTAGGTAGAGTGAAAGGACATTTCTCTGATTCATAAACCTTGTTATAAAGTTGCTCAACATACCAATGCATTCCCGAAAGGGTGAAATTAAGTATTCTAATATCTGGACGTACTCCCTCAACCTCTTGAATATACCAAAGAGGGAAGGTGTCATTATCTCCAAAGGTTATTAGTATAGCATCTTTCTCACAGCTTTCTAAGTAATTTCTTGCAAACTCTCTTGCAATATATCTACCACTACGGTCATGGTCATCCCACTCTTGAGAAGCCATCAAAGCAGGAACTGCCAATAAACAAACAACAGTAACTCCAATAGCTCTAATGTTTTCAGGTATCTTAACTTTTAGTTTAGCTAACCAATCGAATAATGCATAGACTCCTAGTCCAATCCAAATTGCAAAGGCATAGAAAGACCCCGCATAAGCATAGTCACGCTCTCTTGGCTGGGTAGGATGTTGATTTAAATATAGAACAATGGCAAGCCCTGTCATAAAGAAAAGCAGGAATACCACAAATCCATTCTTCTTGTCTTTCTTAAACTGATAGACTAGTCCACAAATTCCAAGAAGGAAAGGAAGGAAATAAAGGGTATTTCTTGCAGGATTATTCTTCATTACTTCTGGAAGATTGTCTTGTGGTCCTAAACGTATTTGGTCAATAAACTTAATACCCGATATCCAGTTACCATTAATAAGATCTTTTGTTCCGTTAGATTCAGGATCAAAATTGGAATGGTTTACTCCAAAGCTTTGAATATCGTTTTGTCTTCCAACGAAGTTCCACATAAAGTAACGCCAATACATATGGTTTACTTGATAGCGGAAGAAGTATTTTAGGTTTTGGGAGAAAGTCGGTTTACCATCGTGGTTAATGCCTCCCCAATACTTATAATATGTAATATGTTTTTGCTCTTGTGCAGAATACATTCTAGGAAAAACAGTGCAGTCCTCAGGTGCAAACTCATAAGAACCACCCGATTTTACCTTAGTATATTTTTTATTTACCTTGTCTTTGATATATTTTGGAGATCCTTCAGTAAATCCTGTAGGTCTTGCAGTATAGTATTGTCCGTAAAATAGCGGAGTAGAACCATATTGCTCACGATTCAAATAAGTAAGAAGCCCAACAGCATCCTTAGGAGCATTCTCGTTAATTGGTGTATTAGCATTTGCACGAATAACCAAAACTAAGAAAGTTGAGTATCCAATCAAAAGGAAAAGGAAAGCAAGAATAGATGTATTAAGAAGAGGTTTAGCCTTAGCCTTAGAGTGGCGAAGACCAAAAATGATTAAACCTATAATTAGTACAAAGAATATAATTGTTCCAGAGTTGAAAGGCATATTAACTGAATTAACAAAGAATATCTCAAACTTTCCAGCAAAAGAAACAATCATCGGAACAATAAAATAAAGCACTACTCCAACAATAATAATTGAAAGAAGACCAGCTATTATAAATCCTTTTCTTGTAGTCTTTGGGTATTTCTTAAAGTAGAAAACATAAGTCATTGCTGGAATGGCAAGAAGGTTAAGTAGATGGACTCCAATAGAAATTCCTACTAAGAATGCAATAAGAATTATCCATCTTAAGTTATGTCTATCCTCAGCCTGGCTCTCCCATTTCAAGATAGCCCAGAAGACAAGTGCCGTGAAGAAAGAACTCATAGCATAAACCTCACCCTCTACGGCAGAGAACCAAAAAGTATCTGAAAAAGTATAAGCTAGTGACCCAACAAGACCACTACCAAATATTGCAATCATTTGACCCTTTGTCATTTCTTGACCTTTCTTAACAAGCTTTTTTCCAAACATTGTAATAGTCCAGAAAAGGAATAAAATGGTGAAACCACTACATATTGCACTTAATGCATTTACCATATAAGCAACCTTAGTGACGTCTCCACCAGCAAAAAGCGAGAAGATACGACCAAACAATTGGAAAGTTGGTGCCCCAGGTGGATGTCCTACTTGAAGTTTATATGCAGTTGCAATATATTCTCCACAATCCCACCAAGAAGCAGTAGGCTCTGCGGTAAGTAAGTAAACTATGCTTGCAATCAGAAAAACTAACCAACCCAAGCTGTTGTTTATAAAAGAATACTTTTTCATTAAATCTATTTGTTTATTATTATATTTAAATCTTTTTTACCAATCAACCTTTGTTCTTCTCACAGGCATAGTCATACACCTAGCACCACCACCTCCACGAGGAAGTTCAGCAGCATCAATAGTAACAACAAAACGATCATAGTCATTCATGCTTATTTTGTCGTTGCAAATATCTTCAGCCCTAAGAACCTCGAATCCTGATTGACTAAGAGCATCAATGGTATTTGTATTTCTTGAATATCCAATAATTTTCCCCTCACCCAAAGAAAAGAAGTTAGCACCCGAATGCCATTGTTCCCTATCTTGATAAAGTGGATTATCACCACCACACTTAATAGGTTCTAGGTCGAATCCCAAATCCTTTAAGCCCTTCATAAAATTAGGCTTCTTATTATAGGAAATCTTACCATTATCAATTTCAATATGGGTAACATCTAAGTTCTTTTTGTTCTGAACAATCAAAGGGTCATAAGTCATACACTTATCCTTATCCAGCATAGTGAAAACCATATCTAAGTGAATAAACGACTCTGGGCAGAAAGGAAGACTTTGAACCAAGATATTGAATTTAGTCTTTCTTTGCGCAAAGTGATGAATCAAGAAATCAAGCCCCTGCTTATTACTTCTCATACCCTGACCCAATAGAAGGACATCTTCCCTAGCCACCAAAACATCACCACCCTCAGTATTTGCTTTCGGACAATTCGTTACAGCACTAATGGTCTTAGCCTTGAAATAATGCATAAAGATATGATTCATAATAATACTCTCTCTCGAACGCACCTCATGTTGCATAGAGTGAATAAGTACCTCATCATAAAGCGAAGAAGACGCATCACGAGTGAAGAAAAGGTTATATAAAGGGTCTAGCATATATTCCCTACCTTCAATCAAAACCCTAGAAAGTTCTGCAGCCTCAGTCGATAGAAGTTCTTCTGCTAAATGTCTCTTGTTTTCCTTTTCCAAAACCTCATTAACTAGCGATAGTTTAATCGCAGGGTCTTTAAGAATCTCGGTAAGGATGTCGTTTATCTGATAAGTCTTAGTCCATCGAGACAAAACTTCTTGAAAATAATAGTATTCTTTTTGGGCAATTTTAAGGTTTAGTAAATCGCTATACAGACAAGAATCAATGGTTTGAGGAACCATCTGTTCAATTTCAATGCCTGGCTTATGCAATATTACACTTTCTAATCGTCCAATCTCGGAGCTCACATCTACATTAAGCATAAAGTTTTTTATTGGTTTGACATAACCCTACCCAAAAAGGATAGAGCATTTTGCAATTTGCAAATATAGGTAAATTCTCTAAAACGGCAATAATTATTGAGGAATTGCTGAGATAAGTCTTTTAGTGTATTCTGTTTGTGGATTAGAGTATATCTCATCAGCATCTCCATATTCAACAATATTACCACTTTGCATCACAATCATCCTATCCGACATGTATTTTACGACAGACAAATCATGCGAAATAAATATAGTAGAAAAGCCATAATCACGCTTTAAATCATTAATCAAGTTCAAAACCTGAGCCTGAACCGAAACATCCAAAGCCGAAACACTCTCATCGCAAATAACAATCTCAGGACTGAGTGCCAAACATCTTGCAATACCTATCCTCTGACGCTGCCCACCCGAAAACTCATGCGGATAACGATTATAATGCGAACTCTCTAAACCAACCTTATCCAGTAGCTCCAAAACCTTAGCCTTTCTTTCCTTATTATTAGAGTATAGATTATGAACCTCCATCGGTTCCAAAATAGCCTCCCCAATAGGCAAACGAGGATTCAAAGAAGAGTAGGGGTCTTGGAAAATTATCTGAACCTTCTTCCTAATATTCCTAAGCCTCTCGCCCTTTATCTCATTAAGCATCAAACCCTCAAACTCAATATTCCCACTAGAGGAATCAATAAGCTGAAGAATAGCCCTGCCGATAGTAGTCTTTCCACAACCACTCTCACCCACCAAGCCCAAGGTCTCACCCCTAAACAAATCAAAACTTACATTATTAACAGCAACAACCTTCTTAGTTACCTTGCCAAATATATTTTTATCAACCACATATTCCACCCTCAAATCACTAACCCTTAGCAAAGGCTCTTGAGAATACATAAGTTTATGGCTTTCTTGCCTATCTTTTGAAGAAATTAAATCTTGTTTTGGTGTTTCATCGCTAAGAAAATCCGAAATAGTAAGTAAGTGTTTTGGTCTTCCATTCATCGGTGGACGAGAAGCAATCAAACCCTTAGTATAAGAATGCTGAGGATTATTAAAAATATCACCAACCTTACCCTCTTCCACAATCTCACCCCTATACAAGACCAAAACCCTATCCGCAATCTCCTTAATCACCCCCAAATCGTGAGTAATAAACAAAATACCAATACCATACTTCACTTGCAAGGACTTCAAAAGCTCCAAAATAGTCTTCTGAACCGTAACATCCAAAGCAGTCGTAGGCTCATCGGCAATAAGTAAATCAGGATTACAACTAAGAGCCATAGCAATCATCACCCTCTGCTTCTGACCCCCCGAAAGCTCATGAGGATAAGCATTAAAGACCCTCTCACCATCAGGCAAAAGCACCTCCGCAAAAAGCTCCAAAACCCTATCCTTAGCTTTCTTTTTTGATATATTATTATGTAAGAGAATAATTTCAGAAACCTGCTTGCCACACTTTTGCACAGGATTAAGAGAAGTCATAGGCTCTTGGAAAATCATAGCAATCCTCTTTCCCCTATATTTTTGATGCTCCCCCTCCTTCAAACTAAGAATATCAACAGGCTCTTTCTCATTCTTATCGTAGAAAAGAATCTCCCCACCATTAACCTTAGAATACTTTTCAGGCAAAAGCCCCATAATAGACAAAGAAGAAACACTCTTACCAGAACCACTTTCGCCCACAAGACCAAGAATTTCACCCCTATCAACCCAAAAACTAATCCCTTTCACGACCTCAAACCAGAGTTTTTCTCGTAAAAAAGATATCTTTAGATCATTTACCTCTATTATTTTGTTGCAATGCATAGAAAATATAATTAATTGATGCAAAGGTATAAAAAAAATCATTTTCAATAGTTAATACCCAAATAAAAGCATAAAAATAAGCAGTAGAAACAAGAAAGAATTAAAAATTTGTCGAAAAGATTTGTTAGATTAGAAAAAAGTAGTATTTTTGCATCCTCATTCAAAACGAGAATGTCCCGTGGTGTAATGGTAACACATGTGATTTTGGTTCATACGTTTCAGGTTCGAGCCCTGACGGGATAACCAATAAAAAAAAGGTCAAAGTTTAAAAACTCTGACCTTTATTTATTTAATAACAATTGAGATATACATTTTCTTTATAAAGCCTCAATCACTCTTTTTAGTTTTTCGCTCACCTCATTAGCAATCCCCTCCAAGTCTCTATTCTCAATAGCCTGCATACTCGCCTTAGGATTAACAGCCGCAACCTCAATCTTTCCGTCCTCAAGTTCTTGCAAAATAACATTACAAGGCAGCATAGTCCCCACCTTGTCCTCAGCCGTAAGAGCCTTAAACGCAAAACCAGGATTACAAGCCCCCAAGATGACGTATTTCCTAAAATCCACATCAATTTTCTTTTTAAGGGTCGCCTTAATATCTATCTCAGTAAGAACGCCAAAACCCTCTTTCTTAAGCTCTTCAATAACTTTTTCCCTCACCGATTCAAAATCCGAAGATACAATAGTGTTGAAATAATAACTCATAATCTTAAATATTTAAATGTTAATAAAATTAATTTTCTCCTTATCGACGCACCAAAGATAGTAAAATATTTGTAAAGAAAGAAAAAGACAAAATCAGACAAAAAGTCTTGAACTGTGATTCAAGTGATTAAATGATAGACTACCTTATACTGTCGCGAGGTTTTTTGTTTCATTAATTGTTAATTAACGGACTTAATATCTTGCTATGTCTTTTGTATAACCTTACAGAGGCAGTAAAAATTAATTGAATTAGAGATATATTATTGAATAATAATGCATGGCTTTTTCTTTCTTCATTTCACGGAATTCTTTCTTCATTTCACGGAATTCTTTCTTCGTTTCAGTAAATTCTTTCTTCATATTATTGCTATCGTATGTTGCAAGATAATAATCGGCAATATCGCAGTCATATAATTATATTTCCTTTGTAACACTGTTTTGCATTCGCATAGTTTTAATATTGTATATCTTACGGATTAGAAATCATGAGTGGTCGGAAGATTTTTATATTTATTTAACATACGGATAGCCAGCTGTTTGCTTGCGTATATTGCAGTTATTTTGTATCTTTGTAGCATAATAATAAAAATTATGGGATTACAAAATAT
>JAQVXZ010000031.1 GCA_028708845.1 Bacteroidales bacterium
TTTTCGCTGTCATCATATTTCATCCCCATCACCTCTTCAATCTTCTTCATTCCTTCCCAAACCTCATTCATTAAGCTTTCTGGTAGGCTGCACTCGTTTGCATAATAATCTATGCAAGCTTCAGTTGTGATAGTTAAACCTGCAGGAACGGGAAGCCCCAAAAGACACATCTCAGCCAAATTAGCCCCTTTACCACCTAATAAATTCTTCATTTCAGCTTTACCCTCAGCGGTCTTGCCACCAAAAGTATAAACATACTTCTTTACGTTTGCCATTTTCATTAATTATTAAATTAAATATCTATATATTATAGTAAATACCAATCTATTATCCCTTAAGTTAAAAACTTTGGGCTTGCAAAGATACAAAAAAACAAGATTAAACACTCATTTTTGGATAAACTTAACAATAAAAACAAGAGTTTGTTGTGTGTGATTAAGATAATTAGACCTAAAAAGGTATTATGTCTTAATTCTTATCTTTTTCTTTTAGTAGCCGATATTGGACTATATTCATAAGCTCCAATTGTTGGGGGATAGGTGCGAGTGTTGCCAACTATGTCGAAAGGATAAATAGAATTCCAAATGCCGTTTCCTCTTCCAATTGCAGGAGAGTTTTCCTTTATTCTAAGGTCTCCTTCGTTAGGTTCGTTGAATAGAGGATTTAAGTTGAAATAAGAATCTCTAACACTAGCGCTATTGGAGTTGATAGTTTTTGTTGCCAAAAGACAGTTCTCAAAATAATAATCAAGCCTTGCACCCTCTGCCTTATCTATTTCTATTTCCTCCTCGTTAGAACCATATATAATTGTATTATAGAAATTACACTCTTCAATAGGTCTAAGCTGTACATTATTGTTTATATCCGTATAATAGTTTTGTAGGAATAGGGTTTTGCTGCTTCTTCTTGAATCATAAGCCCAGTAGTTTGCAAAGGTGCAATTAACAAAATTATACTTTCCTCCCCACACTAAAGCAAGAGTTTCCTTACCTGTGTTTTGAACAACGGTGTTTGATGCATTAATACTAGCACCTCTTGAGAATAAACCATAATAAGACATATTCTCAATCCTTGAATTATTAATTTCAATGGTTGGATTATTTGTAGTAACGCAGCTATCTGCCATAAGCCCAATAGTACCATTCTTTATTATTGCATTATCTATACGACTATTCTTACTGCCTGCAAAAAACCTTATCAAGCCCCATTGACCTGCAAGATTAGAATAATATGTATCTCTCCTAATTCCTTGAAAAACTACATTGTTTTGGTAAGATCCATTCACTTTTAGGGTAGCATCAGGTAAGACCCATATATCCGCTTTATTGTTTAGGTGAATCCTTGTCCCCTCTGTAATGTTTAGAGTTGAGCTTGAATTAACAATTAATACTCCAAAAATTATATGAGGCTTATCATTCTTAAATTCAATATCGTTTCCATTCACAGTAACTCCTCTATCTATTCCTCCAAAGTGAGCAAGTGAATAGTGAGTAGAGTCTTTTGTCCCGTCAGCATTCTCAAAGACTAACCAAGCATTGGGAGTATGGTAGTAGGCGTTTTGTCCATAAGCCTCAAGCTGTACATACTGCTCTTTGTTGTTAAAAGAAAAGATAATGGAGTCCGAAGCCAGAAAGGGGTTGTTTTGATTATTTGGATCAATTGTAACTCTTGCAAAAATAAACATAGAGTCCTTTGCCCCAATTTCAATATCTCTTAAAACCATATTTGTATCCCCATCAACATTTAGCCTATAAAAAGAATTTCTTCCTCCACCTAAGCTAATCCTATCTATCTTAATTGGTTTGGATTCCTTATTATATACCTTTATTTGTTTGGTAACAGAACCCATTGTTGTGAAAACTGTATCAAACCTTAGTGTATCTGATGAAAACTTCAAATTAACGCTTTGGTCACTAACAAAATCATCTTCACTAACGCAGGAAGAAAAACCAAAGCCAATAATTAAAGCTCCCACAAAGAAGTAAAGCCAGTATTTGATAGAGTTATTCATTATCTTATTCTTATGTTTTTATCTAATTTCAACTATTTTATCTCAACTAATTTATATTTCTGAGTTCCCATCTTTAGTTTCTCTGCATAGTTAATCTGACCTAGACCACTAACTCCGCTTTCCTTAAGAAATGCATCCTCACAGTTATGACCCTTAGCAACCAAATCATGTGAGGCTTTCTCAATTGCAACAATATCTTTCGAGCCTAACATTCCAATATCTTGAGTAAAAGGAAGTGGAGCCCTTGCAGAACAGTCGCAAGATGAAGATATATTAGCTAGTACATTTATATAAACCATTGGCTTTTGCTTAGTAAAAACACAAGCATACTCAACCATTCTTTCTAAAAACGTATTAGATTCTAAATTTATGCTCTCAGGTTTAATAATCTTCTTTGGACATTCCGCAATACACTTAGCACAACCAATACATTTATCTTTGTCAATAGTAATTACATCATCCACATAGCTAATAGCATGAGCTGGACAGTTGTTTATGCAGTTTGAACATTTTATACACTTATCTTTATCAACTATAACGGGAACATCGCTTGCATGTTGTGCCATCTTACCCCCAGGTGATGCAAATCCCATTGCAAGGTTCTTAATTGCACCTCCAAAACCAGCAGAACCATGACCCTTGAAGTGAGAATATATAATGTATCCATCGTAGTTTGGGAAGTGTGAACCAGCTTTAATTTTCTTGTAATGCTTAAATCCCATTCCTTTTGTCTTGTATTCAATTTCTCCATCTTGATCTAAAATGTCGATAGGAGCAAAGGTGAAACCGTGATCCTTAGCAAGCTTAATATGAGAGTCGGTAAATCTTCTCTTGCTAACATAAAGCACATTTGTTTCAACCCAAGAAGCCTTTGTATATTGCATAAGAGGTCTTGTAAGCTCTGGATTTAGGAAGTTTTTATTACCATCCTCACCAAAATGTATCTTAACCCCGATTTTACCCTCAAGCTCCATCCCAATAGCCTTATAAAGCTTTAGAACATTTTCAGGACTTATTTCTTTTATAAAGTAAACAATAGCAACACTATCATTATCAACATTTGTGCTTGTTGGTTTTTGAGCAAAGACCGAGCCAAAACAAAGGCTAACCATAAGGAATAGAAAAGTGAAAGACTGTTTCATTATCAATTTTTGTTTAGTTTAAAATCATTATTAACGTGCAAAGGTACATATTTTAGAAAAACAATCTGATATTATTTGAACATAAACTTCTAATACTTTGCTTTCTACTAATGCTTCTTTGTTTCAAACTCACGACATACCCATGTCACACTTGCTCATATACCCATGTCAGCACTCGTGACATACCCATGTGAGCAATGCTGACATGCCCATGTGACGTATGCTGACATACCCATGTCACGAGGTGCGACATACCCATGTTACGAGTTCAAAACAAAGATTCAATTTTTAGGTATAAGGATTAGCGTTTTAGGTATAAGGTTTGAGCTTCGTAAGATGAGGTTTTAATTCTTTTATATTTGATAGTTTTGGATTTGTTTTTGACGCCTTTTAGGTTTTGTTTTAATCGTAGGATTTAATACTTAATACCCTTAATCTTAAATTGATTATAAATAATAAGAAACTTACTTGCATTTTTAAGAAAAAAGTTATATATTTGTAGCATCACTAACCACTTTATTTTACACTATGGGAAAGATTATTTTCAATAAGGACGAGCTTGTTAATCTTGGTTATTCTTTGGAAAGAGAGATACTAAAAACAAGTTCTAATGGCGCTTTTGCTTGCACAAGTCTTTGTTTTTGCAATACAAGAAAGTACCATGGACTTCTAATCGCTAATCAACCACAAATTGATAACGAATATCATGTTATTTTATCATCTTTGGACGAAACAATTATTCAGCACAATCATCCTTTTCACTTGGCTATTCATAGATATCCAAATGAAATTTACTGCCCTAAAGGTCATAAGTATTTATCATCTTATGATGTTTCTAAAATAGGTAAACATACTTATTTTGTAGGTGATATCTGTCTTACAAAAGAATTAATCTTTTCTTCAGAGGAAGATAGATTGATAATAAAATATACTGTTGAAAGATGCGATTACCCATTTACATTACAATTTAGCCCATTTTTAGCTTTTCGTCAAAGACATAAGCTTTCCAAAGTTAATAGTGAGATTAATACATCATATAATAAGATTGAGAACGGGGTTTCATTTAGACCTTATTCCAATTATGATTCTTTATTTATTCAGTTTTCCAAACAAGATGTAAGCTATAAGCATAATCCTGATTGGAATTATAATATTGAATACATAAAAGAAGCCCAAAGGGGATATGATTCGCAAGAGGATTTATTTGTTCCAGGATATTTTGAAGTAGATATGAAAAAGGGAGACACCTTATTTGTTTCTGCGGCTTTGAGTGAAATTGATCCAATTAAAATAAAAGATATTTTCAATAAAGAGGCTAAAAAAATTGAACCAATAACCACTTTTGATTCTGAGCTTAGAAGAGCAGCAAGTGCATTCTTAGTGAAAAAAGATAATAAGGTAGAAGTTGTGGCAGGCTATCCGTGGTTTGGACGTTGGGGAAGAGATAGTTTTATTGCACTGCCAGGTCTTTGCGTTGGCTTACATGATATGGAATCGTTTAAAAAAGCTATCGATACTCTAATTGTAGATATGAAGGATGGGCTTTTCCCAAATATAGGTTCAGGAAACGATTCGGCATATAATTCAGTTGATGCCCCTATGTGGTTCTTTTGGGCACTTCAACAATATACCGACTATACTGGAAAGACAAAAGAGGTTTGGAAAGAGTATAAAGATGTTATGGTTTCTGTGCTTGAAAGTTATAGGTATGGGAAAACAAAAAATATTAAGATGATGCCTAATGGTTTAATTTACGCATCGGAAGATAAGAGGGCATTAACATGGATGGATGCCGTGATTGATGATGAGCCAGTAACTCCACGAAGAGGGAAATGTGTTGAAATAAATGCTCTATGGTATAATGCAATAATGTTTTGTTTGGAACTTGCAGAGGAGTCTAAGGATAAAGAGTTTATAAGAGGGTGGAAGGAGCTTTCAGAGCAAATACCAGGAGAGTTTAAGCTTACATTCTGGGACAAGACCTATGGATGGTTAGCCGATAGTGTTGATGGATACAATAGAGACTTTACAGTAAGACCTAATATGGTATTTGCAACATCGCTTAAATATAGATGCGTTTCTCCAAAGATTTGTCAGCTTGTTTTAGATAGAATAGCAAAAGAACTCTTAACTCCATTTGGACTTAGAACACTTAGCCCAAACCATAAAGACTATAAGGATATTTGTATTGGTTCGCAAAGAGAAAGAGATATGGCTTATCACCAGGGAACGGTTTGGCCATGGCTACTTGGTCATTTCGTTGAAGGATATCTTAAAGTATATAATATATGTGCTTATGAGGTAGGAGAAAGAATATATAAAGGCTTTGAAGAAGCTACAAATAACTACGGAATTGGTGGAATTGCAGAAATATACGACGGTAACCCACCTCATCATGCAAGGGGCTGCATTTCTCAGGCTTGGTCAGTTGCAGAACTACTTAGAATTAGATATATGTTAGATAATTATAAAGAATTAGCAGAAGGAGGTAAGGCATGAGAGTTTTGATGTTTGGATGGGAATATCCTCCTCATATTACAGGAGGGTTAGGAACTGCTTGCTTTGGACTAACCAAGGCAATGGTTTTACAAGGTGATGAGGTTATTTTTATTGTACCCAAAGCCTATGGTGACGAAAGCAAAGAGGCTGCCAGGGTTGTAAGTGCTTCTGATGTAGTTGTAGATTTATCAAAAGATTTTTACAAGCAGCACTGGGATAATTTATCATATATTGAGGTTAATTCAACCCTTATTCCTTATGTTGGAGTAGATGACTTCTATAATGTAATAAATAAGAGAACAAAGAAAGAAGAGAGAACAACCTTAGTTGAAAATCAAAGAAAATATGAGTTTAGTGGAGAATATGGACCAAGTCTTTTGGAGGAGGTTGAAAGATATGCACTGATTGCAGCTGAAATTTCTCAACAATATGACTACGATATAATTCATGCTCACGACTGGCTAACCTATAAGGCAGGTGTTATTGCAAAGAAAGTATCAAATAAGAAATTGGTTATACATGTTCATGCAACAGAGTTTGACCGCTCAGGTGAACATATTAATAAAGCTGTTTACGATATTGAACGCTACGGGATGGACAATGCAGACCATATAGTTTGTGTTTCCGACCTAACACGTAATATAGTAGTTAGTCGTTATGGTCAAGACCCAGACAAAGTTACTACCATATATAATGGAGCAAATTCTTTATTCCTAAAAGAAGTTAAGGCAGACAAAGCTGTTAAAGAAAAGATAGTTACATTCCTTGGAAGAGTTACTTTCCAAAAAGGACCTGACTATTTTGTGGAAGCTGCAGCAAAGGTCTTGAAATATGATAAGAATGTTAGGTTTGTTATGGCAGGCTCAGGCGATATGTTAAACAGAATGGTTGCTCTTGTGGCTAAGAAAAGAATATCACAGCACTTCCATTTCACTGGTTTCTTAAAGGGAGATGAAGTAAATAGGATGTTTGCTATGAGTGATGTTTATGTTATGCCATCGGTTAGTGAACCATTTGGAATCTCTCCTCTTGAGGCAATGAACGCTCGTGTTCCTGTTGTAATATCTAAGCAGTCGGGTGTGGCGGAGGTTTTGAGATATGCCATCAAGGTTGACTTTTGGGATATTGACGCAATGGCTAACGCAATCTATTCCTTATTAAACTATCCTGCATTATCCAAGATGTTTGTTAAGTATGGGAAAAAAGAAGTTCAGTCAATCCGTTGGGAAGATGCAGCTAATCAATTAAGAAAATTATATTATAAACTATTAAGCTAAAGCATATGAAATCTATTTGTTTTTATTTTCAAGTACATCAACCATTTCGGTTGAGACAATACCGTTTCTTCGACATAGGTCGCAACCATTCATATTTTGACGATATTCAAAACGCTTGGATATGTCGTAGGGTTGCGGATAAATGCTATCTTCCTACCAATAAACTAATGCTAGATCTTATAAAACAACATGGTGGTGCTTTTAGAATTTCTTATTCCATTTCAGGAACAGCACTTGACCAGTTTGAAAAATACACGCCAGAAGTTATTGATTCCTTTAGAGCTCTTGCAGAAACAGGTTGTGTGGAATTTATGGCTGAAACCTATACCCACTCTTTGTCAGCTCTCAAATCAAAACAAGAATTTACCGATCAAGTTAGGATACACTCTCATAAGATAGAAACCTTGTTTGGACTTAAACCAAAAGTGTTTAGAAATACAGAGCTTATATATTCTGACGATATAGGTAATATGGTTGCGGATATGGGATATAAGGCTCAGCTAACAGAGGGAGCAAAACATGTTTTAGGTTGGAGAAGTCCAAACCATGCTTATGCTCATCCTTATAGAGATGATTTCAAACTCCTACTTAAAAACTTCCAACTAAGTGATGATATTGCTTTCCGTTTCTCTCAACATACTTGGCCAGGTTATCCACTAACAGCAGACAAATACGTAGATTGGTTAAATCAAATTGATAACGATAACCCTGAATGTATCAACTTGTTTATGGACTATGAAACCTTTGGAGAGCACCAATGGAAAGAAACAGGTATATTTGAATTTCTTAAACACTTACCTTCAAAAGTTCTTTCTCGTTCTGACTATACCTTCAACACACCTTCAGAACTTGTTGCAAACTTAAATCCTATTGATAAGATGTATGCTCCTATTCCAATCTCTTGGGCAGATGAGGAAAGAGACCTTACAGCTTGGCTTGGTAATGATTTGCAAGATGATGCCTTTGACCAAATCTATGAATTTGAAGATAAGATTAGAAAGATTGATGATTTGAATTTCTGGATAGATTGGCGTTATCTTCAAACCTCCGACCATTTCTACTATATGTGTACTAAGTGGTTCTCAGACGGTGATGTTCACAAATACTTTAATCACTACGAATCCCCTTACGATGCTTATATGAACTACGCTAACGTCCTTTCTGACTTACGAATTAGATTAGATGATGCTTTAGTTATTTCTCACCTTCCAACAATGGAACAAACAAAGAAAGATCTCGTAAGAGATGAAATTATTATTGAAGAGAAAAAACCTAAGACAAAACAGACTAAAGCAAAGAGTGATAAATAAAGAAAAATATAGAAACTTCTGTAAAGGGAATAAGACTTTACCAATTTTTATGCAAGATTGGTGGTTAGATACTGTATGTGGAGAGGAATGGGATGTAATAATAGTTGAGCAAAACAATAAGATAATTGCAGCCCTACCATATTATATTCATAAGAAATATGGTTTTAAATCTATAATCCCTCCGCATCTAACTCCAATTGGTGGTGTTTGGCTTTGGTATGAAGAAGGAATGCACCAAATATCTCGTTATGCTTATGAGATGCAGTTAATGGGACATATTGCAAAAGAGATAGATAAATTGAAGCTTGACTTCTATTTCCAGAAGTTTAATCATACAATAACCAATTGGCTTGGCTTCTATTGGAATGGCTTTAAGCAAACAACATATTATACATATAGAGTTTTAGGTTTAGAGGATATCGAACAAGTCTATAACCTCTTCCACCGAAAGACAAAAAGGATTATTCGTTTAGCAGAAGAGGAATTAGAGGTGACAGAGGATATATCCTTAGAAGAGTTTTATAGGATAAACTCTTTAACTTTTGACCGTCAGAAGATAAAAGTGCCATATTCTGAGTCTTTCTTCATAAAGCTTGCAAGTACTTGTAAAGAGAGAAATGCTTGCAAACTCTTAGCTGCAAAAGATAAAACAGGAAGAATCCACGCAGTACTTATGATAGTCTTTAACGAAGACGTATGTTATAGTATAGTTTCTGGAGCTGATCCAAGCTTACGTAATTCAGGTGCAACAACATTATTAAACTGGCATGCCATACAATTTGCACATCAAAACGGAATGAAAGAATACGACTTCACAGGCTCAATGATAGAACCAATAGAGAAGTTCTTCCGTCATTTTGGAGCAGTTCAAACCCCATACTTCGTAATCGAAAAGCAATACTCAAAGCTCTACTCTTTACTAAGAAGCATAAAGAAATAGAGATTATTATATCCTAATAAGACAAAAACATATTTATAAAAGCTCTTTTTGAAACTTTACGTCTTTAGAGCAAAAAATAAGGTTGTTATAGCACACGAAAAAAGTCTTTTTCTTAGTCAAAAAAAGTCTTTTTTTGACATGAAATAAGTCTTTTTTTATGTATCAACTCCTTATAGAAATTCAAGAAAGATAGCAATTAAATCATTTTTTTGTTTTCCTTTGCATTGTTAAACAATTAATTCCTTTATAAATCCATCTTTATTATTCAAAATGACTACACTCAAAACTAAAATGGTTAAGGTATTATAAGATAACAGATTACTGCTCTATTCTATTCTATTCTATTCTATTCTATTTACTTGTTTATTCCATTTGTTTTCCTTTACTTTGTACTGTTAATCAATTATCTTAACCAATAAAATATAAATGAAATGAAAAAAATAGTATTTATAATAGTTTTTGCTCTTGCATTCTTGAAAATTAATGCTCAAACGCAATTTGATACAGTAGTATTTCACCCTTATGATTTAAGTAATTGTCCAATGGGTTTAGGACTTGAATCTTATTCTTTTAAATCTGTGTTATGTGATAGTTGTCCTACTATGGGTGTATATCCATGTACAATTAGAGGTAATGTAACTGGTAGAAATCAATATGGGGTACAAGCAGTAGCACAACCTTACCATTTTGACTCTACTGTTTCAGTTATTGGAATAGCAATTAGGATATATGGAACAATGAGTACTTCTCTTTATAATTCTATATTCTTAAGGATTATGGATGAAACTTTTAATGATTTAGCTCAAACACCATTGTATATTTGGAACAGTCCAGATTCAAATGGATATAGGAAACATTGGTTTAATAATGAAATATCAGTAAAAGATTTCTTATTATCTGGGGATATTCCATCTTATCAAAGTGATTTTCATATTAATTATCCTTCAACATGGAGTTTATATGATTCAACAGGATGTTTAGAAAATGTTCTAAAGTCAAGAGGATTGCCATATGATACTATATTTGTTGGTATAGATTACCATAATCCTGACCCATGGGCAACAGTTACCGATACTTTAGTTGCCTGTAGTTACGATGAAAGTCCATGGCTTAAGAAAGATGGCAAATGGGTTAGATTTGCTGATGACCCTGTTTACACGATTTATCAGAAAACCTATATTGAATTTCTTCCTATTCTAAAAATTGCAATACCAGACACATTAAGTTTAGTAGAAGAAATAAATATAGATAATACATTTAGTATTTTCCCTAATCCTGCTGATAAGACTATAAATGTTAGTAGCCAAAATAAAATTAAGGAAATTGAAATATATAATATCTTAGGAATAAAACTTAGAACAAAAATAATTAATAATGATAAAGCAACTTTAGATGTTTCTAGTCTTAGCTCTGGTAATTATATCCTCAAACTCCACACAGATAAAGGTATTACTTCAAAGAAGTTTGTAATAAAATAGAATCATAATAAGGAAACAGGGTAAAGAGATAGATATTAGTGATTGGAAAATCTATTAATTAAGAGAAATAAATAAAAGATTATTGAATTCTGGAAATAAGGTCTTATTTTTGTACTCTTTTTGTAAAAAGTAATATATCTTAGATTAGAGAATTTATGAACATTAAGCTTGTTGTTGTTGGGAAAACGGAAGAGAAGTATTTGAAAGAGGGTGTGGATATCTTTGAGAAGAGGTTGAAGTTTTATATTCCCTATGAGATGATTGTTATTCCGTCGCTTAAAGATACAAAGAATCTTTCTCCACAAATGGTTAAGGATAAGGAAGGGGAGTTAATACTTAAACAGGTTTCAAAATATGATAAGCTTGTGCTATTTGATGAAACAGGTAAGGAGTTTCGTTCTCTTGAGTATTCTGATTTTCTCCAAAAGCAAATGAATGCTGGAATTAAGACACTTTGTTTTGTAGTAGGAGGGGCGTTTGGCTTTTCTGATGAGGTTTATAAGAAAGCTGACCTATTAATTTCTATTTCCAAAATGACTTTCTCCCACCAAATGATTCGCCTTATGATAGTTGAACAGCTTTATCGTGCCTTCACAATCCTAAAAAACGAACCTTACCATAATGAATAAAAGGATATTGATTAATTATTAGCTAACCAGTTCCTTATTATCTCTTTTCCGCAATTTGTGATTATTGATTCTGGATGAAACTGAACACTATTAATCTTATATTTTCTGTGAAATACTGACATAATATTATTGTCTTCATCAAGGGAGGAGATTTCTAAGTCTTTTCCTAAGGCGTCAATAGTCCAAGAATGATACCTTGCAACCTCAATTTCCTTATCTATTCCTTTAAATAGAATATCTTTATTATTTATATTCTTAAGTATTGAGTGATGTCCATGTTTTGGAAAACTAAGCTTTCTTATACTTCCTCCAAAATACTCATTTATTGCTTGGTGTCCTAAACAAACGCCTAAGATTGAATGAGTTTTATGGCTTAGATCTATTATTTTTAATAAGTCATTTGAAAGCTTTGGTACGCTTGGGCCAGGGGATAAGAGGATATATTGAAACGTAGGGAGTAAATTGAAGTCTATTTCATCGTTTCTCATAATGGAATAATCCACGTCATCAAATTCTTTCAAAAGTCCTATCAAATTGTAAACGAATGAGTCGTAATTATCTATTACTAAAACGTGTTTCATAAATTATTATAAATTAGACTTGCAAAGATATGAATTAAAGTCTAATGATGTACTTTTGCAAATATGTTAAACAAGGATAGTATTATTGAAAAGATGAATAGACTGGGTCACGATAAAACTCCCTTTCTTTTTATTATTGACTTTGAGCAGGAAAACGGCTTTATTATTGAAGATGCATTTAATCAAGATAATATTCTTTTTAGTCTAAATTCAATTTCTAATTCACCTACTTATTCTCCACTCAACAACTCAATAAATCCTATAATAAAGCCTTATCCTAAATCTTTTGAAGAATATAATAATCAGTTTGAAATAGTTAATCAAGCGTTAATGAATGGCGATAGCTTCCTTGCTAACCTTACTATTAAGACAAAAATCGATATTAATTTAAGCTTAGAAGAAATCTTTCACAGGGCAAATTCCAAGTATAAATTATATATAAAGGATAAGCTTGTTAGTTTTTCTCCTGAGAGCTTTGTGAAAATAAAAGATAATAAGATTTCGACCTATCCTATGAAAGGAACAATTGATGCCTCTATTCCAAATGCTGAGCAGACAATTTTAAATGATTACAAAGAAACCTGCGAGCATAATACCATTGTTGACCTAATGAGAAATGATTTGAATATTATTGCTTCTAATGTTAGGGTAGAAAGGTTTAGATATATCGATAAACTTCAGACAAGTAGGGGAGATATCTTGCAAGTTAGTTCTGAAATAGTAGGAGATTTAGATAAAGATTTTAATGAAAATTTAGGGAATATTATATCTAAGCTTCTTCCTGCTGGCTCAATTTCTGGAGCTCCAAAAACATCGACAATTAATATTATACAAAGTTCAGAGAAAGAGAAAAGAGGGTTTTATACAGGCATCTTTGGTTTCTTTGACGGAAAAGATTTAGATTCTGCTGTGATTATTAGATATATTGAGAAAGAAAATGATAATTATTATTTTAGAAGTGGGGGAGGTCTTACCATAAATAGTAATCCAGAGGAAGAATACAAGGAAGCAATTAATAAGATTTACCTACCGTTCTAATGAATAAACCAAAATTTATAGAAAGTATAAGGTTGGAAAAAGGAGTTTTGCAAAACCTTAAATTTCACCAGCAAAGAGTTAATCAAACTTCGAAAATATTCTCATTTAATAAGACGCTAGACCTACGTAGTATTGCATTAACTAAGATTAATGATGATGATATTTACAAGTTTAGGGTTTTATATTCAGAGAATGATTATTCTGTGGAAATAACAAGGTATAAGCAAAGAGAAATAAGGAGTTTAAAGCTAGTCTACGATAATGATATAGTTTACGACCACAAGTTTGAGAATAGAGATGCTTTGAATGAATTATTTGAGAAAAGGGGTGATTCATCCGATATATTAATTGTAAAGAATGGCTTTATAACAGATAGTTCTTATTCTAATATTGTCCTTTTCGATGGAGAGGATTATTTCACGCCAAGCACCTTCCTTTTAAACGGAACAATGAGACAAAGACTTTTGGATGAGAAAAGGATAAAAGAGAGAGAAATTAAGCCAGAGGATTTGAAAAACTACAAACAAATATTCCTGATAAATGCTTTAAATTCCATAGATGATAATCACTTAACAAACGTTCCCAATATCATTTTCTAGCTCTAATTACAGTAAATAATCACCTTTAAAGTCTTATTTTCGATGTAATTTATTGAAACGAAGAGTTAGGAAAATGAAACGAAGAAAGAATTTCGTGAAACGAAGAAACAAAAAATTAAAACGAAGATCTACGAAATTAAAACAGCGTTTCATTTTGGGGTTTCTAAGCCTTATATTGTAAAATAAGAAACAAAAAAAGCGACAAATAAATTAAATATTTGTCGCTTTTGATATTTTAGATTGAAGTATTGACTAATGTCTTCTTTCTTTAATTCTTGCTTTCTTACCGGTCAATCCTCTTAGGTAGAAGATTCTTGCTCTACGAACAACTCCACGTTTGTTAACTACAATTTCATGGATAAAAGGTGAAGCTAAAGGAAATATTCTTTCAACTCCTATTCCTCCTGAAATCTTTCTTACTGTGAAAGTCTTTGTAGTGCCAATGCCTGCACATTGGATAACGTCTCCTTTAAATTGTTGGATACGTTCTTTTACACCTTCAATAATTTTGTATGATACTGTAATTGTGTCTCCAGCTTTAAACTTAGGAAGATCATGTTCTTCTGTTAAGCTGTCTACATATCGCATTAATTCTGGCTTACTCATTTTTTACTCTGTTTTAGGGATTAAACAACTCTATTAATTATTTTTTCACTTGTTTAACAACAGCTGTGAATGCTTCTGGATGATTCATTGCTAAGTCAGCAAGAACCTTACGGTTAAGTTCAATGTTGTTTTTGTGAAGTAGTCCCATGAATACTGAGTAAGAAACATCGTTCTGACGACAAGCTGCATTAATACGGTTTATCCATAATGCACGGAACTCTCTTTTTTTGTTTTTTCTATCGCGGTAAGCGTATTGTTGTCCTTTTTCCCATTTGTTTTTCGCAACGGTCCAAACATTCTTACCTCTTCCCCAAAAGCCTTTTGTGCGTTTTAGGATTTTTTTTCTACGTGCTCTTGAAGCAACGTGATTTACTGATCTTGGCATAATTTCTAATTTTTTTTCGTATTAGCGTCCTATTAATTACGATAGAATCTTTTGGCTAAATACAATGGTTAATAACTCCTGATAAGCAATAATTACTTTCCTAGCATTTCTCTGATAGCTGGAGTATCTGCTACACTTACAGTACCTGTATGTGTTAGATTCCTCTTTTGCTTAGTCGTCTTCTTTGTAAGAATGTGACTATGGTACGCATGCTTTCTTTTAATTTTGCCTGTTCCAGTTAGCGTGAAACGCTTTTTAGCACTGGATTTAGTTTTCATTTTTGGCATCTTACGTCCTTTTTTTAGTTTGTTATATATTAATGTTCTACTTTCACAAGTAGTGATTATTTCTTTTTCTTATTTCTTTGGAGCAATAATCATCATCATACGTTTCCCTTCAAGCTTTGGTAGCATCTCTGGTTTTCCGTATTCAAGCAAGGCTTCTGCAAATTTTAATAATTGCGTTTCACCTTGGTCTTTATAAATTATTGTTCTTCCTCTAAATAATACATCAACTTTTACTTTATTTCCTTCTTGCAAGAAACGAATAGCATGTTTTAGTTTGAAGTTAAAGTCATGTTCGTCGATTTGTGGTCCTAAACGAATTTCCTTAACAACAATCTTGGTGCTTTTGGCTTTCATTTCCTTTTGCTTCTTCTTTTGCTCGTATAGGAATTTTTGATAATCAATTACCCTACAAACTGGAGGATTGGCTGATGGAGAAATCTCTACTAAGTCCAAACCTAAATTATCCGCAATTTTAATGGCGTCTTTAATGTTAAAAATGCCTGCTTCTATGTTTTCACCAACTACTCTGACAACAGGTGCGATTATCTTATCGTTAATCTTGTGTTGTTCTTCTTTTCTAATTGGTAGTCTCTTGCTAAATTGAACTCTTGTTGCTATAATTAATTCCTCCTAAATTTAGTTATGTAATATATTTTATTAATGTATTTATTCTAATTCTTTTTCTACTGCTTTCTCAACCATCTCTGCAAATGCTTCCATTGTCATCTCTCCAAGGTCACCCTCTCCATGTCTTCTAACTGATACGGTTCCTTTGCCTTCTTCGTTTTCTCCAACAATAAGCATAAAAGGTATTTTAGCTAATTCTGCATCTCTAATTTTCTTACCTGTCTTTTCATTCCTCTCATCAATGGTACCTCTAAGGTCAAAACTAGCGAGCAAAGATAATACTTTTTTTGAATATGATTCATATTTTTCAGAAATTGGTAAAATAATAAATTGTTCTGGTGTTAGCCAAAGAGGGAATTTACCTCCTGTATGCTCGATTAAAACCGCAACAAATCTTTCCATAGAACCAAATGGAGCTCTGTGAATCATTATTGGTCTATGTTTTTGATTGTCTGGTCCTGTATATTCTAATTCAAAACGTTCAGGAAGATTATAATCAACTTGTATTGTTCCTAACTGCCATTTTCTACCAATTGCATCCTTAACCATAAAGTCAAGCTTAGGTCCATAGAAAGCTGCTTCTCCAATTACAGTAGTTGTTTCAAGTCCTCTTCCTTTACAAGCATCAACAATTGCACTTTCTGCTCTTTCCCAACTTTCATCAGAACCAATATACTTTTCTGTATTTTTTGGGTCTCGTAGAGAAATTTGAGCTGTGAAATTATCAAACTTTAAAGTTTTGAATATATATAAAACAATATCTATTACCTTGCAAAATTCTTCACTAAGTTGGTCTGGCGTACAGAAAATATGAGCATCATCTTGAGTAAATGAACGAACTCTTGTTAGTCCGTGAAGTTCTCCACTTTGTTCATAACGATAAACAGTGCCAAATTCTGCAATTCTATAAGGTAGGTCTTTATATGAATGAGGCTTTACATTATATATTTCACAATGGTGAGGACAGTTCATTGGTTTTAGGAAATACTCTTCTCCTTCGTTTGGAGTTGATATTGTGCGGAATGAATCTTGTCCGTATTTTTGATAGTGACCTGATGTTTTATATAAGTTAACATCTCCAATATGTGGAGTAATTACTTGCTGGTAGCCATGTTCTTTTTGTAGTTTCTTTAAGAAGTTTTCAAGTCTTTCTCTAAGCATTGCTCCTTTTGGTAACCATATAGGAAGTCCTTGACCAACTTTGTCAGAGAACATAAATAGCTCTAATTCTTTACCTAGTTTTCTATGATCTCTTTTCTTTGCCTCTTCTAAAAAGTTTAGATACTCATCCAGTTCTTTTTTCTTAGGGAATGTTATTGCGTAAATTCTTGTTAATTGTTTACGTTTTTCATCACCTCTCCAATAAGCTCCAGCCAATGAAAGTATTTTTATTGACTTGATTGGTGAAAAATCTGGGATATGAGGTCCTCGGCAAAGGTCAGTAAAACTACCACTTTCGTAAATAGTTATTGTGCCGTCTTCTAATTCATTAATAAGTTCAACTTTATATGTTTCTCCTTGTTCAGAGAACATCTTTATGGCATCAGCTTTTGAGATATCTTTTCTAATGATTTTGGTTCCTGCCTTAACCAGCTCTTGCATCTTTTCTTCTATCTTAGAGAAATCTTCTGGTGTAATTTGATTTTCACCAAAATCAATATCGTAGTAGAAGCCATTTTCTATATCTGGTCCAATACCAAACTTTGCATGTGGGTATAATTCAGAAATAGCAGATGCTAAAAGATGGGCAGAAGTATGCCAAAAAGTTTCTTTTCCTTCTCTGTCGTTCCAAGTGTTAAGTTTAATAGTGCTATCTTGATTAATCATTCGGTTTAAATCCCAAACCTCTCCATTAACAGTTGCAGAAAGAACGTTACGTGCTAATCCCTCGCTAATACTCTTTGCGATTTCCATAGCATTAACAGACTCAGAAAATTGCTTGATAGAACCATCAGGCAGTGTTATATTTATTATATTATTATTCATTTCTTTATATTGTTATCTATAATTAAAAATAGTTTGCAAAGATACAAAACTAATGTAAATTTCACAAATCTAAACTGTTAAAAGTAAGGAAAAAAGTAATATTTATTCGGTAGTAGTTATTTCTTTATAGACCTTAGGAAGACAAACATAGAATTTAGACCCTTTATTTTCTTCAGATTCAAACCAAATATGTCCTCCAAGTTTCTTTGTGAATTCCGAACAAAGACTTAGTCCTAATCCACTTCCCTCTTCGTTTTTGGTTCCGTAAGACGTGTAGCCCATTTCTTTATCACTCAAAATATTGGCTTTCTTTTCTTCAGGGATGCCACATCCAAAGTCTTCAACGCTAATAATTACGCATTCATCTTTTTCTTCAACATTGAATATGACTTCACTGTCTGAGTAGCTAAACTTCATTGCATTAGAAAGTAGATTTCTTATAATAGTTTTAATAATATCTGGGTCTGATATAATTTCTGCGTCCTTTGATTCAGGTGAAACTGTAATTTTAATTCTTTTATTTTGCGACATTAGACTATAAAGATCAATCAAGCCATGAATAATGTTTACAATGTCAATTTTTTGTACTGAAAGATTTAGTTTTCCTATTTGACTCTTAGTCCATTTAAGTAGATTATCTAATAGAATAAATATGTTTTCAGTTGTTCTATTTGCTTCATCAAGTAAGTCGTAAAGGTCAACATTAATATTAACTCCTTTGAGTTCTGAAACAAGTAAGGTTAGAATCATTTTAACACTACTCAAAGGAGAGCGTAGGTCGTGAGCAATAACGGAATACAATTTATCTCTATTTTTAATTACGGTAATTAAATCTCTAGTCTTTTGTTCAATTTCTTTTTTTGCCGCAGTTAGTGATATTTGATGTCTAACTCTAGCCTCTAATTCTTCGTTGTTGAAAGGCTTTGATATATAGTCATTAGCTCCAGCATTAAAGCCCTTAACAATATCATCCTTGTTGTCTAATGCCGTAATAAGTATGATTGCAACATCGGGCTTGGTGCTTCCTGTTCTAATACTTTCCATTACTTGATAGCCATTTAAAATTGGCATCATTATGTCAAGAAGAATTAAGTCTGGTTTATGTTCTTCAAAAAGATTTAATGCTTGTTTGCCATCGCAAGCTTCAAGTACTTGATAGTTATTTTTCTTAACCAATGCCTTTAAAAGCATAACATTGGCTCTAACATCATCAACTATTAAAATTTTATAATCGGAATTATTTATTTCCATATTATTTTAAAGTGTTATATTCAGAATAACTTTTTAAAGGAGATTTCTAAAAAAAAATAGTAATTATTCACCTGTAAAAAGCTGGGGTGCAAATATAAGAATTCTTTTATCAAAACCATAAATAATAATAATTTATTTAATGAGGTATTATAAATAATAGCTTAGTAATAACATCTGTGTTCGCTTCTTATTATTTGTAAAACTACTTTAATTATAGTTAGGTATTAATAATTTATACTTTGGCTTTATTGTTTCAAAGAAAGGATTTATTGTTTCAAAGAAAGAAAAAATTAAAACAAAGATCTAGAAAATTAAAACAAAGAAACAATTCAGTATTAGTTTGAGTAAAATCTTTACTTTATCTCAATTCCGTTATAAAGCTTAATTAGTTCCTTTGCAGTGTTGTTCCAAGAGAATAATTTTACTCTTTCAAGACCATATTGGATTTGTTTTGATCTAAAGTCTTCATTTTCTAATAATTTTTCAATTGAGAGTTGGATTTCTTTAATGTTAATAGGGTCGATTAAAATGGCTCCTTGACCTGCAATTTCTGGGATTGCTGAAGTGTTTGAAGTAATGATTGGACATCCACAAGCCATTGACTCTAAGATTGGAATTCCAAAGCTTTCTCTTAGGGAAGGATATAAAAAAGCTTTTGCTCCAGAATAAATATAGGGTAGGTCTTTGTTGGGAATATAGTCAGGTGATGAAATATAGGGTTTGATAAATTGAATGTCGTTTTCTTTAAGTATATTGTCAATAAATTCTTCTCTTAGGTCTGCAATTAGAAGTTTATATATATTGTTTTGGTCTGCATTTTTAACATAATTTGCATAAGCCATTATTGTTTTTTCTGAGTTTTTCTTGGGGTCTGTATTCCCTAAAAAAAACAGATAATTATCTGTATCAATATACTTTTTATAAATGTCTTTTGGATTTTCTTTTACTTCAAAGTGCTTATTAAATCCATTGTGAATAAACAAAATCCTATCATCATCCACATTCAAGAAATTCTTTATATTTTTTCTCTCAAAATCAGATACGGTAATAATTTTTTTAGCTTTTGAGATAATTTTAGGAACTACAAATCTCCTATATATTCGTCCTAGTTTTTGATATAATGACTTATTTTTAACAGGTTGTTTTTCAAGGAAGATAATATCGTGTAAGGTAAGTACTAGATTGGTTTTACAAAATATTGGAGCTGTATTGCTTGTGCAGTGAAGAATATCTGGCTTGATTTGTTTTATTATCTTTGGAAGAGCATATTGTTCCCACCCTAAATATCCGCCTATACACTTTGTTTCAATTATTTTCATATTGGAGGTTTCATCCAAGCATCTATCTTCCCCTGGCGAAACAATGATATAATATTGGTTTTCTTTATCAAGATTTTGAATTTCTCTAATAGTTTCAAGGGCAACAAAATCCATTCCATGTTTTTTAGCTCTGAATATCCTCTGAGCTTCAATTGCTATCTTCATTTCACTCCTTTTTTTGTATGAATATATTTTTTGTTTACTCCTCTTATTCTCATTATGTTAAATACCATAATAACAAAGACTAAAGGGAGCTTATGAAATGTTTTTTTTAGTTTTTTATCTACTAAGAAATCAGGAATAGCCATAGCAAATGAATACATTAGAACAATTAATATTATCCACCATTTAATTGCCCAAACCCAATCTATAAATAGCATTCCTACTGCAAAGCAAAATGCAAAGCCCATAACCACAACTCTTGGCAACATTATCCATTGAATTAACTTATCTGCATAATCCCAGTTTCTTTCCCAAATAGCTTTCGGCAAGTCTTTAATAGATGTTTTCAATATGCTAAATTGAGCTGCAACCCACCTTCTTCTTTGTTTTGCAAAAGTCGATTGACTTCTTGTTTTTTCGTCATAAACAAATACCCAATTAAGAAAATCGATATATATACCTTGTTTTAGAAGTAATACTTCAAGCTCTTTGTCTTCTCCAGCAGTATTTAAATGGTTCACATTGTCTTTAAACCATTGAAAATCGAATGCCATTCCCGAACCAATTAGAGCGGAACTCATACCAATTCTAACATGTCCTCTGCGGAATATTGAATTGTTAATCTCTTCACTTACCGCATCTAAGATTGCCATTTCGGTATCTCTATTTTTTGCAACTCTATGTGCTTGAATTGCTTTAGAGCCAGAGGAATAAGCATTGTTGATTTCGTTTAGAAAGGTTGGTTCAACAATATTGTCAGCATCTAAAATTACAATTACATCATAATCTATATGTCCTTTGTGTTCAATTGCGAACTTTAAGGCCTTGGCCTTCGAACTATTATCGTAATTTGCTTTTAAAACCTCTCCACCTAATTCAATTATTTTACTATCTGTGTCATCCCTCATATGATCTGAAATAACTACCAGATCATACAACTCACTAGGATAATCATGTTTCATAAATCTTTCAACAGAATTTAATATAATAGTATCTTCATTATATGCAGGAAACAAAACTAAAAATCTATTTTTCTTCTTTGCTTCCTTATGTCTGGGCATATTCTCTTTCATTGACATTATGGCAAAGAAAAGTAAATATCCAACAGAAAAGGCAGTTATTATAAATAAAAATATGTCTAAAATTCGTATTATAGTTAGAACCATGATTATAAAGTTTTGTTTTTAATAATTAGAAAGTCTAATTCAGCTTTAATAATTGCCTTTGCGAATTTAAATTTACCTCTAAAAATATATTTTAGTGAATGAAGTGTATTCGCAATTAGTAATTGATATAAAATAGATATGTTTTTTCTTTTTTTCTCTAAATTTCTCGAAGTAAATAATAATCTATTTCTTGTATGATAATAAATTTTTATTGAGCTATCTTTCCCTGTTGATCTACTTTCTTTATGATATACAACAAATTTCGGTTCATACCACAATTCATATCCAGCTCTCTTAATTATTTCGCACCAATCCATTTCTTCATAATACAAAAAGTAAATCTCTGGCATTTTCCCAACTTTTTCAATAACTTCTTTTTTAAACATCATTGCAGCACCGTGAACATATGGAGTAACAGATGCGGAGTTGAATTTTATATTATTAGGTTCGCCATATCCAATTATGCAGTTTCTAATTGTATATTTGGTAAAAGGAGTGAAGCCTGCAAATTGTATTGTGTTAAAAGGTTCATGGAAAAGTATTTTAGGGCTCACTCCTCCAATCTTTTCGTTAGATTCAAGTCTTTGTATTAAAAAAGATATATTATCTTCAAGTATATATGTATCGTTATTAATAAAAAATAAATACTTTCCCTTAGCAATATCAACACCAAGATTATTTCCTCCAGCAAATCCTAAATTTGTATCACTCTTAATGAAATAAATATTATTAATATCATAAAATAATTCTTTTAGAGGACTTATTTCATCTTTTCTTGAGGCATTATCAATCACAATAATCTCATAAGAGATACTTTTTATAGTTTTCTTTAAGCTTGTGATAAGTTCTATTGTATCACCTAGCCCATTATAATTAACAGTAATAAAAGAAACTAATATTTCATTCATAAATAAAAACTCAAATCCCTATTTATTATCTTTTACGGAAGTTTTCGTATTAGGTTTGTTTTCTTCAATTTCCTTGTCGAAATAAGGAGAAATCGAAATCATCGCCAAACCAATATAAACAATAAAACCATTAGGAAATTGAGTAAAAGCTTCATTTGCATAAGCCGCAACCATCATTCCTGCGA
>JAQVXZ010000032.1 GCA_028708845.1 Bacteroidales bacterium
TTAACTAATGTTGAAACAGGAGAAAGAGAAACGATAAAGGTTTATCCTAATCCAGCTAAGGATTATATTTATGTAGATATTGATGCAACTAATTTCGACAAGGGAGAAATTGAGTTGTTTGATATGCAAGGGAAGTTGGTTAAGAGAGCTAAGTTAAATGCTAAACAAGGGAATAGAGTTGACGTATCAAATCTTAATGCTGGGGCTTATACTTATAATGTTTCTCTTAATGGAAAAACTATTAGTGGAAAGATTATTGTTGGGAAATAGAGACGGCGAGAAGTTCTAAATATTCTTTTAAAACTATTGACAATTAACGAAATATTTCGTATATTTGCATAATAGAACTCATAGGATTAAGTCTTTAAGATTTTATATCAAAAATTACCCTTAAATTTAGTTAAATAAAATGATGCACATCTTTCACCCCGAAAGATGTGCATCATTTGGTATGAAAGATGTACATCTTTCGAGTATTGAAACGAAGATTCAGTAAATTGTATCTTCGTTTCATCAGATTCTTTCTTCATATTAATTTTTTATTTCTTTGATTCAGTAAATTATTACGGTGTTTTAGTTTTATATATCTTCATTTCTGTAAATCAAATCGATGTATAGTTAAGAAATAAGCGTAAAATACTCATTTTCTTTGATTTTATTTGTTAGTATTGATAAAAAAATCTACCTTTGCATCCTCTTTTTGAAAAAGGTGCTGCTTACTCAGCCATGAAGTTTTTTGAAAGGAATAAGTTTATTGTTTAACCCGATTTAGTAAGAAATCACATTTAGAAATCATTTTAAGAATGAGAGAATTAAAAGACATTATGCCTCTAGAGGACTTTGATTGGTCATCAATTGGTAAGAAAAAAAATGTGTATAGTAAAGATGAGCAAGAAACATTAACAGAAGCTTACGCAAACACATTTAGTCAATTAGCTGAACAACAAGTTGTAGAAGGTGTAATTGTTGCAAAAACCGACCGTGAGGTAGTTATTAACATTGGCTTTAAGTCAGATGGTATTATCCCTATTTCTGAAATTAGATATAATCCAGACTTTAAGGTTGGTGATAAAATTGAAGTTTATGTTGAAAGTCAAGAAGATGCTGGTGGTCAACTAGTACTTTCACACAAAAAAGCATTAATATTAAGATCTTGGGATAGAGTTAACAATGCGTTTGACACTCAAGAAATTATTAATGGTTACGTTAAGAGCAGAACAAAGGGTGGTTTAATTGTTGATATCTATGGAATAGAAGCTTTCCTTCCTGGAAGTCAAATTGATGTTAAGCCTATCCGTGACTACGATATTTATGTTGATAAAATTATGGAATTCAAGGTTGTTAAGATTAACCATGAATACAAAAACGTTGTTGTATCGCATAAAGCACTTATTGAAGACGAGATTGAATCTCAAAAGGCTGAAATTATTGCAAGCCTTGAAAAGGGACAAGTTCTTGAAGGTATTGTTAAGAATATCACTTCTTACGGTGTATTTATTGACCTTGGTGGTGTTGATGGTCTTATTCATATCACTGACCTATCATGGGGAAGAATCAATCACCCAGAAGAAATTGTTGAATTAGATCAAAAGATAAATGTTGTTATCCTTGACTTCGACGAATCTAAAAAACGTATTGCATTAGGACTTAAACAACTTACTCCTCATCCTTGGGATGCATTGAGTGAAGATTTGAAAGTTGGTGATAAGGTTAAGGGAAAAGTTGTTGTTATAGCTGACTACGGTGCTTTTGTTGAAATAGTTCCTGGTGTTGAAGGTCTTATACACGTTACTGAAATGTCATGGAGCCAACACTTAAGAACTGCTCATGATTTCTTAAAGATTGGTGATGAATTAGAAGCAGTTATTCTAACTCTTGACCGTGATGAAAGAAAAATGTCATTAGGTATCAAACAACTTATTCCAGATCCTTGGACTGATATCGTTAACAAATATCCTGTTGCTAGCAAACACGAAGCTGTTGTTAGAAATTTCACAAACTTTGGTATATTTGTTGAACTTGAAGAAGGTGTTGATGGTTTAATCCATATCTCTGACCTTTCTTGGAGCAAGAAAATCAAACATCCAGCAGAATTTACAAAGGTAGGAGAGAAAATCCAAGTAGTTGTTCTTGAAGTTGATGTTGATAGCCGCCGTTTGAGCTTAGGACATAAACAACTTGAAGAAAACCCATGGGATGTTTTTGAAACTATCTTCACTATAAACTCTATTCATAAAGGAACAATTATGAATACAAGTGATAAAGGTGGTGCAACCGTTTCTCTTCCTTACGGAGTTGAAGCTTTCTGCCCTAAATCACAACTAATTAAAGAAGACAAATCAAATGCAAATGTTGATGAGCAATTAGATTTCAAGGTAATTGAATTCTCTAAGGACAACAAGAAAATAGTTGTATCTCACTCAAAGACATGGCAAGTAGAAGAACCAAAAGAGGATAGAAAAGCTTCAACAGAAGAAAAAACTATGAAGAAACTAAATGAAAATTTAGAGAAAACTACTCTTGGTGACTTAGATGTTTTAGCTAACCTAAAAGAAGAAATGACAAAGAACGAACAAGAATAAATTCAATGTTTTTCATAATAAAACGCCTAAACTGCAAAGTTTAGGCGTTTTTTATTTGAATGAACTTATAATTAATGTAACTTTGCATTCGTTCATTATATGTAATTTGATTTTCAAACATTAAAAAAGGATAATTTATGAAGCGTTTATATTTTTTATTATTAATAGCATTATTGCCGATCATATCTTTTTCTCAAGGTATTAACGCAATCTATTCTTTCACTACTTATAATGTTCCATCTCAAAAGCCTTATGTGGAAATCAATACATCAATTGATGCCAATAGTCTTGTTTATGTGAAAGATAAAGGACTTGTTGAGCTTACAATTATTATCAAACAAGATTCTATCATAAAATATGCTGACAAAAGAGACCTAAGGATTGGTAAAACAACAAACAATTCCTCTATCTTAGATGTTCAAAGAATAGTCCTAGAAAATGGTAGGTATAAAGCATATTTTGAGATAAAGGATAAAAACGATTCACAGTCAGCTCTTAAGATTGAAGATGCCTTTGAGATTAATTATCCAAAGAATCAGATTGCAGTTTCGGGGGTTCAAATAATTGATTCATACGAGAAAACAAAGACTCAAAATATTCGTTCTAAGAATGGTTATGACTTAAGTCCTTATCTTTTCGATGCTGTGCCTGAAACGAAGAATCAAATTACCTATTATGCTGAGATATACAACGCCGATAAACAGTTTGGTTTAGATAATTACTATGTTGTTTCAGTTGTTTTGGAAGACATTAAAACGGGCAAGAAATACCAAGAAATTCAAAAGGTAAGAAGAGAAAAAGCTAAGGAAGTAACAATAGAGATGGGAAGTCTTGATATTGAAACCTTACCTCAGGGTGGTTATTTCTTAGTTATTGAGGCAAGAGATGGTAAGAATATCCTTTATGCATATAGCAAAACAGGTTTTTATAGGTATTCTAAAATAGTAGAAGAAAACCTTGAGGTAATACCTCTTGATGCTTTTGTTAACAATATTGCAGAAACAGAGATTGATGAGTATTTGTATGCAGTAGCTGTTATTGCGAGTGAGGCTCAAAAAGCTCATATAAGAAATTCAGTTGTTAAATCTACACTTGAAGAGAAGAGGTATTTCCTATATGTTTTCTTTAGGAATCTTAATCCTGAGAACCCAAATGGAGAATGGACATACTATAAAGCTCAAGTGGATTATGTTAATGAGAAATACTCAACAAAAATCAAGAAAGGCTCTCAAACCGAGATGGGAAGAGTATATTTACAATACGGGAAGCCGGATATATTAATTGATGAGAAATTTAAATCAACCTCAGGAAATAGAATAAGAACTGTTGCAGACCAAGCAGGAAACATAGAGGCAGTTGATTACCCTGCAGATGGAATAACCTATATGCCATATCAGATTTGGAAATATAATAAAACTCCATTTGGAGAGGTAAATAAGGGATTTGTATTCTATGCTCCACAAAATAACCTAATGGAATACCAACTTCTTCACTCCGATGCAAAAGGAGAGCCTTTCGATAGGTTTTGGGAGCATCGCCTAACAAGAAATGCTTTGAATGAAGGAGTAGAAGGTGCGGCAGGAATTCAATTTAGAAAAGGTTATTAAAAAAAACATGTCTAAAGTTGCTGTTGTAATTCTAAATTGGAATGGGGGGAATATGCTTAAAACCTATCTTCCCTCAGTTATTGAGCATTCAAAAGATGCTGAAATAATTGTAGCTGATAATGGTTCAACAGACAACTCAATTAGTTTTCTTAATGCGGAGTATCCTCAGATTCGAATAATAGATAATAGAGAGAACTATGGCTTTGCAGAAGGATATAATAAAGCCTTAAAGGAAGTTGAAGCAGAGTATTATGTCCTATTGAATTCAGATGTGGAAGTAACACCCTTTTGGATAGAACCCATTATTGAACTTATGGATAAAGACCCTTTGATAGCTTGCTGTCAGCCCAAGCTACTTTCTTATTTAGAGAAAAACAAATTCGAATATGCAGGAGGAGCAGGAGGGTTTATTGATTACTTAGGCTATCCATTTTGTAGGGGGAGAATATTCAATAGTTTGGAAGAAGACAAAGGACAGTATGATGATGAGAAAGAAGTGTTTTGGGCAACAGGAGCCTCATTATTTGTTCGTTCAAAAACATATTGGCAGCTTGGGGGCTTAGATAAAGACTTCTTTGCACACCAAGAAGAAATAGACCTTTGTTGGAGGGCAAAGAATGCAGGATATAAGATATATTATTGTCCAAAGTCAGTATGTTATCACTATGGAGGAGGTTCCCTTAACAAAACCTCGCCTTTCAAAACCTTCCTTAACTTTAGAAATAACCTCTATCTTCTCTATAAAAACCTAGAACCAAAAAACCAATTCCATATATTTTTTAAGAGGTTCTTCTTAGATATAATTGCTGCATTTACTTTCCTACTTAAAGGAAATATAGGCGAGTTCCTTGCTGTATTCAAAGCATATATTTCTTTTATGAAGACCAAAGAAAAGATTAAACAAAAACGCCAACCAATAAAGAATTCAAATATAAAAGAAATATACAAAAATAGCATTGTCTTTGATTATTACCTTAAATCCAAAAAGAGATACTCAGACCTTAAATTCTAAACAAGTGATTGTTAAATACAAATTAGAAGATTCCTTTGGGCCAATTGGAAGTTCTGCCGGCAAGGTTGTATTCTTCGGCTTTATATTTATGATGCTGACTTATAGCTTCACCCCGTTTGCGTTTCTCTTTATACTTATTCCAGCTTTCTTAGGTTTTTCCAAAACACATATATTTATCGACACAGAAAAGTATAAACTTAGGTTTTCTACAACAATTTTTGGCATATTCCCAACAGGAAAATGGATAGCTATTGATGATGAAATGGAAATAGGAGTAAGAGCCAACCAAGAGCAGTGGCAGTATATAGGCTTATCAAATAAATCTCTACGCCTAAAACAAAGCCCCTACAAAATAGTATTATACAAATCACATATGAAACCCCTTCTAACCCTCAAGTACGTTAACACAATAGAAGAGGCAAAAAAAGAACTAGATAGTTTAGCTAAGATGCTGGGAATGGAGTAATGTTATTTTAGAAAGGATTCTATTGCTAAGGAATAGCCTTTTAGACCAAATCCAAATATGCTTCCTTGGCAAGAAGGTGCCATAAGACTTATGTGGCGATAGGGTTCACGGTTAAGAATGTTTGAAATATGAACTTCAACTACGGGAGTTTTTATGCTTTTGACTGCATCGGCTATTGCAACTGAGGTATGGGTATAACCACCTGCATTTAATATTATACCATCATAAGTAAATCCTGTTTCGTGTAGCTTGTTTATAATTTCTCCTTCAACGTTTGATTGAAAATAGTCAAATCTAATATGAGGATAATCCTTGATAAGTTTTTCGAAATAATCCTCAAAGCTTATTTCTCCATAGATTTCTTTCTCTCTTATGCTTAGAAGGTTTAGGTTGGGTCCGTTTACAATTATTATTTTCATTTACTTATAGTTTTTATCCATTTAAGAACTTCTTTTTCATTGGGACATAATACTATGTTTTTGTCTTTGTCAAGCACGAAAAAGGTTGGTACGGTTTGGAGGTAGGCTATGATAATCTCTCTATCGTTCTCATTCCACCCGTTTATCCAGTTATTGGGTATGCATTCCAAATTATCTAGCCAATATTCCTTTTCAACATCTGGTAAGATGGCCAAAAGGGTTATTGTTTTGTCTTCAATTAAACGATTTAAGTTTTCGTTCTTGATTAGTTTCTTCTTTATCTTTTCGCAGTCCTCACATACTGGACTATAGAAATAAAGTAGAATATAATCTGTTTTTATATTGTAGAGGTTTTGCTTTTCCTCATTAGATGTTATATAGCTAAAGTCCATAAACCTTTCTTTCTCCTGTGAAAATCCAAGAAAGGAAAAGAAAACAAGGTTGATAAAAAGGATTATGGTCCTTAGCATAAATTGATTTTTATAATATCATTGCTTCGCCTTTAGTGGGGATATAAGATCTTTCGTATCCGTTTTCTTTTAGGGTGTTTGCAAAGTTGATTTGTGTTTGTTCTTCTCCATGAACTAAGAATATGTTCTTGATTTTTGTTTTGTCCTGACATTCTAAGAAACGTAATAATTCCATATAGTCGGCGTGTGCTGAATAGGAGTCAATGGTTCTAATCTCCGCTTTTACATGGTGCTGGATTCCAAAAATAGAAACAACTTTATCTCCTCTAAGTATTTTTGCTCCTAAGGTACTTGGTGCACAATATCCAACTCCAAGAATTGTAGTTTTTTTGTTTGAAATATTATTTGCAATATGATGTTTAACTCTTCCAGCTTCCATCATCCCAGAAGCAGATATTATTATCATTGGCCTATTTATGGAGTTAAGTTTCTTCGATTCTTCTTTAGAACGAACATAGTGAAGGCGATCAAAACCGAATGGGTCATGATCGGTTTTTATATACTCTTTCATTTCATCGTTGAAGCATTCTGTATGTAGTCGCATTATGTTTGTAGCATTTAAACTCAAAGGACTATCAACATAAACATCTATATCAGGTAGCATCCCGCTTCTTTCAAGCTTGTCTAAGGCATGAATTATTTCTTGAGCCCTACCTATTGCAAAGGAAGGTATTATTAGCTTCCCTTTTTTCTTGCAACAAGTATCTATTACTGCACTAAGTAGTTTTTGTTCCGAGAGGTCAATTGGGTCATGAAGTCTATCCCCATAAGTGGTTTCCATAATTATATAGTCAGCCTGAGGAAATGGCTGAGGGTCTTTTAAAATACGTTTTGAATATCTTCCAATATCTCCTGTAAATGCTATTTTAACATCTTTCCCTTCTTCATTAATTTTTATGTTGACGGTTGCACTTCCTAGAATATGCCCGTTGTCAGTAAATTTGATTGAGATATCTCTATCAATAAAGAATTCTTTTTCGTATGGGATTGAAATAAAGTACTGCATTGCCTCTTGGGCGTCTTCCATGGTGTAGATTGGTTCTACTGGATCTTTGCCCTGACGAGCTCTTTTCTTATTAAATGTATATATATCGTATTCTTGTATCTTTCCGCTGTCAGCAAGCATAATTGAGCAAAGATCCCTTGTTGCTGGGGTGCAAAATACTGTTCCCTTAAAGCCTAGCTTAACAATATATGGAATAAGACCTGAGTGGTCGATATGAGGATGTGATAGGAAAAGATAATCTATTTCTGAGGGCTCGAAGCCAAGCTCTCTGTTCATTTGGTCAGTCTCAAGGCCTTTACCTTGAAACATTCCACAATCTAGTAGTATTTTCTTTCCTGCATTAGTTGTGATTAAGTGTTTGCTACCAGTTACTTCTTTAGCTGCTCCTAAAAATTCTATTTTCATAAGTTTTTTATTTAATCGATAAGCAAAGATAAGTTTATTTTTGCAATAGTTATTATTTACTTACAAAATAACGGAATTATGAACCTAATTAGTTTGTTCTTTTGCTTAAAATCTTTATTTTTAATTTAAATCTCTTATAATAAAGAATTGCAGCAGTAAGTAATCCTGCAGAGAATCCTGCAAATATGCTCCAAGAACCAAGCTTGAAAACGAAACCACAAATATAGGCAAATGGAATAGCAACTAATGTATAGGAAATAAAAGCATATTTCATAGGTTTTGCCACATCGTTAAGTCCTCTTAGAGCACCAAGGAATAGGACTTGAGAGCCATCAATTAATTGGAAGAAACCAGCAACAATAAAGAATTGAGCAGCAATTGTAACAACTTCTTGGTCAGGAGAAAATATGCTTGCAATAGGTTTGCCAAATAATATAAATATTAGGGCGAAGAATGACATTATTAGTAAAGTTATATGATATCCAGCCTTGAAGTGTTTTCTAATTTCTCCAATATTCTTTCTGCCATATTCTTGACTAATAAGAACCGTTGTGGCGCTTCCAAGACCAGATGCCATAAGGAAAGTTGTACCCACAATAGTAATTACAATATGATAACCTGCAAGAGTAGTTTTCCCAACCCATCCCATCATTATTGTGATAAATAGGAGTGAGGCAAACTCCAAAAACATTTGACCAGATATTGGCATTCCTAGTCTTAATATGATTTTTTGAGTGTGGAATGACATGCTCTTCCAAGTAAAGAAGAGGAAATACTTCCTATATTTTTTATGAAGAAAAATCAAGATAAAGAATGCTATTGGCATAATTGTTTTTGCAATAAGAGTTGCAAGCCCAGCTCCAGTTATGCCTAGTGCAGGAGCGCCAAATTTTCCATAAATCAAAATATAGTTTAGAATAATATTTAGAACATTGGCAGAGATAGTTATTATCATTGCATTTTTTGTGTTTCCTATTCCTTCTAAGAATTGTTTGAAAGTAAGGAAGATGAGGCTTGGTAAAAAAGAAATAGAAATAATTATATAATAAGGCTTACAAGCCTCAATAACATCTTTAGGTTGTCCAAAATGATCCAATAATGGAAGAAGTAAGAATAATACAGAAATCATTATCAATCCTATAATTGTATTAAGGGCAAGTGAGTTTTGAAATAGCATTGATATCTTTCTATGCTCTCCTCTTGCAAACCCTTGACCAGTAAGAGGAGTAAGTGCCATTGCAATACCCATTCCAAACATAAGAACGTTCATAGAAACAGATCCAGCAAAAGCAACTGCAGCCAAAGAAGTAGCTCCTAATTGTCCAACCATAATAGCATCTATCATTTGTGTAAATGATTGTCCAACAGATGATAATATTATTGGTAGAGCAAGATTGAAATTCGATCTATAATAAGATTTATCTAAAAGCATGTCCTTCTATTTTTTGCAAAGATAGGGAGGTTTTTTGTGTAGTATAAGATTTTTTTGTACTTTTGAAGATTAATATTACCTATAAAGTATATATATGCAAACAATTTTAATTCTTGATTTTGGTTCTCAATATACCCAACTAATAGCTCGTAAGGTTAGAGAGCTTAATGTTTATTGTGAGATACATCCTTATAATAAGATACCTAGCATAACTTCAGAAATAAAGGGAGTTATACTTTCAGGTAGTCCTTTTAGTAGTAGAGATGAAAATTCTCCTAAACCTGATTTATCTTCTTTTAAAGGCAAGATTCCTCTTCTTGGTGTTTGCTACGGAGCTCAATATATGGCTCATATTGCTGGAGGAACAATCCTTCCTTCTGAAATAAGAGAATATGGCAGAGCAAATTTAAATAGTGTTGATAAGGATTCGAAACTTCTTAAAGGTATATCTGCTGGCTCACAAGTTTGGATGTCTCATGGAGATACAATTTTAGATCTTCCATCTAATTTTAAAGTAATTTGTTCAACAGATAACGTTGTTAATGCAGGTTATAAGATTGATGAGGAAGAAACTTACGCAATACAATTTCATCCAGAGGTAACGCATTCTCTTGATGGATTAAAATTATTAAATAATTTCGTTGTTGATATTTGTGGATGCTCTCAAAATTGGACACCAGATAGTTTCGTAGAAACCACAATCCGCAACCTTAAGCAAGAGCTTGGGGAGGATAAAGTAGTTTTAGGCCTATCAGGTGGAGTTGATAGCTCTGTTGCAGCAATCCTTCTTCATAGAGCAATAGGGAAAAACCTAAATTGTATTTTTGTTGATAATGGACTTTTGAGAAAGAACGAATTTGAAAACGTTCTTGAATCATATAAGGGTTTAGGACTAAATGTTATTGGAGTTGATGCAAAACAATTATTCTATTCAGCTTTGAAAGGACTTACTGACCCTGAGAAAAAACGTAAGGCAATAGGAAAAACCTTTATTGATGTCTTTGATGCAGAGGCTACAAAAATAAAAGATGTTAAGTGGTTGGCTCAAGGAACAATCTATCCAGACATTATTGAATCAGTATCGGTTAAAGGACCTTCTGCAACAATTAAATCTCACCATAATGTTGGAGGACTTCCAGACTTTATGAAATTAAAAATTGTTGAACCTCTAAAAACCTTATTTAAAGATGAGGTTAGAAGAGTAGGAAGATCTATGGAGATAAAAGAAGAATTATTAGGTCGCCATCCTTTCCCTGGTCCTGGTTTAGCAATTAGAATATTATCTGATATAACAGAAGAAAAAGTAAGAATACTACAAGAGGTTGACAATATATTTATTCAAGGCCTTAAGGATAGTAACTTATACGATAAGGTTTGGCAAGCAGGAGCAATGCTTCTTCCTGTCCAATCGGTTGGAGTTATGGGAGATGAAAGAACTTATGAAAATGTTGTAGCTCTAAGAGCAGTTGAAAGCAATGATGGAATGACAGCCGATTGGTCGCATCTTCCTTATGAGTTCTTGGCAGATATATCAAATGCAATTATTAACAAAGTTAAGGGAGTTAATAGAGTGGTTTATGATATATCATCAAAACCGCCAGCAACAATAGAATGGGAATAATTTTAAAAACTAATTAGCTATGAATCGTTTTTTTTGTTATCTATTATTAAGTTTTATCTCTTTTAGCTTTATAGGAAATACCTATGCAAAAGAAATTAAGAGTGACATATTTCCAGATAAAACACTAACTCTTTACAAGAAGAAAACTATAAACATTGCAATGTTTTTGCCTTTGGCTTATGATAAAATAGAAGAACTCGATTTCACGAAATTCAATATTGAAGAAAAGAAAAGGATTAAATACCGTTGCTTTGAATATATTACTTTTTATGAGGGAGCAAGGATAGCATTAGAAAAACTGGAAGCGGAGGGTTATGCTGTCTCTCTCTATGTTTATGATGTAGGAGAGGATGATATTAATCAAATGAAAACTCTTTTGTCGCAACCTGAACTAAAAACAATGGATTTGATTATTCCTTTGGTTTTTCAACAATCCTTTGCCTTGGTAAGTGAGTTTTCAAATGCTAACAAGATTCCAATTATTAACCCAATGAGTTCTAATTATTCAGTAATTGAGAACAACCCTTATACTTTCAAAATTCAACCATCAGATATTGCAGATGTTGAAACAATACTAAGATATATTAAGAATAACTTCCCAAATCCCAATATAACTTTGGTTTTTACTCCAAATGAGAAGAATATTGTTGAGATGTATCAAAAAGGGATTGAAAAGGAAGGTTGGTCTTGGCTAGGTCTTGATTATAATAAATATGCAAGAAGGTTATTTGAAAAAATAGATTTAAGCAAGGATAATATATTTATTTCAGTTGTGGATAAAGGAAACTACAAATTGAATGAGGCTTATGCTAATACAATTCTTTCTCAGCTTAATAATAAAAGAAACCTACCAGAGGTTAACTTCATTGCTCAATATGGTTGGTTGGATTTTCCTTCAATTGACTTATCTTTGATTCAAAAGTTTAACTTTCATTTCACATTAAGTTATCTCAATGACTATACCAACGCTAATTTTGCAGATTTTGTAAAAGATTATAGGTATCATTTCCGTCAAGAACCTGATAAAATATATGCAGCACTGGGGTATGATATAATGATGTTTTTTGTTCCTGCATTGAGTCAAAAAGGGAAGAAATTTATAGACGAACCAAATGTTGATAGATCTAAGTATATGATTAATTCATTTTTATTTGATAGGGATGATGACAAAAATGGTTGGCAAAACAGAAGAACAGTGGTTTATAAAATTAATGATTACAAAATAATATCGGTGGGAAGATAATTATATATTTACGATGAAAAAACTTAGCCTAACACTATACTTACTTTTTAGTTTTCTAACCTTTTTCACCTATTCTCAATCATCTGATGTGAATACTGAAACCCATTATGAGGGAAGCCTTAAAGATAATGGACGTTTGATTGTTTCGTTTAGTACAAAAAAACAAGAAAATATTCTTTTCAATTCCACAATATCTTCAAAGGGATCAAAACAATTATACTCTCTTCGCCTACAATATAGTTTAGATAAAGAAAAATGGACAGATGTTTTAGATACAAGAGCAAAGGTTGTTGAATTTGTTTCAGCGAGAAAGACTAAAACAAGTTCTTTTAAAGTTAATTTGCCTGACGCTTGTGAGAATAAAGATTCTGTTTGGGTTTCATGGAGATCAACAAGACATAGAGGAGCAGGACGTTATCCAGATATAAACATTAGAAACATTAGTGTTAGTTCAGACTATGATAAATATCTTGGAAAAAAACCAGAGATACATGTTAGATTAAGAAACCAAGAAAATAACGTAACTAAGATAGATAATCTAGTATATAATCACACTCCAATTCCTTATACATATCCACAATCCAAAAGGATAGTTATTAGTGGGAATTATTTAAGAGACGATGTTAAAATAACAATATCAGGAGAAGACGATAAGTTTTTCAAAACCGATATAAGTAAATTAAAGATTGACTCCGCTGGATTTGGAATCGTAGAAATCATTTATGCACCATTAAAGGTTGGCTCACACACAGCAAGTCTTAACCTAACAACAAAAAAGCTCAACAAACCAGTTAAGATCAACTTAGTTGGTTCTTCTGCTAAGACTGTTGATTTAAATAGTAATTTATTGGATGAAAGAACTAAGCAGGTTGTTGACAAGACCATTTACCGAATACCAGTCTTTTCTGAGATGGATTATCAATTTAAGTTTGACTATTTAGCTGATGAGTTCAAGGGGAAAGATATTACAATAACTTATAAATGGTATAGGGATATTGAGCTGTTATTTGAAATGGAGGACAGAATTGTTTTTGGGAAGAAAAATGAAGATAAAGACAATCCATATACCACTTATTGCACACCAATAACATCAGCTAAAACATCAAATTTCCTTCAAATAGAGTTCAGCACCTCAGGCAATATATTAAATATTAGCAATCTATATTTTGGTTCACCTACCCTTAAACGCTCAATTGCTTCAGGGCTTTGGTCAGATGAAAACATTTGGGAGCCAAAAGGAGTTCCTGTTATGGAAGACTTCGTTTACATATCTCCAAAGAACAAGATAAGGGTTGATGATGATGTTGTTTGTTCGATGTTAGTTTTAGGCGATAGTTCAAATGTTATAATTGATGCAGGAAAGATGTTCTATATTTCTGGAGACATAATGTATTCAAGAGGCTCTTGGTTTGTGGTTCATCAAGACCTTGTTCCAAAGAGATGGAATTACGTATCCTCCCCTGTTAATGATTCCAAAGCATTAATCTATTCTATGCGTAAGGACGGTAATGAAACATGGCTTATGGAATACAACACAGGAGTAAAAAGCAAATTAAATGATTATTGGAGTGAGTATATTGTTGATCCAAACTATAGATTAGTTCCCGGAAGAGGATATGCTGTTTATACAAATGACAAACTAGATGTTATTTATGAAGGAATACTTTGTGACAGTAGGGTAAACTATGAACTAGACTATACAGAAAAAGACAATTGGAACTTAGTGGGCAATCCATTTACTGCTCCTCTAAGTTCAAAGAAGATATTTGAAGATATAGACCAAAAGATTCAAGGAAATGCAATATTTGTTCTAGATAGGGAGAATGGAGTTTATAACCCAATCATTATAGATGGTAAAGAGGAAGTTGTTTTACCATCAATGCAAGGCTTTTTCGTAGAAAGCCTTAGAGAAAATACAGAAATATCCTTCCAAAGAAAGCACCAATATATTCCAAAGTCAGCATCCTATCATTGGTCTAACCATAACTACTTAACCTTCTCCATAAACAAAGACTCGAAAAGTGAATATATACTTATGGGGATGGATGATAATGCAAAATATGGCTTTGATAAATACGATGCTCACAAACTTTTCGGAACTTCTGATGAAATGCCAGAAATATACTTTAAAGTCGATAGTCAAGAGATGGCTGTTAATGTTTTCCCTTCCTATCCTGCAAGTTTCGATATTGGTTACTATATTGGTAAAGAGGCATATCTTAAACTTATCTTAGGCAATTTATCTATTTTGCCAATGGGAGTTACTTTGTTTTTAGAGGATAGATACGATAATAAGTTCTATAATCTTTGCACCAAATCAGAAATTAATTTTAATGCCGTAAAAGGAACAACCGAAGATCGTTTCAGGGTTCATATTCTTAAATCTCTAGAAGGTGCATTTGAAAATGATGATTTAAGTGATATTTATATATGGTCAGATAAATCGAAAATAATGGTTTACGACGGTGAGGAAAACTTCCATACAATACAATCAATTAGGGTTTGGGATAAACGCAGAAATAATATAATAGAACAAGAGTATAAGGATGGAGTGGTTGTCTTAAATCATATATTCCCAAAAGAAAGTTATTTAGTAGATATATTAATAGATGATGTTTGGATTGAAAATATTCCGATTGAAGTTAAGTAGTTTATTTCTATTCTTACTTCTTTTAATTTCTCAAGTCTCTTTCTCGCAGACTGAGGTTGCTAATGCATTAAAAGAAGCCTATAATTCAAAAAGTATTGATGCTCTTAACAAATTCATTCAAACCTACCCTAATGAAACCATTTATGTTGAGGAAGCACTTAGGATTATAGACCAAATGGCTTTTGAAATTGCTAGCCAAAAGAATACTATTGAGGCTTACGAAGAATATATTGAAAACCATCCAAATGCAGTTCAAACAATTAAAGCAAAACAGTGGATAGAGCTTAATGCTAAAAAGATAAAACTAGAAAAAGAGGAAAGCGATTACGATAATGCAAAGCAGATAAACACAATAGAATCCTATACAGACTTTATTGCAAAATACCCAAAGTCAAAATACTATAACTATGCAAAGGAAAACATTCATAAGTTCCAATATGAGCAAAACATTTCAACCTTTTCTGTTGAGGAACTAATTCGTTTTCTAATCAAATACCCTCAAAACCCTAATAATAAATATATTTACGACACCCTCCAAGTCCAAACTCTAAGGTATTTGTCCTATGATGGATTTACATTTATTTCAAACAATTTACTATTCAATATAGATATAGAAGACTTTCAAACCACATTTGCTTTTGCCTACACTCAGAGTGGAGAAAGTAAAGACTTCGAAAAACTATTTAAAGATTTTCCACAGCTTAAATCCAATACTAAACTATCAAGCAACTATCAAGCTGCTAAAACAATTGAAGCACTTCTTAAACTTCCAAGCATAGATAATAAAACCTATAATTCCAATAGGCAATACTTCACAAGCATTAAGAATGATAAGTCTATTGACTTAATAAAGAAATACATTAAACCATTTATTGACCAAAAGAAAATATCAAACATAAATAAGGCTTTAGAGCCAGTCGAAGATGATTTTAGGGTTAAGCAATTCCAACAAACGATATTTCAAAATCCACCGCTACCGCCTCATAACAAAAACATATCATTTAGTCAGGATAGCAATATTAAATTAATTGTAGAGACAGCACCAAGAGGTTATGGCAAAAATGATATCTATATTTCATTAAAGAAAGACGGTATATGGCAAAGTCCATTTATCCTTCCAAAGCCCATAAACTCCATATACAACGAAATAAGTCCTATTATTAATAATGAAGGAGATGTTTTGTATTTCTACTCCGAAAATGGGATGAACCACCAAGAGCTTGACCTATATATAAGTTTTAGAGCAGATAAAAACTCTTGGAACGATTGGTCTATCCCTCTAAAAGTAAATACTATTGATTTAAAGAATGCTAAGAAGAATTTCCATAGAGGTTATGTCCTAAATCAAAACTCAAAACCAATGGGAGCCTTAGTCTATATTGAAGATGAGAGAACAGGAGAAAGATTATTTGTTAGCCAAACCAATGAAAAAACAGGCTATTTCGCCTTTCCAAAACAAACCAGACCAATAAATATAATAAGCATAAACAAAGGCTATATATCCAAATACTATAGTCCAGACAAAGATTTAATTATTAGGCAAGACTTAATTGACGACCTATATTCTAAAAGGATGATTCTAACAATTGAATCAATTTTCCCTGATGAAAGTCCAGATAAACTAAACATAGCAGCATCAAATTATTTGAATTATTTGGCAAAGAGCTTAGAGGATTCAAAATACGTTATCACAATATCGGTTCATACCCAAAAGGGATATAAAACAATGACAGAGGAAGAACTCTCTTGGCATCAAGCAACACTAATTAAGGATAAGTTAATTGATGCAGGCATAAGTTTTCAAAATGTGGTAGCAGCAGGATATGGCAATAGTAGTCCATTATTAGGATGGGAAGGAAAGAGTAGGATAGAGATAGGCTTTATGATTATAGGTAGTCAAGAGGACTAAAAGCCTTATGAAAAATAGACCAGTCTTATTCATACTAATACCTCTTTGCATACTAATAATTCTTGTTGAGCAGTTTGTCCCAACCTTTATAATCCGCAACCATTATTCAAAACACTTAGCAGAACAGCAATACTATAAGATAGTAATAAAGGAAGAGGCAAGCCCAAGAAAAGCCACAATAAGATATAAGGCAAGAGTAACACATTACCTTAGAGACAATCATTGGAATAAGACAACAGGAGATATAATAGTATATTTCTCCAAACAAGACTCCGCCTATAACCTAAAATATGGCGATGAGATTACCACCAATTCAAGAATAACACCAATCAAAAACTGGGAAAAGAATTCATCCTTCGACTACAAAAGAATGATGAAGAGGCAGAGGATATACGATAATATATTCGTTAAGCAAGGCTCTTGGAAAAAGCTATCTCAAAACAAAGGCAACCCAATAATTGCTAAATCAAAAGAAATCAACCACAACCTCAAACAAAAGCTAATCAATTCCAAGCTCCCCAAAGATGAAGCCGCAATAGCAATAGGAATGTCCCTGAGCGACAAAACCCTAATAGAAGAAACAACAAGAAGGCAATTCACCTCAAGTGGATTAGCTCACATACTATGTGTTTCAGGTCTTCATATAGGAATAGTACTCCTTGCATTCGATGTCTTATTAAAACTAATATTCTTAGGGAAATTTAAGCTCATATTATTTAGAAAAATAATATTATTAATAATAGGACTCTTGCTTTGCTTTCTTGTTGGGCTAACACCATCATCCCTAAGAGTAGTAACGATGATGGCAGTACTCATTCTTAGTAAATACACAGGCCGTTCAGCCTACGACAGTCTCAACTCCTTAGCCGTAACAGCATTTTTCTTTATCATCATAAACCCTCTAATTCTTTTCAATCTAAGTTTTCAATTCTCTTTCCTAGCAGTTTTAGGCATTATAATGTTTGCAAAATTAAGAGAAACCCTTTTTTATAAAGCAAGACATAATTACCTCTTAAACAAACTAACATCAACAGCAGGAATGACCCTATCGGCACAAGTCTTCGTCCTACCAATAATCCTATTCCGCTTTAAAACCTTCCCAACCTATTTCCTAATAGCCAATATAATAGTAGTCCCATTCCTCACTCTAATACTCATAACAATAATCCTCTTCCTTATCTTTGGAGATATAATCATAATAGGAACCATCACAGAAACCCTCCTCCACTACCAGCTCTTCGCCCTCAAACATTTAGTATCCTTTATCGACTCCCTACCCTATTCTATCCTACATTTCTAAAACAAAGACTTATATCAAACAATTCAACCTTTAAACCATTGCTTATTTAATAATTATTTGTATATTTGCCATAGAGATTCACTAAGTCCCCATTCCCGAATAACTCACAAAAAATTCACCAAAAAATTCCATTAAATCAAATGATGTGCATCATTCACCCCGAAAGATGTACATCATTTGCTATGAAAGATGCACATCATTTGCATAATGAAACGAAGATTCACCAAATTAATATCAAGACCCCCAAAATTAAAACGCTATAACAATTTACTGAAACGCTGTTTTAATTTCTTGAAACAGCGTTTCATTTTTTTAAAACAGCGTTTCATAAAGACCCCTTCTTTTCAAATTTATGTCCGTCGTGCGGGATTTGTACTCCCGCACAATATTATTATAAGGATTTGCAATCCGTAAGATATACAATATTAAAGCTATGCAAATACAAAACAGAGTTACAAAGGAAATGTATTTTATAACATCAACAGTTGTTGACTGGGTAGATGTTTTTACACGTCCTGTATATAAGCATGTTATTATAGAATCCTTAGAATATTGCCAAAAAGAGAAAGGATTAATAATTTATGCGTGGGTTTTAATGACAAATCATTTGCATGTTATTGTAGGAGTAGAAGAAGGATTTAATATTTCAGATACTATTAGAGACTTTAAGAAGTTTACAAGCAAGAAGATAATTTCAATGATAAATGATAATATCCAAGAAAGTAGAAGGGATTGGATGCTAAATAGATTTGAGTATGCGGCGAGAAATGACAGGAAAGTAAAAGAATATAAATTTTGGCAAGAAGGGGTTGATTGCCAAGAAATATTCTTATATGACTATCTTCAACAGAAATTAAATTACATTCATAATAACCCAGTTAAAGAAGAATTTGTAAATTTGCCAGAAGAATATAAATATAGTTCTGCGATTGATTATTCAGGCGGAAAAGGAATATTAAAAGTTGAAGTGATAAAATGATATGTATGAATAAGTATCGGATTACAAATCCTAATAATAATAAAGTGCGGGAGTACAAATCCCGCACGACGGAGGGATTGCAAATCCCGCACGACGGAAGGAGTAGAAGAAGGATTTAATATTTCAGATACTATTAGAGACTTTAAGAAGTTTACAAGCAAGAAGATAATTTCAATGATAAAAGATAATATTCAAGAAAGTAGAAGGGATTGGATGCTAAATAGATTTGAGTATGCAGCAAGAAACGATAGGAAGGTAAAGGATTATAAGCTTTGGCAAGAAGGGATTGATTGCCAAGAAATATTCTTATACGACTATCTTCAACAAAAATTAAATTACATTCATAATAACCCTGTTAAAGAAGAATTTGTAAATTTGCCAGAAGAATATAAATATAGTTCTGCAATTGATTATGCATCAGGGAAAGGAATATTAAAGGTTGAAGAGATAAAATGATATGTATGAATAAGTATCGGATTACAAATCCTAATAATAATATAGTGCGGGATTGCAAATCCCGCACGACGGAAAGAACATTAAGGCAATTGATTAAAAGAGAAGAAGAACTTTCAACTTCCTACTCTCCAAAAACTAATAAAAAGGTTTATTTCTTTGCTGATGAATTTACCAACTATCAAGACTCACATATAGGTTTTGCAGCAATCAAACTCCTAAGGTCATTGGGTTATGAAATAGAAATTGCTCCAATTAGAGAAAGTGGAAGAATTTCTATTTCTAAGGGAATGGTTAAAAGAGCTAAGAGATTGGCAAACAAAAATATTAAGAGATTAAGTGGAATAATAACAGATGAAACTCCATTAGTTGGAATTGAGCCATCAACGGTTTTAAGTTTTAGAGATGAATACCCAAGCTTGATTAAGCCTAAGTTAAAAACTGAAGAAACAAATCAAGTGATAAAAAATACATTCCTTTTTGATGAGTTTTAGCTCATGAGATAGACAGTGGAAACATCACTTCGGAAGATTTCACAACTCAACCTCGCAACATTCTTCTTCATGGACACTGTCAGCAAAAGGCATTAATAGGGACTGAAAATATGGAAAAGGTACTATCTCTACCTAAGAACTATAAAGTTGAGGTTATTCCAAGTGGTTGCTGTGGAATGGCTGGAAGTTTTGGATATGAAGCAAAGCATTATGATATGTCAATAAACATTGGAAATCAAATTCTATTTCCAGCAATTCTAAAAGCAAATAATGAAACAATCATTTCAGCTCCAGGAACAAGTTGCAGGGAACATATCAAACACTCAACCGATAGAAATGTTCTTCATCCAATTGAAGTATTGTGGAGAGCGAGGAAGGGAAAATCGCATAAAATTTTGTAGATTTAGAATAAAGTACTACTTTTGCAAAAATGCATTTTTAAAAGTAAATATTTTGTTAAATTAAAAAATTAAAGATATGAAAAAAATATTTTTTCTAATTGTTGCTTTTATAGTAACAGCCATGTGTTCATGTTCTGTTGATGATACACAAGAAATTTCTCAAATCTTATAATATATGCCAATAAAGGATTTTATTTATGCAGCTTTATCAGGTATAATTGTTGCTATAGTTTTTGATATTATACGAAAAAAAAGAAATTCAAAAAGGAAAAAGTAATTTTCTATGCCTTATTGAATTTAAATAAAAGGACGCAGTCAAACGATTGCGTCCTTTTCTATTTTTAAGCATTAAACTGCTTATGGGTTTGTTGGTGCTACTGGAGTAGAGGTGCTTGATTGCAAACCTTTAATTTGGTCGGTCTTGTCAAGTTCTACTGAAATGTTCTTTACACCATCTCTTAGTTCCATTGAAGGTGTGTAGCGTAGATACTTTCTAGTAATAGTCTTTTCGGTAGCTTCCTCTAAAGTATCAACTGCTTTTGCACTGAACACTGGGGTTAGAGTTCCAAGCTTGCCAAGACTTACTGGATTGCCTTTGTCGTGTGGGATTTGCAATCCCGCACAATATTATTATAAGGATTTGCAATCCGTAAGATATACAATATTAAAGCTATGCAAATACAAAACAGAGTTACAAAGGAAATGTATTTTATAACATCAACAGTTATTGATTGGGTTGATGTTTTTACTCGTCCTGCGTATAAACATGTGATTATTGAATCATTATCATATTGCCAAAAGGAGAAAGGGCTAATTATTTATGCTTGGGTTTTAATGACAAATCATTTGCATGCTATTGTTGGAGCTAAAGAAGGATATAATATTTCTGATATAATAAGAGACTTTAAGAAGTTTACGAGCAAGAAGATAATTGCATTGATAAATGATAATATCCAAGAAAGCAGGAAAGATTGGATGCTAAATAGATTTGAGTATGCGGCGAGAAATGACAGGAAAGTAAAAGAATATAAATTTTGGCAAGAAGGGGTTGATTGCCAAGAAATATTCTTATATGACTATCTTCAACAGAAATTAAATTACATTCATAATAACCCAGTTAAAGAAGAATTTGTAAATTTGCCAGAAGAATATAAATATAGTTCTGCGATTGATTATTCAGGCGGAAAAGGAATATTAAAAGTTGAAGTGATAAAAGATTAAAAATGAATAAGTATCGGATTACAAATCCTAATAATAATAAAGTGCGGGAGTACAAATCCCGCATGACGGAAAATTAATCCCTACCTTTGAGCTTTAAATAACTTAAAGAAAATTAAAGGACTATAATAATTAAATTCTGATATTTGAAAAGGTAGAGGATAATTAAGAATTTGGTATGAGAAATAAGTTTTTTGTTTGTTTTATGTTTTTAATGGCATCTTTTATACTGCTATTAAACAAATCTTACTCTCAAAACGAAGGTTTAAAT
>JAQVXZ010000033.1 GCA_028708845.1 Bacteroidales bacterium
TTTTCTAAATTACTCAATGTATTAATACAAAGAGATTCTTCTTTTCTAAACTTTCGCTACCTTTGGTTTCCTTTGTTTCAATGAACTTATCCCCTTACAGTACTCTTCTTACTCATCCTTTCCGCCTCTATCATTCTTTAGAGTGTGTCCTGATTGGGAGTGCAAAAGTACAACCTTTTTTATAACTAACAAACTTTTATTGGTTTATTTTAGCATATTTTCTAATTATCTGTTATTTTCAATATGCCTTATTTTGCTGCTAACTTATTCTAAAAAAATAAATTACACTCTATTCTTAAAACAAATTATGGATTAAATTATTTAGTTTTTTCTAAGTTATTATTTTGCTTCCTGAGTTTTTCTTCGTCCAATTGCTGACGTGATTTAGATTTTGTTACAATATAAACCCCTAAAAAGACCAAAACAGCTGAAAGTATCTTATCCAATCCAAATTTATCTTGCACCATTACAATAGCTACTACTGCTGCAATTATTGGTTGAAGATAGTTATACATTGTTAGAGTTGTTGGTCTTAAGTTCTTTTGTCCAATTGGTATTAGGAGGTAGGTTAGGAACGTAGACATTACTACTACATAGAAGATTTGGCTATATATTATTGGTGTTATTCTTGATACATCAGTTTCTAAAGCTGTAGGAAGTGTTATTGGGGCTAAAATTACCATACTAAATAGAAACATCCATTTCATAATTGTTATTGGGTGTTTGGTTTTGATAAAGTCGCGAAAAAATACCAAATAAGCAGCATAAGATGTGCTACTCAAAAGGCAAAGCATATTTCCTGTCCAAGAACCTGAACCTCCGACCTTAAAGGCCTCGCTGTTAACTATTAAAATTAACGCTCCACTTAATCCCACTAGAACTCCTATAAGCTTTTTTGTAGTAATTGGCTCTTTAAGGTATGCTGCCGAAATAAGCATTGTTATAATTGGAGTTAAGGTGATTATTAGGGAAGCATCAATTGGAGTAGTTGTTTGCAAGCCAACTATAAATGAAGTTTGGTTAAGGGAAATTGCAAAAATGGAACCTAAAAATAATATAAAGAAATCCTTTTTTGTAAGCTTTTCGGACTTAACAAACATTGAAGCAAACCAAAAAACTAAGGCTGCTCCTACTACTCTGAAATAAGTTAATGCAAGTGGTGCAATGGCTCCATTGGAAAGAACTTCTTTTGCAATTGGAATATTTAATCCGAATATTATATTAACAACAAGTATTGCTATATGACCTTTTGAAACATCTTTCATCTAAAAAATTTTGTGCAAAGGTAATTAAAAATAATTATTTTGGATTAGGAAAATACTGAAGTAGTATACGAAAAAACCTTTCTTTATATAATAATGTATATGTTGATTATGAAGTCTTGAATATGGGTTACTGAAGTGGCGAAAGAATTTATTAAAGTTGCGTTTCAGGGCAGTGAATCAAAGAATAATTTCTATAAAGCTTTATATTTAGTTTTAGAAAAAATAATATTCTTATTTCTTTCTCGTTATATAAAGTTGAAATATGGTTTTTTAATTAAAAATGTACATAAGAATTAATACCTAAGTATTTCAATTAAAAATAATTAACTATTAACTCTAAGAAATTATGATTGATATCATTGAATTAAATGAAAAGATTCAGCGAGAAAGTGCTTTTGTTGATGCAATTAATAATGAAATGAACAAATCTATTGTTGGTCAAAAAGGAATGATTGAGCGTTTGATTATTGGTCTACTAGCTAATGGTCATATTCTTTTGGAGGGTGTTCCTGGACTTGCAAAAACTATGGCTATAAACTCCTTGTCTAAAGCTATTGATGCTAAGTTTAGCCGTATCCAATTCACCCCAGACCTTTTGCCTGCGGACTTAATTGGGACTATGATTTATAGCCCAAAGGACGAATCATTTGCTGTTAAGAAGGGACCTATATTTTCTAATTTCGTTTTGGCAGATGAGATAAACCGTGCTCCAGCAAAAGTTCAGTCGGCTCTTTTGGAGGCTATGCAAGAAAGACAAGTTACGATTGGAGATAAGACCTATAAATTGGATGAGCCATTTTTAGTGCTTGCAACTCAAAACCCAATTGAACAAGAAGGAACTTACACACTTCCAGAGGCTCAAATGGACCGTTTTATGATGAAGGTTGTTATTACATACCCTAAGAAAGAGGAAGAAAAACTTATCCTTCGCCAACAAATCGGAGCTACACTTCCTAGGATAGAGCCAATTATTAGAACAAGTCAAATCCTTCATGCTCGTGAGGTTGTGAAAGAGGTTTATATTGATGAGAAAATAGAAAATTATATAACAGATATTGTGTTTGCGACTCGTTTCCCAGAAGATAATAGAGTTGGAAACTTAAAGCCATACATTAGTTATGGGGCATCTCCACGTGCTACAATCAATTTAGCTTTAGCTTCAAGGGCTTATGCTTTCATTAAGCGTAGAGGATATGTAATTCCTGAAGATGTTAGGGCTATTTGTTTGGATGTTATGCGTCACAGAATAGGATTAACCTATGAAGCAGAGGCAGACAACATTACAACAGAAGAAATTATTAACGAAATTATCAATAAAGTTGATGTTCCTTAAAAAATGAATGAAGACTTATTAAAAAAGGTTAGGAAGATTGAAATAAAGACTAAAAGGCTGTCGAGGAATATATTCTCGGGTCAATATCACAGTGCTTTTAAGGGAAGAGGAATGGCCTTTAGTGAAGTTAGGGAATATAATTATGGTGATGAAATTAGAAGCATAGATTGGAACGTTACTGCAAGGTTCAATCATCCTTATGTTAAGATTTTTGAAGAAGAAAGAGAGCTAACGGTTGTTCTTTTAATTGACGTTAGTGGTAGTACTTTCTTTGGAACAAATGGGAGTTTAAAATCGGAAGTTATAACTGAGATTGCTGCAGTTCTTAGCTTTTCAGCAATTCAAAACAACGATAAGGTTGGAGTTATTTTCTTTAGCGATACTGTTGAAAAGTATATACCACCCAAAAAAGGTTCGGCTCATATTCTAAGGATAATTCGTGAACTTATTACTTACAAACAATCGGACACAAAAACATCTTTTGATACTGCATTTAAGTTTATGAACAATGTGATAAAGAAACGCTCAACTTGTTTTTTGATTACAGATGGTTTTGGCAAATTTGACGAATCTCTTCAAATAACATCTCGTAAACATGACTTCTCTACTATAATTATAAGAGATGAAAGCGAAGATGAGATTCCTAATATTGGCTTAATGCGTATTCACGATAATGAAATAGGTAAGGATATTTGGATTGACTCTTCGGATAAGAATTTATTAAAGACATTTAAAGAGTTTAGAAAAAAACAAGATGAAGAATTAAAGCAGAAGTTTAACCGTCTAGGTATTGATAACATTATGGTCTATACTGGTGAAGATTACATTAAAGCTTTGATTAGCCTATTTGAAAAAGGAGGCAGGAAATGAAAAGAGCGTATCTAATAATTGGTTTTTTAGTTCTAAATATAATTGTTTTTGCTCAACCAATAATTCCAAGCATAAGCAATAATAAAATTCATATTGGGGATCAATTTACTTATTCATTTAGACTCCCAATTGATAAATTTGCAGACCAAGTTATTTATTATCCGAATCAAATTGAAGATAGCTTGGAGATTATTAGCCTAAGTGTTGATACAGTTGAAGAAAACGGAAAAAAATATATAGACTTCTCGTATAGGTTAACTTCTTTTGTGGTTGGGGAGCATCAAATACTTAATACCAATGGGAGATCGTTTGGATTTGAAGTTATTCCTTTCCCAATTGATACAACTAAGGTTGAGATAAAAGATATTAAAGAAAACAAGAAAGAGCCATTCTCCATAAGTGAAATAATGCCCATTATAATTTGGGTGCTTATTGGAATAGGTTTAATTCTTGGATTGTATTTTGGAATTAAACTTTGGAAGAAATATAGGACAGTAAACATAAAAGAAATACTTATTAAGCCTAAACCAAAGCTACCTGCACATATTATTGCAATAAACTCATTAGAGGAGTTAAGGCGAAAAAGGCTTTATGAGAATGGTAGAATTAAGGAATATTTTTCTGAGATTTCTGATATTTTGAGAGTGTATTTAGATGATAGGTTTTCAGTTTCAGCAATTGAAATGACAACTGATGATATTTTTAGAGAAATTGATGAGAAGGCTATAATCAATAAAGACTCCTTTGCTCTACTTGAATATATTCTAAAATACGCCGACTTGGTTAAGTTTGCAAAACACATACCCGATTCTTTTATTAGCGATAAGTGTATGAAAGACTCCTTTGAGTTTATTAGCCAAACCAAACTTGTTGAAATAATGGAACATAGTGAAAGAAAGGAGGATGAAAATGTTTAACAACTTTGAATATCCTTATTTCCTATTATTACTAATTTTAATTCCTTTGCTTGCTGTTTATCAATACTTTCTCAAAGAGACAGCATATACAATAATAAGGTATTCTCAAATCTCTCCTTTCGAGAATATACCTAAGTCATGGAAGCTGCGTTTGAGGAATTTCCCTAATTATATTAGATATGCCGCACTTGCTTTATTAATAATTGCTATTGCAAGGCCTCAATCCCATTTAAGCAGAGATGAAAAAAATGTTGAGGGAGTGGATATTGTTATAGCATTAGATATTTCTGGTTCAATGTTAGCACAGGACTTTAAGCCAAATAGGTTGGAGGCTGCTAAAGATGTTGCTAGAAACTTTATGCAAGAACGAGCTAGTGACAATATTGGGTTAGTAGTTTTTGCCGGGGAGTCTTTTACGCAATGCCCTCTAACAACTGACCATTCAATGCTGATGGAATTAACATCCAAGGTTGAATGTGGAATGATTCAGGACGGAACTGCAATTGGAGATGGATTAGCTACTGCAATAAACAGAATTAAGGATACAAAGACAAAGAGTAAGACAATAATTCTTCTTACCGATGGAGTTAATAATATGGGGGCAATTGATCCTTTGACAGCTTCTGAGATAGCAAAAGATTATAAGATTAGGGTTTACACAATTGGTGTTGGAAAAATAGGGATGGCACCTTACCCTTTTCAAACTCCTTTTGGCACACAGTATCAAAATGTTGAAGTTAAGATTGACGAACCTCTTTTGAAAGAAATTGCACAAGGCACAGGTGGTAAATACTTCCGCTCTACGGACGAGAACTCTCTTCAAACTATTTTTAAAGAAATAGATAGTATGGAGAAATCTATTATTGATGTATCCTATTATGAAATCAAGAAAGATGTAGCTTTTTGGTTCCTAGTTGCGGCATTAATCTTATTGATTATTGAAGCGTTATTAAGAAAAACCATTTTAAGAACAAATCCATAATATGATTAGAATTGAACACATCGAAATATTATACCTTCTAATACTTATCCCTTTCTTCCTTATCATACATTACTTTTATTTAAAGAAGAAAAAAGCAAAGTTAAGAGGTTTTATTGATAAGGAATTAATAAATATTATTGTTCCTGATCTTTCTTATGGTAAGCAATGGACAAAGTTTATACTCCTTAATATTGCATATTTCTTTATTATTATTGCAATAGCCAACCCTCAAATTGGAACATCTGTTGAGAAAACTGAAAGAAAAGGAGCAGATCTAATGGTTTGTTTGGATATATCTAATAGTATGCTAGCAGAAGATATTAAACCAAATAGAATTTCAAGAGCAAAACAATCTTTAAATCATTTAATTGACCAACTAAGAGATGATAGAATAGGAATTGTTGTGTTTGCAGGAACTGCATATGTTCAGCTACCAATAACAAATGATTATGGAACTGCCAAGACATTTATTGACCTTATCGATCCTTCTATGATTTCTAATCAAGGGACTGCTATTGGTGAGGCGTTAAGGAAAGCTAATGAAAGCTTTGGAGAGGAAAATACTAATAAATCGAGAAGCATTATATTAATTTCAGATGGCGAGGATAATGAAGAAGAAGCTATCGTTGTTGCAAAAAAGATAGCTAAAGAAGGAGTTATTATTAATACTATTGGTTTTGGGATGCCTGAAGGGGCATTAATACCCGTTGCTAATAAAGGTCATGGAAAGATTGAATATAAAAAAGACGCTAATGGATCTTATGTAATAACAAAGCTAAATGAAGATATTCTTAAAAACATTGCTTCAATTGGAAGCGGGGTTTATCTTAGAGCTAATAATGCATCTGTTGGCTTAGATAATATTCTTGCAAGAATAAACAAAATGGAGAAAAATGAATATGAAGCTATTGCATATAAAGATTATGAAAGTAGGTTTTATATTTTTGCTTTCATTGCACTAATTATTCTAATTATTGAGTTCTTGATTTTTGAGAAAAAAAATAAATATATTAACAGGAAGTTTTTCTTTGGAAAGGAATAAAGATATGAAAAGGTTATTTTATTTGATATTGATTCTATTTGTCTTCACTTCTTGCGATAAAGAAAAAAACTATTTAAGACAAGGCAATAAGAATTTCGAGCAAAAAGATTATAGCAAGGCTGAAGATAATTATTTAAAAGCTCTTAATATTGATAGCACTTATCATAAGGCTCAGTTTAATCTTGCCAACTCTAATTATAAAAAAGATAAGGAAGATCAATTAAATAAGGCTCTAATATATTATGAAAAAGCATTAACTCAGGACTTACTTGATAAAGACTCTAGTTTTATTGCTGATATCTTATATAATAGAGGAAATGCTAACTTTAAGCTAGCCTTACTAGATTCAATTGAAAAGACTGAGAAATATGATAAAGGATTAAAAAAGGCTATCGAAGACTATAAAGGAACATTAAAGATAAACTCGAAAGATTCTTCTGCAAAATACAATCTTTCATTAGCAATGAGACTTCTTGAACAAAATAAAAATAAAAATCAAAATCAGAACAAAGAAAAGCAAGATAAAGATAACAAGGAAAACAAGGATCAGGACAAACAAAAACAAGAGAATAAAAAAGACCAAGATAAAAAAGAGCAGCAAGAGAGCAATCCTCAAAACTACAAGAAAAAAGAAAATCAAGATAAGGAAAGGATGTTGGAAGCATTAAAGAATAACGAAAAGAATACACTTGAACGTTTGAAAAAAGAAAAAGATAAAAACACTCAACAAATTAGAAACGATAAAGATTGGTAGGTATAATTATGAAAAGATTAATAATATTTATTTTATCACTATTTGGTTTGGTTGGACTAAATCTAAATGCTCAGAATATTAGCTTTAATGCCTCTGGCCCATCAGTCATTGGAGTTGGAGAACATTTTGAAATTAGGTTTCAAATAAACTCTGATGACGTTTCTGCATTTACCCCTCCTTCTATTAATGGATTTGATGTTTTGGCAGGTCCTATAACTTCAAGAAGCATATCAAATTCTGTTATTAATGGAAAAGTGACTAGTAATTCCTCGACAACTCTAACCTATGTTTTACAAGGCAATAAGGAAGGAACATTTAATATTGGAGGAGCTAAAATTAATGCAAAAGGAAACACCTACACTTCAAACGCTCTTAAAATAAAGGTACAAAAGAATCCAACCCAAGCACAAAGGTCACAGCCTCAAAACAGGCAAACACAAGCACAGCAAACTCAAAAGCCCATAACAGTTTTAGATAATAAAGCGTTATTTATTAAAGCATTTGCAAATAAATCTCAAGCTTTTATTGGAGAGGAAGTTATCATTACCTATAAACTCTATACCTTAGTCCCTATTTCTGAATACCAAATTAACCAAATGCCGATAAACAAAGGCTTTTGGATAGAGGAAATAGATATGTCGAATGACCCTACAATAACAAATGAAAGTGTTGAAGGAAGAAACTATCAGGTTGCAACACTAAGAAAAGTTATTGCTTACCCTCAACAATCAGGAAAACTAATAATTCCTCCTTTAGATATTGATGTAGTTGCTCATATTGCATCTCGAACACAAAGAAGAGTTTCAACAGGAGATCCTTTCTTTGACTCATTCTTCAACGACCCTTTTTTCCAGAACATGGGGCAGATTGGATACGATAAGGTAAAGAAAAGCATAAAGTCAAACTCCATATCAATCAATGTAAATGATCTTCCTAAAACAAATTCTAGTTTTTCAGGAGGTGTTGGAAGCTTCAATATTACTGCATCGGCAGAACCACTAAGCTGTAAAACAAATGAAGCTATCACATTACGATATACAATTACTGGAAATGGCAATTTAAGCCTGATTGATAAAATTGATTTAAAAATACCTGATGATTTTGAATCCTACGACCCAACAATTGATGATAGAATAAATAAGACACAATCAGGTTTAAGTGGCAGCAGAACATTTGAATATATACTTATTCCAAGAGTTCAAGGAGAATTCAAAATCCCTAAGGTTGAATTTACCTACTTTGATATAAAGACAAAACAATACAAGACCATTTTAACTGAAGAATTTGCTTTAAAGATAGCTAAAGGAAAAGATGAAATGACTGGATTGGCAGAACAAATCACTGAAAGAGAAAAGTATCTAAAACGAGACATAGAACATATATCAACAAAGAAAATTAGATTCCTTTCTCCGAACAACTTGAATTATTACAAACCTTTTCTATTAATTCTCTTTATTCTAATACCTATTCTGACTATTGCTTACATTATTTATAAGAATACAACAAATAGGAAGAATAAAGACATAACCTATGTTAAATATAAAAAAGCAACAAAGATTGCTCTCCAAAGACTTAAGAAGGCAAAATTATATTTAGCAAATGAAGAAAAAGATAATTTCTACACAGAAGTAGCACAAGCAACGTGGAATTATCTCTCCGATAGGTTTAAGATTGTTAGAATGGACTTAAGTTTTGACAATATTAAAGAAGTTTTATCTAAAAGAAACATTAAAGAAGAAACAATTAACAATCTTATTTCTCTTCTTAATAACTGTGAATATGTTAGATTTTCTTCAGGGGAAGAACTCTCTAAAATGGATAAGCTTTATGAACAAGCAATAAATTCATTATCAGATATTGAATCTCAAATTAAATAATAAGATGAAAAAGTTAACATTAATAATTATTTTGCTTTTTATTAGCTTAGCTTCATTTGCTAAAGCTAACGTTGATTTATTTGAAAAGGGGAATGCATTCTTTAATAATAAAAACTACGAACAAGCCCTAAAAACCTACTTGATGATCGAGAGCAAGGATAAGGTTTCTTCTGATCTATATTATAATATTGGCAATACTTATTTCCGTTTAAATGACTACACTAACTCAATTCTTTATTATGAAAGAGGATTGAAATTAAAGCCTAATGATGAAAACTTAAACATAAACTTGAGAGTAGCCAAATCAAGGTTAAAAGGAGATGTTTATATTATTCCTGACTTCTTCTTAATTAAGTGGTGGAAAGCAATATCTAATATTTTCATTCCTTCCACTTGGACCATTATGTCAATAATTCTATTGATTGTTTCAAGTGTTATATTTGTTTTTTACTATTTTTCGTTTAATAAGAAAATCGTTCTTTTCTATTGCTTCATATTATCTCTTTTGTTATTAATAACATCAGTTTTTGCAGGCTTTAGCAAAGAAAATACAATGCATTCTAAAAGCTATGCTATTGTTTTCGACAGCCAAACCTACGGCAAGGATTCTCCTGACATTAACTCGACCGATAAAATCAGAATATATAAAGGGCAAAAGATTAAGATAATTGACAAGAATAACGACTGGATTAAAGTTAAGACAGAAGATGGGAAAGAGGCTTGGATTGAAAACAAAGATGTGGTTATTATATAAAACAACAATAAAAGAATGAGTGAATTAATTGAACATAGTGGAACAATTTGTGAAATAATAGATAGTAAGGTTGTTGTTAGAATAATTTCTGCCTCAATGTGCGCATCTTGCCATGCAAAAGGAGCTTGTAGCATGAATGATACAAAAGAGAAATGTATTGACGTAAATGTATCTAATCCATCAGACTATAAGGTTGGTCAAGAGGTAGTGGTTTGTTTGGAACAAAAAATGGGAACAAAAGCTGTTTTGATTGGTTTTTTCTTCCCTTTTCTAACTCTAATAATCACTGCCATACTTTCTAACAAATACATATTCCCAAACAACGAAGCATTAACAGCTCTCCTATCAATACTATCTATCACAGTCTATTATATTATTATCTATTTGATAAAAAACAAAATAGAAAAAAAGTTTCACTTTCAAATCAAATAATGATTGCTTTTAAACGAACTATTTATTTTGCAGCTCTTTTCAAACAAAAGACTAAAAAATTAGTTTAGTATTATTATTATTCGTACTTTTGCTCATTAAAATTAAAAATAATTTATAAGCAATAAAATAATATATTTATGAAAAACAGAAAGTTACTATTTGGATTAGTGATTTTATTCCTTTCTTGTATTGGATTAAATTCAGTTAATGCACAAACAGAGGAGGGATGGATATCCCTTGGACCTAATAATGTCAGTGGTCGTTCAAGAACAATTATCTTTGACCGTTTCAATAATGACATTATGTATTCTGGTGGTGTTGCAGGAGGTTTATTCATTAGCGTAAATAATGGAAAGAACTGGCAAGAAATAACACTAGTAGACGGACAACAAAACCTTGCTATTACAGCTATTGCACAAGACAATAACGGTGTTTTATACGTAGGCACAGGTGAAGGTGATTACTTAAACAATGGTTTTGGTATAAAAAACAATACAATTGGTATGTTAGGTAATGGGGTTTATAAATCAACCACACTAAACTCAACCAATAAAAACTGGGCAGAGAATTTGACTTCAGACGATGCTAAATATTCTTGGGCTACTGAAAACATCAAATTCGAACTACTTGATTTTACAAAACCAACATCTCAACATAACTATGGAGATGGAAAAGCTTTTGTAAATAAAATAGCAGTTAATAGATCTTCAAACAAAGTATATGTTGCAACTAACGATGGTTTAATGCAACTTAATGACGCAGCTAGCGATTGGACAATGGTTAGCGCAATTGGAAATTCAACAGTTGGAGATATAATCTCAAACAAAAATGGTGTTTTAGCTGTTTATTATACTGATAGCAAAGCAAATGTTATGGTATCTTCAGACGATTTTAACCAAAATAATAGTATCATCTTAATGATTGATACCATTAAGACATTTGATACATCTTCAACATCTATAAATCGTATTAGATTAGCATTCGGAATACAAAATCCAAACAAAATTTATTCTTATGTAAATTACTTTTCAGAAGCACCTGAGGGAGGAAGATATTATAGAGAAATGCTTGTTAGAAGTGATGACTATAATGCAAGCGCTATTAACTGGAAAAGAACAACTGCACAAACCTATTATAATGCAGGAACTCCAACCTCAATGTCTATTGTAGTTAATGATATGGTTAGTCCTGAAGAAGTATATCTTGGAGGAAACTACGTAATGAAAGGATATAACGCTAATAATTCAGATATATATTATTGGGAAAGAATTAGTACATATACAAATGCTCCAAATGGCACAAACGGAATTAGAACTTCACCAAACTATGTTAGTAGTGGAATTAACGAAATCATCATAAAAGAAAATCCTTTAAATTCTTTTGACTCTACATTAATTGTAGTTGCAACCAATGGAGGTATTCATACTTATTCCTTTGACCCTATCCTATTCACAACAGACTGGAAACTATCAACAAAAAATATGATAACAACACAATTCTATAGCGTTGGTGTTTCTCCTGATGGATCAGTTGTTGGAGGAGCAGAAGCTAATGGATCAGTATATATTGCAAACGCAGGAAACATAGGAGAAAACCAATCAGGTGATGTTATATGGACAATTAATTCACCAGGATATAATCCAAATTCATTCCAACGTACAACAAGTGGAGGAAATGTTGGTACTTCTCAATTCCAAAGAATAACACCTACACCAAGAAAATCTCTTATCCTTTCAAGACCATATGGACAAATAGCTCGTACTTACGGAAACAATGGTGATTATTCAGTAATAGATGACGTTACTTGGAATTATAGCAATTCACTTTACCCTACCGAAAATGGCATTAACACTATAATTGAAAACTCAACATGGCTTCCATACGAACCAGCAAAGACCCCAATGATGTTATGGGAATCAATAAACTCTCAACTACCAGACTCAATGTTCTTAGTAATTAACAAAAACACAGCATTGAATTTTGTTAGGGACACAAACAATGAGTGGAGAGAAGGATCATGGATTAAACCAGGAGACAAAGTATTAGCAAAAAGCCCTACAATGGAATATCCATTTGTATATACATTTAACGATTCTATTCAATATAACCAAGACACTGCAATCAGAATCCAAAACCCAATTCAATCAAGATTATTCTTCGGAACATCTCAAGGGGTTTATGTTTGCTCAAACATAAACGACTACGTTGCATCACCACTTCAAGGATCACAAACACCAATTTCAATGGTTAAATTCTACGAAACGACAAAGCATGCAGGATCACCATTAGAAGAGATTAATTGTTTTGCAATTACCGATGATGGAAAAACATTATTTGTTTCAGCAGACAAAGTAAGCGCTAACTCCGATTCATCATTCCTATATAGATTTGATTTATCAAACCAAGACTTCCAAAACTCACAATCTTCAATTAAGATTATTCCTGAAGTAATGGTTTTCACAAGAAAAATCACTTCAATAAATGTTGATAAGAATAATGGAAACAATATGATATTAACCTTTGGAACTTACCTTAGTGCAAAATCAAACATTCAAGTTTCAAGCAATGCATTAGCACAACCATTCACTTCAGCAACTTTCAACGAAGTAATCAACTACGACCCAATAAATGACGAAGATTTCCTACCAAACAACAAACCAGTTTTCTGTGCATTAATAGAAAGTGTTAAGAGTAATGGAGAACATGTTGCTTATATTGGAGCAGAAGACGGAATCTACAAAACAGACAACTATCTTGGAACAGCTACATCACCAGGAAAAGTAACAGTAGAATGGGAAAAGATGGAAGGAATTCCAAACGTACCAGTGTTCGAAATAACACAACAAACAATGAGACTACCAAAATATGAATTCTATAACTATGTTGGACAAAACGCATTCTACACAACATTTGCAAGAACAGAACTTCCAGGAGCAATTTATGCAGCAACATACGGAAAAGGATTATTTGCATACCTAGGAGACACAGTTGGAGCAAATGAAACAATTATTGGACTTACAGAAAACATTGCTAGAATCAACCAAACAACAAGCCTAAGAGCATACCCTAACCCAGCAAACTCAACAACAACACTTGAATACAACCTAGCAGAAGCAAGCAATGTAACACTTCAAGTATATGATATGAATGGAAGACAAATAAGCTCAATAGATAAAGGCCGTCAATCATCAGGACAACATTCAATTCAAATGAATGTTCAAAACCTAAAAAATGGCATCTATATGATTCGTATTATAACAAACAAATCAACAAATACAACTAAGTTAATCGTAAGATAATTAACTAAATAATATAATATACAAGAAGGAGACCCAAGCGGTCTCCTTTTTTTATGCCTAAAATTTCAATTAACAAATAGAATATCTTATATTTGCAAAACAAAGAACAATAAAACGACTATACTATGTCAACAATGATACTAAAACTACTTATCTCAGTTGGATTAGGCTTTCTGATCGGACTAGAAAGAGAGAAGTCGCATAAAGCCGTTGGGATAAGAACAATGTCACTAATAACCCTTGGCAGCACAATATTTACATTAATATCATCTTACTACCCTAGCGGCGACCCCACAAGAGTAATAGCACAAATAGTAACAGGAGTAGGATTTATAGGAGCAGGACTAATATTCAAGAACGACACGCAAGTATCAGGACTAACCACAGCAGCAACTGTTTGGTGTGCAGCCGCAGTAGGAATCTTAGTTGGAATAGGACTATTTGAACTAGCAATCATCTCCACCCTACTTATCCTAATAATCAACGTCCTCTTAGAAATATTTAAAAAGTAACAACACTAAACAAAACCAATATACAATTGCTCAAAATGAAAATTAAGTCTAACAAAATCAAGTAATATTTTATTATTATCAAGACCTATTTTTCTAAAACAAAGAATTAATTGAGTAAGGTGCCAGGTTACTAGTAGTAAGGTGGCAGGTTACTCATAGTAAGGTGGCAGGTTACTAAAATAAAACAAGGAATAAATTAATTGATATCAAGTATCAGATAATTTATTCCTTGTTTTGTAGGATTTAGATTTAAAGAACAGATAATGTTCTTTTATTAAATATTAATTATTGTCTGGATCGTCTGCTTGGGTTTTGTGAACTGTGCCGTGAGGATGTTCTACTGGACCATAGATAGAGTAAATCTTTAGGGGTTTGTCGCCAGTGTTTACAATATTATGCCATTTGCCTGATGGAACAAGAACAACAAAATCATCTCCTACTTCTTTAATAAAGTCAAGGTTTTCTCTTGTGTCTCCCATATAAACTTTTCCTTTTCCTTCTTCAATTCTTAGGAATTGGTCAATGCCTATATGTTGTTCTAGGCCAATATCTCCACCAACTGGAATACTCATAAGGGTCATTTGTATGCTAGATCCTGTCCATAATGTGGTGCGGAAATTTTCATTACTTACGGTATAGTCTTCAATATCTATAACAAGTGGCTCTGGACCATAGTCTTTGAAAACAACAGCTTCTTTTTTCACATCATCAGACATTGCATCCTTTACTTCCTCTTTACTACATGAAGAAAGGGATAGCGAAAGGATTGCGATAATGGCTAAGTTTGATAACAATTTTCTTTTCATATCGATTAATTTTTAAGGTTAGAGGTCTTTTATCCTAATAAGGAAAATAAAAGACTCAATAAATTATTAATTGGTTTAACAAAAGCAAAGATATGAATATTTGTTGAATAAAAAAATCTAATCATATTTGATTATTTAAACAAAGAGTTGGAGAAATGATTGAGAAGTGAAAAAACAATATAGAAAACAAAAACTTATAAGCAATAATAAACAAGACTTTATTCCGTTAGTAGTTTTGTCAGAATTTAATTATAATTATGATTAGAAAAATTGCATTAACCTCAATCCTTTGCCTAAGTTTTTTTGCATCTTTTGCTCAAGAAGAATTCTATGAGGCATATTCTGTCTTGAATTTACGCTCTTCTGCAAGGGTTGCTGCCTTGGGTATGGACTTCCTTCCTTGGCAAATCAATGACGTTTCGGTTGCGATTACCAATCCTTCAATACTTAATTCTAAATTAAACAATCAATTTGCTATTGGTTATACTAATCTTTTTGCTGACATTTGGCAAGGGAATGTTGCTTATAGTCATAGCTTTGACAAATTAGGTAGCTTTAGTTTTGGGATGAATTATGTTGGCTATGGTAAGTTTAAGAGAACTGAAGCAAATGGGGATGAAAAAGGTGATTTCTCTGCAAATGATTATATGTTTACCATTGGTTGGGGAAGGATGCTGGATAGCAATGTTTATATTGGTGCTAACATCAAGCCTATTTTCTCTCAATATGAAAACTATTCTTCATTTGCAATAGCATTTGACCTTGCTGCAACTTATATTAGTAATAATAGAAGCTTTACTGCAACCTTTATGGCTCGTAATTTCGGAACTCAACTGAAATCTTTCTATGATATTGAGGAGAAACTTCCTTTCCAATTGAATCTAGGTATTTCTAAGAAACTTCAATATGCTCCTTTCCAAGTCTTTCTTATGGCTACTAACCTTCAGAAATGGGATTTAAGGGAAAACGACCCTCTTAATCCAAGAGACGAGGTTGATCCTTTTACAGGGGAGATAAAAAGAGAGAATACATTTCTTGGAGGATTAGATAATACATTTCGTCACCTCAACTTTGGGGCAAACTTCCAACCTTCAAAAAACTTCTATATTGCCGTTGGCTATAGCTGGAAACAAAGTCGTGAGATGTATATTCAAGATGCATTTTCTTTGGCAGGCTTTTCTTATGGCTTTGGTTTTAATATTAAGAAATTCCAAATAAGCTATGCAAGAAACGAATACCACAAATACGGTTCTCCAAACCATCTAACCCTTCTTGTTAAATTGTAGTTTTCTTTTTCAGATAAATATTTTGCGAATTAATTCTGCAACAAACAACATTTCCCCTCTTTTATTTGGAATATTGTTAATAAGTTTGTACATTTGTCGCATATTGTAAAAATAAAACTATATCTTAATGATTAGTATTAATACCCATACAAGCTCAAACATATTCTCCCTGAAGTCTAATCAGACAGCTAAGGAAACTCTATTTCCTTTTTTTCTTTCTAATACATATTTCTCCAAAAAATTTAAAATAAAAAGATATATATCGTCAAATTTATTGACAAAACAATTAAGATTATATTCGTTTTTCAGAGGGAAAAGGAAGTCATCGCAGTTATTAACCCATTAAATCAAAACGAAAGGAGAAGTTTTAAAATCAATAATGGATAAGACTAAAACCATTAAAAAAAATAAAGTCAATGTTTAGTTTTAGAAGAATTGATGATAAATCTTGTTTTTGTTTACTTAACCGCAGAAATAAAACTCTGCAAGAGAAAAGTATTTATTAATTTAAAATTATTGTATTATGAAAAGTAAATTTTTAAAACTAAGTGCTTTTGCCATAGTGGTCGTAGCAATCCTAAGCCTCGGACTATTCTTTTCTTGTGAGGAGAAAGTTGAGAAGAAGGATAATGATGTGAAGAAATGGGAATGTGTTTTGTCTGATGGAGTTAAAATAACACTAGATATGTATGAGTTGGAAAACAAATACTATACTACTGTAAGCAACACTTCGCAGATGACATTATTATTTGGAGATAATTCTTGGCAGTATTATCAAATGGATGGTGACACAATGACGATTGTCCAAATAAACGATCAAGCAATAGATCTTGATTATAATCCTCCTATGTGGTTAATAAGCAAACCTTCAAATAATGTTATGACAATGGAATATTTTGGTGTTTTGCCTGATGATGCATCAATAAAAACTGAGTATATGTTTAACCTTAAATAAATTTGCCTTATGAAAAAGTATTTCTATTCATGCGGGATAAACACAATTTCAAAAGTCAGCACATTTGCTTTAGCAATAATTATTGTATTAAGTCTTTCTTTCTTTTCGGCTTGTGAAGAGAAGGATAATGAAAACACTACAAATGATAAGGTAACTAATTTACAATTTACTAATTGTAAAAATGGCAAGAGTATATCTAATGATTCTACTCAAGAATCAATTCAATTAGAGTTTGTAGGCAACACTCTAAATGTTTTTCATCAAAACCTATATGTTCCTTGTGATTACGATACAATTTATATCAAGCCAACAATTACAAATAACACATTAACCATTTTAGAGCAAGGAAATAATGGTTTTGTAAATTGTGTTTGCCCAGTTGATTTATCATATTGTATAAATGATATAGATAGTAATGAAATATCTTTAATCATCATTAATTGGGATACAGTATATAATAATCTTATAAAATAAGAAGTTATGAAAAGATTCTCGTCGTGTGGGATAAGCACAGTTTCAAAAGTCAGCACATTTGCTTTAGCAATATTTATTGTATTAAGTCTTTCTTTCTTTTCGGCTTGTGAAGAGAAAGATAATACAGAATGCTCCTTTAAAAATCCAGTAGCCGATCTTCCTTGGTTAAAAACTAAGATAACCGAATTATCTCAAAGTCCTTTTCATGCAAGAATTTATCAATGTACTTATCAAACCAATAAGATATGTTTTATGGTTGAACCTTGTGTGGATTGTCCTGATGCTGGCTATACATTTTACTCTTGTGAGGGAGTTGAACTATGTAGTGAAGGCACTATTGTTGGAGGATACCAATGTGAAGGATTGAATATTGATAGAGATAATAAAATTCTTATTTACGAACAAAATAAACCAATAGAGGAATGAAACCCTTCGTGCGGGATTTGTAATCATGTGCGGTCGAATCTTAAAACTACTCGAAGAAAATAAACAAAGAAAGAAAATCAAGCTATTTCTAATTGATACTTCATGTTTGTAAAAGGAGAAGCCTATATTATAAACTTAGACTTCTTATCTATAAATTTAGAGGCCTTTATTTTCATATCGAAATGGCATTTGGCGACGACGAAATGCCATTTCAAAGCGACGAAATGCCATTTCATAACAGCGAGATGGCATTTCGACCTCATAATATCTAAGTCTAAATTCACAAAAAGGAAGTCTAAATTCAAAATATCTAAGTCTAAATTCATAATAACTTAGTTTGCTTCTATTTTGTTCTGTAAATATATCCCCATCAAAACAAAAAGCCATTATAAATTTTGTTTTTAAGAAAAAAGACTATATTTGCAGAATGAAAATGATTTATTAATCATAAAAACATAGCATTATGAAAAAAGTATTATTAATTTTAACAATTCTTGTTATGGGTTTTGGAATAAAATCCTATTCACAAACAATAGTTACATTAGATTCTATAGTAGAAAAGACTGAAGCAAACCCTTTTGTTGTACGAACATTCTTTATTTATTCTGATTTAGATGATAGTGTTTCTTCTATAATTGAAGAAAAAGGAATATTTCTTAATGTTATACGTGATGTAGCTTTACTTTTTGATACTATACCTACTCAAGATAATTTTGCATTCTTTATAGAAGAAGAATCGCTACTTTATTTGCCAATTCATAATGAAACCTTTGATACAATTCTATATTTTGGTGCTACAGATGCGACTATTTTACTGAAATCGTATTTAATAATAGGTAGTGATACAATATATAATGATAGCATATTTGAAATCCAACTTCATCATGTTGGATTGGAAGATGTTTACAACAGTAATTTTAACTGCAAAGTCTATCCTACAATAATAAGTGATTACCTTAGTATTGAGATTGATAATACTCCTTCTATAATTAGAATATCTGATTTATTTGGAAGAGAAGTATATTATAAAGATATCCATAATGATAGCAAACTTAATTTAAGTTTTCTTAAAAAAGGAATATACTTTTGTAGGGTTGAAAATAGTAATGGATATAAAGTGTTTAAATTAGTTAAAAATAATTAGCCTTATGAAAAAGTTATTCTTCATTTTAGTAATTTGCTTAATTACCCTTTCAAGCAAGTTTAGTTATTCTCAAGTTAATAATACTGTTAGCTTGGATTCATTAACAAACATTCTACCACATAATGTTCCGCAAGATATAACTGATACGCTCTGTATGTTCCATAGAATAGAAATATATTCAAGTTTGAATTCTGTTTCGGATTCTATTATTGAAAAAGGGATACATATTAAATCAGATAGTGAATGGACAGATATTCCTTTTTACTCATTTCAAGATAGTATGCTAACCGAAGCTTATGTTTCAATATTTAATCAAGAATTTGATACAATAATATATTTTATTCCTAACTTAATGTCTCTTTTATTCCAGTCATATATAATAACAACTATTGATACATTTTACAGCGATACAATTATTAGAACAGAATTAGTTGAAGTTGGTCTTAAAGAGATTCCTGATTTTAGTTTAGATATAAAAATCTATCCAACACTATTCGACAAAGAAATAAATATAAGTTCAGATAAATATCCAATTAACTTAAGTGTAATTGATTTATTTGGAAGAGAAGTTTTAAGAAAAGAAATAAATAATAACAAAGCAATTGATTTAAACTTCCTAAAGAAAGGAACCTATATATTAAAACTTCAATATAAAGACGCTATTATTAATAGAAAGATAATTAAAAAATAATTAGCCTTATGAAAAAAGTATTATTCCTTATTTTATTGTTTTTATATTCAAATGTGAATTTTGGACAAACTAATTCTCGTAATGGTCGTTCTTTACCGGCAACAGATACGATAAGAGTATTTATTGTTTTTGGAGAGGTTATAGGTGATCCTAATGACCCTGGTGGTTTATGGGTAGGAAATGGCTCATGGGAAACTGGTAACCTTCCTCCAAATAAAGATTTAATTATTAATCACTCCATTTCTAATTCAACACAATTAGTAGGTATTACAAAATATTTTCATGAGGTTTCTAATGGAAAATTAATCGTATTAGGAGATTATTATCCTGAAATAGTTCAAATTGATTATAGTGATGCAACTAACGGATCGATAACAGAAGTATGTAATTTCTTTAATAATCTGCAGGGACAGGATATAATTACTCAGAATGGATATTCTTTTAATTCCAATGATTTTGATTCATGGACTACTAATACAAACTACAATCCATCATCAAAATAATCAGATGGAAGAATAGATATGATTGCTTTAATTTGGCGATATCATACGTCTACTTTCAATCTTAAAACAAGAAATGGAGGATTTACCTCAGGAGGACCAAATATACCTGTGAAAGGGAAGCTTGGATTTAATACTTATATGAGTATTTGTGTAAGTGGTATAGTTGGGACATTTAGGCACGAATATGCTCATCCTCTTCTTGGAGATAATAATTTTCATTCTGGAATGGCTGGTGCAGGAAATGGAACTTATTTGTCTGATCATGGTGGTTATAGCTTATTGTCTTCCGATAACTCTAACCTAAATTTTGTTAATGGTTGGGATAGGGATAGATTGGGTTGGAAGCCGGATAATAATCAATATTATATTTCCGCAAGAGATATAAATTATTCGGAAGTAAATGGAGATTTGGAATATAGTCCAGACATTCAAAATAGAGAGTTTATATTAAGAGATTTTGCAACATATGGAGATGCAATTAGAATTAAACTTCCTCATACAAAAAATATAAATAATAATACAAGAAACCAATATATATGGATAGAAAATCATCAATTGTTGCCAAATAGTGTTGAAACACCACCAAATAATAATAAAGCAAAAGGTATAAGATTAAATATTCAGGTAGGTAATGATAGTTATACATCAACATCCAACTCAAGAACAAATTATATTAGTCCAATCTGTAGCTTTGGTAATTATGATTTTGCATATTCAGGAATAGATGCTTCTTCAAAAATTGCTGATTATGCAAGCACTTACGATAATAAGTCAAATCCTTTATCTGGATATAGTTTATTGGAGGCACATGCAGTTGATCCTAAGTTCAACTTATAAATGCAACTATTAAGGAGTTTTGGTAGTAATATACTATTAAAATATTTTTCAAGAAGAAGAGGAGTTCTGGGGACTCCCTTTCTTTCCTGAAGGATAAGTTAATAATTACGCCCCAAGCCCCCCAGCCAGATTGCAATTATATGAAACACTTAACCAGAGAGCAAAGATATACAATTTGTAAATTAA
>JAQVXZ010000053.1 GCA_028708845.1 Bacteroidales bacterium
AGTTCATTAAAGAAAGCATTCCCAGAGGAAGCAGAAGAGCTATTCCGCTTATCACAAGAAAATGCTCTATGGCGTTATAACTCTTACAAGAGATTAGCTACACAAGATTGGAATAAATAATCCAATACATTAAAAATAATTTTAAGCTGCTCCAATAAAATGGGGCAGCTTTTTTGTTGTTAAGTAATAATTATTATCTTTGCGTAATATTTCTAGATTTAATCACTTAAAACAAATATTATGAAAATTTTAGACGAATTTAAGTCCTTTGCAATTAAAGGTAACGCCATTGATATGGCTGTTGGTATAATCATTGGTGGAGCTTTTGGAAAGATTATCACCTCTATTGTTAGTGATATCATAATGCCTCCTATTGGATTATTGGTTGGTGGTGTTAATTTCACTGACCTAAAGTTTATTTTAAAGGATGCTGTTGGTGATATTCCTGCGGTTACAATTAATTATGGTAATTTTATTCAGGTAGCATTTGACTTCTTTATCATTGCTTTCTCTATCTTTATGGTTATTAAACTTCTTAATGCTGCAAAGAGGAAAGACGAAAAAGTTGAAGAAGTAAAAGAAGAGGCTCCTGCTGCTCCAACAAAAGAAGAAATCTTATTGACAGAAATTAGAGACCTACTAAAGAATAAATAATAAGGTTTCTCGTTCTATAATAGAATAATCTCTTAATTTAATAACAAGAGAGTCTAATTATTTAGATTCTCTTGTTTCTTTTTGTGCTAATTTTGAAAACAAATCTTAATATGAAACTAAAATACTTTACTCTAATAATGTTTTTATGCTCTTCTCTATTACTAAATGCTCAAGATAATAATAAACCAAAATTGATTGGAGGGATGTATGTTAACTCGGGTTACTTAAGTAGTATTAATGACTTTTCTTATGGACTTGGAGGCAAGATTTCTTTTAGATTAAATGAGTATTTTAGAATAGGTGGAGAGGGTTATGGTAGTAGTTCAGAATTTAAAAAAGATGGGAGCTTCTATTCAATTGGTTGGGGAGGAGCTTTAGGAGAGCTAGTAATATATAATACAGAAAAATCTAATTTACTTATTGGATTTACTTTTGGAGGAGCAGTTAATAAGCAAATGGAAATGATTAAACCAAACAACGAAACAAATATTTATGATTTGGTTTTTTGGAGAAAAGAAAGTACGCTGGTGGTCTCTCCTTTTCTTTCATTTGAATATGCTATCTCTAAGAAAGCTAATTTAAGCTTGAAGTTTGATTATCTTTTTTCTCCAACAAATGAGATTTTCAACACAGGAATAAGAGTTTATGTTGGTTGCTTATTTAATATGATAGGTTAACTTTTTGAGCTTTTGAATCTTCGTTTCAATTTACTAGATCTTAGTTCTAATTTTCTGAATCTTCGTTTCAATTTACTGAATCTTCATTCTAATTTCTTAGTTCTTGAAAACAAAAAAAGGAACCTATAAATAGTTCCTTTTCATTGTACACCAGGCCGGAATCGAACCGGCACGAAGTTTCCCTCACCAGATTTTGAGTCTAGCGCGTCTACCAATTCCGCCACTAGTGCATGTGTTTATATCCTCAATTAGGTTTGCAAAGGTAGTAATATTTTCTTTTTATGCAAATAAACAATGATTTTTTTTTCTATTCGAATATTCTTCACTAACTTTGCAAACTCAAAACAGAAATAATTTAAGCATAAATCATGCAAAACAACACTCCACAAGACCTTGTTGCGCTATTTACGGGCAGGGCAACTAAATACTTAGCAAAAGAAATTGCAACCATTTATGGAAAACCTCTTGGAGACTCACAAGTTCTTCAATATGCCGACGGAGAGTTCCAACCTTCTTTTGAGGAAAACATTAGAGGAAAAGACGTTTTTATTATTCAATCTACATTTTCTCCTTCAGATAACTTAATGGAGCTACTAATGTATGTTGATGCAGCTAAACGTGCCTCTGCTAAAAGGATTATTGCTGTTATCCCGTACTTTGGTTTTGCTCGTCAAGACCGTAAGGATAAGCCTCGTGTTCCAATTACAGCAAAACTTATTGCTGACCTTCTAACTTCTGTTGGAGTTACTCGAGTTATAACAATTGACCTTCACGCTGACCAAATACAAGGGTTCTTCAACGTTCCTGTTGACCACCTTTATGCTTCTTCAATATTTATTCCTTATTTAAGAGGACTAGCAAGTGCTAGTTTCAACATCGACGATGTTTTATTTGCTTCACCTGACGTTGGAGGAACAAAAAGGGCAAGTGAATATGCAAAGAAATTGAATTGTGGATTTGTAATGTGTTATAAACAAAGAAACAAACCAAACGAAATTGGTACAATACAATTGATTGGAGATGTAAAAGGGAAACATGTTATTTTGGTTGACGATATTGTTGATACTGGAAACACTCTTTGCAAGGCAGCAGAAGCAATTATGGCAAACGGAGCAAAATCTGTTAGGGCAATGATTACACATGCGGTTTTAAGTGGAACAGCTGTCGAAAAAATAGAGAACTCTACAATGGAAGAGCTTATTGTAACAGATACAATTCCATTAAAACAAATATCAACTAAAATTAGATCCTTATCAGTTGCTCCTATTTTTGCAGAAGCAATTCGCAGGGTTGAATTTAACGAGTCAATTGCTGACTTCTACGAAATGGCTATTAGCAAAAAAGGAGTTACTATTAAATTTTAATATAAGCCCTAAAACAGGGAGTTAATTAATAAATAAAAATAAAAAAGATGAAAACAGTATCAATGAGCGGTTCTCTTCGTGAGAACGTAGGGAAAAAAGATGCGAAATCACTTCGTCGCGAAGGTAGAGTACCTTGTGTTGTTTACGGAGGAAAAGAACAAGTAAGATTTTCTGTACTTGAAACAGAATTTAAACCATTATTATTCTCTCCAGACACACACTTTGTTGAATTAGACATTGATGGGGAAAAAACAAAAGCTATCCTTCAAGAAATTCAATACCACCCAATTTCTGATGAAGTAATTCATGCTGACTTTTTACGTCTAAATGACGATAAGGCAATTATTCTTTCTATACCAGTTAAGCCAGTTGGAATTTCTCCAGGCGTACTTCAAGGAGGAAAACTAATAACCAAGATTCGTAAAATGAAACTAAAGGGTCTTCCTAACGATTTCCCTCAATATGTTGAAGTAGATATTTCTAAACTTGAAGCTGGACAATCAGTTAGAGTTGAAGATATTGAAATTGAAAATGTAGAGAAACTTGACGTTAAAACTTCAATTGTTGTTTTAGTTCAAGCAACTCGTGCAAAGAAATAAGATAATATATCTATTAAATACTAAACAGCGATCAGTAATATGCTCGCTGTTTTTTTATTTTCTAAATATCAATTCAAACAAAAAAACTACCTTTGTAGGCTAAACGATTTCAAGGAAGAGATATGAAATACTTAATTATAGGATTAGGGAATATAGGAAGAGAATATTCAGAAACTCGTCATAATGTAGGATTTATGGCATTAGATTATTTTGCAAAAAGTATTGAGGATTGTACATTTAGTTTAGAACGTCATGCTTATATTGCCAAAGTTAGACATAAAGGTAGAACAATAATATTAGCCAAACCAACAACCTATATGAATTTGAGTGGTAAAGCAGTGAAATATTGGATTGATAAAGAAAAGATACCAATTGAAAATGTATTGATAATTGTTGATGATATCGCATTACCCCTCGGAACAATTAGACTTAGGATGGGTGGAAGTGCTGGAGGACATAATGGATTAGAAGATATAATAACAGTCTTAGGGACAAATAAGTTTAATCGGCTGAGATTTGGAATAGGGGATAGCTTTTCCAGAGGCAAACAAATAGATTATGTATTAGGTAAGTTTTCTGAGGGCGACAAGGCAACTGTTAATCTTAAATGCGATACAGTTAATGAGATAATATTATCCTTTGCCACAATAGGTATGGATAGGACAATGAATGCCTATAATAATAAATAAAAGATTTATCGGAATCATTTATTAACAGAACAGGTGTAATGGACATTTTTAATGGTTTCTATTTTGCCTCTTTTGTTTTTCATTTGATATTTTTGGAAGTCCCTATGCCCTTAAAAACCCATCAATTAATTTCTTCTTCCGCTTTAAAGAAAGTCCGTTGTGATTCCTAAGCTTGTTCTTTAAATATGTAAAATGGCTATCAATAGCATTAGTAGTATTAGGAATATCAAATTCAATCTTCCCAAATTAAAGAGGAAACTAAACGAATACCATCCAAAAACTGCTTCTTACAAATAACACTTATTGAATTGGTTTTGTTTACTTTTATTGTCTTTTAATAAAAAAACGGCACATTATTCACATAAGATACCGTTTCAAAAATAAACGATTATATTTAACTAATTAACAATTATCTTCCGTGAATAAACATTCTTATCCGTTACAACTTTCAAGATATAAACTCCTTTTGGGAAATTTCTAAGACTAATCTTTTGACTATTTGTTTTTACCTTTTCATCCTTTAATAGAAGTTGTCCACTAATATTACAAAGGGAATAAGAGTTTATTTGCTTTCCTTTTGTTCTTATATATACTTCGTCTTTGGTTGGGTTGGGGTAAACTAGGATTTCATTTTCTTTTTGAATTGAAATATCGTTTAATGATTGTGGTTGGCGGTCATTTAATGTGTCTCCTCCCTCAAATGGTACTATAAAAGATGGATCGTTAAATTTTACAATATATGCTGTACTGTTACTACCTGATGTTAATTGTATATTCCCAAATTGAATACTGTTATTAAACATACCTGTAAGTATCATCTCTCCATTATCATTTACTAATGTATTCTTAACTCCATTTCTCCCTCCAGATGATGTCGTAGGGAAGTCCTT
>JAQVXZ010000034.1 GCA_028708845.1 Bacteroidales bacterium
ACGATAATAGTATAAATGAAATAATTGGGACTCCAGTTATTAATGCAACTAATTCTGTTTACACACAGTATGTAGGTATTTATACCCCAACCGTAAGTGGACAATATAAGTTTGATATTGAATGTCAATCTACTTCTAGTCCTTGGTATTTGACAATTGACGATATTGCAATAAAGGAAAACTCTTGTAGAGCTCCTTTAAATGTAGTTGTTTCCAACATTACAACAACAGGTGCTAATATTTCATGGGATTTAGGCTCAAGTGGTCAATGGATTCTTGAGTATAAAGCTTCTGCTGATTTAACATGGACAAGCAATACAATATCTACAAATTCTTATTCTTTCACAAATCTTCTTCCAAGTAAAACTTATGATATTAGATTAGCTTCAATTTGTGGAACTGATACATCGTTTTTTGTTACTAAAACAATTAATACTTTATGCGAAATAGTTACAATGTTTCCTTGGTCAGAAGGATTTGAAGAGTCGTTTATTTCTGCAGTTAGTCCAGGTAATAAACCAGCACCACGTTGTTGGACAATTATTGATAGAGGTGGAGAGTACTCTACTTATCAATATTGGTGGACAAGAAGTGATGGAGCAACCAATGCAAGAACAGGAACAGGCTCTGCACAGTGTAATACTAATTATGGAACTACCAATCATAACGATTGGTTAATTTCACCAGAGATTGCTTTCACTGGAAATGAATTATTAAGTTTCTATGTTAGAAACTATAGTACAACTACAACAGACCCTGAAGAGATATCAGTTTATATTTCTTCTCCAGACTTAACATTAGACACCGTAGGAATGGGAACTTATGATGTATTACCTGGTTTTACCAGAATTTTCCACCATAACCTTTCATTAGGGAATTGGCAAAAAATGGAGATTAACTTAACTCAATATTCAGGAAATAGATATATTGCATTTGTTCGTGAAGGAACTCCTGATGGATACACTTTAAGATTAGATGACGTTCTTATTGAATCACCATCATGTATGAGACCTATACTATCAACTACTAAAAATATTACAACAACTTCTGCTAAAATCTCATGGACTTCAGCACCAACACAAAATTCATGGTGGTTGTATTATAAAGAAAGTTCTGATTTAGTTTATGATTCAATACAGATTACTTCCTCTTCACCATATACCCTTCAAGGACTCACATCAGCTACAACATATAATATTTATATGAAAGCAGTATGTGGTACTGAAATGTCTGAACCATCTTCTACAATAACATTTAATACTCCATGTGACCCTATAATGACAATGCCTTATTCTGAAAACTTTGATACTTACGGAACAGGAACATCTATTATGCCAGAATGTTGGGTTAGAACAACAACTTATGCAGACCGTCCTTACGTTAATACCGGAGGATATTTATCTAATTGTTTATATTTCTATGCAGGAGCTGGAACATATAATATAGCTGTAATGAAACCTATTGATGTAACTATTCCTATTAACACATTAATGGCAACATTCCATTATAAGAACAGTTCTACTTCTGATAAGTTTATAGTTGGTGTTATGACAGACCCTAATGATGCTTCTACATTTGATACTGTAGAAATAATAACAGGAACTTCAACTTGGACAGAATATGAAGTGAATTTCAACACATATACAGGTTCAGGCAATCTTATCGCATTTAAGGTTCCATACACAACAACAACTGGGTATGGTTATCTTGATGAGTTAACAATTGATAATATTCCTGCTTGTGCACATCCAGCAGCTATTTCAGTAAATGGATTAGGTTTATCAATGAGTGTTACGCTTTCACCTGGAAACCTAACAGATACAGCATGGTATATTTATTATAAACCATCTACAGCAACAATTTGGGATTCAGTTTATACTACTACTGCAACAACAACAATAAATAATCTATTATTACAAACATCTTACGATATATTTGCAAGGACTTTTTGTGATGGAGGAATTAACTCTAGTCCAACTCAAACAAAAACTTACAAAACACCATGTTACGATGGTGCAATTTCAATATTCCCTTGGATAGAAGGATTTGAAACAGGTTTGGATTGTTGGACACAAGAATATACTGTTGGGACAGCAAATTGGACAACGAGTTCTTCAAATACAGCTCCTCACACAGGAACAGGCTATGCTAGTTTCTATAATACAGCGCGTGTAAATAAGACAAAACTTGTTTCTCCTGAATTGGATTTAACAGTTTTATCAAATCCTTACGTTTCATTCTGGCATACTCAAAAAACTTGGGCAGGTGATCAAGATGAGTTAAAAGTATTATATCGTACAAGCCCTACAGCTTCATGGACTGAATTAGTTCATTATACTACAAGCATAGAATTCTATCAATTAGACTCTATCGCTCTTCCTTCTGGTTCTCCAACTTATCAAATAGCATTTGAAGGATATGGTGATTATGGTTATGGAATTGGACTGGATGATATCAAAGTTTATGAAACAACTCTACCTCCAACTAATATTTTAGTAACACCATCAATAACAACAGCTCAATTAACTTGGACTTCAGGAAGTACAGAAACTGCATGGCAAATTAGACAAGGTTTAACAGGAACTGCAATAGATGTTACAGTAGCAAGCTATCAAGCTAACGGATTAACACCAAGTACAAACTATACCTATTATGTTAGAGGTAATTACGGAGCAGGCAAGTATTCATTATGGACACCTGTTACATTTAGATCACTTGCAATACCACAAAGAGTTACAACAATTGCTGCAACTAGCATAGGTCAAAATACAGCAACCTTACATGGTACAATTATCGTAGGAAGTGAACCAATAATAGACCAAGGTTTTGTATGGAGGCAAATAGGAGCTAATGATACAACATGGTTAGAATCAACTGCAACATTAACTGCAGGAGCAATAAGTCTTGATATAACAAGCTTGTTAGCTAATGCTAATTATGAGTTTAGAGCTTATGCAACAACACAATCTGCAACTATTTACGGAAGAATATCAACATTCTTAACTCTTCCTGCACCACCAGCTGCACTAACAAGTCCAGCAACATCAGTTGCGCAAACAATTGCAACTTTAAATGGTGTAATTACTGAAGGAAGTCAATTACTAACCGAAAAAGGCTTCGATTGGAGATTAGTAGGGGCAAGCACTTGGACAACAATAATATCAACACAAAATGTGGATGCAATAACGTATAACTTAACTGGCTTAACAGCAAGTACAAATTACGAATATAGAGCATACGCAAAAACTGCAACAGAAAGTGCTTATGGATTAGTTCAAAGCTTTACAACTCTTGACATAGTACCTCCAGTAGTTCTAACAACCCCAGCAACAGCAATTACACAAACAATTGCAACTATAAATGCTAGCGTTACTTTAGGTAGTGAACCAATCACTGCACAAGGTTTTGATTGGAGATTAGAAGGACAAAGCGCATGGACAAGAGTAGCATCAATTCTAGTTGGCGGAACTATGGCTAATAATCTTACTGGCTTAACAGCAAGTACAAATTATGAATATAGAGCATTCACAACAACAGCATCAGGTAGTATTTATGGAAATATCCAAAACTTTACAACTCTTGCAATTGTACCACCAACTCCTATAACAGGTGATGCAATAGCAGTAGAACAAACTATTGAAATCTTAAATGGTTCAATTACTTTAGGAAGTGAATTAATCACAGACCAAGGATTTGAGTGGAGATTATTAGGTCAAACTTTATGGACACCAACAAGTGTAGCCTTAATTAATAATGCAATGATTCATAATTTAACTGGCTTAACTGCTAATACACATTATGAATTCAGAGCTTATGCAACAACAATATCAGGAATTGCTTATGGAGAGACTAAATCATTTAGAACTCTAGCAATGCAACCTCCAGTTGTAACAACTGATTTACCAACATCAATCGTTCAAACATCTGCAACTCTTAATGGAACAGCTATTGAAATAATGGCACCTATCTTATCTCAAGGATTTGAATGGAGAGAATTAGGACAAAGCACATGGACTACAATATTAACTGCTCTTGTTGATGGTGTAATGACTCATAACTTAACAGGCTTAACGCCATATACAGATTATCAGTACAGAGCATTCGCAAACACAGACGAAGGTGCTGTTTATGGACAAACACTAAACTTCAAAACCCTTGCAATACCACCAATCGTTCTAACCGCACCAGCAACTTCAATAACACAAGTAATTGCAACCCTAAACGGAACAATTACTGCAGGAAGTGAAGCAATCACCTCACAAGGAATTGAATGGAGAAAAACAGGAGTAACCGCATGGACAACAATCCCTCTAGTAGGAACAACCCTAACCCATAATCTAACCGGACTAACTGCAAATACAAACTATGAATATAGAGTATATGCAATAATAGCATCAGGCACAGTTTATGGAATAACCCAACACTTTACCACCCTAGCAATCGTACCACCAACCGTTGTAACACTTGCAGCTACTTCAGTTGCACAAACAATAGCAACCATTAATGGAACAATAGCTCTAGGCAGTGAAACAATCATATCACAAGGCTTCGAATGGAAGTTAGCAAGTGCAACCGCATGGACAATAACCACAGAAACCATGACCAGTAATGCAATAATACATTCTCTAACAGGCTTAACCCCTAATAGAGCATATGAATTTAGAGCATACGCAATAACAGAGTCAGGAACAACTTATGGCAACATACAAACACTAACCACCCTTGTGGTACCACCAACCGTAGTAACAAATTCTGCAACACAAATAACAGAAACCACAGCAACCTTAAACGGTATCACAACCTCAGGCAGTGAAATAATCATATCACAAGGATTTGAATGGAAGTTATCAAGTGCAAGCACATGGGCAAACATAGAAACACCTCTAACAGGTAATGCAACATCTTATACTCTAACAGGTCTAACACCAAATACAGATTATGAATTTAGAGCATATGCAACCACCCAATCAGGAAATGTTTATGGACAAACCCAAGACTTCACAACCCTTGCAGTACCAACTTTAATTGCAACTAGTATGGCATCACAAATAACACAAACAGCTGCAACACTAAATGCAGTATTAGTGATAGGAAGTGAACCAATCACATCACAAGGATTTGAATGGAAGTTATTAGGTGCAAATACATGGACAACCGTAACGTCAACCATAACAGGCTTTGAAGTAATGCATAACCTAACAGGTTTAACCGCATATACAACTTATGAATATAGAGTATACGCAACAACTGCATCAGGAAATCTTTATGGAGAAGTAAGAAGCTTTACCACTTTACCAATACTACAAACTGTTGTAACAAATAATCCAACATCTATTACACAAAACAATGCAATATTAAATGGAACAATCACCGCAGGTAGTGAAGTAATCACATCACAAGGTCTTGAGTGGAAAGTTGCAAATAATGCTTCTTTAAGTGTAGAAGTAGCTATGGTAGGCAATACAGTAAGTTATACTCTAAACGGCTTAAGCCCTAATACAGCTTATGAATATAGAGCATATGCGAAGACAGCATCAGGGACCATCAAAGGAGATTATGTAACCTTTACCACCCTTGCAATTGTACCACCAACCGTAATAACAAGTGCAGTAGCAGCAATCACTCAAACAACAGCAACCCTAAACGGAACAATAACCCTAGGCAGTGGAACAATCCAAGTACAAGGCTTTGAATGGAGAAAAACCAATACTACCACATGGACACCATTAACCGTAACCCTAACAGGCAATGCAATAACACATAACTTAATAGGCTTAACCCCTAATACAGCTTATGAGTGCAGAGCATACGCAACAACAGCACAAGGAACAGTTTATGGAACCACACAAACCTTCACAACCCTAGCAATAGTACCGCCAACCGTTGCAACCAGTGCAGCAACACAAGTAGCACAAACAATTGCAACCCTAAACGGAACAATAACCCTAGGCAGTGGAATAATCCAAGTACAAGGCTTTGAATGGAGAAAAACCAATACCACCACATGGACACCAATAACCGTAACCCTAGCAGGCAATGCAATCACACATAACCTAACAAACCTAACCGCAAACACAGCTTATGAGTACAGAGCATACGCAACAACAGCACAAGGAACAGTTTATGGAACCATTAAAACCTTCACCACCCTAGCAAACGTACCAGCAGTCGCTGTAACCAATGCTGCAACAGCAATCACACAGCATACAGCAACCCTAAATGGAACAATAACACAAGGAAGCGAACAAATCTCTACCCAAGGTTTTGCATACAAACAAGCAAACACCAACGACCCAATAATAATAACTGAAACCCTAAATGGCAGTGCAATAACACATAACCTAACAGGACTAGCACCTAATACAGCTTATGAATACGTAGCATTTGCAATAACAGAATCAGACGTTATTTACGGACAATCCAAAACCTTTACAACCTTAGCAATAACACCTACAACCGTACAAACAAATGCAGCAACAGGAATAACAGAAAACAAAGCAACCCTAAACGGAAGCATTGCTGTAGGAACTGAAGCAATCATGACACAAGGATTTGAATGGAGAATAGCAAACACCAATATCTGGACACCAATAATTGCAATCGGCACAACCCTAACCCATAACCTAATAGGGCTAACCCCTAATACCACTTATGAGTTTAGAGCATATGCAACAGCATCATCCGGATACACAACCTACGGAGCAATACACACCTTCACAACCCTAGCAATACTACCACCAACCGTAATAACCAATGCAGCAACCCCAATATCAGGCAGAGCAGCAAACCTAAGTGGAACAATCACCCTAGGCAGTGAAATAATAACAGCAACAGGCTTTGAATGGAAAGAAGCAGGCACAAACGAGTGGACAATAATCGCAGCAACCCTAAGCGGAAGCGCAATCACTCATACCCTAAATGGATTAAGCCCAAATCAATCTTATAGATTCAGAGCATTTGCAACAACCGCAACAGGCACAACCTATGGCTCAACCCAAAACTTCACAACCCTAGGACTATATGGAACAGAAGGACAAGATATATCAATCAAGATGTATCCAAACCCAGCAAGAATCCAAACCAAATTAGTAGTAAGTGGAATAAGTGGAGACGTAAAGATAATATTAAGCGACGTTCAAGGACGCATCCTTAACACCATCAACACAAAGGTAAGTGGAGGCGAATTAGAACAAACAATAGATCTTAACAACCTAGTAGAAGGCGTATATTATATCAGAATTCAAAACTCAGATATCAATAAAACCCAAAAGCTAATTGTTAAATAGCAAATAAAAAAAGAGTAAAATAAACTCTTAATACTAAGGAGTGGTTACGTTGAAAAACATAGCCACTCTTTTTTTGATAAAACTATTGATTAATACCAAAATATTTCGTATATTTGCATAATAGAATTGATGGAGCTTAGTTCTCTAATATCTCAATTCAAAATTACCCTTAAATTTCCTTAAAATAAAATGATGCACATCTTTCACCCCAAATGATGCACATCATTTGCTATGAAAGATGTACATCATTTGCATACTAAAACGAAGATTCAGGAGTTTAATATGAAGACTTACGAAATTAATCTCTTAATATAAAAGATTATAACAGCGTTTTAATTTACTATTACAGCTTTTCATTAGTTTTGAAGTATGTTTGAGTTTTTTCATAGGTCTTTTGAATAGTATAAATCAATAAAAAAGAATATTATGCCAATTTATTACAGAGCCAAAAAGAAGAGTTATATTAAAAATGGAGTTAGAGAACAAAAGTATTTCGCAGTTCCTAAAACCAAAGGCACATTAGAGATTAAAGAATTAGCCAAAGAGATAAGTGAAGGGAGCATTGTAAAAGAAAGTACGGTAATCCCAGTTCTTATGGAGTTCTCCAATGTCCTCAAACGCAAGCTTGCAGAGGGTTATAACATAAAACTTGAAGGCATAGGCACATTTGGAGTAGCCATAACAAGTCAAGGAGTTGATAATCCTGACGATATAACCCCAAAACAAGTAGAATACAGCAAGCTAACCTACCGTCCAGATTCCAGACTAGTCAAAGCCCTCAAAGAAGCCAAATACCTAAAAGAACCCCCAGCACCCAAAGGCTATGTCTCCAAAGCCGAAATAAAACAAGCCAAAGCAGAAGCCAAGCAAAAGAAGTTGTAAAATAAGATTCTAATAGGTACCTTAATACTATTATTGCGCTTTTATTTCCTCTTTTCAAAAGGATTGAGTAATTTTGCAACTTAAATTTTGTTTAATCAGATAAATAGATATTAGAAAATGACACAAAAAACATATAAGTCGGTTACGCCACAAGAAGCGGTTAAGGTGATTAAGTCAGGTGACCATATCCACCTTTCTTCAGTTGCTGCTACTCCTCAATGCTTAGTTGATGCTATGATTGAGAGAGGTAGAAATAAAGAATTTGAAAATGTATATATCCATCACTTGCACACTGAGGGCGAAGCTCTTTATGCTAGTGAAGAGTTTGAAGGGATTTTCCAACACGATGCTTTCTTTGTAGGAGCTAATGTTAGAAAAGGTGTTCAGGCTGGTTATGCTGACTATATTCCTATCCTTCTTTCTGAAACACAAAAACTTTATCGTCAAAAATACCTTCCTGTTGATGTGGTAATGCTTCAGGTTTGTCCTCCAGATGCTCATGGTTATGTTTCAATGGGTACTTCTGTTGATGCAACTTTGGCTGCTATTGAGATGGCTAAAATTGTTATTGCGGTTGTAAATCCTTCCATGCCTCGCTCTTTTGGTGATTCTATGATTCCAATGTCTCTTATCGATATTTTCGTTGATCATGAGGCTCCTCTTTTCCCTGCTCATTTCTCTGACCCTACTCACGAGGAAGTGATTATTGGTAAGTATTGTGCTGAGCTTATTGAAGATGGTGCTTGTTTGCAAATGGGTATTGGTGCAATTCCTAATGCTGTTTTGTCTCAACTTGGCTCTCACAAGGATTTAGGAATACATACTGAAATGTTTGCTGATGGTGTTTTGCCACTTGTTGAAAGCGGTGTTATTAATGGTAAAAACAAGAAGCTAGATAAAGGCAAGATGATTGCTACTTTCTTAATGGGTTCTAAAAATGTTTATGATTTTATTGACAATAACCCAATGGTTGGAATAATGGACGTAGCTTACACTAACGATCCTTTCATTATTGCTCAACAACCTAAGATGACTGCAATTAACTCTGCACTACAAATTGACTTAACTGGTCAGGTTTGTGCTGATAGTATTGGTTCAAAGTTTTATAGCGGTGTTGGTGGACAGATGGATTATATTTATGGAGCTTCTCGTTCTGAGAGAGGTAAGGCTATTATTGCTATGCCTTCTATTACTAAGAAAGGAATTTCTAAGATTGCAAATATACTAACTCCAGGAGCTGGTGTGGTTACTTCAAGAAATCATATTCACTGGTTTGTTACTGAGTTTGGTGCTATTAATCTTTACGGAAAGAGCTTACAACAAAGAGCAAAACTATTGATTTCTGTTGCTCATCCAGATCATAGAGAGGAATTGGATAGAGCTGCTTTTGAGCGTTATGGTTCTCATTATCATTTCATACAGAAATAGATGGGGAGAATCTTAGCAATTGACTACGGACATAAAAGAGTTGGTTTGGCTGTTAGTGATAATGAAAGAATTATTGCAACAGCCCTAACAACTGTTAAGGCTGATATGATATTTGAATTTTTGGATGATTACTTAAAGAAGGAAGTTGTTGATGAATTTGTTGTTGGTTTAGCTAAGCAGATGGACAATACTCTATCGGAAAGTTCCGTTTACATAGAACCCTTTGTTGAGGAGCTGGCAAAGAAATATCCAGAAAAGAAAATTACTAGAGTAGATGAACGTTTTAGTTCTAAGATTGCTACCCAAACAATTTTGCTTTCAGGTGCAAAGAAAAAACAACGTAGGGATAAGGCACTGGTTGACACAGTTTCTGCAGTTATCCTCCTACAAAGTTATATGAATTAGAAAAGAATTTATGATACTACCAATAGTTGGCTACGGAAGCCCAGTATTAAGAAAACTTACTCAGCCCATTGATAAGGACTACCCTAACTTATCAGAGCTTATTGAGAATATGTTTGAAACAATGTATATTGCAAATGGGGTGGGTTTGGCTGCTCCTCAAATAGATTTGTCAATTTCTTTGGCTGTTATCGATGCGCAACCATTCACGGAAAAATATCCTGAGGCTGATGGGTTTAAAAGAGTTTTTATTAATCCAGAAATCATTGAAATGTCAGAAGAGAAATGGACATTTGAAGAGGGCTGCCTTTCACTTCCAGAGCTTCATGAGGAAGTAAGTAGGCCTTGTAGTGTTGTAGTTAGATATTTCGATGAGAACTTCGAGCAGAAAGAAGAATTGTTAACAGGAATAAGAGCAAGGGTGTTTCAACATGAGTTTGACCACCTCCAAGGAAAGGTCTTTGTTGATAGATTGTCCTCACTTAGAAGAACTTTATTGAAAAGGAAGCTTAATGATATTTCCACCGGAAGAGTTGAAACAAGTTATAAAATGAAAAGACTAAATACAAAGAAGTAAATCTCTTTGGTTTGAAAAAAGAAAATACAATGAAAAAGTTTTTATTACCTATTTTTGCATTAATTGTCTTTGTGGCTTGTCAGCCAACGAAAGAAAGTAGATTAGAAAGAATTGCGGCCTTAGAGGTGCAGACTATGAAAGATGCAAAAGAGATTTCAAAAGAAAGGGCAGACTCATTACTTGTAATGTACGATTCTTATATTTCGGATTTCCCGAAAGATACTAATTCTGCAATTATGCTTTACAAGGCAGCAGATATTAGCACAAATATGATGTATTGCGACAAGGCAATTTCATATCTTGAACGTCTTATAGGCGATTTCCCTGATTTCTATTTGGTTGAGATTGCAAAGTTTAAGATAGGAGGAGTTTACGAAAAGGCTTGTAACAATAAAGAGAAGGCAAAAGATGCTTATGGCAGGTTTGCACAAGAGTATCCAAACTCACCACTAGCAAACGATGCTGCAATATTATTCCAGATGCTCGATATGCCAGATGAGATGGAATTGATAAGACAATTTGAAGCAAATAATGCAGAAACTACAACGATTGAAGATTAATAATGTAGTTTTATTTACTATTTCTTTGCTAAGTCAAAGATTATTAGTAATTTTGCAAGCGAAATAGAAATAAGCGAGGGGACTAAATTGTCCCCTCTTTTATTGGTTCATTTTTATATATGATTGATAAAGAGAAGGTTTTAAGTATTATTAATGAAGAATTAGAGGGATCTGATTTGTTCCTTGTTGATTTAAAAATTAGTAAGGATAATAAGATTTCTGTCTATATTGACGGTGATAATGGAGTATTTATTCAAAATTGTATTGATTTATCAAGAAAAATTGAAGGAAACTTCGACAGAGAAGTTGAAGACTTTGAGTTAAGTGTGTTTTCCTCAGGGGTAGGCGAGCCCTTAGTTAATGCTCGACAATACAAGAAAAACATCGGAAGAAACATCTCAATTATAACAAATGACGATCAAACAATTAAAGGAGAGCTAATCTCTGTTGATGATGATAAGGTTGTTGTTAGAGAAATTCCCAAAAAGAAAAAAGATAGTCCAGTGGAAAAGGAAATAGCCTCTGCCAATATTAAAGAAGGAAAGATAATAATAATATTCTAATATGAAAGAAAAGTTTTAATTTATGGAAAACTTAAATTTAATTGATACATTCTCGGAATTTAAAGAATTTAAAAACATCGAAAGAGAGACCTTGATGCGTATCTTGGAAGATGTGTTTAAACAATTGATGGCAAAGAAATATGGCTCAGACGAGAACTTTAGTGTTATTGTTAATATTGATAAGGGGGACTTGGAGATTTGGAGAAATAGGCTAATTGTTGAAGACGGAACTGTTGAGGATGAAAACACACAAGTATCTTATTCTGAAGCAATCAAAGTTGAACCAGACTTTGAGATTGGAGAGGAGCTATCAGAAGAAATTAGATTTGCAGATTTTGGAAGAAGAGATATTTTAGCAATTCGTCAAAACCTAGCAGCTAAAATTCAAGACTACGAGAGAGCAAATATATTCACAAAATACAAAGAGAAGGTAGGTGAGATCGTTCTATGTGAGGTATATCAAATCTGGAAAAGAGAAATTATGGTTTTGGATGAAGAAGGCATTGAGCTAAATCTTCCAAAAACAGAACAGATACCAGGAGACTTCTACAGAAAAGGTGATACCATTAAATCAGTTGTTTTAAAGGTTGAGATGAGAAACGGCGTTCCTCAAATTACACTTTCAAGAACATCACCAGTATTCTTAGAAAGACTACTAGAACAAGAGGTGCCAGAGATCGATGACGGACTAATAACCATTAAGGATGTTGTTCGTGAACCAGGTGAGAGAGCAAAGGTAGCGGTTGAGTCTTATGATGACAGAATAGATCCAGTAGGAGCATGTGTTGGAATGAAGGGAAGCAGAATTCATGGAATAGTAAGAGAGCTTAGAAATGAAAACATTGATATCATTAACTATACTTCAAATACTGAACTTTACATAACCAGAGCATTAAGCCCTGCAAAAGTAACCTCTGTAAGCTTAGATGTTGAAAACCATAGAACGGAAGTTTTTATGCCATCAGATCAAGTTTCTTTAGCAATTGGTAAGGGGGGAGCAAACATTAAGTTGGCAAGCAAACTTACCAGATACGAAATAGATGTATATAGCGATACAGATATAAACTACGAAGACGTTGACTTAAACGAATTTAAAGACGAGATTGAAGAATGGGTAATTGAAGAACTAAAAGCAATAGGTTGTGATACTGCAAAAGACGTATTAGCATTAACTGCAAAAGAGCTTGTTGAAAGAACAGACCTAGAGGAAGAAACGATTGAAGAAGTTCTTAAAGCATTTAGATCTGAGTTCGAAGAAGAAACAGAAGAAGAAACAGAAGAAGTTGTTTTAGAAGAAGAGGAAGCAGTTGAAGAAATTGCAGAAACTCCAGAGGCAATTATAGAACAAGAGACTCAAGAGGAAGAGCAAGAAGAAGTATAAGAGGTTGGGCAGAAGGAGAAGATATAATTTTAAGATTCAGAGAACAAATAAGAAAAAATAAATGTCAGGAGAAAATAAAACCATTAGATTAAATAAAGTTGCAAAAGAATTCAACGTTGGAATTTCAACGTTAGTAGACTTCCTTGCAAAAAAAGGTAAAAGTATAGAAAACAATCCTAATACAAAGATTGATAAAGAGCTATATGATATTCTTTCATCTGCATTTATATCAGAAAGAAAAGTTAAGGAAGAAGCAAGTAAGTTGGACTTCTCCACTCAAAAAACCATTCAAAAAACTATTGAAGCTGAGGAGCAATATCTAGAACCTACTTCAAAAGCCGAGTCTGAAGATACAGGCGTTGAGGAAATAATGATAAAGACCAAAACTCTTGAATATACCGAACCATCACCACAAAAAGCTGAAAAGACAGAGAAAGAGGATAAGGAAGAGGAGGTGAAGAAGGAAAAGAAAAAAGCTGAGAAGACTCAAAAGGTAGAGCAGGAAGAAAAGAAAGAAGAGAAAGTAGAAGCAAAGATAGAAGAAGTTAAGGAAGCAGATAAGGAAGATAAGACTGAAAAAGTAAAACCTGCAAAAGCTGAACTAAAAGAAGAAGGAGCAATAAAGGAAGCAGAAGCCCCAGTTGAAGAAAAGACAGAAACACCAGCAGAACCTAAACCAGCACAAGTAAAGAAAGCATCAGACGATCTTCATTCATTAAATATCGTTGGAAAAATAGACTTAGATTCAATTAACTCAAAAACTAAACCTGACAAGAAATCAAAATCTGAACTTGCACACGACAGAGAAGAGAAGAGAAAGCTAGAACAAGACAAGAAAGACAAACAACAAAAGGATAATAAAACTAAGAGAAAGCCAGCAACAAAAGAAGCTACTACCTCGAAAGAAACTCCAAAACACAGTCCAGAAAAGAAGCATGAGGCAAAAGACAAACCAGTTGTTGTTAAAGACGCACCAAAATCAGTAGAAGAAGAGTCCACAGAAGCTAACTTCATAGAAACACAATATGTTAAACTAACAGGACCAGTTGTTTCAGGAGAAAAAATCGACCTATCTCAGTTCGACAAACCAAAGAAACAAGTAATTCCAGCATCACAGCAAACAGATGCAGACGGTATAAAGAGAGATAAAAAGAAACGTAGGAGAATTAAACAAGCTCCAACAAGCAATATAGCTAAACCAACACTAGTTGGTGATGCAAATCATCCAGGTCAAGCAATAGAACCTTCAAAATCAAAGTCAAAAGCAGGAGCTAAATCAAAATTCCCTAAGCCTAAGAAAGAACTTAAGAAAGTTGAGATTAGCAATGAGGAGATTGAAAAACAAATTAAAGATACATTAGCAAGATTGTCCTCAACAGGAAAATCAAGAGCATCAAAACATAGAAGAGACAAACGTCAATCAGTACAAGAGCATCATCAAATACAGTTCCAACAAGAACAAGAAGAATTAAAAATATTAAAAGTTACTGAGTTCGTTACAGCTAATGAATTAGCAACGATGATGGACATACCAGTAACTAAGATTATTTCATCTTGTATGTCATTAGGAATGTTTGTTTCCATTAACCAACGTCTTGATGCAGAGGCAATACAACTTATATCAGAAGAGTTTGGTTTCTCAACCGAGTTCGTAAGTGCTGACGTAGTTGAGGCATTAGAAGGAATTGAAGAAGTTGGTAACGACGAAGACTTAGTACCAAGAGCACCAATTGTAACCGTAATGGGACACGTTGACCACGGTAAAACATCTCTACTTGACTATATTAGAAAATCAAATGTTATTCAAGGAGAAGCAGGAGGTATTACCCAACATATTGGAGCATACGAAGTTGTTCTTAAGAGCGGTAAGAAGATGACCTTCCTAGATACTCCAGGTCACGAGGCATTTACTGCTATGCGTGCCAGAGGAGCTAAGATAACCGACGTTGCAATTATTGTTATTGCTTCTGATGACAGAGTGATGCCACAAACCGTTGAAGCAATCAACCATGCTCAAGCAGCAGGAGTACCTATTGTATTTGCAATAAATAAGATAGACACCGTTGGAGCAGATCCAGAAAAGATTAAGACCGAACTTGCAGCAATGAATATACTTGTTGAAGACTGGGGTGGTAAATTCCAATCACAAGAAATATCAGCAAAGAAAGGTACAAACATATACGAATTACTAGAAAAAGTTCTTCTTGAAGCTGAATTATTGGAGCTTAAGGGTAATCCAAAAATTAGAGCTAAGGGAACAGTAATTGAATCCTCACTTGATAAGGGTAAGGGATATGTTGCTAAACTATTAGTACAAGATGGTCATTTGAAAACAGGAGACTTTGTTTTGGCAGGAACCACCTACGGACGTGTTAAGGCAATGTATAATGAAAGAAATAGTGAAATAGATATTGCAGGACCATCAGCACCAGTTCTTCTTTTAGGACTTAACGGAGCACCACAAGCAGGAGATACCTTCAATGTTATGTCAACCGAGAAAGAAGCAAAAGACTTAGCAAACCGTAGAACACAACTACAAAGAGAGCAAGGTCTTAGAACTCAAAAACATATCACACTTGATGAGATTGGAAGAAGAATTGCAATTGGAGACTTCAAACAACTTGACCTTATTGTTAAGGGAGACGTTGACGGATCAGTTGAGGCTTTATCAGACTCATTATTACAACTATCAACACCAGAAATTCAGGTAAACATAATCCACAAATCAGTAGGACAAATTACAGAAACAGACGTACTTCTTGCAACAGCATCCAATGCGATTATCATAGGTTTCCAAGTTCGTCCATCACTAGGAGCAAGAAAGCTAGCCGAATCAGAACAAATCGACATAAGACTATATTCAATTATCTATACTGCAATCAACGAGCTAAAAGACGCTATCGAGGGTATGCTATCACCAGAAATTGAAGAAAAGATTGTTGCAAACTTAGAAATTAGAGAAGTATTTAAAATTACTAAGGTAGGAACAATTGCAGGATGTATGTGTTTGGATGGAAAAATAAGCCGTCATACCAATGTTCGAGTAATTAGGGATGGAATTGTGGTATATACAGGAAAGCTTGCTTCACTAAAACGTTTCAAGGATGAGGTTAAGGAAGTAGTTGTAGGACAAGAGTGTGGTCTAAATATAGAAAACTTCAATGACATAAAAGTTGGTGACATAATTGAAGGATACGAAGAATTTGAAGTAAAAAGAAAATTATAATAAAATAAGTTTTTATTGCCCTCGTAGTTCAACGGATAGAATAGAAGTTTCCTAAACTTTAGATAGCAGTTCGATTCTGCTCGAGGGTACAAATATATATATATTGTTATGACCGAGAATAGCTCAAAGAACGAATTTAATTTGCAATCGACTGTTAGTTTTTTATCCAGACATAAACTAATACTGATACTAATCTTTATCCTAGGCACTACTTCTATAGGATTACTATCGCTCTTTCTTCCAAACTACTACAAATCGCAAGTAGTCCTTATGCCAGCCGATAGCAATGCAGTATCGAAAGCCGTCCTATCGCAAATGGACAACTACGACGTACTTAGCTATGGAAAAGAAAAAGATGCAGAATACCTATTAGAACTACTGGGCTCAAGCACAATAATATCAAAAACTGCCACAAAGTTCAAACTTGACGAGCACTACGGCATCAAGGAAGAAAAAGGCAAGAACAAGAGTGATAAGCTAAACCAAAGATTAGTCTCCAACATAAAGGTCAAACGAACAGAAAACCTTGGAGTTAAACTAACTGTCTGGGACACCGACCCACAATATGCAGCCGATATAGCAAACTATATGACAGAGCAGATGCAAATCCTTCGTAACGATATGAAAAGAGCAAAGATGGACTCCATTGTTAATACCCTAACAGCATCAAGAGATGGTTTAGCAATGGAAATAAGTAGGCTAGCCGACAGCATGTCAAGAATGACCAAAGAAAAGAAAATCTTCAACCCCGATATGATGTCAGACCGAATAAGTCAAGAGATGGCAAAACAAATAGCATTAGGCAATAATGCAGGAGTAAAGCGTTTGGAAGACATGCTAGGCACAATAGGGGAGAGTGGTCCTCAAATCATAAGCATAAGAGAGCAATTAAAAATGAAGATAGAAACCCTAAAAGTTTGGGACGAAAAGCTTGAACAAGTAAGAGTTGATGCAAAAAGTAATATACCAACCGACTTCATCATCGACACAGCCTATCCAGCCGACCTTAAAGACAAGCCAAAACGCACAATCATAGCCCTAATAGGAGGAATATCTTGCACCCTAATTGCAATATTCGTTCTAATACTTAGAGAAAAAAAACAAGCCCTAAAGAAGTAAAATGAAACTACTTCATCCAATAAAAGAATCATGGAAAAAGTTAAGCGATAATACACAAAACTATCTTATTATCATTTTCCTTTGTGCTCTATTCATTGGCTTTGGCTACCACTACATCGACTACGAATACTACTATTACGGAGCAATCCCAATAATACTACTCACCCTACTACTTTTCTATTACCGCCTCGACAAAGTCCTCTACCTAATAGCCATCCTCACCCCGCTATCCATAACCACCCATATAAGTGAAACCTCCACAATGACCATCCCCACGGAACCACTCCTAATACTATTCACCCTAGTCTATGTATTCAAATTCCTAATAGACAATCACCACGACAGACGAATCTTCACACACCCAATAAGTCTTGCAATATTTTTCTATATAGCTTGGATGTTTATAACAGCACTCACAAGCACCCATATGCTAGTATCATTCAAATACCTAGCCTCAAAAATATTCTATATCATACCATTCTATATAGCACTCATACCCCTTCTTTCCAATTTCAAGAAGATAAAAATCATATACCTATCCTATGCCATACCCCTTGGAATAATAGTAATATATACCTCAATAGCATTTGCACTCACAGGCTTCGAGTTCGATAAGTCCTTCTACATCATGCAACCCTTCTACAACGACCACACAGCCTACGGAGCCATACTAGCCATGTTTCTAGTAATGACAAGCTTTCACCTAGTAACCAAAAACAAAAGCAAGTGGAAAATACTATTCTACCTTATCCTCTTTCTAATATTCCTAACAGGACTAATACTATCCTATTCCAGAGCAGCATGGATGAGCATCGTTCCAGCAATAGGAATATATATAATACTTAAATTCAAAATCAAGCTCAAACCCCTATTATTAGTAGCATTAGGAGGAATAATATTTTTCTTTATCTTCCAAACCCCAATACTCCAGCTACTACAAAAAAACAACCAAGACTCCTCAGGAAATATAGCCGAACATATATCATCCATATCAAATATTAGCACCGATGCCTCCAACGTAGAAAGGCTAAATAGATGGGCATGCGTCTTTAGGATGTTTAAAGAAAAACCAATCTTAGGGTGGGGACCAGGCACCTACCAATTTGAATATGCAGGCTTTCAAAAGTCCTATCAACTCTCAACCATATCCACCAACGCAGGAAACCTAGGCAACGCCCATAGCGAATACTTCGGAGCCCTAGCAGACAGTGGCATTTTAGGAATGCTATCAATAATAATACTAGTAATAACTGTAATCTATACCGGCATAAAAGTATATAAGAGAGCCGAGAACAGAAACGAAGGCAGGTTAGCAATCTTTCTCACCATGTCCCTAGTAACCTATTACACACACGGATTCCTCAATAACTTCCTCGACACCGACAAACTCTCAATCCCCTTCTGGTTCTTCACCGCAACCATAGTAGCATTAGATATCTACTCTAAGAAAAGGTCGAAGGTCTAAGGTCAAAGGTCGAAGGTCGAAAGTCAAAGGTCAAAAGTCTAAGGTCTTTAAAGTCTTTAAGGTCGTTAAGCTCCTTAATTTAACTTAGACCTAAGACCTTAGACTTTCGACAACCTTACTTTATCGTAAAAATCATTGTTGGATTTTCAACAGGAGTAGGCACACCATTCATAATGACTGAAATACCTTCAATATAAATTTTATCCCCTTTATTCAAAGTCTTAATTCTTTCAATCATTTCTGGAGTAAACTTTTCGCTCTTTGATACAAATGGAGCATTATTGTCATTTTTATCGTCAAAAATCATCATAAATTCACTAACCCTATAATTAACAGTAG
>JAQVXZ010000054.1 GCA_028708845.1 Bacteroidales bacterium
CTTTTCAACCATAGCAATCATTTCTTTTTCATCACCTTCACCAACAACCACAACAGCGTTAGCCTCACGTGCAATTGCATTTCTTAGGTTACCTCCCACAAAGCTAGCAAGAGCAAATTCCATTTGATTATTTAAAGACCAAAGAATTCTATTTAAAACCTTATTAGCATTAGCTAAGCCTTTGTTTATATCATCTCCTGAATGTCCTCCTTTTCCTCCAAAAACAGAAATCTTATATGCTTTACCCTCTGGGGCAGGTTCTTTTTCATAAGGTATCTTTGCTAATGTATCTTTTCCACCAGCACATCCAATAAATAATTCTCCCTCATCCTCTGAGTCAAGATTAATTAAGATACGACTTTTCAAAATATCTGGACTAAGTGCCATAGCTCCTGAAAGACCAGTTTCTTCATCAACAGTGAAAAGACATTCAATATTACCATGCTCTACGTCATCGGAATCCAAAATAGCAAGTGCAATAGCCATCCCAATCCCATCATCAGCACCAAGAGTTGTTCCCTTTGCTTTCAACCAACCATCTTCAACATAAGTTTCAATAGAATCTTTTTCAAAATCGAAAACCTTATCACTATTCTTCTCACAAACCATATCCATATGCGATTGTAAACATACCCATGGCTTGCTTTCATAACCTTTAGTTGCAGGCTTTCTAATAATCACGTTACCTATTTCATCGCGAAGGGTTTCTAGTTTTCTAGTCTCTCCCCAATTCATCAAATAAGCAATAATCTTATCCTCTTTCTTTGAAGGACGCGGTATTTCAAGTATTTCAGCAAAATATTTAAACACTTTTTGTGGCTTTAAAGCCTTTAATTCTTCATTCATAACATATAGTTTTTAAAAGTTAACAATTATCATTTAAGCTTTCAAAGATAAAGAATATTTTTGGTTGGGCAATAAAATAAGGAATAAAAACAAAAAAAAGACATTAAAACTAAGTAAATAGTAATAATGTCTTCAAAAAAAGTGACCTCGACAGGATTCAAACCTGTAACCTTCTGAGCCGTAATCAGATGCACTATTCAATTATGCTACGAGGCCGTTTTGAGAGTGCAAAAATACAAAAGTTTTGGTCAACCACAAAACATAGAATGAATTTCTTTTGATTTTATATATAAACACTCATTTCAAAAGAGAGTAAAACCTATGAACCCACCCCATAAACAAACTCGTAAATCTTCGTAATAATTTCTTCTAAAGGCTTATTGTCCAATAGCTTTTTATCATAAATCATTAGCTTTAACTCAATAGGATTCTTGTCTTTTGAGTACGGAGGTTGTAAATAAAAATAATCTAATAATTCAAAATCCAATCCCTCATAAAACTCAACCCTTTTCTTAGTCATTTCGTCAATAGGAGGCTCCACTTCAATAATAATAGGCATCTTTACGCTATCAATAAGAGTTTTGATAATCTCCTTACCCTTCCCCTTAAATCTTTCATTTTCATCAATAGCGAAATGCTCAATATAAATATAATCCTCAAAATACCAAATGCTAATAATCCCAATAGGTTTAGGCTCTGGTAAAGAGTCAATAATGACAAAGAAATCGAAAGCCTTAGTTGCAATTAACTCAAAATTAATATCAAAATCCCTCCTCTCATCTTCAGGGAAAGAACTCATATACAAACCCCTTGCATAATCCTTATGCTCCGAATACTGTAAAAACTCTAGTCTCATAATTAAATTTAAAAACAAGCAAAGATATATAATAATAGTAGATAAATGAAACGCTGTTTCAGGAAAATGAAACAAAGAAAGAATTTCGTGAAACAAAGATCTACGAAATTAAAACGAAGATTCAGTAAGCTGAAACAAAGAAAGAGGCTGAGATGAGTTTTTACGTTCAAATCAGCCTCTTATTATATAGTTGTATTAGCTATTAGCTTTTACTTTTTACTTCTTAGTTATTTTGTTTCCTTGATTGCTGCTTGTGCTGCTGCAAGGCGTGCTACTGGAACACGGAATGGTGAGCAAGAAACATAGTTCATTCCTGCTTTGTAGAAGAACTCTATTGATGCTGGGTCTCCACCATGCTCTCCACATACACCAACCTTTAGGTTTGGCTTAGTTGTACGTCCTCTTTGAACTCCAAATTCTACCAATTCTCCAACACCTTCTTGGTCTAGTGTTTGGAATGGATCGAAAGGAAGGATTTTCTTGTCTTGGTATTCACTAAGAATAGTATTTACGTCGTCACGAGAGAATCCAAATGTCATTTGAGTAAGGTCGTTTGTTCCGAAAGAGAAGAAGTCAGCAATTGTTGCAATTTCGTCAGCAACTAGAGTAGCTCTTGGAATTTCAATCATTGTTCCATATAGGTATGATATTTGAGCATCCATTCTCTTTTCAACATCTGCATGAACTCTGTCACAGATTTCTTTTTGGTGTTGAAGCTCAGTAACAGAAACAGTTAATGGTACCATGATTTCTAATCTAGGATCAAAACCTTCTTTTCTTAGTTCTGCTTCTGCTTCAAATAATGCATCGAATTGTGTTGCACTAATTTCTGGATAAACAATACCTAGACGAACTCCTCTTAGTCCCATCATAGGGTTAATTTCATTAAGAGCTTCAATTCTGCTTATGATTTCGTCATGAGAGATATTAAGTGCTTTTGCAATTTCTTTTTGTTTTTCTTCTGTATGAGGTAGGAATTCGTGAAGAGGTGGATCAATTAGACGGAAAGTAACTGGTCTGCCATTCATAACCTTCATTGTTCCCTTTACTGCCTCTTTAATATAAGGATGTAGTTCTGCTAAGTATTTCTTTCTTTCCTCTGTGTCCTTTGAAAGAATCATTTTTCTTAGTATATTAAGTGGAGCCTCTGCATTTTGTCCGTAGAACATATGCTCAATTCTAAATAGACCAATACCTTCTGCACCAAAAGCAATTGCTTGCTCAGCATCTTCTGGAGTGTCAGCATTTGTTCTAATTCCCATTGAACGATATTTATCTACAACTTTCATGAAGTGTTGGAATAATGGGTTTTCAGTAGCATCAATCATTTCAATTGCACCATCATAAACATATCCCTTTGTTCCATTTAAGCTTAGAGTATCTCCTTCTTTATAGGTTTTTCCTGCAATAGTAACTGTATTATTATTCATATTAATATGAACTGCCTCACAACCAACAATACAACATTTTCCCCATCCTCTTGCAACAAGTGCTGCGTGAGAGGTCATTCCACCTCTTGCAGTTAGAATTCCTTGTGCTGCTCTCATTCCCTCAACGTCTTCTGGATTAGTTTCCTCACGAACCAAAATACATTTGATTCCTTCTTTTTCTAATCTCATTGCTTCTTCGCTTGTTAGAGCAATAACTCCAACTGATCCACCAGGACCTGCTGGTAATCCTTTTGCAATAACTTTGTTTTTAGCTTCGTCTTTTGAGTCAAGGATTGGGTGAAGAAGTTCGTCAAGTTGGTCTGTTGAAACACGATTAATTGCTTCTTTTTCACTAATTATACCTTCTTCAAGCATATCCATAGCCATTGTCATTGCTGCAACACCAGTACTTTTACCAATACGGCATTGTAGCATATAAAGTGTACCATCTTGAATAGTAAACTCTATATCTAACATATCTCTATAAGCTTTTTCTAAAATATCACGGATTTCACAAAGTTCTGAATATGTCTTTGGCATGCTTTCTTCCATTGAAGGAAGGTGCTCATTTTGACTATTACGAGTGTCTGTGTTTAATGGGTTTGGAGTACGGATACCTGCAACAACGTCTTCACCTTGTGCATTAACCAACCATTCACCATAGAATTGATTTGCTCCAGTTGCTGGGTTACGAGTGAAAGCTACTCCTGTTGCAGAGCTATCTCCCATATTACCAAACACCATTGCTTGAACGTTTACTGCTGTTCCCCAATCGTCTGGAATTCCTTCAATTCTTCTATAAGATATTGCTTTCTTTCCGTTCCAACTCTTAAATACAGCCTTTATTCCTCCTTCTAATTGAGCATTTGCATCATCAGGGAATTCTGTTCCGATAGTTCTTTTAATTGTTGTTTTGAAAGTTTCAGCCAAAGCCATTAGGTCTTCAGTTGTTAGGTCTGTATCTGTCTTATAGCCTTTTGATTTTTTGTAATCATCAAATATATCATCTAAAATACGACGGATACCAACACCATTTGTAGGCTCAAGCCCTTCAGCTTTTTCCATAACAACGTCAGCATACATCATAATTAAACGACGGTAAGAGTCATAAACAAAACGAGGATTATTAGTTTTCTTGATTAATCCAGGGATTGTTTTTGAAGATAATCCAAGATTTAAAACAGTATCCATCATTCCAGGCATAGAGCTTCTAGCTCCAGAGCGACAAGACAATAATAAACAATTTTCGCTGTCATCATATTTCATCCCCATCACCTCTTCAATCTTCTTCATTCCTTCCCAAACCTCATTCATTAAGCTTTCTGGTAGGCTGCACTCGTTTGCATAATAATCTATGCAAGCTTCAGTTG
>JAQVXZ010000011.1 GCA_028708845.1 Bacteroidales bacterium
TATTGGATTATTTATTCCAATCTTGTGTAGCTAATCTCTTGTAAGAGTTATAACGCCATAGAGCATTTTCTTGTGATAAGCGGAATAGCTCTTCTGCTTCCTCTGGGAATGCTTTCTTTAATGAACTATAACGAACTTCGCCATCAATAAAGGATTGGAACTTATCCCATTCTGGCTCTTTTGAGTCAAGTATGAAAGGATTCTCTCCCTTATCTGCTAATTCTGGATTATATCTCCATAAGTGCCAATATCCGCATTCAACTGCACGTCTTCCTTCTTCTTGTGTTTTACCCATTCCACGTTTTAAACCATGGTTAATACAAGGTGAGTAAGCAATAATTAGAGAAGGTCCGTTGTAAGCCTCAGCTTCTTTTATTACCTTTAAGAATTGTGCTTGGTTAGATCCAATAGCAACTTGTGCTACGTAAACATAACCATAATTTGTAGCCATCATTCCAAGGTCTTTCTTACGGATACGTTTTCCTGCTGCAGCAAATTTTGCAATTGCTCCAACTGGAGTAGCCTTTGAAGCTTGTCCACCTGTGTTAGAATATACCTCAGTATCCATAACTAAGATATTAACGTTTTCACCAGAAGCAATAACGTGGTCAAGTCCACCGTAGCCAATATCATAAGCCCAACCGTCTCCACCAAATATCCATTGTGATTTTTTACCGATAAATTTACGGTTTTCGTAAAGTCCTTTGCAAACATCACATCCACAAGCTTCTAATGTAGGAACTAGTTTGTCGTAAACTTGCCTTGTAATTTCAGCATTTTCACGGTTATCTAGCCATAATTGGAATAATAGTTTTTGATCAGCAGTGCAATCAGTACAAGATAAGCCTTCAATCATTAAGCTTTCAACTCTATCTCTCATCTTTTTAGTTGCAGTGTACATACCTAAACCAAACTCAGCATTATCTTCAAATAAAGAGTTAGCCCAAGCTGGACCTCTACCGTCTTCATTCTTTGTATAAGGCATTGATGGGCATGAACCACCGTAGATAGAAGAACATCCTGTTGCGTTTGCAACCATCATTCTATCACCAAATAGTTGAGTGATTAATTTAATGTATGGAGTTTCTCCACAACCAGCACAAGCTCCTGAGAACTCAAACAATGGTTGAGCAAATTGAGAATTCTTAACGTTTTTAGTTATATCAACTAGGTGAGCTTTATTAGAAACTTCTTTTCTAATTGTATCCCAACGTTTAGCTTCACCAATTTGAGAAGTAAGTGGTTGAAGAACCAAAGCTTTTGTTTTTGCAGGACATACATCAACGCAGTTACCACAACCAGTACAGTCAAGAGCACTTACTTGCATACGGAATTGAAGACCTTCAAATTCTTTACCAGTTGCTTTTAGTGTTTTAGTATCTTGTGGTAGTTTTGCTAATTCATCTTTATTGATAAGGAAAGGACGAATAGCAGCGTGTGGACAAACATAAGAACATTGGTTACATTGTATACAGTTGTCCGCATTCCATTCTGGGATATGAGAAGCTATACCTCTTTTTTCATATTGTGAAGTTCCTGAAGGGAATGTTCCGTTTTCTATACCAGTAAATGCAGAAACAGGAAGAATATCTCCTTCTTGTGCATTGATTACATCAACAACATTTCTGATAAATTCTGGACGGCTCATATCTGCTTCATGAGCAGAAGCATCTTTTTCATTAGCCCATTCTTTCTTAACCTCAACCTTAATAATGTCTGATCCACGGTCAACAGCAGCATAGTTCATCTTAACTATGTTTTCTCCCTTCTTACCGTATGATTTGTCAATTGCTTTCTTCATTTGGCTTACTGCTAATTCGTAAGGAATTACGTTAGCAATTTTGAAGAACGCTGATTGAAGTATAGTGTTTGTTCTATTTCCTAAACCAATTTCTTCTGCAATCTTGGTTGCATCAATGATGTAGAAATTAATATTCTTTTCTGCAAGTATCTTTCTAATTTTAGAAGGAAGATTCTTAACAGTCTCATCAGCATCATATATAGAGTTTAAAAGGAAGGTGCCATTAGGCTTAATTCCTTTTAGTATTTCATACATGCTTAGGTAAGGGAATACGTGGCAAGCAACAAAGTCAGGAGTTGTTACCAAATATGGAGAACGGATTGGAGTGTCGCCAAAACGAAGGTGAGAACAAGTGAAACCACCTGATTTCTTACTATCGTATGCAAAGTATGCTTGACAATATTTATCAGTGTTATCACCAATAATCTTAATTGAATTTTTGTTAGCTCCAACAGTACCATCAGCACCTAAGCCATAGAATTTAGCTTCAAATGTTCCTTCTGCTTCCATTGATATTTCTGGAAGAACAGGAAGTGAATGGAAGGTAACATCATCAACAATACCAACAGTGAATTGGTTCTTTGGAGTTTTTGATTTTAAGTTTTCAATTATAGAAATAATATGTGCTGGAGTAGTATCTTTTGAAGATAAACCATATCTTCCACCAATAATCATTGGGCGAACTTCCTTGTTGTTGAATAGTTCAACTACGTCAAGGTATAATGGACATCCATTAGCACCTGGTTCTTTTGTGCGATCTAAAACACAGATGTTCTTTACTGATTCTGGGAATATATTGAAGAAATACTTAGAAGAGAAAGGACGGTATAGGTGAACTGAAATCAAACCTACTTTTTCGCCTTTTTTACCTAAGTAATCTATTGTTTCTTTAATAGTGTCGCAAACAGAACCCATTGCAACAATAATGTTTTCTGCATCCTCTGGTCCATAATATTCAAATGGTTTATGCTCACGGCCAGTAATTTTACCAACCTCTTGCATATATCCATTAACAATATCAGGAATTGCATCATAGAAAGGATTTGAAGCCTCTCTTGCTTGGAAGTAAACGTCAGGGTTTTGAGCTGTTCCACGTATAAATGGGCTTTCTGGATTTAGAGCATTTTCTCTGTATTTTCTTAGAGCATCTCTATCAAGAAGTCCAGCCATTTCTTCTGTAGAAATAGTCTCAATTTTTTGTATTTCGTGAGATGTTCTAAAGCCGTCGAAGAAGTGCATAAAAGGAACTCTTCCTCTAATTGCACTAAGGTGAGCAACTCCTGCCAAATCCATAGCCTCTTGAACAGAATTTGAAGCAAGCATTGCAAAACCTGTTTGACGACAAGCGTAAATGTCTGAATGATCTCCAAAGATAGAAAGAGCTTGAGATGCAAGCGTACGTGCTGTAACATGGAAAACTGCAGGAAGAAGTTGTCCAGCTAGTTTGTACATGTTAGGAATCATTAATAATAATCCTTGAGAAGCAGTGAAAGTAGTTGAAAGAGCTCCTGCTTGAAGAGATCCATGTAACGCACCTGCTGCACCTGCCTCAGATTGCATTTCTACTAATTTTACTTGTTCACCAAATATGTTTTTTCTGCCGTTTGCTGCCCATTCGTCAACATATTCAGCCATTGGTGAAGAAGGAGTGATTGGATAAATAGCCGCAACTTCACTGAACATGTATGCAACATGTGCAGCAGCTTGGTTACCATCGCAAGTCAAAAATTTCTTTTCTTTTGCCATTTTTTTGATTTTATAAGTGTTTGAATAAAATTCTTTTAACGTGAAACTATTCACTATTTCAGGTTGCAAAAATACAACAATTATATTGAACAAAAAACTAATAAAAGGAAGAAATCTTTATTTGCGAAATCTTTTACCAAGAAATGAACTATTATATTAAAGATTCAAACTCGTGACATGCCCATCTCAGGGTTGCTCACATACCCATGTCACGCATGCTGACATACCCATGTGAGAGACCCTGACATACCCATGTCACGAGATTGAAACGAAGAAAGAAAAGTTCAAGAGCCTATAAGGAGTTTAGGACTCTTCGTAATGCCTTTATTTTAATTGCATCTGTGTAAATAATATCATATTCTTCCACATCACCTGACTTACCCATGGAGATTTTAGGATTACGGTAAATCATATTACTTGGAATTGTGGTTTTAGCACTTAGGTGGAAGTGATTAATTTTTGTTTTATCGTATATTTCTTTTGCATTCTCCGATCCTACTCCAGAACCTACCATAATTTCTATTCTACCCTGAGATAGGTTTTGTATTTCTGAAATTAAATCTAATCCATCTACAGCTCTATTTTCTTTTCCTGAGGTCAAAATCCTATCACATCCACATTCCAAAATATCATTAAAGGCTTGAATATAATCATCACTCATATCAATTGCTCTATGAAAACAAGTTTTTAGGGGTCTTGAAAGTTCAACAAGTTCTTTTGTTCTTTGTTTGTCAATTGTTCCGTCAGCATTTAGTATTCCAAAAACAACTCCTTCAACCCTTTGCGATTTGCAAAACAAGATATCTCTTTTCATTGTCTCAAATTCTATTTCGGAATAGCAGAAATCCCCTCCTCTTGGGCGAATCATAACCATTGTTTTAATGTTTAAGTATTCTTTTGTCATCTCAATTAAAGATGGAAAGGGAGTTAGCCCTCCTTCACTTAGGGCAGAGCAAAGTTCAATTCTATCTGCACCCCCTTTTTCAGCCTCAATAGCCATTTCAATGGAGCTAACACAAACCTCTATCTCAAATTCTTTATTCATTATCCTTATATATTATTTGTTTTTCTCCACTCTAAGTTCTTCTTCTAAAGCTTCAATCTTCTTAAGAAATGCTTTATGATTATCGGTATCAGGATTTAAAACCCTATGTTTCTTCATCCTTTGCAGGTCTTCAAAACGTTTTGCAAGTTTTATTGTTTTTGGATTGAAATAAGTGTTTTGGAATTTCTCCCAAATATATTCTACTACCAGATTGTTTGGATGTAACATATCATCTGCGTAAAAACGATAATCCCTTAGGTCATCCATAAGAATTTCGTAGGAAGGGAAGTATTCAACTCTTGAGTTTTTATTGCAAATTTCCTCTGTTGCCAAATGCAGAATTGACTTACTTATTTGATTTTCTCTATAACCATCTTTCCAATGCCTGATTGGGGAAATTGTAATTATGATTTTGGAGTCTTTATTCTTGTTATTAGAGAAAAATAAATTAATACTATTTGTCATGCTTTCAACAATCTCAGAAATTGATAGTAGTTTTTTAGTAAATAAATTAGCATTCATTTTATGGCAATTGCCCATCACTCTATTTGTTTCATTATGCACATAAACCCAAGCAGAACCAAGGGTTAGAATTAGATATTTCGAATCCCTTGTAAACCGATTGCTTTCTTCAATCCTGGTATTAATTATCTCCAATAGTCCTTCCTTTGTCTGAGATTTAAAATCCCCATGATGAGAATAGGCTTTAAAAAAATCACCTCCAAAAATCAAATCTTCATCTTTTAGAAATTTCTTTGTGGATATGCTTTCCATGCATTCTGAAATGGTAATTGGATTATAAATTATGCCAAAAGGATTAATATCGGTTGTGAATCCATTTTCTCTTAACTTATTTCCAATCGATTGGGTGAAGCACGAGCCAATCAAACTGATAGAGTCTGAGTGTTGAATGGGCTGAAGAGTTTTTTTAGGGCTTATCTCTGTTCTAAAAATCATAACCTTATATTATTTATATCGTTTTTACCAAAGAATTTTCACCAATTATAATAGCCTTATTATGGTTGCAAAATTATCATTGTTTTTCTAATTAATGTAAAATAGAAGATTTTATGTTGGCTTTTGAGCTGAATTTACTAACTTTGCACTTTAAAAATATTAAGTTTCTATGATAAAGAATCAATCCGTTAACGTTGCAACTGCTAAAGAATTAGGGCTATTGCCAGAAGAGTATGAACAAATTTGTAGCATCCTTGGACGCACTCCTAATTTCACTGAGTTAAGTATTTATTCAGTTATGTGGAGTGAACACGCTTCATATAAGAATTCAATTAAACAAATAAAGACCCTACCTCGAGAAGGAGAACAACTTATGGTTAAGGCTGGAGAAGAGAATGCAGGTATGGTTTATATTGGTAATGGAATAGCTTGCGTTTTTAAGATCGAGTCACATAATCACCCCTCTGCGGTTGAGCCTTATCAAGGTGCTGCAACAGGAGTTGGTGGAATAAATAGAGATATTTTCACAATGGGCGCTCGTCCTATTGCTCAATTAAATTCACTTCGCTTTGGAGATATAGATAATCCTCATACCCAATGGTTACTAAGAGGTGTTACAAAAGGAATTGGTGATTATGGAAATGCTTTTGGAGTTCCAGTTGTAGCAGGAGAAGTATTTTTTGACCCATGTTATGAAAACAATCCTTTAGTTAATGCCATGAGTGTTGGGATTATGAAAAAGGATGATTTAATTTCTGCAATTGCTACTGGCAAGGGAAACCCTATCTATATAGTAGGTTCTGCTACTGGCAAGGATGGAATTCACGGAACAAGTTTTGCCTCAGCTGGCATTACAGAAAACTCTGCTGATGATATTCCTTCAATTCAAGTAGGAGACCCATTCCAAGAAAAACTATTGTTAGAGGCTAGCTTAGAACTAGGCAAGAGTGGTGCAATAATAGGTATGCAGGATATGGGAGCAGCAGGTATTATCTGCTCAACCAGTGAGATGAGTGAAAGAGGACTTTGTGGTATGGATATTCATTTAGATAGAGTTCCACTTCGTCAAAAGAATATTGAACCATGGGAAATCTTGCTTTCAGAAAGTCAAGAGAGAATGCTTGTTTGTGTTAAGAAAGGACAAGAAAAAATAGTAGAAGATATATTTGCTAAATGGGATTTAAACTGTGCTAATATTGGTGAAGTAACTGATGGAGATAGATTAAATTTCTATTGGAATAATGAATTAGTAGCAGATGTTCCTGCTTCAACCTTAGTTCTTGGAGGAGGTGCACCTCAATATGATAGAGAATCGAAAGAGCCTGAATATTTTGCTGAAACATTTAAGTTTAATATTGATGAGGTTGAGGAACCAGATTTAGAAGAATGTAAAAAAATAGGTCATTTTATTATTTCGCATCCTAATATTGCTTCAAAAAGATGGGTTTATCAGCAATACGATTCCATGGTAGGAACTCGTAATATGTCAACAAATGCTCCTTCTGATGCAGCAGTAGTTAATATTAAAGGAACTGATACTGCAATAGCAATGACAACTGATTGTAATGGTCGTTATGTTTATTCTAATCCAGAAATAGGAACTCAAATTGCGGTTGCTGAGGCAGCTAGAAACATTGTTTGTTCTGGTGGAGAACCCCTAGCAATATCAAATTGTTGTAATTTTGGAGACCCATATAACCCTGAAACCTTTTGGCAGTTTGAAAATGCAATAAAAGGTATGGGCATAGCTTGTAGGAGATTTAATACTCCAGTAACAGGCGGAAATGTTAGTTTCTACAACCAATCTTCAATAAATGGTAAGATTGAATCTGTTTTCCCAACTCCAGTAATAGGAATGGTTGGTGTGCTTGATAAGAAACTTCATACTACTTTAGATTTTAAGAAAGTTGGTCAAACAATATACCTATTAGGTCATGTGGTTGATGATATTAACTGCTCAGAATACTTATATTCATATAAAGGAATTAAATCTTCACCTACTCCATATTTCGATATAGAAGAAGAATATAACTTACACCATACATTAAACGGATTGATACTTGAAGGACTTATTGCTTCTGCTCATGATGTTAGTGATGGAGGTTTGTTTACAACTCTTATAGAATCTAGTATGCCAAACAATTTAGGCTTTGATATCCTAACAGATAGTGAGGTTCGTCTTGACTCTTACCTTTTTGGTGAAGCACAAGGAAGAATTGTAGTTAGCATTGATCCAGAAAAAGAGGATGCTTTCTTAGATATGATTCGCCTAACAGGAGTTCCTTGCTGTACAATAGGTATAGTTACAAAGGGAAATATACTTATAGATGACGAAGACTTTGGCAATATTAAAGATTATAAGGTTAAATACGAGGCTTGTTTTCCAAGTAGAATGGAAAAATAAGAAAGAACTAAAAAAGAATAGAAGATGAAAAGAATTATATTATTATCACTTGCTAGTTTGCTAAGCTTTATGGCTTTTTCTCAAAATGATGGGATTAATCCACAAATGCTAGAAAAGATAAAGCAAGGATATACTAGTACTACTCAAGATAAGGCTCTGCGCAATGCAATTGCAAATAATTCAATAGATAAATTGGTTGCAAACCTTGACAACGAAGCAAATTATGATACCTATTTCTCTAATAGAGTTAAGACAAAAGGAGTTTCTGATCAAAAATCCTCAGGAAGATGTTGGATGTTTAGCGGATTCAATGTTCTTAGAGCAGAAATGATAGCTAAATATGATTTAGGGGAATTTGATTTCTCTCATAACTATTTGTTTTTCTATGATCAATTAGAAAAGTCAAACCTTTTCTTATCTCTTATCATTAAACATAAAGACGAGCCTTTAGATAGCAAACATAATGATTGGCTATTGAAGAATGTTCTTTCCGATGGTGGACAGTTTACTGGAGTTAGTGATTTAATAACAAAATATGGTTTAGTACCTTCAAGCGTTCAACCTGAAACTTATAATTCAGAAAACACAAGAACAATATCTAACCTAATGACTCTTAAATTAAAGGAATATGCTTTAGAATTAAGAGGGGCTAATAATAAAGACTTAGAATCTAAAAAGGTTGAAATGCTTTCAACTATATATAGGATGTTAGTTTTAGCTTATGGAGAGCCAGTATCAGAATTTACATATACTCTTCGTAATGCTTCTGGCAAAGAGATATCAACTGATAAATATACCCCTAAATCTTTCTATGATAAATTCATAGGTAAGGATTTAAACAAAACTTATGTTATGCTAATGAATGATCCAACTCGTCCATATAATAAGCTTTATGAGATTGAGAACGACCGTCACGTAGCTGATGGGTTCAATTGGAGATATATTAATTTGCCAATAGAAGATATTAAAGAAATTGCAATTGCTTCCATTAAGGATTCAACAATGATGTATTTCTCTTGTGATGTTGGTAAATTCTATAATGGGAAAAAAGGATTGTTGGACGTAAACAATTATGATTACGCTTCTTTAATGGGAACAACTTTCTCAATGAATAAAACACAAAGAATTCAAACCCTTGCAAGTGGTTCTTCTCATGCAATGACTCTTTGTGCTGTTGATTTAAACAAAGACAATAAACCTAATAAATGGTTAGTGGAAAATAGTTGGGGCTCATCAGCAGGTTGGCAAGGTCATTTGATAATTACCGACGAGTGGTTTGATGAATACATGTTCCGCTTGGTTGTTGATAGAAAATACGTGCCTTCAAAAATACTTAATATCTTAAATCAAAAACCTACAATGCTTCCACCTTGGGATCCTATGTTTGCAGAGGATATTGATTAGTTTTATTATTTATTTTATATTTATATTTTAGAAAGGGTTTGTATGAAGATTAGGATTCTATTCGTTCTTATATTGTTTTTTTCAATTAATGCTTTCTCTCAAGAGATAGATCCAATAGATCATTTTAGCAGTGATTCTGTTTTTGATATTGAGATGGGAGAAGATGAGATTGAAAATGATGAAGAATCGATGGAGTTTGATGTTAGTGATGAAGTTAGTAAGCAATCAGTAAGGTTTTGTGAAGAATTACTAAGCTACATTAATATATTAAGAGATAAGGATAGTTTGGTTTATCATTTTTCAAGAACAATTGGCGATAATGAAATCTTACCAATTGTTGATGGAATAAATAAATTAAATATAGATAGGAAGTTTGAAGTCATTTTTCATCCAAATACAGACAAAGTCCTTTACGTTAGGGAAATGGTATTAAATCAGAACCAAGCGTGGGATTATATATACGAGAACATATTTGATGAAAATGGTAATGGAAGATTATTTATTAGGCATTATAGTACATTTAAATCAGTTTGTGCAGAAGTAGCTTTTGAGCTTTCAGAGTATTTCTTTAATGAGAATAATGACTTAATAAAGAAAACTTATTCTATTTTTGATGGACAGCATAATCCACTTGATATTGAGTATTGTTGGATGGATAGGGAAGAGTATTTAATATATAAAACCTTTAATGAGCTTAACTCAAGGTTTAATTTGCCATTAGAAGGACTTTTAGGAAACAATCTATTAGATAAAGAGAATAAAGATTTTGATGATAAAAGAGAATTAATTAATTCTTTAGACCCAATACAAGAATAAACTTAATGAGATTAGTTATTGATATAGGAAATACGAGAGCTAAAGTTGCTGTTTTTTCTTCAAGGACATTGTTCCTTGTTGAATCATACGATAAGATTTCTCTTAACGATATCAAAAACACGATTGAAAGATTTCCAACTATAAGAAAATCAATTTATTCTTCTGTAGCTAATACAGACCAAGAGATAGAAGATATTAAAGATTATTTAAAGCAAAAAACTAAGCTAATTATTATGAATGAGGACTTAACTTTCCCAATCATAAATCATTATCTTTCTCCAAAAACTTTGGGCAAGGATAGGTTGGCAGGGGTTGTAGGAGCTAAGGGTTTGTTCTCAGATGATGATTGTTTGGTTATTGACTCAGGCTCTTGCATCACAATTGACTTTATTGATAAGGAAAGTAATTACTATGGAGGCTCAATATCTCCAGGGATTAATATGAAATATAAGGCATTAAATACTTTTACTGAATCTTTGCCGTTAATAAATGATAAATTTGAAAAACAAGATATAATAGGAACTTATACAGAGGGCTCAATTAAATCAGGAGTCTTAAATGGAACGCTAATGGAAATAGAAGGATATATAAAGTATTACTGCTCTAATTATCCTGATATAAAAATCTTGTTTACAGGAGGAGATGCACGTTATCTTCAAAGTAATTTTAAAGAAAACACAATACTTGAAGAGCATTTAGTTCTTCTTGGTTTAAATATTATACTTGACACTAATGCTTAAAAGAAAAATTAATTATCTTTTAGTTTTTGTTGCAATACTTGCAGCATTTCCCGTTTTAGCTGAAGCACAATCGGTTATTAGCTCTCCTTATTCTCGTTTTGGAATAGGAAGCGTAAATCCTTTTAATAATTCAATCAATAATGCTATGGGAGGAGTTGGCTATGGTTACCAAAGAAACAACTCTATAAACTATATGAATCCTGCTTCCTATTCAGGAATTGACACAGCATCATTAGTGTTTGATATAGGATTCTATTCCGAATGGTTAACTATTAAAGATAATCAATATAAATCTAAGGGTAATAACACAAACCTATCTCATATATTAATTGGATTTCCAGTAGGTCAAAAACTAAAATTTGCACTAGGAATAATGCCAATGTCTTCTGTGAATTTCACAACAATTAAAGACGATGTTTCTCCTGATGTGGGGAAATACAGAGAAACGTATTCGGCAGATGGAGGGTTAAATAAAGCAGCATTAGGGTTTGCTTATGAGCCAATAAATAATTTGTCGTTTGGAGTTAATTTTGAATATGTTTTTGGAAACTACTATAATGCCTCAACAACATCATTCCCTGATTCATTATATATGTTTTCTTCAAGAGTTGAAAACAACTATCACGTTAGGGCATTTAATTTAAGCCTAGGAATTCAATACTTCCAACCGCTAAAGAATGGAGATAAAATAGGAATAGGAGTAGTTTATGATTACCTTTCTAAATTCCCAACAGACAATATCTTATCAAGCTATACTTTCACACAATCAGCAGGTTTAGAATATCTAAAAGATTCAGTTTTAGAAACAAGATCAACCAATTCAATTACTTACCCTTCAACAATAGGACTTGGTTTCTCATATGAAAGACCTAATAAATTCTTTATTGGAATAGATGGTAAATATGAAACATGGTCTGATTTTATTTTCCCAAAGGAAGGATACCTAAATGATAATTTAGTAAATAGCTTGAAGATTTCTCTTGGAGGAGAATGGAAGCCTGATGCATATGGTAACTTCTTTAAGAAATCAATCTATCGTTTTGGCTTTTTCTACGATGATGGAATGCTAGAATTATATAATACAAGAATTAGTCAATTAGGCATAAGTTGTGGATTTGGGTTCCCGATAAAGAAATCCAACACAATGATAAACTTAAGCTTTGAATACGTAAAGAAAGGAACAACAAAAAACAATCTACTACAAGAAGATTATTTCCGTTTAGGTCTATCATTTTCAGCTAAAGACCTATGGTTCTTCAAGAGAAAATATCAATAAAACAAAATCAATATAACAAAAATAGAATAGCAAAAAGAAGATGAAAAAGATTTTAACACTATTAATGTTAACAGTAGTATTAAGTATTACTACAAAAGGGTTTGCTCAACAATATGGAGAGACGCCAAAAGACAGTATAGATTGCATAATGAATAACTCTCTATACCAAGAGTTTTATAAGCAAAAGAACTATAAAGATGCTTACGAGCCATGGAAAAGTGCAGTTAAAGCATGTCCAAACAATCACGTAAATCTTTATATTCGTGGTGCTGTGATTCTTAAAAATCTTATTGTTCAAGCTAAAACCCCTCAAGATCAACAAAAACTTATTGATGAATTAATGTCTCTTTACGACAAAAGAACAATAGCTTTTGGGCAAGAGGCTAACAATATAGCACGTAAGGCAAAAGACCTATCAGAACTTAGGCCGAATGAAAAAGAAAGAGTCTATAATCTTTATAAGGAAGCTGCACAAAAGAGTGGTGAAAAAGGAATTGAACTTGACGACCAATATAAGCCATTATATTTAAAAGCTTGTTTTGATTACCTACATTCAATTTCTGCAAATGATGAACAAATGTCACCTCTTTTCGATGCTTATGATTTTTCATCAGATGCTTTAGAGTTTTCTAGAAAACAAGCAGTTGAAGCTGGAGATGATAAATCAGAAAGAAAAATTGCAGACTATCTTGCAGCAACTGAACAAATAATTGAACCATTTGCATCTTGCGATAAAATCATTCCAATATATCAACCAAAATTCGATAGAGATCCAAATGATGTGGAATTACTTAAAAAGATTACAACCAACTTAGAAAGAAAAGGATGCACTAAATCAGACTTGTTCTTTACTGCAACTGAAAACCTTCATAAATTAGAACCAACTTCAAGGTCAGCATTTATGATGGGACAAATGCTTGCAGGTAAAGGCAACACAAGAGGAGCAGCAACATATTTCAAAGAAGCTCTCGATAAAGCAGATGATAACGAAACAAAAGCAAAAGCATGTATGTTATGGGCTCAAATGCTTATGGCATCAGACCAATACGCAGCAGCTCGTTCAGCATTTTATCAAGTTTCAAACTATGATAAATCAAAAGAAGGAGAAGGACTTTATTATATTGCAACAATGTATCTAAGTTCAGCAGCATCTTGTGCATCACATGAAGGAAAAATTAGAGGAGCAGCTTGGGCTGCATACGACAAAGCAGCAAGAGCAAAATCAATAGACCCTTCACTTGCCGACAAATGCGAATCATTAATGCGTACCGCAGTTGGTCAATGGCCAACAACAGAGAGTGCTTTCTTCTATGAGATAGCAAATGGTCAATCCTATACCGTTGGATGTTGGATAGGAGAATCTACAACTGTTAGATTAAGATAATGTCTAAAAAACTTTGTGAAAGCTAATAAAAATATAAATAAAATTGTGAAGATAAATCTATTGATAATTATAGGTTTATCTTCACTTTTGTTTTTAAATAGTTGCACAGGCAGAAGTCCATCAGGAGAAAAGGGAATTATTGGCAAGCCAATCCAAATTGTTAAGTTTGCAGATATACTAAGAAGTCAAAACGGGAAAGTAGAGGTTCAAATCAAGGCTCCAATCATATATAATTATGATGGAGATAGTGCAAGAATGGTATTTCCTAAAGGACTAAAAGTATGGTTCTACAATAATGATTTATCAGTTAAGTCAACCCTTGTAGCCAAATATGCAATAAACTATAATAATAGCAACAAAGTTTATCTAAGAGATAGTATTGAAATAATTAACTATAAAGAAAAAGATACAATCTATTGTAAGGAATTAGTTTGGGATAAGACCCTAAAAACAATAACCTCCGACAAAGAAGTAAAACGTAGCAGTTTGTCAGGCATTGCTTATGGAGACGGATTCCAAGGAAACGAACAAATGGATAGTATTAGGATAAAAAATCCAAGAGGAACTCAATATGTTTCTGAGGATGAATAGAAAGAATTAAAAACTAAAACACTTAGGATTATGAAAATTAAAAACCTATTACTTATCTTATCTGTTGTTTTATTTTTCACAGGATGTAATAAAACAAAGAACCCATTAGAGGAAATGGAGTTTGAAGAATATAAAATTAGCCATACCAAATTCTATGAAGACAATCCTAAATATGCTAGTTATGAATTTGATATCAATATTCAATTACCAAAATGCTTAGAAGACACAAATGCTTGCAATTTAAGGAAAACAATAATTGAATCAATCTTCAACGTAAATATAGATACCACTGATTTAGAATCTGCAACCAATCTCTATATGCTGGAGAAAACAGATATGTTCCAAGAGCCAGGAGTAAGTCACTTAAAAAATAATAGAGGAACAAATCAAATGTGGACAAACCTAAAAGCCAATTTTGTCTATACCGATAAACATTTATGTAGCTACCTAATCTTTGAAGAATACTTTACAGGAGGAGCACACCCAAATAAATTAAAATATTATTTCGTTTACGATTTTTCTTTAGGAAAGAAACTAAATAATGAGGATATATTTATTCCTAATTTAAAAGATAATCTACGCTTAAAAGAAATTTTGCTTAATCAACTCATGAAGCAAGAAAACGCAAAACAAATTTCTGATTTGAATTTATTTGATGTTGAAAGTGCAAAAGACTTTATGATATCGCCTATTATTTATTTTGATTCTGCTAATCTTGTTTTTGCTTATGGCGACTACGACATAAGAGCCTATGTTTATGGATCGACAGAAATAAAGATTCCTATAAAAGAAGCAAAACAATTCTTAAGAGAAGATTTTAAGAAAAGACATTTCGCAGAATAGAACCTACCCAATAATATTTTTACTTAAAACTTTTACCTAATAGATTTCCCTCTATGAAAAAGATATTTTTATTTATAGCTATAAGTCTTATTGTGTTTTCATCTTGTTCAAAGGATAAAAAACAAGTACTTGTTGACCCATCAACAGGAAATGAAATAATTATGAATGTAAATAGGTTTGAGGATGTCTTATTTGACAAAAGTCATAACGACCTTAAAGCTCACTTACAGGCTAATTTCGAAAACTACAAGCCTCTTTTCAATACCACATTAGATGATCCTGATTATTTTCAAATGGTTAGCCATTTTGCAAATGACACCACAATGATTTCTGCTTATAAAGCAGTAAAAAAACGTTACCCTAGTTTAGATTGGGTTTCAAATGAGGTTACGAAAGCTTTTTCAATTCTAATGGAAGACTATCCTAACACAAAGATACCAAAGCTCTATTCCTTTATGTTTGGACCAGCTGATTTCTCTTACTCCTATTCAAAAAGGGTTGTTGCTCAGGAGGACTTCATAACCCTTGCAATTGACCTATATAGTATAAACGCACTTCAAGAAAACCTATTCTATAGTCAATATCCAAAATACATAATGTCAATGCTTGACTCTGCATACATAGTTCCTGATATTATGAATGCATATCTTAGAAACGTAACAACCCAAGATATACCTCTAATGGAACAAAGCCACGAGGCATCATTATGCGATATAATAATAGAAAGAGGGAAGTATTATTACGCATTAAAACAATTGCTCCCTAAGTCATCAATGGGTGCTTTATTCCGATATACACAAGAACAAATGGATTGGGTTGAAAAGAACGAATATAATATTTGGGGATTTATTATTCAAAACCAGTTATTGTATTCAAAAGATAGAACACAGTATATGCATATGATAACTGAAGGACCAACAACAAAAGGACTAAATGGTTCACCCTCTCGCCTTGGAGATTATATTGGCTATAAGATAGTTGAGAAATATATGAAAGGCAGTAATAAATCATTAAAAGAAATGTTTGAAACAAAGGATGCAAACCAAATACTCAAAGAATCATCTTATAGACCTAATAAGTAATTGCAATTATTAAAAGATTAAGAAATGAAACTACATATATCAGTACTTCTAAAATTCCTTCTAACACTAGGGTTATTATTATTAACCCAAATACCAATGTATTTCCTAAACACATCTATCTTTTCCGTTGATGGATTTGCGGATGTATTTTCTATTTTCTTAGGTTCTTTGCGTTTTGGAATAGCAGCAACTGTTGTTTACCTTTCTTTCTTTATAGTCCTAAGCCTTCTTCCAATTCCAATAAGACAAAACAAATATTATAAAAGGCTTTGTAATTTCTTCTATGTGATAGGAACAATCCTTATACTAGCACTTAGTTCTATTGATTTAGCGTATTATAAATTCACTTATAAGAGAATAACCTACGATTTCTTCAATTACCTTGGAGTTGGTGGCGACTTCAAAGAACTTATTCCTCAATTTGCAAGAGATTATTGGCATATTGTAGTCATATTTGTTATCCTAACCGTCATTTTCCACTTTCTTAGAAAGTTAATTGATAAGAAGTTCTCCTCAGAATTAATTATTCCAAATGCTAAATGGTATCTTAATAACTCATTACTTTTTATTCTTATAACAGGTATTTTCTTTATTGGTCAAAGAGGAGGAATTCAACTAAGACCACTGGGTATTGTTCATGCTAATTACTACACTTCAAGCCAAAACACACCACTTGTTCTCAACACTCCTTTCACCCTATACAGAACTTGGGGCGTAACAGGTGTTGAGCCAAAAGATTATTTTAAAGACCAGAAAGAACTCAGACTTTATTTTGACCCAATAATTCATCCAAGAGATAAACAAACAGATAGTCTTTTCACTCAACCATTAGAAATTGGGAAGACAAATATTGTAGTAATAATTATAGAAAGCTATTCTCAGGAATATATGAACGGATACACACCTTTTCTTTCCTCCTTGGCTAAAAAATCAATCGTCTTTGATGGCTATGCAAATGCAAAAAGGAGTATTGACGGAGTTCCTGCTGTCCTTTCTTCCCTACCTTTGCTAAGCGAAGAATCTTTTATCACTTCCCAATATGGAAGCAATAACCTCTCCTCCTTTGCTTCATTATTAAAACCATTCAACTATAAATCCTCTTTCTTCCATGGCGGATATAACGGTTCGATGGGCTTCGATGCTTTCTCAAAAAACATAGGCTACGATAATTATTACGGAAGAAGAGAATATAATAACGATAAGGACTACGACGGTAATTGGGGAATATTCGATGAGCCTTTCCTCCAATATATGGTTAGAGAGCTCGACCACTACAAAGAGCCATTCACCTCAACCGTATTCACCCTTTCTTCACACCACCCATACAAAATACCCGCTCAGCACAAGGATAGATTCCCTAAAGGCACAATGATAGTCCATGAAACGGTTGGTTATGCCGACTATGCTTTGCAACGTTTTTTCGAAGAGGCAGAAAAGAAACCTTGGTTTGATAATACATTATTTATTATCACCGCAGACCATTCTGCAGCAACACAGGAACAAGAGTTCACAACCCTATTAGGGAAATTCCGTATACCAATAATATTCTATCACCCTAAACTAAAACAAGGCATAAAGATAAATAAAAACATGCAACAAGCAGATATACTCCCAACAGCAATGGCTATGATTGGCTATCCAAAACCTTTTGTTGCCTTTGGACAAAATGCTTTTACAGAAGGAGACAAACCCTATATATTATATGTAAGCGGAGAATATATGCTAGTAGAGGGAGATTACCTTTGCAAATATAACGAAGGGTTAGAGTCCAAGCTATATTTTTTACCCCAAGATATAAATGCAAAAAAGGACATTGGAAAAGACAATAAAGATATTCTAAAAAGAATGACACTAAAAATACAAGCAATTATTCAAGAGTATAATGCTAGACTAATTGAAAACACATTGGTAATTAAAGATGAAAAAAGATAAGATATTATTTATCATCAACCCAATATCGGGAATAGGCAAACAAAAGAAAGTAGAAGAATCAATAGAAAGGGTATTAGACTTTGATTTGTTTGAACATTATATTGCATATACCGAATACGCTCACCACGGAACAGTTCTTAGCCTTCAGGCAGCAATAGATAATATTGATATTGTTGTTTCTGTTGGTGGAGATGGCTCAATTAATGACTGCGTAAGAGGACTTATAGGAACAAACGTAACCCTAGGCATAATTCCTGCAGGAAGTGGCAATGGACTTGCAAGAACCCTTAACATACCCCTTAACATAGACGAAGCAATTGAGGTCTTAAATAAGAAAAAGAGAGCAACCATAGACACCATAAAAGTAAATAATAAAATCTATGCATCAATTGCAGGCATTGGTTTCGATGCTCTAATTGCAAAAGAGTTTAGAGAAACCAAGACAAGAGGATTCAATAAATACTTTTCCCTAATCCTCCAACACTATCCTTTCTATGAGCCAAAGAAATATGTGATTGAATTTGATGGACAGGAAATTGAGACCGAGGCATTGTTTGTAAGCTTTGCCAATAGCAACCAATTTGGATTTAATACCATCATTGCACCCTCGGCTAAGGTAGATGACGGATATATACAGGTAAGCATAGTTAAGAAAGTTCCACTTGTGATGCTACCATGGACTGCACAATTACTGTTTTTCAGGAATTTCGACAAATCAATCTATGTAAGATCCTTTAAGGCACAAAAAATAAAAGTAATAAATAACGATTCAAGACTAGTAAACCTTGATGGAGAATCAGTGTTAATGGATAAAGAATTAGTTTTTTCAATAAACCATAAATCACTTAATGTAATAATTCCAGAAGATAATGGCAAAGAAAGAAAAGAACCGAGTTGGTATAGTCTATTCAACGAACCCCTCTTTCCAATACGAAGTATCTGAAGAGGAGACCCTTGAAACACTTCCTCCCAAACAGCAAAACCTTAAAGTACAGCTCGACAAAAAGCAAAGAGGTGGAAAGAAAGTAACCCTTATAACAGGATTTATTGGCTCCGAAGAAGACATTTCAGACTTAGGAAAGATGCTTAAAACAAAGTGTGGCGTAGGAGGAAATACCAAAGATGGAGAGATATTAATCCAAGGTGACCATAGAGAAAAAGTGATGGCATTATTACTTGCAGAAGGCTATAAAGCAAAGAAAGTAGGGGGTTAAACAAAATCTTCACACTTAGTTTAAAATCAGTAGAATCAAGCATTAAATTCCTATATCTTTGTTTAAAATTGCTAAGATGTACATCACAGCGTGCTAAGATGTACATCGGAAGATGCTGTGATGTACATCGGAGTAAGCTAAGATGTACATCACAGCAAAATGAATCTTCGTTTCAATAATTTTATATGGCGATTCAATAATTTATTTCTAGATTTCAGTAATTTCTTTCTTCGTTTCGTGGAATTTATTCTTTACTTTGGTCTATAATGCTCTAAAATTGATATATAAATATTTATTATATCTATCTGTATTTTGTGTATATTTGCATTTTATAAGTAGAAAAAAGATATGCAACAATATAATCAAGGGGAATTACTTAAAAATGTCAATTACCCAGAGGACATAAAGAAATTGTCTAAGAGTCAATTGCCTCAGCTTTGTAATGAGGTTAGAAGTTATATTATTGATGTTTTGGCTAAGAACCCAGGACATCTTGGCTCTTCGCTAGGAACGGTTGAGTTAACTATTGCCCTTCATTATGTTTATGATATTCCTGTGGATTCTCTTATCTGGGATGTTGGTCATCAGGCATATTCCCATAAACTAATTACTGGAAGAAAAGATAAGTTTCATACTATTAGGAAGCTTAATGGTTTGAGCGGCTTTCCTAAGATTGAAGAAAGTAAGTACGATTGCTTTGGCACAGGGCATTCATCTACTTCTATTTCTGCAATTTTGGGAATGGCTATGGCGGATAAATTGAATGGGAATAAAAAAAGCCATCATATTGCAGTGATTGGTGATGGTTCGATGACGGGTGGAATGGTTTTTGAGGCCTTAAACCACGCTGGAACTACGGATGTTGATATGCTTGTTATTCTTAATGATAATGGCATCTCAATTGATAAGAAGGTTGGTGCAATGGGTGAATACTTCACTCTTATTACTACTTCGCCTACTTATAATAGAATAAAGAATAAATTATGGAATATGTTGGGGGGTAACTCTTCTTCATATCATAAGCCAAAGACCTTAGTTAATAGAGTTTTATTTGCTACTAAATCTGTTTTTTCTGGCAAAAGCAATTTCTTTGAAGCCCTTAGGATAAGATATTTTGGACCAATAAAAGGAAATGATGTTCTTGCCTTGGTTAAAACTCTTGAAGACTTAAAGAAAATTAATGGTCCTAAGATTCTACATATCATTACCAAAAAAGGAAAAGGGCTTAAGTCGGCAGAAGATAATCCAATAACCTACCATGCTCCTGGGGTTTTCAATCCTAAGACAGGTCAGAGGGAACAATGTGATAGTGGTGGAGATGATTGTATTAGTAAGTTTCAAGATGTTTTTGGAGATACTTTGGTTGAGCTTGGAGAGATGAACCAGAAGATTGTAGGAATTACTCCTGCTATGCTTTCGGGCTGCTCGATGAATAAGTTTATGGAAAGATTCCCTGAAAGGTGTTTTGATGTTGGCATTGCTGAGCAGCATGCTGTTTGTTTCTCAGCAGGGCTTGCAGCAAATGGTTTAATACCTTTCTGTAATGTTTATTCTTCTTTCCTACAAAGAGCTTATGACCAAATCATTCACGATATTGCTCTTCAAAACCTTCCTGTCATTCTTTGTTTAGACCGTGCAGGGCTTGTGGGTGAAGATGGTGCAACTCATCATGGTGTTTTCGATTTGGCTTATCTTCGTGCTATTCCTAACCTAACAATATTTGCTCCTTTAAATGAATCGGAGTTAAGAAACATTATGTACACAGCTCAAAAGGGAATTTCCTCTCCTATGGTTATTCGTTATCCAAGGGGTAAGGGTTATTTGAAGAGCTGGAGGAATGAATTTGAAACAATAGAGATTGGTAAGGGTGAAAAGATAAGAGATGGTAAGGATATTGCTATTCTTTCACTAGGAGCAATTGGAATAAATGCCATTATTGCTGCAAACGAACTAGCGAAGGACTCAATAGAAGTTGCTATCTATAATATGCGTTTCTTAAAACCAATGGATACTGTAATGCTTGAAGAAGTCTTTGCTAGCTATGATAATATCATTACCATTGAAGATGGTGCTGAGAATGGTGGCTTTGGTTCGGCTGTGAGTGAATATGCAATTGATAAAGGATATAAGAATAGCATATTTAGAATGGGAATTAAGGATGAGTTTATTGAACATGGCTCTGTTTCAGAACTACAAAAGCTATGCAAAATTGATTCGCATAGCTTAGTTTCAAAGGTTAAAGAGATTCTTTCTATATCTTAGTCTCTTTTCTATCTGTAGTTTCTTGTTTGGCTGATGGCTATTTCTTTTCCACAGCTTCTTTTTTCTCTGCTATAGGTTTTGGAGCATTAGGTTTGTTGTCTTCAACCTTAACCTTAACTCCCAGTGGAACAACATCTATAAGGACATCATTCTTACTAACTATTTGTCCTTTCTTAATGTTGATTGCTCCAATTGTTCCATCTATTGTAGAGCAAAGTTCATTATCCATCTTCATTGCATGTAAGGTAAATAAAGGATCTCCTTTCTTTACTTTCTGACCTTTTTTTACAAAGATATCAATAATTGTACCTGGAATAAATGCATAGATTTGTCCCGGTTCAACCTTAACATATAATGAGCGATAATGAGTTCTAATATCTGGTTTAATATCTGACATATTCTTTGTTTAATTCGATTTTATGATTTAATTCTCTTAGTTAATTATTAATTAGAATGGAGGAACACCATGTTTCTTCCATGGATTCTCAACAACCTTACTCTTTGTCATTTCAAGAGCATGAATTAAATATTTACGTGTTTCATTTGGCTGAATTACAGCGTCAACATAACCATAAGAAGCAGCTACATAAGGGTTCGCAAACTTCTCTCTATACTCCTGTATCTTCACCTTACGCATTGCATCTGGGTCTTCTGCTTCCATAATTTCAGATTTGAAAATAATGTTTGCTGCACCCTCTGGTCCCATAACTGCAATTTCAGCTGTTGGCCATGCAAAAACAAAGTCTGCCTTTAAGTGATTTGAACACATAGCAATGTATCCTCCTCCGTAAGCTTTTCTTAGAATAACAGTTATCTTAGGAACTGTTGCTTCAGAGAAAGCATAAAGGATCTTAGCCCCATGACGAATAACTCCTGCGTGTTCTTGGTCAACGCCAGGGAGGTAACCAGGAAGGTCTTCAAATGTTATTAATGGAATTTGGAAAGCATCGCAAAAACGAATAAACCTTGCAGCCTTATCAGATGAGTCGCAATCTAAAACGCCAGCAAGTGCTATTGGTTGATTTGCTACTAATCCTACTGTGTCTCCATTAATACGTGCAAAGCCCACTACAATGTTTGGTGCAAATAGCTCTTGAACTTCTAGGAATTCAGAATTATCAGAAATAGCTTTTATAATAAGCCTAACATCATAAGGTTTTGCTGGGTCTGTTGGGAATATTTGATTAATCTTATAATCTTTTGCTTTTGGCCTCTTCATTGCAAACTTCTCTGCTTTCTTGGTATTGTTCCAAGGTATATAAGTGAATAGAGCTTTAATTTGATCAAAGCATTCCATTTCACTTTCTGCAAAGAAATGTGCATTACCAGAAATCTCAGCATGAACTCTTGCTCCACCAAGGTCTTCTTGCGATATTTCTTCTCCTAAAACTGTTCTTATCACATCAGGTCCTGTAATAAACATTTTAGAAATCTTATCTACAACGAAAACAAAGTCTGTCAGGGCTGGCGAATAAACCGCACCACCTGCACAAGGACCAAGTATAACTGATATTTGAGGAATAACACCTGAGGCCATAGTGTTACGGTAGAATATTTCTCCATAACCAGCCAAAGCATTAACACCTTCTTGAATACGAGCACCACCAGAGTCATTAATACCTATAATAGGAACCTTTAACTTCATTGCGTGATCCATTATCTTGCATATCTTTTTAGCATGCATATAACCTAATGAACCACCTGCAACGGTGAAATCCTGAGCATAAATACAAATTGGATAACCATTCATCGTTCCTGTACCCGTAACGACCCCGTCACCAGGAAGAATCTTCTTATCCATATCAAAATCTTTACCTGAGTGTTGGATAAAAAGATCGTATTCGTGGAAAGAACCCTCGTCTAGTAACTCTAAGATTCTTTCTCTTGCTGTAAGCTTACCAGTAGCCTTTTGCTTCTCCATCGCTTTTTCACCACCACCTTGAAGTAAAGACTGCATTCTTGCTTTCAGCTCCTGTGTCTTTCTGTTAATTGACATATTTTCAACCATATATTGAACACTAAATTGAATTGTAACTTGCAAAAATACACTAAAAAGGATAGTTATCCAAATTAAAACCCCTTTTTCAATCTATTGATAAAAATTGATAAGATTCTAAATTTTGAATAAGTAATTAGGTATGATAAAACTAAGACAGTCAAAAGCCCTATTGATAGGATAGAAAAAACGTAAGAAATTACGTTATTAAATATCTTTCTTTGTTATTTGTGATAACAGCTCTTTGCAGCCATCCTCCAAAAGGTCTAAAACATATTCAAAGCCTTTCTTCCCTCCAAAATAAGGGTCAGGAACAATCTTATCGTTATGCTCAGTAAAGAAGTCTGACATATATCTAATCTTTCCTAATAGATTCTCTTCAGGACATAAATTACTTACATCACGAAAGTTTTCCTTGTCCATTACAACTATTAAATCAAAATCGTAATAGTCTTGTTTGTTGATAGGCCTTGATATGCTGGTAACGTCAAATCCTCTTTTTAAAGAATGGCTAATCATTCTTGGATCCGCTTTTTCTCCCTCATGATAGTCTGCTGTGCCTGCCGAGTCAATAAAATATTCTTTGGATAGGCTTTCGTCTTCGATTAGTTTTTTCATTACAGCCTCTGCTGCTGCTGAGCGACAAATATTACCCAGACATACAAATAATATCTTTTTCATAGTAGTTTTATGAGTTAAATGCTATACTTCCTGCATCTTACATAACTTGGAATAGATTCCATTTATTGCAATAAGTTCTTTATGAGTTCCTCTTTCTTTGATTTCTCCCTTGTCTAAAACAATTATTTTGTCTGCATTTACAATGGTTGAAAGGCGGTGAGCTATTATTATTGAAGTCTTTCCAAAAGTTATTTTTGAAATTGCGTCTTGTACTAGTCTTTCGTTTTCGGTATCTAGTGCTGAGGTTGCTTCATCAAGAATTAGTATCTCTGAATTCTTTAATATAGCTCTTGCAATACTTAATCTCTGCCTTTGACCTCCTGAAAGAGTTGAACCTCTATCGCCAATTATTGTATTATATCCCTCTGGTAAGATTTCTATAAACTCATGAGCGTTTGCAATCTTTGCTGCATTCTCAACCTGCTCTAAACTATAATTTTTAAATCCAAAGGTTATATTATTAAATATTGTGTCGTTGAAAAGAATTGTGTCTTGAGTTACTATTGAGATTTGGTTCCTAATTTCTTTGGAGTGAATATCACTACTATTAGTATTATCAAATAATATCTCTCCTTGACTTGGCTCGTAGAATTTTGGGATAAGGTCAATCAAAGTACTTTTTCCACTTCCTGAGGCTCCAACAATTGCTGTTGTCTTTCCTTTTTCAAATACAATATTAATATTTTTAAGAACAGGCTCATTAGTATATGAGAATGATACATTATTAAATACTATCCCTTTTTCTAATTTCGGGAAGGAAATAGGATTAGTAGGCTCTTTTATATTATTTTCAATTTTAAGTATATCAACAATCCTATCAATAGATGCCCTACCTTTTTTAATATTAAAAAAAGAAGTTGGGATATCTTTTGCAGGCTTAATGATAAGGGTAAAAAGAACAAGATAAACAATAAATAGCTCTGGACTAAGGGTTGGAGAAGTTGAAAGTACACTTGATGAGCCAAAAAGCAGAAGTCCAATAAGCATTGCATTGCCAAAAAACTCACTCATTGGAGAGGCTAAATCTACTTTCCTATATATACCATTTCTTAATCGAGTATAGGATGCATTAAAGCTAACAAATCTTTCATTCATCATTTCAATTGCAGTATGTGATTTAATAATCCTAAGTCCTGAAATGGTTTGTTCTATGATTGAAACAAGGTTTGAGTTTTTTTGTTGAAGGTGCTTTGAGCTACTTCTAAGGTTTCTACTCACTAAAGATACTAAGCCAGAAACTATAGGGAAAACCAATAAGACAGTAAGGGTTAGTTGATAATCAATGTAAATAAGAACTACAAAATAAAGTAAAACAGTTATTATTGCTGAAAACAATGATATTATTGATTTCAGAACGTTTTCGTCATACTCTATAACATCACTACTTATTCTTGAAATAAGGTCTCCTTTTCTGTGAGTATTGATATATGAAAGGGGTAGGGAAACGTATTTTTGGAATAGTTTGTTTCTAATATTCCTTATCATCCTATTTCGTACTGATGCAATGATATATGATGAAAGATATGTGAAAACATCCTTAAAGAAATAGATAATAAAGATTAGCGACCCAAATATAAATAATGCTTTCTCTTTTCCAAAGGCAATAATACTAGTATATATATTATTTAATGCCTCATCTAAGAAAGAAGGATTTGCAACAACGTTATTTGTTATACCCTCTTCAAAAAGTACACTTAGAAAGTTTGAAGCAGAAAGAATTGATGCAATTGAGAAAATAGTTGCAAGGCAGACCAAAATAAAATATATAATAATATGTATAATATATGGCTTTGCAAATATAAAATTAAAGTATTTCCTCATTTTGCTTGTAAACTATTAATAAATGCCAACGTAATTCATTGGAGTAATAGCTTTCATCCTGTCTTTTATTTCTTCACTAACATCTAGTCCATCAACAAACGTAGCAATGGTTTCTGCGTTTACTTGTGAGTTAGTTCTTGTTAAGTCTTTTAGAACTTCATAAGCATTTGGATAACCAATAGAACGAAGAATAGATTGAAGAGCTTCTGCAACAACAGGCCAGTTATTATTCAAATCTCTTTCTAGTGCAGGCTTATTAAGTAGTAGCTTATTTAATCCTTTGATTATTGAGTTTAAAGCTATAATTGTATGTGCAATTGGCACTCCAATATTTCTTGTTACTGTTGAATCGGTTAAGTCTCTTTGAAGTCTAGAGATTGGAAGCTTAGATGAAAGATGTTCAAACATTGCATTTGCAAAGCCTAAGTTTCCTTCAGCATTTTCAAAATCTATTGGATTAACTTTATGAGGCATAGCAGAAGAACCCACTTCACCCTCTTTAATCTTTTGTTTGAAATACTCCATAGAAACATAAGCCCACATATCCTTACAGAAATCCATTAGAATAACGTTTAACCTTTTAATGGCATCGAAGTAAGCTGCCATATTATCGTAGTTCTCAATTTGGGTTGTGTATGTTTGGCGATCAAGTCCTAAGTCAGAACAAAAATTATCTGCAAACTGCACCCAATTAGTTTTAGGGAAAGTAACCTTATGAGCATTGAAATTACCTGTTGCTCCTCCAAACTTTGCTTCAAAGGGAATTAGAGCGAAATATGCTAGTTGTTGTTTTAAGCGATAAGAAAATACTTTTATTTCTTTTGAAAGCATGGTAGGAGAGGCTGGTTGCCCGTGAGTGTGAGCAAGCATAGGAACTCCTTCCCACTCCAATATCTTTTCATCCAAAAGTTCAATAACATCATTAATCAAAGGCAGGTAAACCTCTTCTTGACATTCTTTTATGCTTAGAGGAACGGCAGTATTATTAATGTCTTGTGATGTTAAGCCAAAATGAATAAACTCATTCCATTTCTCAAGCCCAAGCAGAGAGAACTTCTTTTTAATAAAGTATTCAACAGCTTTAACGTCATGGTTTGTTATTTTCTCAATATCTTTAACCTCTTGTGCGTCTTTTTCAGAGAAGTTTCTGTAAATATCTCTTAGTGTTTCAAAGTTGTTTTTATCAAAATCAATTAATCCCTCAAGAGGTATATTACATAAAGCAATAAAATATTCTATTTCAATGCGTGTTCTATAATTAATTAATGCCTTTTCGGAAAAATAATTAGCCAGTGGCTCAACTTGTTTTCTGTATCTTCCATCAATAGGAGATATAGCAAATAATGCATTCATAATCTATAATTTATTGTTTATCAATTTACCTGAATCTATTAATTGTTTTAGTATTGGAGATCGAAGAGCGCCTTTCATGGCATCGATATGGCGCTGCCCATGACAATCGGAACCAATTAAATCAATCATGTTCTCTTTTATTAAATACTCGGCCACCTCCTTAACCTTAGGTCCATAATATCCAGACAAAGAACCTATATTCATTTGAAATAATATGCCCCTATCTTTTAGGGATATGTATTTCTTTTTTTCATAGAAATAAATAAACCTTTCTGGATGTGCAAGAACTAGGTTATAGCCTGCTAACTGCAAATCAAATAACCAATTCTCATAAGCCATAGGCTCTGTATTCATTGGAAATTCAATTAGCATATAATTATCTGAAAAAGTTTTTATTTGATTGTTTTTGATTCTCTCTTTAATGTCGTCATCTAATAAGTATTCCCCCCCAACTTCAATTTGGAGCTTAATACCATTAAACTTTGAATTTCTTCTTAACTCTTCTACCTTTTGGTCTAATATATCTATTCCTTCTGGGAAGCCATTATAATATACATGAGGTGTTGTGATAACTTTTTTATAGCCAAACTCTTCCATTTGTTTTAGAAGAAAGATTGACTCTTCCATTGATTTGGAACCGTCATCAATACCAGGAATAAAATGAGAATGAATATCAGTTACTAGTACAGACAAATCTATATCTTCACTTAATTCTTTTCTCTTACTTTTAAATATATTAAACATAAAGAATTAGTTCTTAAATTCTTTTATGGTTTTTATTGGATCCTCTGAGCCAAAGACTGCATTGCCTGCAACCAAACAATCAGCACCAAAATCCAATAGTTTTTTATAATTCTTAAGGCTAACTCCTCCATCTACTTCAATTAAGCAATTAGGAGATTTCCTATTTATTAAGTCTTTAAGTTGTTTAATCTTATTATAGGTGTTTTCAATAAAGCTTTGTCCTCCAAAACCTGGATTTACACTCATCAAAAGCACAAGGTCGCATTCTTGAATTATATCTTCTAAAACGCTTATCGGGGTGTGAGGGTTAAGAACAACTCCTGCTTTCATTCCCAAGCTTTTTATGGAAGATATGCTGCGATGTAAATGTCTGGAAGCTTCATAATGAATGGTTATGATATCAGCACCAACTTTCTGAAAGTCTTCAAAATACCTATCAGGATCTACAATCATTAGATGCACATCAAGAGGTTTCTTTGCGTATTTTTTAATATACTTTATTACAGGTTGTCCAAAGCTAATATTAGGAACGAAAACTCCGTCCATAACATCAATATGAAACCAATCTGCTTCACTTTCATTTATTAATTCAATATCCTTTTTCAAATTGCCAAAGTCAGCTGACAATAATGATGGTGCTAAAATCATTCCAATTCTATTTTTATTTTCCCTAAACTATTTTAGGATTAATACCTTCTTCTATCGCCTGAACGATCACTTGATCTTCTGTCAGATGATGAGACTCCACTACTATCTCTTCTTCTATCTGATCCGCCTGATGATCTTCTATCTGAAGAACCAGTTGATCTTCCTCCTGATCTTCTATCTGAAGAACCTGATGACCTTCTGTCAGAACCGCCAGAGGATCTTCCACCTGAGCGGCGATCTGAACCACCACGATCTCTTGAAGTAGCGTTTCTTGGTTGTGCAATTTCAACAGTAATAGGACGTCCTTTAACAAACTGATCTTTAAAAGCTTCAATAACAATATCTGCCTTATCTGCTCCAACTTCAATATAAGAGAAATTATCTAAGATATCAATCTTGCCAATTTCAATATTTCTGTCTTGAGTAAAGTCGTTTATCATTCCAATTATACGCTGAGGAACAACCTTGTCTTTATGTCCCATGCTTATAAATAAACGTTGGAAATTGCCGTCTTTATAACCGCCATCTCTTCCGCCATCTCTATCTCCTCTGTCTCTTCCTCTACCTCTCTCATCTCTTCCTCCTCTCTCATCTCTGTCTCTTCCTCCTCTCGATTCATCAACATTTAAATCTGGTGCGCCTCTATAATATTCTAAGAAACGATTAAACTCTAATGATACAAATTTACGAATAAGTTCTTCCTTATCCATTCCTTCTAATTTTTTCATAATATCTGGAAGGAAGGTTTCGATTTCAGCATAGTTTACATCAACATTCTCTACCTTATCAATCATATTGAAAAGTTGTTTTGTACAAACTTCTTTTCCTGTTGGTATTTGAACCTTGGTAAATTCTTGTTTAATCTGACGCTCTAAATCTTTTATCTTATATTTCTCTTTTAGATTGATAATAGCAATAGACATTCCTAATTTATCAGCTCTACCTGTTCTACCACTACGGTGAACATATTGCTCCAATTCGTCAGGAAGATTATAGTTAATAACGTGAGTTAAATCATTTACGTCAAGCCCTCTTGCAGCCACATCGGTTGCAATAAGTAATTGTACGTTTTTGTGACGGAAACGACTCATCACATGGTCTCTTTGAGCTTGTGATAAATCTCCATGAAGACTATCTGCATTATAACCATCTCTGATTAATTTATCTGCAACGTCTTGAGTTTCTAGTTTTGTTCTACAGAAAACAATAGCGTAAATATTTGGATAATAGTCAGCAATACGTTTAAGAGCTGAATATCTATCCTTTGCTTGCACTAAGTAATAAAAGTGACTAACACTATCTGAACCTTGATTTCTTGTTCCTATTTGTATTCTAATAGCATCTGCCATATAGTTGTTAGCTATGCGCTCAACATCTTTTGGCATTGTTGCAGAAAATAAAAGAGTATTTCTTTCTTTAGGAGCTTGACTAAGAATATTATCTAAATCATCCTTGAATCCCATATCCAACATTTCGTCAGCCTCATCAAGGACAACATATTTGATTTTGGAAATATCTACTCTACCTCTATTAATAAGGTCATTCATTCTACCAGGAGTAGCGACTATCATTTTAACTCCTCTTTTCAAAGCACGTATTTGAATATCTATGCTTGCGCCTCCGTAGACAGGAAGAATAGTACATCCATTTATATATTTTGCGTAATTTTTACAGTCGTTTGCTATTTGCATACAAAGTTCCCTTGTCGGACAAAGGACTAAGACTTCGGTGTCTTTATTAGTGTAATCCATCTTTTGGATTAAAGGCAACCCAAAGGCTGCTGTTTTACCCGTACCTGTTTGGGCTAATGCTACAAGATTCACATCTTGATTAAGCAATATTGGTAAGGTCTCTGCTTGAACGGGCATTGCATTTTCAAAGCCTAGTTCATCAATAGCTTTGAGGATCTCTGGACTAATGCCCAATTCTTTAAATGTCATATATTTTTATTTAGTAATTAATCTGCAAAAATACAAATAAAAATTCTAATATTCGGAAATAAAACGAATTAAAGTTATTTTCCTAGCATAAATTACTTGTTTATTCTTGTATTTCTTCGTTTTAATTTGCTGAATTGCTGTTTTAAATTCCTAATCCTTTGTATTAAATTATTCTTTCTTCGTTTCATTTTGCTAAGATGTACATCACAGCGTGCTAAGATGTACATCGGAAGATGCTAAGATGTACATCACAGTAAGCTAAGATGTACATCTTAGTAAAATGAAATAAAGAGATAGGGTTTTTATGCCGCGATTAAGGATTTTCTTTCCTCGTTTTAGTCTTTTCTTACGTAGTGAAGGCTTTCTACTCTTTGAGTTTCATCATTTATTGAGAACTCTAAGATTAGTTCTTTATTGGTTAGCTTCTTTATATTCATAATTGAAGTGTCCTCAGATCCTAATTGGTAGGAATAAAGCTTATTGTCTCTAATAAAATATCTAACATTAACCTCCTGTTGCCCATTTGTAATAAGTAAAGTTTTGTCCTGCCTAAATGTATTGAATGTTGGGGGATACTGTGTCATATCTAAGGTGTCGGAACCTTGAGTAGAGTTTCCAACAATTAGAATATGCTGCCATTTACCTATAATTTTTTCATCCCCAGTCTTACATGAAATAAATATTGTTGTTATTCCCAATACAAGAATTATTATTAATGCCTTTGATTTCATATTATTGATTTCTTATTTCTTTATTCTGCGAAATTAAGTATTAATTTTCAAACAAAAGATTGAATTTGCAAATATCTTATTCTAAAATTGAGGATAAAATAAAAAACTGATTACCTTTGTACTTTAAATGATAAAAGTGAATAAACCATATTAATATTGACTGAAATGATTAATCTTAGCCCCATTAAGGAAGATATCAAAGAAATTGCTGAAAAGTATTTTGACGAAATTGTTGAATATCGTCGTCATTTTCACAAATACCCAGAGCTTTCCAACTTTGAAGAAAATACTGCTAAATTTATATGTTCCAAATTAGATGAGCTTGGTTTGGAGTATAAGAAAAATGTTGGAGGCTATGGTATTTATGGTTTTATTGAAGGAAATAACCCTAAGAAAGACTGCATTGCACTAAGGGCAGATATGGATGCGTTACCAATTAATGAAGAAACTGATTTGGAATATAAGTCAGTAAACGATGGAGTTATGCATGCCTGTGGTCACGATGTTCATATGTCTTCTTTGCTTGGTGCAATTAAAATAATAAATGATTTAAAAGATAAGTTTGAAGGTAGGGTGATGTTTATTTTTCAACCCTCCGAAGAAACCTATCCAGGTGGAGCCTTGAAAATGCTAAGAGATGGGATTTTTGATGAGGTTACGCCCTCTAAAATATTTGCATTTCACTCCACTCCTGAAATGTATAGTGGATATATTGGGATGAAAGAGGGAAAATGTATGGCATCAACGGATGAAATTTACATTGATATAATTGGAAGAGGTGGTCATGGAGCAACACCTGATTTGAATATTGACCCAATTGTTGCAGCCTCGCATGTCGTTATTGCACTTCAAACAATTGTTTCAAGAAATGCAAACCCTACCATTCCAACAACTTTTTCAATAGGTAGGTTTATTGCCGAGGGGAGAACAAATGTAATTCCTAATTCTGTTCATATGGAAGGGATAATTAGAACATTTGATGAGGATTGGAGAAAGGAATGTCATAACCTTATTAAGCAAATTGCAACTCAAACTTCAAACGCTTTTTCTGCTGAGGCAAAGGTATTTATTGATCATGGATATCCTTACGTTTATAATAACCCAGAGCTTACCAGATATGCTATTGAGCTTTCAAAAGAGTATTTAGGAGAAGATAAGGTATTGGATATTGATGCAAGGATGACCGCAGAGGACTTTTCTTATTTTGCACAAAAAGCCCCAAGCTGTTATTTTAGGATTGGAACAAGAAAAGAAGGAAAACCAATAACAAATCTCCATACCTCTACTTTGGATATTGACGAAGAAAGCATTAAAAATGCAATGGGTATATTGTCCTATTTTGCAATTTGCTCTCTAATTTCTAAGTAATTCATCTTTTTAGTTTAACTTTGCATCTTAATTGTAATTTTGTGGGAATAATAAACATTAAAGGTAAGACCTTTGAAAAGTACATAGACAACGAAGAAATTAATTTAATCATTAAGTCTTTAAGCCAAAAGATAAATAATGATTATTCTGGTAAAGAAATATGTTTTATTGTTGTTTTGAATGGTGCTTTTATATTTGCTACTGATTTATTCAAACAAATTGAAGGCTTGCCAACCATTAGTTTTATTAAACTATCTTCCTATGATGGACTTTCTTCCACAGGAAAGGTAAAAGAATTAATTGGGTTAAATACAGATATTAAGGGAAAGAATGTAATTATTGTTGATGATATCATTGACACAGGCAACACAATGGAGCTTATAGTTGAAATGTTGAAAGAAAAGAAACCCTCTTCGTTGGAAGTTTGCACTCTAATGTTTAAACCACAATCATTTAAGAAAGATTTTAACATCAAATACTTTGGGAGGGAAATAAGTGACGAGTTCATTATTGGATACGGGCTTGATTTTGATGAGTACGGAAGGAACTTAAAAGATATCTATCAGATAAAAAATGATATATAGAAAATCACTATTAACAAAACTGAAAACGCTATGTTAAGTATCGTATTATTTGGAGCTCCTGGAGCTGGAAAAGGAACTCAATCTAAAATGCTAGTTGAGAAATATAACCTTACCTACATTTCAACAGGTGACATACTTAGGAAAGAAATTGCAGAAGGAACTGAAATAGGTCTTCAAGCAAAAGATATTATCAATAGAGGAGGACTTGTTGATGATGAAATAATTGTGCAAATTATAGAAAAGACAATTGAAAACTCCACAACAGGAGGAATTCTTTTTGATGGCTTTCCAAGAACAGTTGTTCAAGCCTATATTTTAGAGGGATTGCTTCATAGAATGAATCGCCGACTTCTTTGTTTGCTTTCATTGGAAGCTCCAAGAGAATTACTGATAGATAGGATGATTAAGAGAGCTTCAATTGAGGGAAGGGAAGATGATAAGAAGGATGTTATTCTAAATCGTTTTAATGAATATGATAACAAAACTATTCCTGTTGCAGAATTCTATAAAGAAAAAGGAATCTATTGTCCAATTGATGGAGTTGGTTCAGTGGAAGAAGTGTTTGAAAGATTAGAATCAGTAATAGATAAAACTCTTGAAAATGCTTATAGAAATATCATTCTCTTTGGCCCTCCAGGCTCAGGAAGAGGTACTCAAGCAAAGAACTTAGCCGAAAAATATGAATTGGTTTACGTCTCAACAGGTGCAATGATTAGAGATGAAATTGAAGCTGGAACAGAAATTGGTAACCAATGTAAGCCTTATATAGAAAAAGGGAATAATGTTCCTGACCTAATAGCTATTCAGCTTATTGAGAAAAAGATTAAAAAGAATTCAAATACAAAAGGATTCCTATTTAAAGGATTCCCTTCAACCTATGTTCAGGCATATATTATGGATGGTATTTTAGAGAAAAAACATACTTCCGTAACTTGTATGATTGAAATGCAATCAAATTCACTTCAATGTGTTAAGAGATTAACTCAAAGAAGTAAGACAGATAGAAGGAGGGTTTATGATATGGACCCTGAAATAATTATTCATCGTCTTGAAGGTTATGAAGAGTCGGCAGCAAAGGTGAGATCATATTACCAAAAGAAAAACAAATACTATAGTGTTAATTCTGATGGTCCGGTTGATGTTGTCTTTGAAACTCTTTGCAACATTGTTGACGAGGCTTTAAAGAAAGCCTAATTAAGAAAACAAACATTAAAAGAAAAATAAAATAATATGCGTTCAAATTTTGTAGATTATGTGACGATTAACTGTAAGAGTGGAAATGGAGGAAAGGGAAGTACCCACCTTTTGAGGTCACGTCTAACAGCTAAAGGAGGTCCCGATGGTGGAGATGGAGGAAGAGGAGGACATATTATTTTAAGAGGGAACAAACAATACTGGACTCTTTTACATCTAAAATATACTAAACACATAATTGCTAAGGATGGAGGAGATGGTGGTAAGAGCCGTCTTACTGGAGCTGATGGAAAAGATGTTATTATTGATGTGCCTCTAGGAACAATTTGTAGGGACGAACTCACTGGAGAGATTGATTGTGAAATTATAGAGGAAGGTCAAATGGCTATAATTGCAAGAGGAGGAAGGGGTGGACTAGGTAATGACCATTTCAAAACTTCAACCTTTCAAACTCCTCGTTATGCACAACCAGGAGAAGAGGGGCAAGAGCTTTGGAAAGTTATTGAGTTAAAGATTTTGGCCGATGTTGGGCTTGTAGGATTTCCAAATGCAGGCAAGAGCACACTCCTTAGCGTTATTTCAGCAGCTAAACCAGAAATAGGGGATTATCCATTTACTACCCTAACTCCAAATCTTGGAATTGTAGGATATAGGGACGATAAGTCTTTTATTATGGCCGATATTCCAGGAATTATTGAAGGAGCATCAGAGGGTAAAGGTTTAGGGCTACGTTTCCTTAAACATATTGAAAGAAATTCATTACTTCTTTTTATGGTTCCTTGCGATACAGATGATATCACAAAAGAATATAATATTCTATTAAAGGAGCTTGAAAACTTTAATCCAGAGCTAATTGATAAGGATAGGATTCTTGCAATAACTAAATCTGATATGCTTGATGAGGGAATGATAGAAGAAATGAAAAAACTTCTTCCAAAAGGAGTTAAGTCTTTGTTTATATCTTCAGTTGCAAGAAAAGGACTAACAGAATTAAAGGATTTAATTTGGAAAATTCTAAATGAGGAGATTGATAGATAAAGACATTGAACTCTTTTACCTAATTAATGGGCATAGGAATGACTTCTTTGACTATGTTTTTGCTTTTCTAAGCCATAGCCTTAGTTTCGTTATAGCTATTCTTGTTGCAACCGCATTTCTAACAATTAAAAAATTCAAGAAAGAGTTTTGGGTTATTATTATATTAGTTGCCCTATCTTTTCTTTTGGCAGACAGAATATCTGTTTTATGCTTTAAGGATGTCTTTGAAAGGCTTAGACCAAGCCATGCATTAGCAGGGGTCAATTTAGTCAAGCTTGATTCTTGGAGGCTTGTCTTTGACTATAAAGGAGGACAGTTTGGCTTCGTGTCTTCTCATGCTGCAAATGCATTTTCATTAGCAACAATATTTGCTATACTTGGAAAAAGGTATAAATCTTTCTCAATATCTATAATATTGTGGGCAGTTCTAGTTGCCTATTCAAGAGTTTATTGTGGAGTACACTACCCAGGCGATGTTATTTGTGGAGCCTTACTTGGAGTGATAATTGGCTATATGATAATTCTATTATATAGACTAGCTAAAAAGAAGTTTAAGTTTTTATCTAGAGATATAAATAATTAATATTGATATATCGGAAGGAGAAACTCCACTTATGCGTGAGGCTTGTCCTATTGTTTTTGGACGAATCTTAGATAGCTTTTCTCTTGCTTCAAAGCTTAGGGAGTTTAAGGCTTGGTAGTTGAAATCATCTTTAATAATTAGGTTCTCGTACTTTGATAGCTTCTCTGATATTTCTTGTTCCTTAACTATATAGCTCTTATATTTTATCTTAATTTCAGCTGACTCAATTGTTTCTTCCTTTATACTCTCTTCGATTCCATCAATTTGTTCTTTAAGATAAGGAATATTATCAGTTAAGTCCGTAAGTGTTATTTGTGGGCGAAGAAGTAGTTGACCAATCTTTGTCTTCTGATTTATTTTAGGTGTTTCTTTTTCATCGAATAACTCGTTTACCTCATCCGGATTTGCATTCTTGTTTTCAATAAAAGTTATTAACTCATCACAACTCTTTGTTTTTCTTTCAACTCTTTCCATTCTCTCTTTTGATGCTAATCCAATAGCATAGGAAAGTGGTGTTAGTCTTTGGTCTGCATTGTCTTGACGCAAAAGAATCCTAAACTCTGCCCTCGAAGTAAACATACGATAAGGTTCATCAACTCCTTTTGTAATAAGGTCATCAATCAAAACTCCAATATAACTTTCTGAACGTTTGAGAACAAAGGCTGGTTTCTCGTTAAGCTTTAGGTGTGCATTTATTCCTGCCATTAAGCCTTGTGAACCTGCTTCTTCGTAGCCTGTCGTTCCATTTATTTGTCCAGCAAAGTATAGGTTTTCAATTTGTTTTGTTTCTAATGTATCCTTAAGTTGTGTTGGTGGGAAGTAATCATATTCAATTGCATAACCTGGCTTTTGAATTACTGCATTTTCAAATCCTTTTATCTTTCGCAGAGCTTCATATTGAACGCTTAAAGGAAGTGAAGATGAAAATCCATTAATATAATATAGACTTGTATAATTACTTTCTGGCTCAATGAAAAGTTGGTGTTGAGTCTTTCCTGCAAAACGGTCTATCTTATCTTCAATTGAAGGGCAATAGCGAGGGCCTACTCCTTGAATTCTTCCTTGAAACATTGGAGATTGGTCAAATCCTGTTCTTAATATATCGTGTACATCCAAAGATGTGTATGCTAAAAAGCAGCTTCTTTGAATAAGAGGTTCTTTTCTAAGGTTAATAAAAGAGAATTGCCTAGGATTTTCATCTCCTTTTTGCTCTTCTAGTTTGCTAAAATCAATGCTTCTACCATCAACCCTCATTGGAGTCCCTGTCTTAAGAGTTAAAACCTCGAAGCCGTAGTTATTATGTAAGTCTTCTGATAATCCCTTTGAATTCATTTCCCCTATTCTTCCTGCTCCAAAGTTTTGTTCTCCAATATGTATCTTCCCATTAAGAAATGTTCCATTTGTTAATATAACACTTCTTGCCTCTATTTCTAATCCCATATTGGTTTTAACGCCGCAAACCTTTGAGTTTTTTATGTTCAAACCAATAACATCATCTTGCCATAGGCTTAGGTTTTCAATTGAATCCAAAACCTTATGCCAAGTTACGGAAAACATTATATTGTCCACTTGGGCTCTTGGACTCCACATTGCAGGACCTTTCGAGAGGTTAAGCATTCTGAATTGAAGTGTATTTTGGTCGGTAATAAGAGCTGAATAACCTCCTAGGGCATCAATTTCTTTAACAATTTGCCCTTTTGCAACTCCTCCCATTGCAGGGTTGCAAGAAAGTTGTGCAATTGCATTAAGATTTTGAGTAATAAGCAAAACAGAAGATCCTAAATTGGCTGCCGCGCAAGCTGCCTCGCATCCTGCATGTCCTGCTCCTATAACTATAACATCAAACTTTTTAAACATTCTTCTTCAGCCTTTCTCATTTCTTTTTCTTGAGCCTTTGTCTTATCCTTAAATCCTAAAAGATGGAGGACCCCATGTATAATTACCCTATATAGTTCTTGTTCGAATTCTTGGTTTAGGTTTTGAGCATTTTCCATAACCCTTTCAACGCTTATAAATAAATCTCCTGCAACCTTATCCTTGTCTGAATAATCGAAACTTATAATATCTGTGAAGTCATCATGGTTAAGGTAGTTCTGGTTTATATCCAATAAGTATTCATCTTTGCAAAAAATATAAGATATATCACCTACTTTCATCCCTCTTTTTTCAACCACAGACTTAATCCAAGCCTTAATCTTATTCTTTTTAGATAGAATATCTTTAGTTTCTACAAAATTAAAACTTATTGCCATTTCAAATATTCTTTTTCTTTAATGCTTTTGCTAAGACTTATTCTCCAAAAGAATCTCCAATAGGTTTACGAAGAATCATTTCCATTGATTTCTTCATTATTATTGAACCTCTTTTGTCTAATTTATATGGTTTTAATAATCCACCCATCGCTTCAAAAGCTCCAGGTTCTCCTTCTTTTGCTGGATAGAAATAGTTAGACATTTCTTTTTCATCTATTTTCTTACCAACATAAATTGTATCTAATTGAAAAGCAGAAAGACTTCCTATTATTGCTTCAAGCTTGGTTTCTCTGTCTTTTTCTTTTTTTGTAGGTATTATTTTGTATTCCCATGTTCCATTAGGCTTATATGTCTTTGCATAGAATTTAAGTCTTGCATCATTTTGTTGCATTTCCAGAGGAAGTCTTATGGTTATGTTTTGTGTGAAGGTATCTTTTAGTTGACATGTCTCAAAGTCTGGTTGGCGATTTGATTTTAAAACAAAATACCCAGCAGTGATAATATACTGTCTATGGTGTGGAACTAGCTTATAGTTTCTTGTTATATCTTCAAATGATATCACGTCTTCAAATTGAAGAGTCATTTCACTACTAAGAGTATCTTTTGTATGGGTAATGCTTTCTAATGCACCTTTAGGTATTTTAAGCATTGACATATTTTTAGTAACTATTGTTGTGTCTTGTGATGGATAATAATAATCGTTGAATTTGCCTAAGCATTCATCTGGGTTATTTTCAACTAATATATATGCTTTATTTTTTAAATCTATGCCGTTATGTGTTCTTTCTTGTGCTGATTTACCCTCTAGGTTTATCCATTTGAAATCGAATGGCATCTTGTATTTAATAATACATTCTGATTCACCATTACATGAATGATAGAAACTGCTTGGCGTTTTGCGAACAATAAATTCTGTTTCTTCTCTTGAAGCAAAATAATCAAAAACTTTTATTGCTCTTTCTCTTGCTAGTGATGAGTACTCTTGCTGAACAACTTCACCATCATCATAACCAATAATAGTAATTTTATAGAATTTATCACTATTGAGGTCAAAAGCAATCTTATAAACACTATCCAAAGCATCTAATGCCTCTTCGGTATAGTTTGATTTTCTTGGTTCAAAACAAATATATGCTTCAAATTTCTCAGGAAATGAAGACTGAGGCTTAAGTCCTTTTGGTGTCCTTTGTCTTTGGGTAGCTGGAATAATAATTTGGCTACAAGATGAGGTTGTTGAGGTTTTTTGGGCAAAAAGGCTTGTTCCTATTACCATTATTATTAAAAAAAATATTGTTTTTTTCATAGGACTTATGAATTAATTAAATCAATAATAATTTTTTCTGCTGTGTATCCTTCTGCTTGCGAGGAATAGTTTTGAACTATCCTATGGCGAAGCACCGATACTGCAATAGCCTTAACATCTTCTATATCTGGAGAGTATTTCCCTTTAAGTACTGCATGTGACTTAGCTCCAATAATTAAATACTGTGAAGCTCTAGGGCCTGCCCCCCAAGAAAGGTATTTTTGAGCAATTGGGTGGGCATTGGGGGTTGAAACTCTTGTTTTCTCAACCAAGCGAACAGCATATTCATAAACATTATCAGTAACAGGAATCTTTCTAATTAAGTCTTGCATTAGAATGATTTCTTCTTTCGATAATATTTTATTTACTTTAACATCTTTCCCTGTTGTAGTAGCTTTTAATATATTTATTTCTTCTTCAAAGCTAGGATAATCTAACCAAAGCATAAACATAAATCTATCAAGTTGTGCCTCAGGTAGGGGGTATGTTCCCTCTTGTTCGATTGGGTTTTGTGTAGCAAGAACAAAGAAAGGTTCTTCTAATATATTAGTATGTCCTGAAACAGTAACCGAATGCTCTTGCATAGCTTCCAAAAGTGCTGCTTGAGTTTTTGGAGGAGTACGGTTGATTTCGTCTGCTAAAATAATATTAGCAAAGATTGGTCCTTTAATGAATTTGAACCTCCTGTTTTCATCCAAAACCTCACTCCCAACAATATCTGAGGGCATAAGGTCTGGTGTAAATTGTATCCTATTATATGATAAGCCTAAGGCAGATGAAATGGTGTTTACAAGTAGTGTTTTTGCCAGGCCAGGCACTCCAACTAATAAGCAATGACCTTTTGAAAATATTGAAATAAGAACCTGGTCAATAATATCTTCTTGTCCAATTATTATCTTTCCTATTTCCTGTTTTAATAATAGAGTTTTTTCAACAAGCGTGTTTAGTTGATTTACATCAGAGGAGTAGTTATTAGAAGAGTCTTGCATAATTAATTGTTTTTCATCCAGTTCATTTTATAATTACAATCCTTATAATCATTGTCTATCTTAAGATATGTTTTAGAAATCCTATTTTGAGCCCAGTCTATAACAGCTTTTGTTTTTGCGGCCTCAAGTGCAGAATTATAAATTTTGTCGTAGTCGTCCTTTAGGTTAATTTTATGTGGTTCTGTTTTAGTGATAACTTTAATTAATCTATAAGCTGAGCCCGACTCTGTTTTGAAAATAGTAGGACTAATTATATCTCCTTGATTGTATTTTTCGAAATTTATTTTATCAATGTTTTCCATCATTTCATTTGTATTGTCTTTAGGAAAACGAGCATTGGCAGTATAAGGATTAATAATCTTTCCTCCTGTTAGTTTTGAAGGGTCGTCGGAGTATTTTTTTATTGCATCCTCAAATGTAATTTCTTTGTTATTGATAAGTGTTTGTATGCTATCTAGTAATTTCTTTGTTCTTGCAAGTTCAATATTAGATACCTTTGGTTGAATAAGAATATGGCGGCAATTGATTTGGTCGCCTCTTCTTTCAATCATTTGTATGATATGAAATCCAAACTTCGATTCAAAAACTGGCGAAACCTCTCCTTCTCTTAAAGTAAATGCAACAGCTTCAAATTCTGAAACCATAAATCCTCTTGAAAAGAAACCTAGCTCACCACCTTTTTTTGCAGATACCTCATCTTCTGAATAAAGAGTTGCAAGGGTGGAAAACTTATCCCCCTTAAGTACTCTTTCTCTATAACCATTGAGTCTATCTTTAATTATCTCCTTTTCTTCTGGAGATATTTTTGGTGTTATAACTATTTGAGAGAATTCAAATTCTTGTTCTATTGTTGGAAGACTATCTTTTGGGATATTATTATAATAATCAGTCACCTCTTTAGGTGTTATTTTAATGTTTGAAGTGATTTTCCTATTAACTTCGGTAATAAGTAGATTCTCCTTAATCACATCTTTGTAGAATTCCTTTATCTCATTAATAGATTTGTTCATTTGCTTTTCCAAGTTTTCTCTTGAGCCTGCGGAATGCATCATATAGTTAATACGATTATCCATCTCTCTATTTATTTGGGCATCTGAAATTACTATTGAATCAATTTCTGATTGGTGAAGCATTAGTTTATTGATAAGAAGGCTTTCAAGTATCTCACATTTAACATTAAAAGGTTCTTCAACTACTCCATAGTTTTGTTTTTGCTGTAAGTAGGTTGTTTCAAGTTCTGATTGCTTAATCATGTTCTTTCCAACAACAGCAATAACTTTATCTAATATATTTGTTTGAGCAAAAACATTGGTGCCAAGTAAACAAACTAAGCCGATAAGGATAAATTTCTTCATTAAATACTAATTAATTGATTATGGAATTGAAAACGTCATCATATACCTTATAAGTATAATCTTTGCGTAATTTCTTTATCCACTCGTCTTCTAAATATTCTTGATAGTCTGAAGTAGCAATACCTTTTGCCTCTTCAAGTGTTTTTAGTGAAGGCGAAAGAATAGCATGAGTTATTACAATATATTTCTTTTTGTCGTTATCAAATTCAATAATATCGCTTACTCCAACCCTCCAGCTAGTTTTGTCAACTACCTTATTATCTCTTTTCTCAAACCTATTCCACTTGTAGTCGAAATACTTTGAAGTGTCTGACTTAACTTTAAACTTCTTTGCTAATAAGTTTTGAATTTCTTGGTTAGATTTCTTTTTCTTTACTCCCTTTTCAATTATTTTCTTTGCCTTTACGAAATCAATATCTCTTCCAAAGCTAAATATTGTTGCATCAGCTCTTTCTTTCCACTGGTATTTCGAATTATTGTTTTCAAAGAACTTGCCTAAGCCTATGGTGTCAACAATTGATTTGTTCCAAATAAACTTATCTGTTATTGTGAAAATTAGAATACCATCTCTAAACTCATCAACTGTTAGTTTAAGTTCTGGGTGCTTTTGTTCTAATTTTGAATCTGCGTAAGTTATTACCTTTTCGTTTGCAATCTTGTTATAAAGTTTATGAACATATGTAGGAATATACTCTGGGGTTTGTTCCTGTTGCATTGATTCAATTTCTTCTGCTAGTTCTTTTTGTGTAAATGAATAATCTCCAATAGTGAAAATTACTTCATCTCCAATAAAGTTTTCTGGAACTTCCCATTTTGCTGAGAAAATAGAATCTGTAATTATTCCACTAACAGCAGCTAGTTTGGTTAAGTCTTCTTTGAAACTATATTCTTCTTTGCTTTTCTTAATAAACTCTTCAATTGTTCTATAACTTCTAATATCTCTTGCAATACGTTGTTCAATATCCTTACGCTGCACCTCCAGACTTTGCACAGGAACCAAAGATATTGGCTTAAGTATATGCCAGCCATATCTTGTTTCAAATGGTTTTGTGAATTCTTTAAGTGGAGTTTTGATAATCATATCAGTATATTCAACAGGCATATTTACCACCCTTTGACCAGCAAGCACGCCCTGACTTCTTGCAGAGTATTTGTCGTCTGAGTATTTTGCAACAATTGTATCAAAAGGAACATTATTTTGAATATCAGCATATGCCCTATCAACTATATCCTTACATTCTTGAGGGCTTGAATGATTGTCGAAATTAACCCAAATATGTGCAATTGTTGCTGTTGAATAAGGAGCTGGCTTGCGATCGGTTAATTGTATTATATGATATCCTCTTTGAGAACGTATAGGCATTGAAATCTCATTAACATTTAGGTTATAGCATGCTGTTTCAAAAGGATATATCATACTAAATGATGTGAAATAGCCTAAGTCACCTCTATTTCCTTTTATTTTGTTTTGACCCTCGTTAGTGTTTTGGTCTTTTACTGAAGGATCTTCAGAATACTGAACTGCTAAATCTCCAAAGTTCTCTCCCTTTAAGATTCTTTTCCTAAGGTCTAATGCTTTGTTATAAGCCTCTAAGGTGTCTTTTGGAGTAGCATTGGTAGGTATCATAATTAGAATATGAGAAGCTCTAATAATTTCTTTTGTTCTCTCATAAGCCTCATTAACCAATTCCTCAGTAACGGTTTTATCGTTTAAGTATGGTTCAATTAATTGCTTCCTATATGTACTAACTTCTTGAACATATTCAGGTAATGTGTCAAGTCCTAGCTTCTTTGCCTCAGCAAGTTTAAGCTTAAAGTTAATAAATAGATCTAAGTATTCATCCAAGTCTTTTCTAATTATCTTCTTTTCAGGATTTGGATTATTCCTTTGGTACATTTCAACAAATGTTTTTTTAGAAATGTCTTCCCCAGCAACATTAAGCACTATATCGTTGTCCTTTTGGGCAAATGTAAATGAAGCAATTAAGCTAAATAATACAATACTGATAAATCTCTTCATAGTAATATCTAATTGTTTTTTGAAAATATTTTTATTAGCGAGAGTAATTCGGAGCCTCTCTAGTAATTGTTATGTCGTGTGGATGACTTTCAGTATAACCAGCAGCAGTTATTTTAATAAACTTAGCTTGTTGTAATGCCGCAATATCCTTTGAGCCAGTATAGCCCATTCCTGCTCTAAGTCCACCAAGTAGTTGATGAATAACCTCAGATATAGTCCCTTTAAATGGAACTCTTCCAACGATTCCTTCAGGAACTAATTTATTAAGATCTTCTTCCATATCTTGGAAATACCTATCCTTTGAGCCTTGTTGCATTGCTTCCAAAGACCCCATTCCTCTATATGCCTTGTATTTTCTTCCTTCATAAATAATGGTATCACCAGGAGACTCTTCAACACCAGCTAGCAAAGAACCAGCCATAATGGAGCTTGCACCAGCAGCTAATGCCTTAACAATATCACCAGAATATCTAATACCACCATCTGCAATAATTGGAATATTCATACCCTCCACAGCGTGTGCAACATCATAAATTGCACTAAGTTGAGGAACACCAATACCAGCAATAATTCTTGTTGTGCAAATACTACCAGGACCAATTCCCACCTTTAGGGCATCAGCCCCTGCTTCCACTAGTGCAATAGCAGCCTCAGCAGTTGCAATATTACCAACAACTATATCAATATCTTTATATTTCTTTCTAACATTTCTAACAACATCAATCACATTCTTGCTATGACCATGAGCCGTATCAATAACAATTGCATCAACTCCAGCTGCAATAACAGAATCAATCCTTTCATACATATTAGGAGTAATTCCAATTCCAGCAGCAACCCTTAATCTTCCAAGTTTATCCTTGCAAGCATTTGGACGCTCCTTAACCTTAATAATATCTCTGTAAGTAATTAGACCAACAAGTTGCCCTTTATCATTAACCACAGGAAGTTTTTCAATCCTATGTTGTTGAAGGATATCTGCAGCCATCTCAAAGTCTGTGTTCTCAGGAGCAGTAACAACTTCTTTTGTCATCACCTCTGTAATAGGGCGATGAATATCTCTTTCAAACCTTAGGTCTCTATTGGTTACAATACCAATTAACCTATGATTGTCGTCAATAACAGGAATACCACCAATGCTATACTCCTTCATAAGAGCTAAAACGTCCTTCACAATTGCATCTTTTTGAATTGTTACAGGATTTATTATCATTCCATTTTCAGCCCTCTTAACCTTTACCACCTCAGCAGTTTGCTGTTCTATGCTCATGTTTTTATGAAGAACACCAATGCCACCCTCTTGTGCCATTGCAATAGCTAACTTAGCTTCTGTAACAGTATCCATAGCTGCAGAAACAATTGGAATATTAATTGGGATATTACGTGAAAAGAATGAATTTGTCTGAACCTCTCTTGGTATAAGCTCAGAATATGCAGGGACTAATAAAACATCGTCATATGTAAGCCCTTCGCCAACGAATTTGTTTGAATTTGAAAACATCTCTTTTGAATATATTATATCAGGCAAAGGTAGTATTTTTTTATTAATCCAAAAAATAAAAAACAGAAAAACCAAAAACCTAATAAGTTTGTCAAATATCAAACTAAAAATTTTTAATAAATAAAGGTTTAGGAGTTGGCACTAAGCTAACTTGTCTTAGTGCAACACTGAACCTATTAAAGTACATTTGGATAGTTTCACCGTTTCACTCTCCTTAGGGGGTGCGAAACAGCGAACTTAGATTCATTTCCAATAGTTTATAAAAATAACGTGAGCCTTTGATTGAAAAGCAGTCAAAAACACCAAGAAATTCTGTGGGATTAAAAAGCATTTTCTCCCAGTATTGAATAAGAAAAGAATTAAACAAGCTCTGAAAATAACAAGTCGTTTTAATATTGAAAAATATTGCCATTCTTTTTTTTATAAAACACTTGTTTAATACAGGCATATTTCGTATATTTGCACAAAAGAAACCATAGGACTAATTAATCCTATATCTCAAATCAAAACTCATCCATAAATTTCCTTAAATAAAATGATGTACATCTTTCACCCCGAAAGATGTGCATCATTTGCTATGAAAGATGTGCATCATTTGGGTTCTAACTCTTCGTTTTAGTAAATTATTATGAAGAAAGAAAAAATTAAAACGAAGATCTAGGACAATGAAACGAAGATCTAATTTCAGGGAACAAAGATATAGTACAAGTCTATTAATATGAGTCTCCTAATTCAACCATATCTAGATATCTAAATATCTAATCCCATACATATAGATAAAATAATATATTAGTTTATGCATATTCACTTATTCAAACCCCTATACTATGAATGAATGCATAAACTCATATGATATGTATATTACCCCTACTTTAGTGTAGGGGAATATAATATTTGCAAGCTTTTTTGTTTGGTTTTCTCTTGGTTTTTCTATGTTTATACATATATACATCAAGGTTTTTTCTTTTCTTGAGTGGAAGTTGTAAAATTCATTGTATTTTTGCACGTTATTTATTATAGTATGACTTATGAAAAAACTAATTTTATATATATTTGTTCTATTTATTCTTATTTTTAGTTCAAATTTAAGTGCTCAAGTTCTTATTGGGCAAGATGTTAAAAATCCAAATCCAATTATTAAGGAATCTTCTGAGAGTTTGTTCCTTTCCCAAACATTTTCTTTCTTAAGCCTTGAAAAGGAGAGGACAGAAAAAGGTGTGTTCTATAAAATTAATATGGGAGATGACTTTGGGACTAGCCAAAAGGTTGGTTTGCCTGAACTGCCTACTTATTCTCAATTGATTGAGCTGCCCTATGGCGCTAATATAGAAATAGAGTATAGTAATGTGGTTACTGAAACATATTCATTAGATAAATACGGTGCTTATAAAGTTATACCATTCCAAAAATCTATGTCTAAGAGTGAGACTGAAAACCCTTTTCTTATTAACGAAAAAGAATATCTTAATGATAGATATTTTGGTAATGACTTGGTTGTGGTTGAGAAATTAGGTTTTATGGGTGGGGTTAGATTGGCTCGTTTGTCTGTTTCGCCAATTCAATATAATCCTGTTTCTAATACAATTATTCTTGTTAAGTCTTTTGATGTAAATATTAAGTTTGTCAATATTGATATTAAGGCAACCAAAGAGGCTAAGCTCAAATATAATAATCAACAATCTGCCTTTGTGGGACAAAAAACCATTAATACTAAGGGTTTGTCGGCAGTGGTTCCTTCCTCCCCAGTAGATAGGCCTTTGAAAATGATTATTCTTTCAGATCCTATGTTTGAAGAGGCTTTACAGCCTTTCATTCGTTGGAAGGAAGAAAAAGGGATTGAAGTTGTTGAGGTGTATAAAGGAGACCCAGGTGTTGGAACGACAAGAGAGGAAATGAAGAGCTATCTGAAATCGTTATGGGATAATGCCTCTGCTAGTTCTCCTGCGGCTGACTACCTCCTAATTTGTGGAGATGTTCAACAAATTCCTGCTTTTGCTATTGTAAATAATAACGCTGGTTCAGCTCCAACTGATTTATATTATGCTGAATATACTGGTGACTATTTGCCAGACTTGTTTTATGGTAGGTTTTCTGCAGAAACTGTTGCTCAAATGACAAATATAGTTAATAAGACTATTACTTATGAGAAGAAGCTAATGCAGGATAATTCATACTTAAAGAAAACTCTTTTGGTAGCTGGTAGAGAAACTAACTCTCCTGCTCCAACTTGTGGGAATGGTCAGGTTAATTATGCAAAGGGTTATCTACAAAACAATCCTAATATTGATACTTTAGTATATTATAATCCTGCCTCTGGTAGTCTTTCTAATCAAATTAGAGATAGTATTGCAAAAAATGGATATTCATATATTAATTATACAGCTCATTGTGATGAAAATGGCTGGTCAATTCCTTCACTTACTCAATCCGATGTTAAGAATATGAATAATACTGGAAAATACTCATTCTATATTAACAATTGTTGTCTGTCAAGTAAGTTTAGTGATAATGAATGTTTTGCTGAAGCGATACTAAGAGCTGATAATAGAGGTGGCGTTGGTGCTATTGGTGGAAGTAGTTATACATATTGGTTTGAAGACTTTTATTGGTCTGTTGGAAGTAAGGCGTTAAATGTAAATCCTTCCTACGATGCTAATAATTTAGGTTCTTACGATAGGTTATTTCATAAAAACAATGAGCCTTATTCGAAATGGTACACAACTGCTGGTCAAATTATGCAGGCAGGAAACTTGTCTGTTCAACAATATGGTTCGAACTTATCAAATTATTATTGGGAAATATACCACTTAATGGGCGATCCATCACTAACTCCTTATATTGGTTTACCAATAACAATGACAAGTAATATTCCTGATTCAATTCCTCTTGGTTCATCGAGCATCTCAATTTCAACAGATCCTTATGCCTTTGTTGGAGTCTCTCAAAATGGTATCCTATTAGGAGCTTCTCAAGCAGATGTAAACGGAAGTGTTGATATTAATTTCAATAACCCAATCAATATTCCTGGCACCCTAAGGGTTGTGATTACAAATCAATTTTCAAGCCCAATTATTGATTCAATATCGGTCTTTCTTCCAACTTATCCTTTAATTAATTTAAGTTCGATTAAGTATTATAATAGTCAAATGGAGGAAGTGACAGAACTGAAAAATAATGAAGATTATTTTATAAGTCTAAATGTTGAAAACCTTGGCACTGTAGCAATTGATAGTGTGAGATTAGAAATTAACAATACACCAAATTTACAATTTAGTGACTCAGAAGAATATATTGGATTTATTGGACCAATCTCTAGTGTTGTTTCTGAGCATTGTTTGAAGGTGAAGATATTAGATGGAGTTTTAGACAGAACTCAAATCGATTATTTAATTAATATTTCAGGTAATAACAATTATTTAGACTATAAGGAATTTTCAATTGAAGCTTTTTGTCCTGTGCTGGAGATAGAAAACATAAAACTTTCACAAGACAGTAATAATAGTTTGTTAACAGGACAAGGACTTGTTATTAGTTTTGATATAAAAAATACAGGAAGGAACTTGTCAGATGCAGGTAGTGTTTCTTTGCTTGCTATGTCTTCTAACCTTTCTTTCCAAGAAGACAGTATAGACGTTTTAAGTCCTTTGCCTCCGAATGCTTCCTTATCGTATTCTTTTAATCTTATCTTAGATGATGGCATTTCAAATAACAATTATCTAAAATTCAAAATATCTGCAATTGCTAACCAATACTTCAATTCAACAATATATGATTCTATATCTGCAAATGGAAGCATTGAAACCTTTGAAACTGCTGCTCTTACATCTTTTCCTTGGGTTAATGATGCTCTTAAGCCTTGGGTTATTGAATCAGCTTTGGGTAATGTTTATCAAGGACAATATTCTTTGAGATCGGGGAACATTACAAATTCCCAAAATACTACTTTAAGTATTAATATGAAATCAATATCTAATGATAGTATATCTTTCTTCCTAAAGACTTCCACAGAAAATGGTTATGATAAATTAATGTTTTATATAGATAATTCTTTTGTTTTTGAGAAATCAGGAGAATCTAATTGGAAAAGGTATGCCTTTGCAGTAAGTGCTGGAGATCATAATTATAAATGGGTATATGAGAAAGATTATTCTACATATAGTGGTAGTGATGCTGTGTGGTTAGATAATATTAAATTCCCTTTAAATGCAAAAGTAGTCGCTATTGATGAAATTGAAGATAATATTGATAAGATTACGATTTATCCTAATCCAGCTAAAGACATAATTAATATTAACAATATCAAAGCTAATTCAGATATTGTTTTATATGATTTATTAGGAAGAGTTAAGCTATCCATTTCAAACAAAATGGTTTCTAATATTAATGTTTCAAGTCTTCCAAACGGAGTCTATTATTTGTCCATTAGATCAGATAAGAGTATTATTAATAATAAAATTATTATAGCAAGATAGAGGAATAATGCAAGATACTACTAACAATCATCTTGATGTAGCTCAAACGCAAAAAACGAGTTATCCAATATTTATTGTATCTGATTCTATTCAAAAAGATACAAATATAGTTGGGTTTAAAGATTATGTAGTAAAAACCCTAAATTGCCATACTGAACCTTTAATAGAAAGAGAATCTTTGTTTGGTAAAAAGACCTATGTGAATAAAGATTTAAAGCTACTTGAACGACCAAACACATCTGCGGAAGGGTGGATATATGGTGTTATTTTTCTTGTTTCAATTCTTTATTTGTTACTAATAAAGATTTTTTCTAATAAGATTAAGCATGTAATCAGAGGGACATATAACCACTTAACTTTGTTTATTATTCTTTCTTTTCTTTTTATCCCAGTCTTTGCTCTCTTGTGTTATACACCCATAAGTCAGTATAATTATTATTCCTATTTCCCAATTAAATCTCATTTCGCAATATTCCTTTTGCTTTACTTTATTATCCTTACTTATGCTTTAATAAAATACATTTTGATTTTTTTCTTTGGAGAGCTCTTTAGGGCAAGGTCAATATGTTTTAACTATAATTCAAATCAACTAGGGTTCTATCTTATTAGTGGAATAATTATGATTCCTTTTCTGTTTTTTTATTATTATTCGCCTAATAGTGCAAAAGATAATATATTAATAGCAATATTAATTGTGTTTTCTATATTGTTATTAATTAGGCTTGTAAAGGGACTTCTCCTAGTTTTGAGTGAAACAAAGTTCTCTAAATTCTATTTATTTGTTTATCTTTGCATTCTTGAATTTATACCATTAATAATAATATATAAGTCTTTAATTGATTATTAAATACTCTGAAAAATTAAGTCTATGTGTAAACAAGTAATAAAAAATATTCTTATTTCTCAACCTGCACCCTTAGATATTGAAAAGTCTCAATATAAAATATTAATTGATAATCATGATGTTGAATTAACTTTTAATAAGTTCTTCGATATTACAGGAATATCAAACAAGGAATTTAGAGCCTCTAAGATTAATATTTTAGATCACACAGCTGTTATAGTAACTAGTAAATTGGCTATCGATAATTATTTTAAATTGGCAAAAGAACTTAGATTAGTTATCCCTGAGAGTATGAAGTTTTTCTGCGTTACAGAAGGTATTGCAAACTATCTACAAAACTATATTCAATATAGGAAGAGAAAGATTTTTTATGGTAAGTTGCAGTTTTCAGAACTAATAGATACAATGTTAAAGCACAAGGAAGAAACTTTTCTATATCCTTGTTCAGATGACACCTCTATTGATAACTTTAAGCTTCTTGATAAAAACAAGATTAAATATACCAAGTCTGTGATGTACCGTTCTGTTCCAAAAGATTTAAGGGGATTAGATATTGAGAAATTTGATATGGTTGTGATGTTTAGTCCAATTGGCGTTAGCTCTTTCATTGAAAGCTTCCCTGGTTATAACCACGAGAAAATAGATTTTGCAGCATTTGGATTAAGTACACAGGCTGCATTAAAAGATGCTAAAATTAAAACAATTATTCCTGCTCCTACTCCACAAACTCCTTCCATGATTATGGCTATTGATAGATATTTAAGCCTTAGTCCAGAGGAAAGGGCAAAGCATAAGGAGAGGATTGAAGAGGAATTTAACAAGAAAGCAGATAAAAAATCTTCTGTTACTTTAAAAGTTACGACAAAAAAAACATCTAAATCCAAGTCAAATAATATTGGTTAATGTATCAATTCACTAAGAGAGAAAAACTATGTAATAGGACTGAAATACAAAACCTATTTACAAAAGGACAAAGCTTTCTGGTCTACCCTTTTAGTGTAAGATATAATGTTAAAGCAAATACTAGTTCACCTAAGGTTCAAGTTTTATTATTATCTCCCAAAAGGTATCAAAAACTAGCTGTTAGTAGAAACAGGGTTAAACGATTAATTAGAGAAACTTATAGGCTTAGTAAAGAAAACATTATTCAATTTGCTAAGGAAGAGGCTTGCGATATTAATATCTCAATATCGCTAGTTAGCAAGGATATCCCTACTTATTATTTGGTTGACCAATCAATGAAGAAGATATTAAATAGAATAATTATTAATACCAAAGATGATATTGAAAAGAATTGTCAAAATAATTAACAAGTTTTTTTATTATGTATTTATTGGTATAATAAGGTTTTATCAATCAGCAATATCTCCACATACACCAGCTACATGTAGGTTTGCCCCAACATGTTCTCAGTACTCACTCGAGGCTATAAAAAAACATGGACCTTTTAAGGGAGGCTGGCTTGCTTTAAAGAGGATATTTAGATGTCATCCATGGGGAGGAAGTGGATACGATCCTGTTCCCTAAAATCTCTAGAATGGCAAGTCACCTAAATCATCACCCTCTGGTAATTCATTAATAATACTCGATAGATTTATTTCTGCATTATTAATACGATTTGTATCATTTTGAGAGTTATTGCTTTTAGATAGAATAGTAAAAGTATCGGCAATAATGTCAACAAAGTATTTCTTATTCCCTTCTTTGTCATCCCATTGACGAGATCTTATTTTGCCCTCAAGATAAATTTGCATACCCTTTTTTAATACTTTCTCAGCATTTTCTGCTATATTGTTCCAGCAAACAATGTTATGCCATTCAGTTTGTTCAACTTTCTGACCATCTTTGTTCTTATACGATTCGTTAGTTGCCAAACTAAAAGTAGCTTTCTTTATTCCATCAAAAACTACAATATCAGGATCTTTTCCTAGATTCCCAATCAAAATTACTTTATTAACTCCAGCCATAATCAAATTTATTTTTTCAATTTAATGATAGAAAACAAGTATTTAATGATGCAAATATATAAAATAGTTTTAATAAGTTCCTATTTCAAGTTATTAATGCAATCAATTAATAATAAATGACTAAAGTATAATAAATTTGTTTTTCTAATCAAATTAGAACGAAACCCTCTTAAGTTCCTAGAAAACAGTAGCATATAAAGATAATTGACCTTTCTGAAAAAAAGTAAATAGCAAAAAAAAAATTAAACTGATTGAAAATGAACAAATTTGTTTTGTTTGAAAAAATGTTTTTATATCTTTGCAAAATGTTTATAATCAAAAAATGGTTAGACAAATTGAAATTAAAGGATTAATTTTTAATTAAATAAGAATAAAAAGAAATGACAAAAGCTGAAATCGTAGCAGAAATTGCACAAAGAACAGGATTAGAGAAAGTTAACATTCAAGCGACTGTTGAAACTTTTATGGAAGTTATCAAGGATTCTCTTGGAAAAGGTAATAATGTATATTTAAGAGGCTTTGGAAGCTTTATCATTAAAAGAAGAGCAGAAAAAACAGGAAGAAACATCTCAAAAGGAACAACTGTTATCATTCCTGCACATAATATCCCATCATTCAAGCCTTCAAAGACTTTTATGAATGAGATTAAAGTAAATGTAAAATAATTTAATATTTAAGAAAATGCCAAGCGGAAAGAAAAGAAAAGGCCATAAAATGGCTACTCACAAACGTAAAAAACGTTTGCGTAAGAACAGACATAAGAATAAGAAATAGTTTTCTTAATATGTTTTGATTTATAGAAATATAATTTCAAAAATGCAAATGTTGCGAAGCATTATTAAGCTTTAATGCTTCGCAATTTTTTAATAATATTTACGGCTCCTATGAATAAAGATTTAATAATTGATGTAAAGGATTTGGGAGTTGAAATCGCTTTGCTTGAGGACAAGCAACTAGTAGAATTACACCAAGAAAAGAACGAAACAAGTCATCTTGTTGGCGATATCTATTTAGGTACTGTCAAGAAGATAATGCCGGGTCTTAATGCCGCATTTGTTGATGTTGGGCATGAAAAGGATGCTTTTCTACACTATCTTGACTTAGGACTTCATTTCAATTCTTTAGATAAATTTACTCGAACTTGTATCAGTGCTGATGCAAAGAGTGTTTTTATTGAAAAGATGAAATTGGAACCCGATTTAGAAAAAAACGGGAAACTTAATAATGTCTTAAAGCAAGGACAAATTATTTTAGTTCAAATTGCTAAAGAACCAATATCTACAAAAGGTCCTAGGCTCACCTCTGAGCTTTCCTTTGCAGGAAGATATTTGGTCTTAATTCCATTTTCAAATAAGATTTCTATCTCTTCAAAAATCAAAAGTGTTGAAGAAAGAAATAGGCTTAAACGTTTAATCCAAAGTATTCGTCCAAACAATTTTGGTGTAATAATAAGGACAGTTGCCGAAAGTCAAAATGTTGCTGAATTAGATGCAGATTTAAAAGATTTATTATCGAAATGGGATGTAATCTATAAAAAGTTACCAAAAACCCTACCTCCTAATAAACTTGTTTCTGAGATTGATAAATCAACCGCTATTCTTCGAGACTTATTGTCGGATGATTTTACAAACGTATTTGTAAATAATGCGGATATGTATGAGGACTTAAGGTCTTACATGAAAACAATATCTCCAGAGAAAGTAGATTTGGTTCGTCACTATAAATTACAGACTCCAATTTTCGATCAGTTTGGAGTGTCAAATCAAATTCGCAATTCTTTTGGTAAGGTTGTGACAATTAGATCTGGTATTTATTTGGTAATAGAGCAAACAGAAGCAATGTGTGTTGTGGATGTTAATTCAGGACACAGAAGTAAATCATCGAAAGATCAGGAAGAGAATGCCTTAATGGTTAATATGGAAGCCGCTGAGGAGATTGCCAGGCAGATGAGACTACGAGATATTGGAGGAATAATAGTAATAGATTTTATTGATTTAAATATTGCGACCAATAGGAAGCAACTTTTCACTAAAATGACTGAGCTAATGTCAAGAGACAAAGCTCGTCACACTATTTTACCCCTAAGTAAATTCTGTTTGATGCAGATAACACGTCAAAGAGTTAGACCAGTGATAACTTTTGATTTATCTGAGATATGTCCAGTATGTGGAGGCACAGGCAAGATTAAATCTTCAATAATAATTGTAGATGAGATTGAAAATGACCTAAAATACTTAGTTCAAGAGCAAAACGAGAAAAACTTAACAATCATCGTTCATCCTTTCGTTCACTCATACCTTACAAAAGGATTCTTTTTATCACGAATAAAAAAATGGGAAAGAACGTATAAATCAAAAATTAAATTACTAGAAGACACTAATTTTAGTCTTTTAGAATATCAGTTTTTGAATGCGAACAAGGATGTAATAAAATTATAATAGAACATATTATAGTTTTTTGAGACTTTGACTCTCTTCTTTCTTAAGGAGAGAGTTTTTTGTTGATTGAATCTTCGTTTTAATTTCTTAGATCTTCACTTTAATTTTCTCTTTCTTTGATTCAGAAAATTCTTTCTTTGATTCATTTTCTAAAATATATAATGCTGAGGGCTAAGGTTTTTGTTTTGGGATACAAGACCTAAATAGAATAAATCAATACTTACAAGTGTCCTTGGGTCGGTTTTGATTTTATGAAATTCCATATAAGATTCTTGCGTTTGGTAAGGGTTTCCTATGCAGAGAATAGTATTATTATTGATTTGGTTTTGGATATTTTGAAATTCAATATAAGAACAAGGAATGCTAAGTATATTTTCTTTTCCAAATTCTTTTTCAAGTGAAAGGATTAATTTGTTTGGGTTTCTCCTGTTTTTCTTTATTAGTTTATTATATAAATCAAACATATAGGGAGAGTGAATGGAATATTCGTTTTTCTTTTTTAAAAAATGTAATAGTCTATTTTTCTGTTTAAATAGATTCATATTATAGTATGGTTTTATAATTAATTATAATTGCAAAGATAAGCTTTTTTGAAATAATTTATTTACCTTTGCTGATTAAAGAGGTTAATTATGGACTTTATCATTAATCTGGAATAATAAAATAAAGAATTAAACTGTTTATTCTTAGCGATGAAATTATACACAGAGGAAGTTGTCAAGAAATATAGGAAAAGAACTGTTGTTAAAGGAGTTTCAATTGAAGTTAATCAAGGGGAAATTGTTGGATTATTAGGTCCAAATGGTGCTGGGAAAACAACAACTTTTTATATGATGGTAGGCTTGATTAAGCCTTATAGTGGAGAGGTTTTCCTTGATGATCAAAGGATAACAGATATGCCAATGTATCAAAGGGCTCAGCTTGGGGTAGGGTATTTAGCCCAAGAGGCTTCTGTTTTTAGAACCCTATCAGTAGAGGATAACATTATGGCAGTTTTGGAGTTTAGAGACTTAAATCAAAAAGAAAGAATAACCATAATGGAGGATCTACTTAATGAGTTTGGACTTAACCATATTAGAAAGAGTAAGGGGAATCAGCTTTCGGGAGGAGAGAGAAGAAGAACAGAGATTGCAAGAGCCTTAGCGGCTGACCCAAAGTTTATTCTTCTTGACGAGCCTTTTGCTGGGGTTGACCCTATTGCTGTTCAGGATATTCAAACTATTGTTTCGAAATTAAAAGAAAGAAATATAGGGGTTTTAATAACAGATCACAATGTTCACGAAACTCTCACCATTACCGACAGAGCTTATTTATTATTTGAAGGCAGTGTTTTGAAAGCTGGAACTCCTAAAGAGCTTGCAGCAGATGAGCAAGTTAGAAAGAAGTACTTGGGAGAAAACTTTGAATTACGATAAAAAGGAATATTATGCTTTTTATTTTCATAGATAAAATAACAAATAGAGTAGGATATACTTTAAGTTTAATTTTCAAGGATATACTTGGTGTTGATTATAAAATAACAACCAATAGAGAGGCATTTGAGAGTTATGAAGGACCTAAATTGTCATATTCTAAAAATAGAATAGCAGATGAACCATTTATTTGTTCAACGGATTTGCTTTTTGAAACAGTAATTGAAATAAAAGAGCTAAACCTTTTTGAATATAAAGGTAATCCTGCAGTGTTTAGAACATATTCAAAGGACTCATTACTGCCTTTTGATATTTTTGCAGCTTCTTTTTATTTTGTTTCTAGGTATGAAGAATACCTCCCATTTATTCAAGACAGCCATGGAAGGTTTCGTTATCAAGAAAGCTTTGCTTTTCAGAACTCTTTCCTTCATAAGCCAATTGTAAATATTTGGGCAAAACTATTGGAACAAAAGCTTAAGGATATATATCCTGATTTGATATTTACCAAGCATTATTTCCGATTCTATAATACTATTGATATTGATTCTGCGTACTCATTTAAGGAAAAAGGGATAGCAAGGAAATTTGTTGGGTTTATAAGAGATATTATTAGTGGGAACTTCTCAGAAGTTATTTATAGATTTAATGTTTTGTTTTTAGGGAAGAAAGATCCTTATGATACATTTGATTATCAAATCTCTCTAATAAAGAAATACAAACTTAAAACGATTTACTTTGTTCTTTTTGGTCATTATGGGAAGTACGATAAAAACATATCGCCATATAATAAGAAGTTTCAGATGCTTATAAAGTATCTTTGTGACTATGCAAAGGTTGGAATCCATCCCTCGTATGCCTCTTTTGACGAGGAGGAAGAGTTGAATATGCAAATTAAAGAGTTATTACAAGTTATACATAAACCTGTTTTTAGAAGCAGATTTCATTTCTTAAGATTTAGGTTGCCAATATCATTCAGAAGGCTGTTAAATAATATGATTACAGATGATTATTCAATGGGTTATTCAGATATTATTGGATTTAGGGCAGGTATTTGTTCTGGTTATAATTTCTACGACTTAGAGATTGACGGAGAAACAAAACTAAGACTTCATCCTTTTGCAATTATGGACGTTGCCTTAAGAGATGGAATGCGTTTAAATCCAAAGGAAGCAATTGAAAAAGTAAAAGAAATTGCTGACCAGGTAATTGAAGTTGAGGGCGACTTTATTAGTGTTTGGCATAATGAATCGATGTGTGAGAGATATCAATGGAAGGGTTGGAGAGAGGTCTATGAAAAGATGATAGAATATGTTTCAGCAGTTGATAGAACTCCATTCGAACAGTAGTATGGAACATAAAGAAAGAATAATCGTATAAGTTTCACAATTCACAATGTTAATAATTATGATAGTAGTTACAGGAGCAGCAGGTTTTATAGGAAGTTGTATGGTAAGTAAGTTGAATAAACTTGGAAGGAATGATATTATTATTGTTGATGATTTCAAGAAAAAATCAAAGAAAAGCAATTACTCTAACCTTCAATATGCCAAAAAAATAGATAGAAACGAGTTTATAAGTTGGTTTGAAAAGAATGCAAGAAACATTGAATTTGTCTATCATTTAGGCGCAAGAACAGATACAACAGAGTCAGATTGGAAGGTGTTATTAGATTTAAACCTTAACTATTCTAAGAATGTTTGGAGGATTTGTACATTTAATACTATTCCTTTGGTTTATGCCTCTTCGGCAGCAACCTATGGAGAAGGAGAAAATGGATATGATGATAATCAAGATGTAATTCCAAACCTAAAGCCACTTAACCTTTATGGGCAATCAAAGCAAGATTTCGATTTATGGGTTCTAAAACAAGAAAACAAACCTCCTTTTTGGGCAGGCTTGAAGTTCTTTAATGTTTATGGACCAAACGAATACCACAAACAAAGAATGGCATCTGTTATTTTTCATTCATTTAATCAAATAAATGAACAAGGATTTGTTAAACTATTCCGCTCACATCGACCAGACTTTAAGGATGGAAAACAATTAAGAGACTTTATTTACGTTAAGGACTTGATTTCAGTAATGGCATTTATGTTTGAGAACGATATGGAATCGGGAGTTTACAATTTAGGAACAGGTAAGGCAAGAAGCTTCTATGACTTGGCTCTAGCTACATTTAAGGCTATGGGCAAGGAAGCAAATATTGAGTTTATTGATATCCCAATTGACATTAGAGATAAATATCAATACTTTACTGAAGCTAAGATGGAAAAACTTATTAATGCTGGATACAAAGAGAAGTTTCACACATTAGAGGAAGGTGTCCAGGATTATGTGAAAAATTATTTAATGACAAAATTATACTATTAACTATATGAACTATAAAGCTAAACTACATTCAATAAAAGCATTTATTTTTGATTATGATGGAGTGTTAACTGATGGGTTTTTGATGGTAAGTGACCAAAACAATATATTTCGAAGCGGAAATGTTAAGGATGGTTATGCTATTCAATACGCAATACGAAAAGGTTATGAAATTGCTATTATATCAGGAGGAAATGGAGAAAGCATATTAGCCAGAATGGAAATGTTGGGGATAAAAGACGTTTACACTGGCTCCTCAAACAAGAAAGAAGTGTACTTTAACTACTTGAAAGAAAAAGGATACAAATCAGAAGAAATACTCTATATGGGAGACGATATCCCAGATTATGATGTAATGGTTGAGGCTGGAGTGTCAACTTGCCCTGCAGATGCGGTTGAGGAGATTAAGTCCGTAGCAGATTATATTTCACATAAGAATGGAGGTCATGGTTGTGTAAGGGACGTGATAGAACAGGTTATGAGATTGCATAATCAATGGTTTCATGAAGAAGCAAAAGCATGGTAAACTTATTTAGGTCTTTTATAATAGTATTAATCTTATTGATTCCTCTTTTTGGTTTTTCACAACCAAAGGTAGGGAAGAAATTAGAGAATAGGAAGGCCACTTTTTATCATAATAAGTTCGTCAATAGGAGAACTTCATCTGGGGAGAAATTCGTTCAAACCAAATACACTGCAGCACATAAAACAATACCATTAAATACTCTAGTAAAAGTAACGAATCAAAATAATGGACGTTCAGTTATTGTGAAGGTAAATGATCGTTGTCCTAAGAGAGGAGTTATAGACTTATCCCTTGTTGCGGCAAAGAGATTAAAGATGATTGAAAAAGGCGTTGCATCAGTGGAAATTGAAATTTTAAGTGACGATTACTTAGATATTTGGGAAAAACAAGATGAAATATTTAATATGTTCGATCGTATTGAGGAAAAAGACAGCTTAAATACCAGTTGTTTTGATTCAAGTATTATTGGAAATTCAATGAGGTTTTTAGGATGTTTTTCTAACTTAAAACCTATTCAAATATCCAAACTTGAAATGCAGGCTAAGCAAAATCTGGCAAATAGCGAACTATCAAGCAAATACGGGGATAATACAAGGGTGTTTTATTATGAAAACAAGCAATATTATTATGAAAATACAGGGTACTTTAATCCATTAAATTCATTTAATAATGTAGTCATCTAGTCAAAGGAAAAGTATCATCAAATGTAAATTTAAAAAAATAAAAATACAGAATAGTTTTTTATTATAAAATTTATTTTTACTTTTGCAAGACACATTTTCTTGAATTATTATGTTGTAAAAGAGCTAAACAATTAATAATTAAAGTAAAATAATAATAATTACCATCATAGTAGATGGTATTTACATTGCATTTATAATATATTATGTATAAACGAAATATCTTGTTTTCACTCACTAAGGCAGCAAAATCTTGTTTGTTTGTTATAATAGCAATCATGCCTTTCATAGGTTTTTCGCAACAAGAGCCTCAATTTACTCAGTATATGTTTAATCGTTTGTCATATAATCCGGCTTACGCAGGTAGTAATGGCGCAATGTGTTTAACAGGATTTTACAGAAACCAATGGATGGGATTAAAGCTAACAGATATTAATAATGGCAACCCTTCAACACCAACTACATTAAATTTTTCGTTTGACCTTCCAATAAGAATTTTACACGGAGGCCTAGGAGCCACAATAGTATCTGATAAGATTGGATATTGGGATCAAACCTTTGTGAAATTAGATTATGCATATAGATTTGAATTGCCTACAGGTAATTTAGCAATTGGTATAGAGACACAATTCTTTAGCTCTGCAATTGATTTTGGAAAATTAGTAGGAAGTGATCAAATTAATGAATTAGATCAAATAATACCCTCGAATGACCCTGTCTTAAGAGATGCATCACAACAGAACGACTTCTTATTTGACCTAGGACTAGGTGTATATTATCAAATCCCTGGAAAGTTTTATGCAGGATTATCATCTACAAAATTATTAGAGACTAAGAGTGAAAAGCTTAAATGGCAGGATAAGAGACATTATTTTATTTTAGCAGGATATGAATGGACAATTCCAGCTTACCCTTCTTTTAGGGTTTTACCATCTGCAATATTAAAAACCGAATTATCAACATTCCAACTTGATGCATCGGCACTTTTGGAATATAATTATATGTTTTGGGGAGGAGTAAATTTCCGTATCCAAGACGCAGTAAGTGTTTTAGGAGGGTTAACATTGGGTGGCTTTAAACTTGGAATGGCTTATGATATACCAACAGGAAGAGTGTCAGGAAAATCTTTTGGATCTTTTGAACTCTTTGTTAGATATTGTTTCAAGGTTGAAAACCAACCTAAGCCTCCAACAAGCTACAGAAACACTCGTATGAATTAAAATTAATGTAACTAAACGATTTTTTTTACGTTTAGAGAAAGAAATAACAGAAAAGAAATATAAAATTTCGGAGAATATGAAAAAACTCATTTTAATAGCGTCATTAGCATTATTTGCTGTAGGATGTAGTTCGTCTGATAATGGGGAACTGATAGGGGTACAAAATAGAAAGCAATTTGAAGATATGCAACCTTACGGGATGGTTGAAGTTCCTCAAGGAAGTTTTATGATGGGCTCCTCTGATGAAGACTTATATTCATCATATACCTACCAACCAAGAACTGTTCAGTTAAATTCATTTTGGATGGATGAAACAGAAATAACTAATAATGAATATCGCCAATTTGTATATTGGGTTAGAGATTCAATTGCATACAAATTATTAGGTGAAATAAACCCTCAAAAGTATTTAATTGAAGTTGACCAGTACGGAGAAGAACTTCCAGAGGCTCTAATAAATTGGAGAGCTAAGATTAATTGGGATTTAACCAATGCTGATGAAAGAGAAGCACTAGATCCATTATTCATCCCTTCTGAAGAAAGATTCTACAACAAGAAACAAATAGATACAAGAAAGCTCAATTACGAATATTATTGGATCGACTATAATACAGCAGCAAAGAAAGAACATAATACAGGTATTGAATTAGCTCAAGAACTAAAAGGATCTGCTTTTGCAGGAAGACCAAATGGTATCAAAAACAGGAAACAACTTATAAAGAAGGAGATTATAAACATATATCCAGATACATTATGTTGGATGCATGATTATGCATATTCATACAATGATACCTATACTCGTTCATATTTCTCTCATCCAGCATATGATAACTATCCAGTTGTTGGAATAACATACAAACAAGCTCAGGCTTTCTCAAGATGGAGAACATTTATAATGAATAATTTCCTAGAATCAAAAGATTTCTCAAGAATGGAAGATTTCCGTTTGCCAACAGAGGCAGAATGGGAATATGCAGCTAAGGGTGGTGCACCTGGAGCTCCTTATCCATGGGGCGGACCATACGTAAGAAATGGTAAGGGATGCTTTATTGCTAACTACAAGCCTATGAGAGGAAATTATGATAATGACGGAGGAGTTTTACCTGTTGTTGTTGCTCATTATGCACCAAATGATTTTGGTCTTTATGATATGGCAGGAAATGTTTCAGAATGGTGTGAAGACACTTTCGACGAATCTTCATATAATTTCACACATGATTTAAATCAATCAGCAAGATACCAAGCAACAGATGACGATAGTCCTCAAATGAAGAGAAAAGTTATTCGTGGAGGTTCATGGAAAGATCAAAAACACTTTATCCAAACATCAACACGTGCATACGAATACCAAGACTCAGGTAAGAGCTATTTAGGATTCCGTTGCGTTCAGTCATACATTGGTAGAGTTAAGGGAGATAATCCTAAAACATCTTCTAACGTATACAAAAACTAAAAGAAATAATAAACATTTATATACAAAATAAAAAACGATTTTAACATGGGCATAGATAGTTTTGTAAGGAGTAAGTTCTATAAAAATATGGCTGCAAAGCTATATGGTATTGGCGCATCAGCTGTAATTATAGGTGCATTGTTCAAAATTCAACACTGGTATGGTGCAGGTTTCCTATTAACATTAGGGATGGTAACTGAATCTATAATTTTCTTTATCTCTGCGTTTGAACCATTACACGTAGAATATGATTGGAGCTTAGCATATCCTGAATTAGCAGGAATGGAAGAAGAATCTCAAATTGAAGATAAGAAAAAGAAGAAAAAAGGTAAAAAAGATGCAGACTTAGACTTAGACTTAAGCGCATTAGCAGGCTTGCAAATAGGACATCAAGGTATGACCGAAACACAAGTTTTAGATGATATGCTTTCTAAAGCAAAAATTGGACCAGAATTAATAGAGAGCTTAGGAAAAGGACTTCAAAACTTATCCGATACAGCATCTCAATTAGGAAGTCTTTCTAATGCAGCAGCTTCATCAGAAAACTTTATCAAAAATATTGATGGAGCATCAGAATCAGTTTTAGAATTATCTAATTCATATAGGAAAACAGCAGACTACTTAAATAAAGACTTAATGGTTTCTGGAGAATACTTAGCAAATGTACAGGATGCAGCAACAGCAGTATCAACACTCGCTAATATATATAAAGAAACAGCAGTAGCACTAACAAGTGGAGACTCTTCTTATTTGAGCGAATTGAAAACAATGGCTTCAAGCCTTTCATCAATTAATGCTTTATATGAATTACAAATTCAAAATTCAACTGCTCAACTAGAATCAACAACCCAAGTTCAAGAGAAAATAGATAATTTAGTTGTTAATTTTGCAGATACAGCAGAAAACGTACTTAGATATAAAGAACAAGTAAATGCGCTTTCTAAGAAAGTTACTGCTTTGAATGATATCTATGGTAATATGCTTGCTGCAATGCAGACAAGAGCATAGGTGAAATGCTTATTAATTGAATATTCAAGAATTAAAACAATAGAATAGAGAACTATGGGTGCAACAAATTGTCCGGAGACCCCGAGACAGAAAATGATTTCGATGATGTATTTAGTGTACACAGCTTTGTTGGCATTAAACGTATCTGTTGAAATTCTTCAAGCTTTTGTGACTGTTGGAGATAGTATGGAAATAACAAATGAGTTATTTTCAACTAAAATAGATAATTCTTATTATGTTTTTGAGAAAGCTTATTTAGCAAATCCAGAGAAAGTTGGACCTAATTGGGAAAAAGCGAAACAAGTTAGAAAAGAAACTAAAGAGATGATTAATTATATTGACGATGTTAAATATGAATTAGTTGCAGTCGTTGAAGGCTTAAAGGGAGGAAAAGAAGAGGCTAAGAAGATGTTAGCTGAAAAGGGATACGAAGGAATTAAGGCAAAGGATGACTACTCAAAGCCAACACAATACTTTATTGGAGGAACCGAACAAGGGACCGATGCTAAGGCGATGGAGATTAGAAAGAAAATTGAGGCCTATCAAGAAAGAATGCAAAAATTAGCAGATCCAAACTTTGTTGAGAAGTTGAAAAAGATGCAAATTAATACCAAAGCAACATTTGAAAATAGATCAGGTCAGAAATTGAACTGGCAACTATATAATTTTAATCAAACTATAACCCTAGCCGATTTAGTTATTCTAAATAAATTTAAATCGGAAATTCAGAATGCTGAGTTCGATATGGTTAATCATTTATTAGCCTCAGTAAGTGCTGATGACTATAAGTTTGATAATGTTAGAGCAAAAGTTGTTCCAACGGCAACCTATGTTATGCAAGGAACTTCATATGAGGCACAAGTATTTGTTGCTGCATATGACTCAAAAACCCAATTAACAGCTGATGTTAGAGGAGCAAACCTTGTTAGTGACTCTGGAGTTATTAAGTTGAAATTTCCAGCTGGAGCAGTTGGACTTCAAAAATACCAAGGTACAGTTTATGTTAAAGGAGAAAAAGGTGACGAACCTTATCCATTCTCTGGAGAGTATTTTGTTGCAGCACCTGCTGTTACAATTTCCCCAACAAATATGAACGTATTCTATATTGGAGTTGATAACCCAGTATCTATTTCTTCACCAGGAACAAGCTTTGAGCAATTAGTTCCATCAATCACCGGAGGAGGTGGGGCAACCATTAAGAAAGTATCTCCAGGTAACTATATAGTTAATGTGAAAACGCAGCAAGAGGTAATTATTTCTGTTGATGCCAACATTAATGGAAAGAATATGAAACAAGGATCAATGAAGTTCCGTGTTAAACAAATACCTAAGCCAAAAGCAGTGGTAGGTTCATCCGATGGTGGAAGAATAGCTAAAGAAATTCTTATAGCTCAAGGAGGACTAAAAGTTATTATGGACGGATTTGACTTCCCTGTAAGATATGATGTGGTTGAATTCCAAATGACCTTCAATACAGGAGGAGATGGACAAGCTCCACTAGTAGCTAGAGGATCACGCTTTACACCAGAAATGATAAGCCAACTCCAAAGACTAAGAAGAGGTAATAAGGTTTATATTGAGGGAATTAGAGCAAAAGGACCTGACGGAGAAAAATCAGTTCAAAATCCTCAAATGATTTTTACAATACAATAAAAACAAATAGTATATGAAAAAAATAGTTGTAATAGTATTAGTGCTAATGTCTATGTTTGCAATAGATTTGAATGCACAAATATTAGACGAACCAGAGACTCCACCAAGAGATAGTTTTTATGAAAAAATATCATACAAACAAAGAAAACCATTTACTTTCCCATATGTACGTGAGGCAGATGTTGTTTGGCAGTGGAGAGTTTGGAGAGTTATAGATTTCCGTGAAAAACAAAACCAAGTTTTTTATTATCCGATTGACCCAGACCAAGGAAGGGTAAACCTTTTTTATGCTCTTGAACAAGCAATTAACGATGGGAAAATAAAAATATATCTTGACGATGAGTTTACAACAGAAATCTTAGATTGGCAAGAAAGAAAGATGTCATTAATTCCAGCTCAAACAACTACAATTGATGTAGAAGATATTGACGGAACTCTATACCAAAAGGACACGCTTATTCTAATACCTCTTAAAACTGAGGATATAAAAACACTTCGTCTAAAAGAAGATTGGTTTATAGATAAAAGTAGAACTGTTCAAGACGTTAGAATATCTGGTTTCTCACCAATATTTTACAGAACTCCTGAAGACGGCTCAACACCAATCCCTTATCCTCTTTTTTGGGTAAGA
>JAQVXZ010000012.1 GCA_028708845.1 Bacteroidales bacterium
GACTACCATTAAGCAATGAGACGATGACAAAAACAATGATACTTACTCAAAATCACAAATCTATAGAGAAATTGTTTGATGATGATTTCTGGAAATCCTGTTAGGGTGAATCTTTGTCAAAGTCAGGTGATATTTTTTTTACTTGACATTAAACAACCATTGACAATTTTCTTCCCTTGATTATAAATAATATACTCTGGCAATAATTTATTTAAAAATGCTTTGTTTAAATATTCCTCTTTTGAAATATCATCACGAAATGGAAGATAAAAAATATGAAGTTGCTTTAATCCTTCAATATTCCGCAGCTGTTTATCTTTCCTTATTTTAGCTGTAACAGCTTCTTCCAAAGAATCTATTGCAGATTTAGTTATTCTTGTTCTCTCTGTGATTTTATATTTATCTTGAGAATAAGTTGTTATTCCCAAAAACAAGAATACTGCTATAATAAAATACTTTTTCATATCAATAATCTTTATAGTGTTCTATATATTAATAAAAGTACAATGCATAAATATTATTTTTCTAAACATCGTAAAATAAATTTGTCTGCTTTTCAGCTAATTTGTATATCTAACAACTATGTAAATTTCTCTTTAATTATTATCGTTTTATTATTTTCTTAATTAGGGTTTTGTTGTTTTTTGAGGTTAGTTTGCAGGTGTAGTACCCTGATTTTAGTGAAGAGGTATTGATTGTTTTATCATAGTATAGGGTTTCTTTTAGTACTTCTCTGCCAAACAAATCAATTAAGGTAATATTCAAAGGATAGTCTGTGGAAGAAATATTTAGAACATCATCAATAATGGTTGGATAAAGCTTTACTGATATTTCATTTTTTACATCTTCCAAACCTACATTTATTATACAGTTAGGAGAATCTCCTCTATGATATATTAATAAATCTCCTTGATAAAGGCAATTCAAAATACCTGTTCCTCCATCAATTACTGTTCCTGCTTCAAATAATCCCTGAGTGCTACCTATTCCTTCAATCCATTGCTCTCCTTCAATATAGCAATATTCAGAACTAATAAATAAACGCTTTAGTAAAGTACCATTAATATTTACACTATCAACACTATCAATAGATATTAGACCCCTATTATAACTATATGAAGACCATATATCTCCTCCAAGAATTACAGGCACTGTTATAGTATCACCTTTATTTAAATTAAAATCATAGACTTTATACTCTTCTGAAATATCATTTAGATATTCATTTTCTCTAATAAAGACCCTATTAGAGTCTTCCCTAACAAAGAAAATCAACCTGCCATATTCCAAATAATTACTATCACCACTATAATATGAATATACCTTATTATAAGATTTACTCTCAATCAATGTGTCTTGCTTTATCTTATAAATATTTGTATACTTCCCATTCAAATGACTTACTCCATTATACCAAGTCTTGCTTGTATCTATTATGGATTTATTTACCTGAGATAAAGAAATCAAAGGAAGTGCTAAGGCAATAATAAGAATAATTCTTTTCATAATATGGTTTTGTTTTTATTAATTAGTTCATCAATCCACATTTCCCCTTTTATTACTGGGGATAAATATTGCTCTATAAAGTTTTTATTTTCAAGTACAACATCTTCGTAAATCAATTCATTTAAAGTAGAGTCTTTATCTTCAATATTAAATAATCGCTTTGCCTCCTTTATATCAAATGACTTAATCCCTAAAGAATTTGGTTTGATTTTCTTTTTAAAATATTTTATACCCAATACACTTAGCAACAAAATCAAAAAATCTTTTAGTGTTTCAATAATATTTTTAGGCTTAGAGATTATTATGTGTAAATTTCCTAAACCATACCATATTTCTATTTTAAAATGTCTATTTCTCTTACCATGTCCTTCGTAGGTTATAATATCTCCATCTCTGTCATTATATGCTAAAGAAGATATTTTATAATCATAATCATAAAACATTTGATTAAAGTTCTTTAATGTGCAAATTAAAAGCTTTTCAGTAAATTTGAGTTCCATAACCATATTAATTATTTTGTCGTTTGGAGTATGTTTTATTTAGTGTAAGAGTTTTTTATTTGAAATAATATATTTTAAAAAATCACGATACCCTTCAAGTATTTCTTTTAATCCATCTTCTCCATGATAGTTATCAGGTAAATTAGAATACGAAGGATAGTTATTCTTTAACTTTATAAGACTATATTCTTTTGTTCTAAATAATTTTTTCTTAGAAATAATAATGTCAAACCCCGGATTATAGACTATTTTAATTGAAACACCATCACCATACCATTCTTCAAATATCAAATAATCTCCATCTCTACTACCATATTGCATTTCTCTTAAAGTATACCCATATTTCCCAAATAAAGGCTTTAGTATCCTAAGTGCTATAATTAAGTATCTTTCAGACCAAGTTAGTTCCATAATTTACCTATAAATAATTAATATTTTAGTTGTCCTGATATAAGTAACTTTATAAGCTCTGCTATAATTTTGGATTGCAGGTAATTCTATCCCATTATAAAAAGGGCTATATCCATTCCTCCCAACATCATAAATATAATACTCAGCCTTAATTACTTGTTCTATCCATATTTTATTAAACTCTAAAGCTTTTGGACTAGGAATATTATCTCCTGAATAAGCGGGTAAATCATTTGGCCAATTTTGAATATCATTATCACTAATTGTTTGATTTTTTGTAACTTCTTTTGCTAAATTATCTACCCTATCTTGAGGTCCTCCAATAGTAACACTGTTTTCTGCTTTTCCTGTCCACGGATTTATTCCTGCTTCTTTAGCTGCTGCATAACCACCTATTCCTCCGGAAACTCCCCCCATAGCTAAACCGGATACTAATCCATTAAGACCTGTTTTTTGTGCCATTCTCAAATCTCCTGTCATTAAATACCCTCCAACTAAACCTCCGGCGTATCCTCCTGCTGCTCCACCAATCGCTCCTCCTACCATACCTTTAACTACTGGACTCGTAATATTATATCCATTTATTACAACCCCAGCTAAACCTTTTCCTGCCCATTGTCCAGCTCCGTCGTGCTGGATTTGTCCTTATCGTTGAACTGGATTTGTAATCCAGTTCGCTATTACTATTAGGATTTGAAATCCGATACTTATTCATATTTCTTTGCACTATCTTGACTTTGTTTATATTAATTACGAGGTAGATTTCTTATCGGTTTAACTCTTGCAAAGCAAGTTATAGGCTGCCGCTTTCGTAAGAAAGAAATCCACCTCTACGTAATTTGTTTAACTCCAAATCTGATACACTAATCTAGCCCCCTAAAAGTGCCTACATGCCAATTCTTTATTTGATTCATTGCTGTATCAAAATCACATTTTTCAATAGGTGTTTTTAAATCTCCATATTTGTTTCTGCAATTTAAGGCTTTATTAATCAAAAAATAAGAAGTGTCACTTAACTTAACAAATTCAAATCTTTGTTCTTCTGTACGAGTAGTTTCTAAATTTTGCAACCACAATCTATATTCTTTTCCCTTTTTAATTCTTAATATCTTTTTTTGCAAATAGTCTACAAGACTTCCATTAGCACTATAGAATACCTGTAAGTACCAATCTTTGCTTTCAGGCAAAAGTTTAATAACTCCTGAATCCGTTTCAAAATTGTCCTTGATTATTTCATTGTTTTTATTGAGAATCCTAAATGTCGTTAGAGTGTCTATCTTTTCATAAGAGCTATAATAACAATAGATAAATGTGGAATCATCCTCTCTTTCTTTTAATATTTCTATATCATAGCTTTTGGGATAGAAAGGCTCTAATTTTAATTTGTATTTTTTGGGAATAATCATTCCCTTGGCACTGTCAACTCCAAGTGTGTATAATCCATTATTATAGAGTTCACTAGTACTAAATATCTCGTATGTACTATCAGTATTTATATTCAATATCATGAATGGAATACTTTCTCTGTCGGAAATATCATCATAGTACCAACAATAAGATCCTTCAACATTTGAAACAGGTTTTATATTAGCACAACTAACGCTAATAATAACCATAATTATGTATAATACTCTTTTCATAGATTATTTAGTTTTTTAGTGATTTATGGAATCGTAGTGCGGAATGTGTCATCCCGCACTATATTAATATTAGGATTCTTTCTTACGAAAGCGGCAGCCGATGATACAATCCGACACTCTTTCATTATTAATACTTTATTCTATTTTGCAAATTTACATATTTATTTTTTACTCGTCTATTTTATGTTCATATTCTTTTAATATTGTTTCATCTTACAGATTGAACCATCGGCTTGCCGCTTGCATGACAAGTTATCGGCTGCCGCTTTCGTAAGAAAGAATCCTTATAATAAAGAAGTTGATTGTAAACTAAAAGGTTTTAATAAATAAAGGTTTAGGTGTTGGCACTAAGCTAAATGTCTTAGTGCAACATTTAACCTATTAAAGTTCATTATTTGTGTTTCCATGTTTCCTCTTACTATAGGGTTGGAAACACGGAAACAAACCTAATAGTCAAACAATTGGACAAAAATAGTGGAAACACACCTCAATAATCAAAAAATATCTGTCAAAATTAAAAATCACTTACTGTTCGGAAATACAAATATTCAGCTATGAATAATCAGTAAAAAAAGCTTGTAAATATTATATTCCCCTACACTAAAGTAGGGGTAATATACATAACATATGAATTTATGCATTCATGCATAGTATAGGGGTTTGAATAAGTGAATATGCATAAATTGATATAGTATATTATCTATATGTATAGGTTTTGATATTTAGATATATTGATATGGTTGAATTAGGAGATTGATATTTATAGCCTTATGCTATAGCTTTGTTTCAATAAATTATATCTTTGATTCACTGCCGTAGATCTTTGATCTATTTTTTTATTTCTTTGAAAGGATTTCTTGAATCACCACTTTAAAAAACTAATACGAAGAATTAAATTACTGAAACGAAGAGTTAGAGTACAAATGATGTACATCATTTGGGTCGAATCATGTACATCTTTCGGGGTAAATGATGTGCATCTTTTGAAATGAAGTTGAAAATTGGGAATTCTAATCTTTTTTAAGGGATTTCTATTTATTAATAGTCCCTAATTAGAATGAAGTGATTTACTTATGCAAATATACGAAAAATATTTGATATAAAAGGAATGGAGAATAGGTTTTATTTATCCTCTTTTTTATATCGTCTTGATTTGAGTTTGCTCTTTTTGGAAATAAAAGGGTTGTCGTTTCTTTTATGCTATTATGGGTTTATATATTTTCCCAAAACATAGGAAAGGATTTACTTACGCAGTCTTTGTTATCTAGTTGAATATTAGGAAATTTAAGTGTTGCAATTGCAAAGGTCATTGCAATTCTATGGTCGTCATAGGTTTTGATTATAATTGGCTTATCTGTGAGTTTTTTTGTCTGGAATCCATCAATAATAAAACTATCTTCTTCTATAATTACTTTAGCTCCAATTTTCTTTAAGCCTTCTGACATTGCTTGTATTCTATTGCTCTCTTTGAATTCTAAACTCTCTATTCCTTTGAATACTACTCTCTTCTCTGAAAACAGGGCTGTCATAACTAAGGAAGGGAAGATATCTGGGCAATTCTTAATATCAAATAATAATGTCTTTTCTTTAGATATGTTTTCTTTGATATAGGATAGTCTTAATCCGTTATTTTCAAATCTTGATTCAATTCCGAAATTGGAGAAATAACTTATGGCTATTGAATCTGCTTGTAGGGAATTGGGATATAAGTTTTTGATAAATAGGTCTTTTCCTCCTTGAATGGAAAGCTTTTCAAAGGCAAAGCAAGCACTTGAGTAGTCGTTCTCAACCTGGGTTTCTTTAAAATTATATTCAGAGGGGCTGATTATTAAGTGGTTTTCTTCTTCTCTTATCTTTGCTCCAAATTCTTTCATTAGACTAGTAGTCATATTAAGATAAGGTTTAGATACCATATCTTCATCTACTTGAATGCTTAATCCGTCTTTAATATATGGAGAAATTAGAAGTAGGGAGGAGAGAAACTGGCTGCTTTTATTTGAGTCAATCTTAATGGTTTTACCTCCAATTAACTTTCCTCCAATTATTTGAATTGGGAGTTTATCATTTCTTTCAAGATGGTTTATTTCAGCTCCCAAACTTTTCAATGCATCTAAGAGTGGTTTAATTGGTCTTTCTCTCATTTGAGGGTCGGCATCTATTTGCCAATCTCCGTGTTTAAGGGCTAATAGTGAAATAATAAATCTTGTAACTGTGCCTGCATTATCAGTAAAAATAAGCTTAGAGGGGTTGGTATCTATCTGGGAAAGAATGTTCTGCATCAAAATTGTATCGTCAGCTATGGATAGGTTTTTTATTGCCTTATTACTCTGAGACAAATACTTGATTATTAGAAGTCTATTGCTTATGCTTTTTGATGAAGGGACTTTAAATTCTTGCATTCTAGTGATTTGATATAATTAAAGCTCTATGTCGAAATCATTAATCTTCCTATAAAGAGTTCTTTCGGATATTCCAAGTTCTTTTGCTGCCGTAGAACGTTTTCCTTTTGCTCTTTGAAGTGCAGATATTATCATTTTCTTTTCCATATCGACCAGTGACATAGGAGTATCATCAACTTCAGAATATTCATTATCAATTATCTCATCGTCCTCTTCCTCCTCTTCTTGTTCTTGATTTGCTTGGGGAGTATAAATTAAACTGCTTGGTTGATTGATTGAAGGAATTAATCGAGGCTCATGAGTTCCATCGCTAAGCATTTGTTTAACAAAATCTTTTAAGTCCTCAATCTCTTTTTTCAAGAGTTGAATTTGTTGTTTATTATTAATTATCGTGAAGATTATTTCTTTTTGGCTGGAGAAATTCTCTTCAAATAAGCTATTGTCAACAACCATTGGTAGGGTGGAAACTACTGGTATATATTTTTTAAGAGTGTCAAGGGTTATTAGTTTTTCCTTTTCAATTATTGATATTTGTTCTGTAACATTCTTCAATTGTCGTATATTTCCTTTCCAGCGGTAGTTAAGAAGGTAGGTTCTTGCTTCATTAGTTAGGCTAATCATCGGCATCTTATATCTTTCGGCTTGTTCAACCGCAAACCTTCTAAAAAGAAGATATATATCATCCTTCCTCTCTCTTAGTGGTGGAACAAAAATGGAAACTTGACATAAACGATAGTAAAGGTCTTCTCTAAATTTTCCTTTATTTATTGCATCTAAAAGATTTACGTTTGTTGCAGCCACTATTCTAACATCAACCCTAATTGTTTTGCTTGAACCAACAGGAATAAACTCGCCATTTTCTAAAACTCTTAGAAGTTTTGCTTGCATTGACATTGGCAACTCTCCAACCTCATCCAAGAATATTGTTCCTTTGTCTGCTTCTGTAAAATATCCTTTTCTATCTCTGTCGGCAGAGGTAAATGAACCTTTAACGTGTCCAAATAATTCGCTTTCTATTGTTCCCTCTGGAATAGCTCCACAGTTAACTGCAATATGTTTATTATGTTTTCTTGGGCTATATTGATGGATTATTTTTGAAAAGACTTCCTTTCCAACTCCACTTTCTCCTGTTACCAAAACACTCATATTGGTTTGGGCAACTTGAAGTGATATTTCCAAAGCTCTATTAAGCTCAGGGTTATTTCCTAATATACCAAATCTTGTCTTAATTGATTGAATGTCTATCATTGTACTCCTTATATTTGAATGCAAAGATACAAAAGAATTGACAAAATGTCAGTATGAATTATTAAGTTATAGTAAATATCTTATTGGTAGTAAAATCCACTCGAAGAACTTTTCAATGCCAGAACGTCTCTTCCAGCTTTCGTAATCAAAATCTCTGGAAAAGGCTAAGGTTGTTTCGAAATGGGTTCTTAAATCTTTCAATACGGATTTCTCTTCTCCAATTAGTGCAAGCTCGTATTGATATCTAAAACTCCTATAATCAAAATTTGAAGACCCTATTGAGAATACCTCATCATCAATCATCAAACCTTTGGAATGGAGATTGCCAGGAATATATAAACGAATCTTTACTCCACCCTCATATAGCTCTCCCAAATACTTCCTCCTAACAATATCAACCAATCTTACATCAGAATGATAAGGCATAATCACTACTACATTAACTCCTCTTTTTGCAGCCTCACAAAGTTTCTTTCTGAGAACATGGCCAGGTAGAAAATATGGACTTTCAATAAAAATATCCTTTTTTGCCTTATCAATCATATTTTCATAGTACTTCTTAATTGTTTGTCTATAAGGATTCGGAACGTCTTGCACCAAAACCCAAGAGTTATGGTATTGATTTCTCTTATAGCTTTTCTTTGTTAGTGTATATTTGTTGTAGCTACGAAAGCTCTCATTAAATGAATATCTAAATAGCTTTGTGAGTTCTGTGTTCTCTATTTTAAGGTTTAGTTCTCTCCAGCTTAAGGAATAAGCAGTTAGGTTTGAAGAGCCAATATAGGTAATCTGGTTGTCAATTATAAGAATCTTCCTATGGTTTCGACAATGATTTTTTATAAAATAGGTTCTTGCTAAATTTAATTTCTTATATACCCTTAATTCTATCCCTGCCTCTATTAGTGGACTAAAAAAAGAATTGTCATAATCACTTCCCCAAGCATCAATCAGTACTTTTACTTTAAGACCTTGTCGAGCTTTAAGAATTAGGGCTAAACGAAACTTTTCTCCAATTGAGCCAGTACCAAAACGAAATGTTTCTAATAGAATACATTTTTTAGCCGATTCAATGTTCTTAAGCATATCATTGAATAGGACAAGGTTGTCATTATAAAGTTGATAGTTGTTTTCCATAAAAACTCATAACTAGTTCACAAGGGATGAAATTATACAATTGTTATTTATTAGTTTGCTTTCTTTTCTTAGTTTCACTGAATAATAGAAAGAAAACCTCAGCAAATATAAGCATATTTTCCTCTCATAGACTTTTTTAGAATCTCTTTTTGATAAATAACAGAAATATATGAACGGATATAATAAAAAAGTGAATTATCTAACCTTGTGTAACTCTGTGTAAACATAAGGTTTATGCAATATTCTCTAAATAAAATGAATAAAAGTCTCTTGTAAATTTTGTAATTCTAAAAATAATTGTAATTTTGCACCACCAATTCTGAAATGAATTGGAGAGATGGGTGAGTGGCTGAAACCAACAGTTTGCTAAACTGTCGTACTCGTAAGGGTACCGGGGGTTCGAATCCCCCTCTCTCCGCAGACAGAATTGAAAGGACATTTCGGGGTGTAGCGTAGTCCGGTTATCGCGCCAGTTTTGGGAACTGGAGGTCGCAGGTTCGATTCCTGCCACCCCGACAAGAAAGGGAATCAGTCAATAGATTCCTTTTTTTATCAAGGGATGGTTCAGTAGCTCAGCTGGATAGAGCAACTGCCTTCTAAGCAGTAGGTCGTGGGTTCGAATCCCGCCTGAATCACTTCAAAGCTAACTAATTAATATTATGTTAGCTTTTTTTATGCTTTATAAATTAATTGTTATTTCATTTCACTATTAACTTATATGTATTAAAAACGAATACAAAGCTTGCAAAAATTTAAAAGATGTTGTATATTAGTAAATTATTATATCAGGTTTTATAAGTCCTGATTAATTTTTTTATTGCATATAGTTATTAAGAAAATTGTGAGGTAATAAAAAAATGAATCATTTAAAAGGAATTCATCATGTTAAATATAAATAAATCCTCAGTTTTTATAATAATATTTGTATTGCTATTCCCCTTATATGGCTTCTCAAAAAGTCAAGAAAAAAGAAATGTTCTTTACGTTAGTTCTTTTACTAATAATAATTCTTGGTCAATAAATTGCAAAGAAGCAATGATGAAAAAGTTTAAAAAAGAGGGTTATACAATCTATCTTAAAGAAATATATCTAGACGAGAAAAGGAATTCAGAAGAGAAAAGAATTGAAATAATAAAGAATTATTTTTCCAAAAACAAAGAGCATATAGATGTAATTGTAGCTTTTGACTATGGTGCAACAAACCTCTTTTTAACTTATACAGATTCCATTATTAGTAAAATCCCAATTGTTTTTGTTTCCGAACTCGAAACAGGAAGAACGGTTGATTTTAAAAATATAACTGGAGTAACAAGTGATTATTGTATTGGGAGGGTTTATAAAACTGGTCTTAAAATATTCCCTAATACTAGAAAGGTATATGTTTGGGCTGACAAGTCTCCTACTGGAGAGTTTTTTATGAAACGAGCTAAGCAAACACTTAGTGCTTATGAAAATGAGGGAATTGAGATTGAATATGGCGTAGACGCAAAAAATAAAGAAGAATTATTAACCAAATTTAGAAAAGTGGAGCCTTATTCATTTATTATTTTTGGTACTTGGCAAGTTGATGATAACGGAAAACTCTATATATCTAACGATCTATATCCTGAAATTATTAAATCAACAAATGTTCCTATTTTTACTGTATTTGATGGATTTGTTGGATCAGGATTCGTTGGCGGTTTTGTACAAGTTGCAAAAAATAATGGAGAAGCTGCTGCTTTAAAATCAGTGAGGATTTTTAATGGAGAAATTCCTGAGAAAATTTCAATTGAAAATATTCCACCTATACCTTTATATGATTATGCTGAAATTGTTGCAAGAAAAGGAGTGTTTGCAGCTCTTCCTGAAAACACAGTAGCAATAAATATTGGAAAGGCATTTTTTAATAATCATAAGATATTAGTCACTTTGGTTTCGGCAATAATTATTTTCATTATAAGCATTTTGATTCTAAGATATAATAACATCATTTTAAATAAAAAAATCAAATCTAAGGAAGAGCATGAAAAAGATTTGCAACTTAATATTAAGTTATTATCATCTGGAATGCCTTCTGTTCAAATCCTGAGTTGGGAATATAATGAAAGAACAAATAAATATAAAATAGGACGAAGCCTTACCAATCAAGACAAAGGTATAAGTCAGGAAGTAGATCCTGAATATCTATTGAATAATATTATTCCTGAACAAAGGGAGGAAGCAATTGAGTTTTTCCATAGCTTATTAAAATCAGAAGATGGATCAGAGTACGTAAAAGAATATTTGACGAAATTTGATGAAAATGAAAATTATTCTTGGTGGGAAATACGTATTTTTGTTGAATTATTAGAGGACAAAAAAGGTAAGTATAGAAAAATAAGAGGTATTAATTTCAATATAGACAAGCATAAAAACATCGAACAAAGACTGAATGAAGCTCTTAAAAAATCTATTCAGAGTGATATTCTTAAATCACGATTCATTGCAAACATAAGCCACGAAATAAGAACTCCTTTAAATGCAATTTTAGGATTTACTGAGCTTGTTATCGATTCTGAAGATAGGGAAGAACAATTGGAATATAGAAAAATAATTAGAGAGAATAATGAGAATCTCTTAAATCTTGTTGAAGATATTATTGAACTTTCAGAAATTGAATCTGGTTTTATTGAATTTAAAAGGATTAAATTTGACTTAAAACAGTTCTTTGAGGAATTTGAAGGCCTATTTAAATATAAAATTAAGAACGGTGTTGATTTAATTGTAGATAGTCCACATAAGAGTTGTGTAGTATTTATGGATAAGCAAAGGCTTACTCAAATTCTAAAAGAGATTGTGGAAAATTCAATTAAATTTACTAATAGTGGACATATTAAGTTTGGATACGAAATCATAGGTAAGGATAAGATTAAGTTCTATATCGAAGATACAGGAATTGGTGTCAAAGAAAAAAATATTTCAAGAGTCTTTGATAGATTTGAGAAGTTTGATTCATTTGAGCATGGTCCAGGATTAGGACTTGCGATAATTAAAGCCTTACTTGACAATCTTGGGGCGGATTATTCATTCGATTCTAAAGAAGGTGTTGGAACAAAGTTTTGGGCTATATTATCTTCTGAATTAATTCTTGTGGATGATAACAATATTAAGGAAACAAATGTTGAAATCGATAATTACATTTCTAAGATACAATAATTATGAAAGGCTTAAATAACTCTGCGTATTAATTTTCTATCTCTTTGATTCAAAAAATTCTTTCTTTGTTTCAGTTTTTTCTTTCTTTGTTTCAGTAAATCCTTTTATGGATTGCTTCTCCTAATATTATTGTTATATGATAGGGAAGGCATTTCCAAAGGCTAAAGAACCATTTATTGTTTCTTATGGATTTTGTTTTATGAGAAAAACTCCAATAAAGAGGTATTTCATGTGCTTTGAAATGTTTTTTGAACATATATACTGAGCTACCTTTTGTGCTTCTGCCAAATGAATATATGCTTGCATTATTTGCTTTTGAATATTCTATCATTGAATTATGAAGGGCGTATGAAGTATATAAATGCATATAGTCTGAAAGAGAAGCAAATAGAATGTTTTCGTAGTATGTATCACTTATTTTTTGCAAGGATGCTGAACCGATTGGCTGATTGTCTTTATAAGCAACAAATAATAAGGTTTTGTTATTATTAATGCTCTTTCTTATATGAGATTTTGACCTTGGAGGAACACCTATTTGGTGCATCCTTTTGGTATAAACTAAGTAGAAATCGTTTATTAGCTCTTCTGATTTTCCGTTTACGACTTCTAACTTATGTTCTTTTGATTTTCTTGTCTTCCTTCTTATATTTGATGTGTAGTTATATCCGTCCTGAAGATTAATCTCAAAATTTACTTTATCGTTATAAGAATGTTTTGAATAGGGTTTAATATCTCTTATCTCCCATTTCTTTGGAAAGATAAGGGAGTCAAATATTTTAGGCTTAGTTTCAATTATGCCTTGTGAAAGATAGGGTAGTGAGATGTATTTAATACCACATTTCACCATTAGGATTGCAACTTCTTGGTTATTATTTAAACTAAAAGGAAAGCGATAAACCTTCCTTTTAGTTGTTTTCTCAAAGTTTTCAATAAACTCTGATGCATCCTCAAGCTCAATCATTAGTTTTTAGATCTTGAATGGGTGTTTTACAAGAGAAAGTTTGCAAAGTGGGTGGTAGTCTCCGATAAGTCCAATTGCTTGTGAATTTCTTATGCCGTGAACAATTTCAATGCAAGTCCTTGAATCCTCAAGTCCAAATCCATTTCCTTCAAGTATTTTCTTATAACTATCGGTATGGAGTTCCGTAAAGCCTTCAGAAAATTCTATTTCAGAACCCTCCATTTCAATCTTCCTATATGTTCTCTTCCCTGCTAGGACGGCTTCTTGTGGAAGTGTATCAGGATTAATGCTAAGGAAATACCTTACCCTTGCTCTCTTGAATCTTAAATAGCCTCCAACTCTGTCGTGCCCTGATATATGAACTATGTTTTCTTCAACTTCTCCAAATATCCAAGATAACATATCGTAGAAATGTATCCCAATATTTGTTGCAACGCCACCTGATTTTTCCATAAAGCCTTTCCATGATGCATAATACCAAGTTCCTCTTGAAGTTATATAAGTTAAATCAACATCATATATCTTGTCTTTTGGTCCTTCTTCTATTTGTTTTTTCCAATCAATAATGGCTTTATGAAGTCTTAGTTGGAGAATTGTATTAACCTTCTTCCCTGTTTCTTTTTCCATAACAGAAAGTGCATCAATGTTCCAAGGATTTAGAACAAGTGGCTTTTCACAAATCACATCTGCTCCTGCACGAAGTCCAAATCTTATATGGCTATCGTGAAGGTAGTTTGGAGTACATACAGTAACATAATCCAATTTTCTTTCTGTGTGTTTGATTTTCTCAACATATCTATCAAAACGTTCAAATTCTGTGTAGAAAGAACAATTTGGGAAATAACTATCCATTATTCCCACTGTGTCAGACTTGTCAAGGGCAACTATTAGGTCATTATTTGTGTCTTTAATGGCTCTTAGATGTCGTGGTGCAATATATCCTGCAACCCCAATTATACCAAAGTTTTTCATATTATTATTTTATTCTAGTAACTTTTTCGTTTTCTAATTTATACTGATGATTTGATTCTGGACAAACAGCAATACCATTTTCATTAAACTCAAGTCTATGACCAAACTCACTCATAAAGCCTATTTGTTTTGCAGGGTTTCCAACAACAAGTGCGTAGTCTTGGACGGTTTTTGTGACAACTGATCCAGCACCAATAAAAGCAAACTTCCCGATATCGTGACCACAAACAATTGTTGCATTTGCTCCAATTGTAGCTCCACGACCAACTCTTGTTTTAGCGTACTGGTCTTTTCTGTTTACGGCAGAGCGAGGATTTATTACGTTTGTAAATACACATGAAGGGCCTAAGAAGACATCATCCTCACAAATAACACCTGTATAAAGTGATACATTATTCTGAACCTTTACATTATTACCAAGTCTAACCTCTGGTGAAACAACAACATTTTGTCCAATATTACATTTTTCTCCAAGAACTGCACCTATCATAATATGAGAGAAGTGCCAAATTTTTGTACCTATTCCAATGCTACAACCTTCGTCTATTATTGCGGTTGGGTGTGCGAAATATTCCATATCATTTATGTATTATATGCTGAAAAAACTTATTTGCTTGACTGCAAAGATAAAAATAAATTCAAATAGTTTTTAAGTCCTTTGAAATAATGCTTAACTTTGCAACTTAGATTTTGTAATAAAATGAGAAACTGGACTAAAAATATAATAAAACTATCATTATACACTTACTTTTTATGTTGTTTATTTGTTATACCTAATAGCATAAATGCACAAACAAAAACTTCAAATAGTAAACCGAATATTGTTTTTGAGAAAACCTCACATGACTATGGCGTGATTTTTGCAGGAGACAATGGTGAAGCTATATTTAAGTTTAAGAATGAGGGTAAGAGTCCTTTGATAATTAATAATGTTGTTGCATCTTGTGGTTGCACAAATCCAAAATGGTCTAAGGATCCAGTTATGCCTTCTCAAAGTGGCGAGATTAAGATTACATATAACACAAATATAATAGCAGATATTAAAAGAAGTATCACTGTATCGACCAACGATCCTGAAAAACCTCGTATCGTTCTTATGCTTACAGGAAAGGTAATTAGAAAAGAAAATTAATAATTTAATACAAACAGTAATATGAAAAAATTAGTCTTATCATTACTCCTAGTTTTTGGAGTTACATTCGGAGCTTTCGCACAAAACAATAAATCAGCAGCTCCAGCAAGCAAACCATCAGGAACCCAAGCAGAAATAACGTTCGAGAAATTGGAACATGACTATGGTGATGTTCAAAGAAACGGAAATGGAGAAACAACATTTACATATAAAAACACAGGAAAAGCTCCATTAATTCTTTCAAATGTTCGTTCATCATGTGGATGTACTGTTCCTTCATGGCCTAGAGAACCATTAATGCCAGGACAAAGTGCAGGAATTAGAGTAAAATACAATACTGCTAACCCAGGACCAATCAACAAATCTGTAACTGTTGAATCAAATGCAAGTAATAATAGAGTTGTTCTTAGAATCAAAGGAACTGTTCTAAATTCCCCTACAAATTAATTAAGACAAATAAATAATAACAAAAAGAAAATTTATTATGCCACAAATATCTAAAAAGGGTAAATCTTTACCTGCTTCAGCAATTAGAAAATTAGTACCTTATGCTGACGCAGCAAAAGAAAGAGGTATAAAGGTTCACCACTTAAATATTGGACAACCTGATATCCTAACTCCAAAAGGAGCTATTGAAGCAATGAAAAATGCTAATATGTCAATTGTTGAGTATACCAACTCAGCTGGAAACCTTTCTTATAGAAAGAAATTAGCTGGTTACTACCAAAAACATCATATTGATATCACAGAACATGATATCATAGTTACAAATGGTGGTTCAGAGGCTCTACAATTTGCTTTTTCAGCTTGCTTAAACCCAGGTGAAGAAGTAATTATTCCAGAACCTTACTACACAAACTATAATTCATTTGCAATTCAATCAGATGCAGTTATCAAAACAATTCCATCTTATATTGAAGATGGATTTGCACTTCCTCCTATTGAAGAATTTGAAAAAGCCATAACTCCTAAGACAAGAGCTATTATGGTTTGTAACCCAAATAACCCAACTGGATACCTTTATTCACAAGAAGAACTTAATGTTTTAGGTCAGTTAGCAAAGAAATATGACTTATATCTATTTGCTGATGAGGTTTACAGAGAGTTTTGCTATGATGGAGCAGAACATAATTCAGTAATGAACCTTAAAGGCTTAGAACAAAACGTGGTATTAGTTGACTCTGTCTCAAAACGCTATAGTGCTTGTGGAGCAAGAGTTGGTTGCATTATCTCTAAGAACAAAGAACTAATGGATGCAGCAATGCGTATGGCACAAGCAAGACTTTGTCCTCCATTCTTTGGACAGATATTCTCAGAAGCTGCAATTGACACTCCAGATTCTTATTTCACAGATGTACTTGCAGAATACGACAAACGCCGTCACGTGCTTGTTGAAGCAATAAATGCAATCCCAGGATGCTTCTGCCCAATGCCAAAAGGAGCTTTCTACACAATGATTCAAATGCCAATTGATGATAGTGATAAGTTCTGCCAATGGTTATTAGAAGACTTTAACCTAAATGGTGAAACAGTAATGTTAGCACCAGCAACAGGATTCTATTCAGAGCCTGAAAAAGGAAGAACACAAGCTCGTATAACTTACTGCTTAAAGATAGAAGATATTAAAGCAGCAGCTAAATGTCTTGAAGCAGCATTGAAAGTTTACCCAGGAAGAACAAAATAAGAGAAAGTAGATAAGAGATTATACTTTCTAATTAGTAAAAAATGCCATTCATTAATTTGAATGGCATTTTTTTGTTTAAGAATTTCTTATCTTAAAACTGTATCCTATTATCTTACTAGAACAATCCTATAATGTGTCCATCGTCATCAATATCTATACTCTCTGATGAAGGAATTTCTGGAAGCCCTGGCATCAACATCATAGTACCTGATATTGGGATAATAAATCCTGCTCCTGATGAAAGTTCAACTTCTCTTACCTTAAAAGTAAAGTTCTCAGGTCTTCCTCTTAGTACTGGATTATCAGAAATGGATTTTTGAGTCTTAGCAATACAAATAGGAAGGTTTGCAAGTCCAATTTCTTCAATTCTTGCAATATCTGAAGATGCTCTTGTTGAAAACTCAACCTTCTTTGCACCATAAAGATTCATAGCAATCTTAGTAATCTTATCCTCAATTGAATCTTCTTTATCGTACATAAACTTAATCTCTGTCTTTTCTTCAACAAGTTTTTCAATTTCTTTTGCAAGTTCAATTGCTCCATCTCCTCCCTTTGCCCAAACCTCACAAGTAAAAGCTTTTGCTCCTAAGTCTTCACAAGCTTTCTTTACAAAGTCAATTTCTTCTTGAGAGTCATCCACAAACTTATTGATAGCTATAACAGGAGTTATTCCAAACAATTTAACATTCTGAATATGTTTTTCTAAGTTTTCAAATCCTTTTTTAACAGCCTCAAGATTAATATTGCCTATCTCTTTAACCTTAACTCCACCATGGTAGCGTAATGCTTTAATGGTTGCAACAATAACAATTGCATTAGGTCTTAGTCCAGACTCTCTACACTTAATATCAATAAACTTTTCTGCTCCAAGGTCTGCAGCAAAACCAGCCTCAGTAACAACAATATCAGAAAGGGTCATTCCCATCTTTGTTCCAAGAATAGTATTTGTTCCTTGTGCAATATTAGCAAAAGGTCCACCATGAATAATTGCAGGAGTTCCTTCTGTTGTTTGAACAAGATTAGGCTTAATTGCATCTTTCAAAAGAGCAGCCATAGCACCATTTGCTTTTAAATCTCTTGCAAAAACAGGTTTCTTATCATAAGTATATCCAACTAATATATTACCTAATCTTTCTTTTAAGTCCTTAATGCTAGAGCTCATACAAAGAATAGCCATAACCTCAGAAGCAGCAGTAATCTTAAACCCAGTCTCACGAGGGATACCATTTGCAGTACCACCCAAACCAATAACCATATTTCTTAGCGATCTATCATTCATATCCATCACCCTTGACCAAGTTATAGATCTTGTATCAAGTCCTACACAGTTCTTTTTGTTTTGAATATTATTATCAATAATAGCAGCCAGAAGGTTATGAGCTTTTTCAATTGCCCCAAAGTCCCCAGTAAAGTGTAGGTTAATATCTTCCATAGGAACAACCTGAGCATGTCCTCCACCTGTTGCACCACCTTTCATTCCAAAGACAGGTCCCAAAGAAGGCTCCCTAAGAACAACCATTGCCTTCATCCCTATCTTATTAAGAGCTTGAGAAAGGCCAATTGAAATAGTAGTCTTTCCTTCCCCAGCAGGCGTTGGAGTCATAGCAGTAACCAAAACTAATTTTGATTTCTTTACCTTCTCTTCATCAATTAATTTAAGAGGAAGTTTAGCCTTATACTTTCCGTAATATTCAATATCATCCTTGCAAATATCAAGCTTAGCTGCCATATCTCTTATATGTAGCATCTTGTACTCGTGAGCAATTTCTAAATCTGTTTTCATATATATATTATTTTTAAATTATTATATTCTATACCATATTAACTATAAAATCTATCATATATTTTGTTGAGATGAAAACTTTTCTTTTTATCAAATACAATTGCAAGATATATTTTTACTTTATTCAATAAAACAATAACTATACTTTGTTTTTCAGGACAAATCAATTCACGAAATTAAAACAGCGTTTCATAAAGACCTACTCTTTACAAATTTATATCAAGTCTGTTTTAATTTATATCAAGTCTGTTTTCAATTTTTGTATCTAAGTTGGTTTTAAAACAAATCCCCAAATATTCTCCACAAACCAATACAACCATAACAACACCGTAGTATTAAGAACAATAAATATTAGTTTTGCTTCATCATTTAAGAGTCTTTCGTCGTGAAGGATTTCTTTGCAGGCATAGCTACAAGTTAATAAAAAAGCTCTATGATAAAAAAAGCTTAATATAATGCCAAACAGGGTAAAGGCAATTAGAAATGAATAAATATAGGATAAAATAACCATTAAGCCTAAACTTCAAAGACATATCACTAAGCTCCAATATAAAATAACTTAGTAATAATCTCATATATCTTGACTTCCATCTTTTCTTTCAAAGATTTAATCTCCAATTCATGCCATGAATTGGGTGGAATCATGCCATGATTCTACCAACATCATGGCATGATTCCACCAACATCATGCCATGAATTGAAGACTGAAACAAAGGAACAAAAGTTTAGTATGGTGATTGGGGAGTATGAAAGCTTGATACAAGACAAGTTTTAAAAGAAAATTACCTCTGAACCTTGACCCTAATTTTTCTTTTAACTTGTAATTCGTTTCCTATCAAGTGTTGAGAATGTTCAACTTAGTAGTATACAATTGATATTAAATCATGTTTTTAATAAGATTGGATTAGCTAAGTTTGGATTTAATAAGTTTGAAGATGTTATATTAAATCATTTGGTAATTTCACCTATTTGTCAACCTCGCAGTAGGGTTGCAACTGTTGATTATTTAATATCATATTTTTGATGAAGATATTGAGTTGTTTAAGATATATAGATATTTAGATAAATTGCATGATAGTCAAAAAGAAATAGCACAACAAATCAGTAGTGGAGGACTTTGTAAATATATTTGATTTAATTGATTTTGTTCTTGTTGGAGACTCTGGATTAATAAACAAAGAGAATATCGCTCTAATAGAGGAAAAACAATATAAATATATAATTGGTGCCAGAATTAAGAATGAGTACAAAACAATTACCACATTAAAAATACGAATTCCATTAAGCAATGAGACGATGACAAAAACGATGTTACTTACTCTCTGACATAAATCTATGGAGAAATTGTTTGATGATGATTTCTGAATATCCTGTTTGAGTGAGTCTTTTATAAAGTCAGGACAACCTAACCAACACCGTAGGATTAAGAAAAATACTCAATAAAATTTATTAAAAAATATTTGGAAATTAGAAAAATAAATATTAGTTTTGCTTCGTCATTTAAGGTTTGTTCGTCGTGAAGGATTTCTTTGCAGGTATAGCGACAAGTAGATAAAAAATCTCTATGATAAAAAAATCTCAAAACAATGCCAAACAGGGTAAAGGCAATTAGAAATGAATAAATATCAGATAAAATATCCTAATCATATAGAAATGTTGGAGTATAAATACCACGCGAAATATCATTATGCAGTTTGATTCTATAATATTCTTGTTTTTTGCGACTTTGTTTTTTTGTATTTGGCGTTTTGCGAAATCTAATATTTCATTTAAATTAATATTCCTAACAGTCGCATCTTTTTTGTTTTATGGTTGGTGGGATTGGAGGTTTATTTTTTTAATATTATTTAGCGGGTTTATTGATTACTTTGCTGCTATTGGAATTATATCTTACCCTAAAAGTAAAAAGCTCTTATTAATCTTCTCATTACTAGCTAATATTGGGACACTTTCAATATTTAAGTATTCTGGATTTATTTCTGAGAATATAGATTTGCTTTTGGGTACTTCTTTGAATAGTCAAATTAATAACTTTCTTCTCATTACACCTATAGGCATTAGTTTCTACACTTTTCAAAGTATGAGTTATACAATTGACGTGTATAAAGGAAAGTTTAAGCCGACTAAAAACGTTTTTCAGTTTTTTGCATATTTATCAATGTTCCCTCAATTAGTAGCGGGTCCTATCGTCAGAGCAAAAGATATGCTCCCACAATTGATAGGGCAACGACAACCATTGAAAGAAGACCGTTGGGAAGGTTTCCGGCTTATAGTAAAGGGGTGTTTTAAAAAAATGGTAATTGCAGATAATTTAGCTCCAATTGTTGCCACGGCATTTAATAGCTCAATAGCTTCTGAAAATTCTTTTTTTTGGTGGGGTGCAGTTATTGCATTTGCTTTTCAGATCTATTGCGATTTTTCAGGTTATAGTGACATTGCTTGTGGTTTGGCGCGATGGATGGGGTATTCTTTTCCTGATAATTTTAATCATCCTTATACTTCTACCTCTTTAAAAGATTTTTGGGGTAGATGGCATATTTCGTTATCTACATGGTTTCGTGATTATGTATATATTCCGTTAGGAGGGAATAAGAAAAGTAATTATCAAAGTCATATAAATATGTGGATCACTATGTTAATTTCTGGCCTTTGGCACGGAGCTGCTTGGACATATATTATTTGGGGTGGAGTGCACGCCTTATTCCTAAGTATAGAAAGGATAGTAGGATGGCCTGCGCAAAAACAAACAAACCAATTTATTCGATTTACAGCTTGGGTTTTTGTTATTTTAGAAATATTGGTTGCTTGGGTTTTTTTTAGAGCCTCTTCTGTCCAACAAGCTTTTGATATTTTAAAAACAATGTTTTCTTTCAAAGGGAATATGACTTTAGGGTGGGGTCTTAATGGAAGTGTTTTTCTTCTGATAATAATCATAAGAGAAATAATGGTATATATTGGGATAGATAAGAAGTTTAAATTCAGACATTCAATTGGCTTTTTTGCAGAAATGTTATTCTATGCTGTTTTAATTACATTAATCATCTTTTTTAGAGGAAGCGGAAGTGAATTTATTTATTTTCAATTTTAATATATGGAAAAGTTTAAGCACAATATATGGATAACTCTTTTATTAGCTATAATTTTAATAGGTATTTTTGGATATATTTTACCGAAAAATCCCGATAAGTACTTAAAAGATAGATTCTGGTCATTTAAGGTGCACAACAGTAGAAAATATAATTTTATAATTCTCGGAGATAGTAGGACTTATAGGGGAATTTCTCCATATGAAATTGAAAATATATTACCTGAATTTTCAGTGTTTAATTTTGCATTTTCAAACGGAGGACTAAATCCTATGATTTATAAGGCTACAGACGCAAAATTAAATGAAATGGGTGAACCTAAAATTATTCTTTTAGGAGTATCCGCATTAACAATAAATGATTTAAGTCTGCCAAATGAACAGTATATACAGGAATTAACTAGAGCAAAAGAAGAGATTTTTGAAAGGATCTATTTTGGTGAATATTTAAATTATTTTAGTCCAGTTACTCCTATTATGATTAAAGATTTAATAAAAGGAGAAAAAATGAAGAGCAATTATATTAGTATTTATCATGATAATGGTTGGGTTGAATCAGAGAAGTTCCCTCAAGATACTATGGAAGCTATGCCTTATTATGAAAAAGATTTTACTATACATTCTACCAATTACCAACTTGTTAATCAGTTATGTGAACAAATAAGAACGTGGGAATCAAAAGGGATAAAGGTCTTCGCTTTTCGTCCGCCAGCATCCATCCCTTTAGTTGCTCTGGAAGATTCTACTGGGAACTATAATGAACATCTAATAAAACAAAAAATTGAATTATCAGGAGGTCATTGGATTGATATCGATCCAACTTCGTATAATACGTATGATGGAAGTCATTTATCTAAGGGAGAAGCGCGTAAGCTTTCTAAATATATAGCTAATGAGGTAAAGATTTTTCTTAATAATAAGCCCTAAAATTACACAACAAGATTGCGACTAAATGAAAAAATTATGGACACTGTAAAATATGGGACTGTACAATATTTTGTGTAAATGAGGAAGTACGGATCTCAAAAAACTTACTCAAAATTTTTCCTTAATAAAAAAAGATTTTTCCTTAATAAAAAAGTTTTTTTCCTTAATATAAATTATTTTTTCCTTAATATAAATTCAATTAGTTTAAATCTATTTTCCTACAAACCTTTCACCCCTTCCTGGTAATCATGAAAATCCTTTAATCTTGTAAATCCTGATTCTGACTAAAAAAACGTACTCAGAATTTTTCCTTAATAAAAAAGTTTTTTTCCTTAATATAAATTTTTTTTTCCTTAATATAAATTCAATTAGATTAAATCTATTTTCCTACAAACCTTTCACCCCTTCGTGGTAATCATGAAAATCCTTTAATCTTGTAAATCTTGATTCTGATCAAAAAGCTTACTAATAATTTTTCCTTAACTTATTTTTGAAGAAGTCCCATCTAAATTTCTTTTTCTCACATTGTAGATTTGGTACTTTTCTATTGTTAGACCGTTGTAAAATCCAACGGTCTTCTTTTAGGAGTTTGTCATAGACTATTCTTTTTGTCATTTCTGCAGGAAAGCGACTTATTAAACTATGGTCTGGGCAATTGTCTTCCAAACTCAATCCTAAGAATTTACTAAATGATATCTTATCATTTACTTGGTCTTTTGATAAGTTGATCTATCTCCTCCCAATTTATTATTGAATTGATTTGATTGAAGAAAACTTCTTTGACTTTTCTATTATCTGCTGCAATATCAGCAAAACTTGTGAGTTCCATCTTATTTATAGTGCAAAGATAAGTAAAAAAAACGACTTAACAACCTGTTTGCTAGTCTTTAATGTTGATTTTTACCGTGCAACGGTCTTATTTGATTTGTCTTCTTTTTTTATCTTGTTAAATACGATTTTATTGATATTTATTTCATATCCAATGTTCCGAAAAACAAGCGATTAAAAGATTGTTACCATTTATGAACTTAATACACACAATAACGGCAGATAATGGGTAAGAACCGCAGACTAAAGGTCAAGCTCTACGAAGTCAATTCGCTTTTTACGTAAAAATTGCATGATAATTAAATATATTTTTTTACTTTGCAAGACCATACCATTCGTGGGAAAGAGGTAGTAATGAGGACTTAAACAGACTTATTCGACAATACTTCAGAAAAGGAATGGACTTTACAGAGTTGATAGATAGAGAGATACAAGAGGTTGAAGACAAATTAAACAACAGACCTCGTAAAATATTTGGCTATTTATCATCTCTGAAACAATTAAATAAAATATTAACAACAGAAGGAGAAGTTGCATTTAAGACTTGAATTCTGCTTAGTAAATAAGTCCAACTTAGGAGTATTTAAAAAGGACTTTACATTAAAACAATATAATATGAAAAGGCAAATGTCGTTATTTGTAGCTATTTTAGCTATAAGTGTGTTTATCGTATCTTGTAGTGATAACTTCAAGGATACGAATGAACAAAATCAAACAATTCAGAAAAAATCTTTAAATCAAGATTACCCCTTTGAGATTTATAATCAATTAAGTGTAGACTTTGATAAAAACTTTAAGAGTTATTTGGAGAAACATAATTCTTATATTTTCGTACGAGAAGGAAAGGAATCTCTATCTTGTGATTATGGATTTATAGATTTTGATAGTGAATTAGGTGAAAAAATTACAAAAGTCACTAATTTAGAAGGAGATGGCATTCATTATGTAATACACAATCCACCAGAGCCCGATTATGATAAATTTAAAGAATGGTGTGACAAAATGAGGGAATTAGGATATAATATTATGGCACATAAAGATAAAGATGGTAATTACCGCGGTTCAGCTTATACTGATGATGAAATCATGAGACTTTTTGGAAGTAATTATTAATATTTTATTAAGAAATTAGAGCAAATGCGTCCATGCTCTTTTTAAACGGATGCTTTTAAAGTTAATAATATTCAAACATGAAAAAAAATGTTTTAATAGCAATAATCGCTATAGTATTTACTACATTATTTACTTCTTGTAGTGATAGTTTTAAAGAAGAAAGTTCTATAACTCCTACATTTCAGAAAAAATCAGGACAAGAATATCTTAATTTATTTATTTTTTCTTCAGAAAAAATAAGTTTTTTAAAATCAATTGATTTTGAATTTTTCTTATTCCCTGATTCATATATAATTTTTAAATTAAGTAAAGATCCTTCAATGTGTGATTATGGGTATGTAAAAATGGATAGTGAATTGGGTAAAAGATTAAAAGAAGATATTTATTCAGAAGGAGAAGATATTTATTATGTACAGAGATTTGGACCAGATAAAGATAGAGTTGCATTTGATGAATGGAATAAGCGAATGATTGAAGAAGGTCTATTGGTTGCTACTCATAAAGATAAGTATGGTAATTATTGGGGAGCTGCATATACTGAAGAAGAATGGGCAAATAGAAATAAAAAATAATTATAATAAACTATAATAAGGAATAACTCCTGAAACAATATAAGTTTTAGGAGTTATTTTTTTTTATCGTTTTCGGCTTAATGGACATTTCTAATGGTTTTACCCTTAGTTTTGCCATATGGTTACTTCCGTCGAGGTGGATTTCTTTCTTACGAAAGCGGCAGCCGATAACTTGCTTTGCAAGCGGTGAACCGATAAGCACTCCAACTCATCATTACTATAAGGATTTAAATCTGTAATATAAACAAAGTCAAGATAATGCAAAGAAATATGAATGAGTATCGGATTGCTTATCCAGTTCAACGTTAAATACAAATCCAGTTTTCTTGATAACAGTTCAATAAAGCTTGATAATGGCTTAGGCTTGCTTTGATATACTTTTCTAATCTGCAAATAAGACTTATTTCATATTATATATATTCCCAAGAACCTTTAAGGCATCGGATACGGATTTGATTGGGGATATTCTTAGGGAGAGTTTTTCACCTACTTCTTTTAGTTGGGTGTTTGTTGGATAGGATTGAACGTAGGTTAGGACGTTGCCAAAGACTTCGGAATTGTAAAACTCTGAATCTTTTTCAACTCCAAAGGTTGCAATCATCCTATTGCTTTTTAGGACAAGCTTCTCAAGACCAATCTTTCTTGCAAGTTGTCTTAGTTTAATTGTGTCAATTAGTTCTAAGGTTTGTTTTGGGATTTTTCCGAAGCGGTCTTTTAGCTGTGTTCTAAACTCTTCCAATTCTTTTTCGGTTTCTAAGCTATCAAGTTCTTTGTAGAGGTTAAGTCTTTCTGCAATATTTGTAATATATTGGTCGGGAATTAAGATTTCAAGGTCGGTTTCTATATTGCATTCCCTTGTATAATAGCCCCCGTCAAGCAATCTCTTTTCTGCTTCCTGCTCTTTGTAAAGTTCTTTAAAGTCTGTTTGTTTCAACTCTTCAATTGCTTCATTTAATATCTTATGATACATATCGAAACCTATTTCAGAAATAAAACCAGACTGCTCTCCACCAAGTATATTCCCTGCTCCTCTTATGTCAAGGTCTCTCATTGCAATGGAAAATCCAGAACCAATATTTGAAAAGTCTTCAATTGCTTGTAGTCTTTTGCGTGCTTCTTCGGTCAATATGTTTAATGATGGCGTCAAAAGATAACAATAGGCTTTCTTATTGCTTCTTCCCACCCTTCCTCTTAGCTGGTGTAGGTCGGAAAGTCCATAGTTTTGTGCATCATTAATGATTATGGTATTTGCATTTGGAATATCTAATCCATTTTCTACAATTGTGGTTGAAACTAAGACGTCAAAATCTCCTTCAATAAAGCTATACATAACCTCTTCTAACTTTTCGCCCTTCATTTGTCCATGTCCAATAATTACTTTAGCGTCTGGAACAAGTCTTTTGACCATTCCTGCCATTTCTTCTATATTTTGTACCCTATTATGAACAAAATAAACTTGCCCACCTCTTGAAACCTCAAATAAAATGGCATCTCTAATTGTCTCTTCTTCAAAATTACAGACCTTAGTTTGTACTGGCTGACGATTGGGTGGGGGAGTATTAATAATGGAAAGGTCTCTTGCTCCCATAAGTGAGAATTGTAGGGTACGAGGTATGGGAGTTGCTGTTAGGGTTAGGGAATCTATATTTATTTTTAGGTTCTTTAGCTTTTCTTTCATTGCAACTCCAAACTTATGTTCCTCATCAATAATAAATAGTCCTAAGTCTTTAAACTCTATTTCCTTGCTTAGAAGTTTATGAGTGCCAATAAGGATATCTATTTTCCCTGCTTTAAGGTCTGCAATTATCTGATTCTTTTCTTTTGTTGTGCGAAAACGATTAATATAATCAACCCTGCACGGCATATTCTCTAATCTTTCGGAAAATGTTTTGAAGTGTTGATAAGCTAAAATGGTTGTTGGAACTAAGACCGCAACTTGTTTACTATCCGAAACTGCCTTAAAGGCTGCCCTAATTGCAATTTCTGTTTTGCCAAATCCAACATCCCCACAAACTAATCTATCCATTGGAATACGGCTTTCCATATCTCGCTTAATATCCTTTGTGGTCTTGTCTTGGTCAGGCGTGTCTTCGTAGATAAAAGATGCTTCAAGCTCATCTTGAAGATAAGAATCGCCGGAATAAGCAAAGCCAAGAGATGCTTTTCTCTTAGCATAAAGGGCAATTAAGTCCTTAGCAATATCCTTAACTCTTTGTTTGGTTTTGTTTTTTAGGTTATTCCAAGTATTAGAACCTAACCTATGAAGGGTTGGAATTGAGCCATCCTTTCCTGAATACCTCGATATCTTATGAAGAGCGTGAATACTTACATACAAGATGTCATTATCCTTATATACCAAACGTATTGTCTCTTGCTGTTTTCCGTTATTCTCCAATTTCTCTAAGCCAGCAAATTTCCCAACTCCATAATCAATATGAGTTATATAGTCGCCTGGCTTTAGTTGTAGTAGTTCTTTTAGTGTTAAGGCTTCCTTATTTTGTTTCTGATCCCTAACCTTATATTTATGATATCTCTCAAATAGTTCATGGTCAGTGAAAACAGCAATCTTTAGCTCATTATCCACAAAGCCAGAGGTGATTGAGTTTAGCTTATAGTTAATATTAAAATAAGAAAAGTCAGAACCAAACTCCTTAATTATCTTTTCTATCCTCTCCTTCTGCTTAGGATTTTCAACGCAGAAGAAATTGGTGAAAGAGTTCTCGGCTTGTGATTTTAGGCTATCAACAAAGAGGTTGAAGTTCTTATTAAAAGAAGGTTGGGGAGCAGTATCGAAAACAATTGAATTATCTTTTGAAAGCATAGGATTAGAACCCAGCTCAACAATGCTATGTTCTAAAATGCTTTTTCTAAACTCTTGTGATGAATTATATAGTTCCTTAGGTTCAAGGTGTAGGTTTTGGTTTTTTAGTTCAAGATAAGTCCTTTCTGCAAACTCATATTCCTTATCTAATTTCTCCAAACAAAGCGATAGGTTCTCAACCCAAACAATTGTATTCTCAGAAAAATAATCCACAAGTGAGACTCTTTTCTCTTGACTTATGGTTGAATTTTGAATATTTGGCACAATAACCAAGCCATCCTTTTCTTCAATAGTCAGCTGCGAAACAACATCAAATGTTCTTAGGCTTTCCACATCATCACCAAAGAATTCAATCCTATAAGGGTACTCATCGGCAAAAGAAAATACATCAATAATTCCTCCACGCACAGCATAATCGCCAGGCTCTACCACAAAATCAACCCTATCAAAAGCATATTCATCAAGAACGTCAATAATAAAATCAAGAGAAAGGGCATCCTTTTTTCTTATCTTTAAAGTGTTTTTCCTAAGTATTTGTTTTGATATAACCTTTTCAAGAAGCGCCTCAGGATAAGTAATAATAACGGTTTGACTATTATTATTTAATCTATTTAGAGCCTCTGCCCTAAGAAGTATATTAGCATTATCGGTCTGCTCTTCCTCGTATGGAATCTTATATGATGAAGGATAAAATAGTACATTCTTCTTTGAGTAATCAAGCTCCTGCTCTCCAAATATCTGTTCAATATCATTGGAGAAATAAGCAGCCTCTTCCTTGTCAGCAACTATGATTAGGTGAGAAAATTCCTTAGATTGATTTATAGCATTAGCCACGCAAAAGCTCATACTACTCCCTGCCAAAGACTGGATGTTTAGCACGGATTTGCGTTTAGTTATTTGACGAAGAATCTCTTTATGTTTAGGACTCTCAGAGTAGATTTTAAGTAATTCTTTCACCCTGCAAAGTTATAAAATAAGCTAATCCTATCAAACAAATGAGGCTATAAATCTTCAAAACGCAAGAATAAACTAATATAATCAAGAAAGAAACGAATGAAATAAAGACTTGAACTCACAAAACAAAGACTTGAACTCACGACATGGGCATGTCGCACTCTCTCACATGGGTATGTCAGACTTCTTCACATGGGCATGTCAGCATACGTGAGATGGGTATGTCAGCGACCGTGACATGGGTATGTGAAGGAGTGCGACATGGGTATGTCACGAGATGGGAACAAAGAAAGAAAAGTTTGAACCTAAGTGTCAGGAGTTTAGAGTGGTGAAATAGGAGTGTAAATCTTAGGAAAAAAGGGGTAAAATAAGGTCTTTTTCGTCCTAAAATAAGCCTTATGGAAATAAGATAAATTATAAATTAAAAGCTCTATCAATTAAAGTATATTTTTTTTGAGAGAAAATTTGTAAATTTGCAGATTAATAGTTTTACTACACTATACTTTAAAGGTATAATTGAATATTAACTAAATATATATATGCTATGTTTAAAAAATCACTGATTCTAATTATTGCATTCTCTATATTATCTCCATTGGTTTCAAGGGCAGATGAAGGAATGTGGTTACCTCTTTTACTGCAAAAAAGAGAAGCTGATATGCAAAAGAAGGGAATGAAAATTTCTGCAAAAGATATTTATGATGTAAACAACTCCTCTCTGAAAGATGCAGTTATGCTGTTTGGTGGAGGTTGTACTGGAGAATTTGTTTCAAACGAAGGACTTCTCCTAACCAATCATCACTGTGGTTATGGGCATATTGTGGCTCAAAGTACGGTTGAAAGAGATTATCTGACTAATGGTTTCTGGGCTTTTAGCAAACAAGAAGAACTGCCATGCAAAGGATTATCGATAACTCTTTTGGTTTATATGGAAGATGTTACCGCAAAGGTTTTGGAGAGTGTTACAGAGAAGATGACCGAAAAGGAAAGAAAAGCACTAATAAGTGCAAATATTAAAATGATTATTGGAGATGTTACCAAGGATAGCCATTATAAGGCAGAGATTAAACCTTTCTACTATGGCAATCAATACTTCCTTTATGTGAATGAAGTATTTACAGATGTTAGACTTGTTGGGGCGCCACCTTCAAACATAGGCAAGTTTGGTGGAGACACAGATAATTGGATGTGGCCTCGTCATACTGGTGACTTTTCAATGTTTAGAGTTTATGCAAGCAAGGATAATAAGCCAGCTGACTACTCTAAAGATAATATTCCTTTCACTCCAAAGAAGTTTTTGAAGATTAACCTTAAGGGATTGAACGAAGGAGATTTTACTTTTGTTTTTGGATATCCAGGAACAACCGAGCAGTTCCTTACCTCACATGCTGTTGATAGGGTTGCTAACTATGAAGACCCTGCAAGGATAAAACTACGCAGAGAAAGACTTGATGTCTATAATTATGCAATGAACCAAAGTCCAGACCAAAGACTACGTTATGCAGCAGGTGTTGCAGGCATTGCTAATGGTTGGAAGAAATGGATGGGAGAAGTGAAAGGTTTAAAGAGAATGAATTCTGTTCAGAGGAAGATAGAGTTTGAAAATCATTTTAATGTATGGGCAAACACTACTCAGCAGAGGAAGGAAACCTATGGAGGCTTAATAGAGAATTTTCAAAAGCTTTACTCAGAGAAATCTAATCTTGAAATGTCTTATCTTTATTTAGCAGAAGCTGTTTTGGCATCAGATTTAATGAAAAACGGTCGTAGCATTCTCTCGGTTATTGATAAGGTAGAAAAGAATTCCCTAAATAAGGATGCCACTCAAAAAGAAGCAGACAAAGCTCTTGAAAGGCTTAATAAGTATTTTGAAAACGATTATTCAAAGCATATAATAGTTGATAAAACTATCTTTGTTGATGTTATGACTACCTACTATGAAGACTTTGCTCAAACAAACTCTCTTTGGATTAAGGAAAAGGTAGAGAAGAGTTTTAGTGGCAATGCAAGGAATTACTTCAACTATGTTTATGATAATTCATTCCTTTCAAGCCAAAAGGCATCAAAGAAGATTTTAAAGAAGTTTAAAGTTAAGAATGTCTTATCAGACCCAGCAATTGAACTGCTTTCTGCTGTTTGGGGTGATGTTATTGGAAAAGATATGCCTAAATTAAATGAAATAGATTTACAGATAGATAGCCTTTATAGGTTATATGTAGTAGGTATTATGGATATGAATTCTGGTAAAGACTTCTACCCAGATGCAAACTTAACACTTAGGGTTGCCTATGGAAACATTAAGCCATACAAACCAAGAGATGGGGTTAATTATTTCACACATACTACCATAAAAGGAATTATGGAAAAAGAGAATCCAGATATCTACGATTATGTTGTTGAAAAGAAACTTAAAGACCTATATAAAACCAAAGACTATGGACGTTATGCAAATGCAGATGGTGAGGTTTCTGTTTGCTTTATAGCTTCAAACCACACAACAGGAGGTAATTCAGGCTCTCCAGTCTTAGATGCTAATGGTCATTTGGTAGGAATAAACTTCGATAGGAACTGGGAAGGAACCATGAGTGATATTATGTATGACCCAGACCAGTGTAGGAATATCTCAATCGATATTCGTTACTGCCTATTTATTATAGATAAATTTGCAGGAGCTAAAAACCTAATTCAAGAGATGACTATAGTTGAATAGTTACTAAAAAAGGAATAAAACATATATAAAAGAAGATGAAAATATCTTATAATTGGCTTAAAGATTACGTGCCAACAAATCTTAGTGTTGAAAAAGTATCAGACCTACTAACCTTTTGTGGACTTGAAGTTGACTCAGTTGAACTTGTTGAAACAATAAAAGGAGGCTTAAATAACTTTCTTGTTGGTGAGGTTATAACATGTGAAAACCATCCTGATTCTGACCATCTTCATTTAACAACTGTTGATGTTGGGACAGGAACACCATTAAATATTGTTTGTGGAGCTCATAATGTTGCAAAGGGACAAAAAGTTATTGTTGCAACAATAGGGGCTAAGGTTTATTCTTCCGATGACGAGTACTTTACTATAAAGAAATCTAAGCTAAGAGGATATCTTAGCGAGGGTATGATTTGTTCTGAGAAAGAGCTTCAAATAAATGATAATCATGATGGAATTATGGTTATTGAAGAAGAGGTTGAGGTTGGAACGCCTGCAAAGGAATATTTAAAGATACCAGAGGACTATGTTTTTGAAATAGGACTTACACCTAACCGCTCCGATGCAACATCGCATATTGGAGTTGGCAGAGATTTGGTTGCACTTATTCAAACCCAGTTAAAAGAAGATATTAGTCTTAACTTGCCATCAGTTGATGCATTTAAGGTTGATAAGGATGAAGTAAAAGTTGAGATAATTACTGATTCAACAATTTGCCCACGCTACTCTGGGATAACAATTTCAAATATTGAAGTAAAGGATTCTCCTGAGTGGTTAGCAAATCGTTTAAAACTAATAGGACTTAGACCAATCAATAATATTGTTGATATAACTAATTACGTATTATTTGAACTTGGTCAACCACTTCATGCTTTTGATTTAGATAAGATAAAGGATGGAAAGATTGAAGTGAAGACTCTAGAAAAGGGAAGGAAATTCACCACTCTTGATGGCGTTGAAAGAGAACTAAGCGGCAATGAGATAATGATTTGTAATAATGATGAGCCTATGTGCATGGGTGGAATATATGGAGGAATGGACTTTGGAGTTACAAAAGAAACAAAGAGTATATTCCTTGAAAGTGCATATTTCAATCCTGTTACTATTCGCAAGGCTTCAAAACACCATGGCTTAAAGACTGATTCTTCATTCCGCTACGAAAGAGGGACAGATCCTAATATTACAATCTATGCTCTAAAGCGTGCGGCATTACTAATAAAAGAAATAGCATCAGGAGAGATTTCTTCAAACATAGTAGATATTTATCCAAACGAAGTTAAGCAAGCTGAGATAGATATTAACTATGAAAGGATATACTCTCTTATTGGAAAAAGAATAGAAACTCAAACGATAAAGACAATACTTACATCTTTAAACATTTCTTTAATTAGTGAAGATGAAGAAGGAATAAGAGTAAGTGTTCCTACCAATAAGGTTGATGTTCTAAGGGAATGCGATATTGTTGAAGAGATACTAAGGATTTACGGATACGATAATATTGAAGTTTCATCAGATATAAAGAGTTGTCTTACTTATCAAAAGAAACCAAATACAGAAAAAGTGCAAAACCTTATTTCAGATTATCTTGCTTCAAACGGATTTAACGAAATAATGAATAACTCTCTAACTAAGACTTCTTACTATGAGAATAATCAAGACTTCCCTATTGAGAAATCAGTCAATATTTTAAATGCTCTAAGTAAGGATTTGGGAGTAATGAGGCAGACTCTTCTTTTTGGAGGCTTAGAAACCTTATCATATAATATTAATCGTAAGATAAGTAATATTAAGGCTTTTGAGTTTGGTAACTGCTATAGTAAAAACATTGAAGGGTTTGAAAGCGACAATATAACGAAACGCTATAACGAAGAAAAACATCTTCTAATCCTAACAACAGGATATTGTTCTGAAGCAAGCTGGCAAAAAAGAGAGAGAGCAACAGACTTCTATTATATTAAGAATATTGCAATGAATATCTTCCAAAGGCTAAGGATAGATGCGTCAAGATTTGTCTTAAATGATTCTTCTCTTTCCTGCATTGAAGGTTTGGAATATGTTAATAGAGATAGCAAAAAGACTATTCTTACTTTTGGAAAACTAAGTAAGAAAGTAGGAAAGGACTACGATATTAAACAAGATGTTTATGTTGCTGACTTCAATTGGGATTTAGTAGTTAAGGCTCTTAATACAAAAGATATTAAATATGAAGAGGTGTCTAAGTTTCCTGAGGTTAAGAGAGATTTAGCTTTGGTATTAGATAAAAACATAAGCTTCTCAGATATTGAAACACTAGCTTATCAACTGGAAAGAAAGAACCTTAAAAGGAATATTTCATTATTTGATGTCTATGAGGGAGATAAACTTCCAGAAGGTAAAAAGCAATATGCCCTAAGTTTTACTCTTGAAGACAAAGAAAAGACCCTAACAGATAAACAAATTGACTCAATAATGCAAAAGCTTTTAAGAGGATTTGAAGATAAGTTAGGGGCTAAACTAAGAGGGTAATCCCAAGATAATAATACTGTTATAATTAAATGAGAAAAGAACAGCCCTTAACCCAATACGATATTAAGGTTTTACTTGCTCTTGTCAAATCATTGCAAGGGGATAAGGTTTTCTTTAAGTTTTTGGCTGAGAATGGATATATTGAACTTGCAGCATGGTCAAACTGTGTAAGGGGAGATATTGAGGCATTAAAATGGCTTTTCAACAATGAATACCCCACTCTTGCCGTTCTTAGTAACGCAATTGACGGAGAAAAGCATGCAGTTAGATGGATTGAACGTACAAAAGACGAGTTCCTAATTCATTTTGCAGCAGCTTGCAGAGGAGATCAAAAGAGTTTTATGTGGTTTAAAGCCAAAGAACTTCAAGTCTTTATTTATATGATAACAGAAATTAGAGAAGTACTAAAGGTTCAGGTAAAGGATAGTATTTTTTGGTATAGATGGAAATGGTAAATTATGATTAGAGAAAAGTTTTATAGATCAGGATACTTTAACGACACAATAAGCAGTGCTATTCTTTTTGTTATAGCATATTTATTTGTATTATATGTTTCATTGTTTTCAACAGCTTTTATATCTTTCACCAATCAGATAACAATCCCTATGGAGATAGATAAGATTGACTTTGAAAGGGCATCCTCTTCCAGTGATGCTGTTTGGGAATCTGCAGAAAACGTTTTTATAATTTTTTCTTTCTCTCCCTTAGTAGTCTTTATATTAAGTCTTTTAGCAGTAATAGCAACTAAGAAAACTCAGAACAACACACTAGGAGCCTTACTCTTTTGGATTATATTTCACTGCATTATGCGTTTGTTTGGAGACTTCCTATTTGGTCATGTATTCAATCTCTGGGGTCCTAACCTTGTGTCAGACTTTATGGGTATAACTCATCCAAACTTCTATCCAAAACTAATATTAGTAGTCATATCTTTTATTGGAATTTTAAGTATTCCTCTTTTACTCTTGCCTCTAATTACACCATTCTTCAACCCAATAGGTAATAAGGCAGATGAAGGAGTTAAGATTAACTTTATCTATCCATCAATAATTGGAGTAGCTTTTCTATTCCTATGGATATGCCCTTCTTTCTATATTAATGAGGTTTCTATATTAATTACATCAATAATAAGTTTATTAGTTTTCTCAAATTATGTTGTGAAGAAATATAAATTTATTTCTCTATCAGGCGAGTATGTGGCTAATGATAGGTTTAATATTAAATTTGGTTACATATTATTAATTATTACAAGCATTATCCTTATTACAATAAAGATTATACTGAGTAATGGAATTATGCTAAGAAGCTCTGGTTATAGGAGAGATCAACTTGATGGCATATTCTACACATCGCTTATAGGTGTCTTATTTCTTGTGTTCTTATCTTTTATTATCTATTTAGTTTGTTCAAGAAGAAATGAAAGAGAAAAGCATAATCAAGAAGTAATTGCAACGCTTGAAAGCATCGAACAAGAGAAAATGGATATAAGTATGCTTGAAGGAACTAAGTGGAGTGGCATTGCTGATAGCGCTAAAAAAGCCCAAAGTCTCAGCAGCCACAAGGACGAAGAATAATACCTTGAAACTTCTCTCTATTTTTTTTGCTTAAAGAAAAGGAAATCAAAAAGCAAGATAATTAGAATTGTAGATATAGAACTAAGAACAATTCTGAATAGAGTTTTGAATATCTCTGCAAAACTAAATATTTCAAAAGTAAAATAGAAGAAGTGGTGTATGAAGACTAATATCGCCAAGTAAGGCAAGAAATTAGATAATCCCATCTCTGCAATTGAAGGACGAAGATTCGATTCAATTTCTTTACCAGAGAAGAAAACACTAATAAATAATGGTCTTATAAATCCAATAAAGGTTAAGACAGCACAATGAAGACCTATATAACCTGAAAACATATCCACAACAAAGCCCATTGAGAAAGAAAGAAGCAAAACAGCCCATTTAGGAGTGTTTGTTGGTAGCATTAAAATAAACCATACATAAACTAGTGGATTGATATAACCAACTAAGTACATACCATTAAGAACGAAAACCTGAAAGGCCGCAATTAAGATAAAATGTAAAAATCCAAGTAATATATCCTTATTCATTCTTTATATCTTTTGTTAGTTTTTCTTGTTCCTCCTTAAAGAAGTTCTTAACAATATAAACATACTCCAACTTATTATAATCAACAGAGAACTTAATATCCACAACGTAGAAACCAGTGCCCTTATCCTTGTCAAATGTAGTAATTTTCCCAACCTTAATGCCCTCTGGAAAGTCTTGAGAGAAACCACTTGTTATAATAGTATCGCCAATTTTCAAAGGAATAGAAGAAGGGATATCGACAAGCTTACCCTTCGAATAATCACCACCCTCCCAAACCAATGTGCCTGATATCTTTGTTCTTGCATTCTTAATATTGGGGCGAGAATCTTGATGCAGCACACTCATAACCAATGAGAAGTTCTGAGAAACATTAATAATTACCCCCACAATACCGTCAGGACTAATCACCCCCATGTTTTTTCTAACCCCATGCATAGTGCCCTTATTCAAGATAAAATAATTATTCCTCTTATTAATTGTCTTTTGAATAACCTTAGCATCAATATATTCGAACTGTTGCTTATAAATTGTGTCATTATATTGGAAAGCCTTATGCTGATACTTAACGTAAGAGCTTTCAATCATACCCCTAAGCATAGCATTTTCCCTAACAAGAGCCTCATTTGAAGATCCTAAGGTAAAATAATGAGAAATATTCTGTGTCCTATTACTAATACTTCCAGCAGTTTCATTAGCAATAGAAGTAATAACAGAGCCTTGGTAATAAGAGTTCTGACTAATAATATAAATAGCAAAGCCCTCCAGTAAAATGAACAGGAAAATATAATAATATCTTTTTAAAAACCTAATAAGATTGCGCATGGAGACCTTGTTTAATTTGCAAAAATAAGAAGAAATTTTGTCATAAATAAAAAAAGTATTAGTTTTGCCACAAATAAATCTTAAAATCAAGAAACCATGAAGAAAATCATTTTATCTTTAATGCTATTAGCTCCGTTCTTTTTCTCTAGTTGTGAAGAAGCAAAAGAGCTAACCGGAGCAATGGAATTCACAATAGGAGATGAATCTTATACCTTTCCAGCAGCAACATTTATACAAAAAGATGGCAGAACAACCATTACTACAACTGATGTAGAAAATACAGCAACAATTACTTTTAAAGGAATAACAACTACAAAATATGCGCTTGGAGTTGGAACTGATATAATAGACGCAATAGCAAATATTGGTAATATTGATAAAGCAGAAAACGTTTTCATCTTCTTCCCAACAGGAGGAGTGAATGATTCTTATATATCTTTATACGGATCTTTAGTAATCACAGAATACACAGATAAGAAAATTGTTGGCACATTCACAGGAGTTGGTATAACAAAAGAAGACGCAGCACAAGTTGCAGGATTCGAAGATATTATAATGGCTAAAAAGAAAGAATTTAAAGGATCTTTTACAGCAAAAAAGTTTTAAACTAAGTATCTAAAACACTTAAACATATCAAAAGAGCTAAACAAATAAATTGTTTAGCTCTTTTTTTTATAATACTATTATCCTTTATTGTAAACCAAAACCAGTGTAAACCAAAATTAGAATAAAACAAACCAAGTGTAAACTCCATTTAGTCTTAATTAAAAAACTCTCAACCCTAATTAGGATAACTCAAATACGCAGTATCAAATCCCCGAATCCCCATAATAAACTTCTCAATCTTTATATTTATAACTCTCAATTGCCAATATAAGACCACTATGTTGGCAAGGTAGCAGTCCTATGTTGGCAAGGTAGGTATGTTATGTTGGCAACATAAGACCACTATGTTGCCAACATAGTTTCATAAATACGAAGAAAGAAATCCCTAATCTCTGATAATAAAAGATTTAACCTTGATTATTTGAGTGCGAAACATCCTTGTAGAAAACCAATGCTAATTAAGATGAAAACAAGTCCAAAAAAAATAGGCTACCAAGTAAAATTGATAGCCTATTTCTATAATAAATAAGTCTGTAAATTATAATTTTATCCTAATAGTTCTTTTATTAATTGGGATACTACTTTGTTATCGGCTTTGCCTGCGAATTGTTTTTGAGCTGCTCCCATAACTCTACCCATATCTTTTGGGGATGTAACGCCAAGGTCTTTGATTATGGCTTCTAGTGTTTGGCGAATTTCGTCTTCACTTAGTTGTTGAGGTTTCCCTTCTTCTATAATCTAATCCTGAGTTCTTTCTTCATCTAAAGTATCTTTATGTTTTTGTTCTTTATAGGCTGATTTTGATTCTGCTTGCTTTTTTGTTTCTCTTTCTTTTCCTTTTCTCTCTTTTTCTTTGTCACGTTCATCAAGATACTCGTTAAAAGGATCTAGTAATATCTTATAATTTGCCAGAATGATCACAATTGCGATGAATGATGTTATCATTTCAGTTAAAGTAAATAACTTTGCAGTGATTGAGTTTGGAGTAATTAGACTGCTTGAATTCATTAAAAATACTCCTAAACTATAATACCAGAAATTGAAATATTGTTCGAAAAATTTTGTCCCACTTACGTTTATAAAGCTATTCGAATCAAACATAAACAAACATAAATAAAAAGATCCAAATGTAAATGAAAGCGTTAATACAACACTTAAAATAGAAATTATAAATTTCAGTTGACCAATTTTTTTATTTATAAAGTCCGTATTTTTTTCGCATTGAAATAAAAGATAAAGAAAAACTATGATTAATAATAGAAGATAAGCTGATACGTAATAAGTATTAGTATGACAAGTAGGATTATTCGATTCTTTTAATGTGATATGAAAAACTAAATATTGCAAGAATGGGACTATAAAAATAGCTCCTGTACTATAAAGTTTATTTATTAGCTTTTGTGTTTTTAGGAATAGATTTTTAATTTTACTGTATATATCTTTCATATTGCAAGAGAACTTATTATAATTTTAATTTCTTTTTTAACTATCCATATGACAAACGAACCAATAGGCTTTTTTTAAATTGCTTGCCATATTGTATTCGATACCTTTTAGAAATTATTTAATTTGTTATTAAAAAGCTTAATATAGACTTCAAAAGTATGGAAATTAATTGAATTGAGAGGTTTTAAAATAAAAAGAAAGTTAGAATTTACTTTAGAGGAACAAAAAAAAGGCTACCATTATTAAGTGGTAGCCTTGGTTTGAGGTTTTGGGATAAATCTATTACCCTAATAGTTCTTTTATTAATTGTGATACTACTTTGTTATCGGCTTTGCCTGCGAATTGTTTTTGAGCTGCTCCCATAACTCTACCCATATCTTTTGGGGATGTAACGCCAAGGTCTTTGATTATGGTTTGGAGTGTTTGGCGAATTTCTTCTTCACTTAGTTGTTGAGGTAGATATTGTTCTATTATTGCAGCTTGAGACATCTCTACATCGTAAAGTTCTTGGCGATTCTGTTCTTTGTAGGTTAGGGCTGCTTCTTTTCTTTGCTTAACAAGGCGTTGAAGGGTTTGAATCTCTTCTTGCTCTGAAACTTCTGTTCCGCTCTTACTTGTTTTGATAAGCAGGATTGCTGCTTTAATTGCTCTTAGTGAATCTAATTTTTCTCTGTCTTTTGCTAACATTGCTTTCTTTATGTCAGCATTTATTCTTTCTTCTAAACTCATATTAATCATTTCCTCCTATTTCTTTTAAATTTTCTTCTATCATTTCTCTTAGTAACTTAATTATTTCATTATTGTTAAATGGTATTCCATCTAAGGCTTCTTTGACTTCTTCGGTATCAAATACGTATAGGTCATTATCTGTTTTGTATTTCAAAATAAACCTTATCTCTTCATTCTGTGCAATTGTCAAAACGAAAACTCCTGCAAGGTCTCCAAGGGGCGGGCGGTCTATATTATTATGTTCAAACCAAAATTTTAGCTTTGTTCCTACGCCAACTTCACTCTCTATTTCAAATCCTCCGTTGCAGTTCTCTGCATTCATCTTAATAAGGGGCAAGCCTAAACCTACCTTCCTTGTTGTTCTGGTTGTGCTATATGGGTCTGTAACTTTTGCTAAGAATTCCTTAGTCATTCCCTTACCGTTATCTATTATGGAAAAACTAAATATGTTTTTCTTAATACTGTCTTCAATATCTAAGTTTATAAGGGTGGAATTAACTGCGGTTGAGTTTTGGAGTAGGTCTAATATATGTAGTGATAGGTCTTTCATTGTTTATTCTATTATTGTTTCTATATAACGCCCTTCTTGTCCTCGTATTGCTAAACGAAACTCATCGAAACTTAGCTCTTCCATAATCAAATTGCAGTAAACCTCTCCTACATTATCAATATAATGTGAGTCGGAGTCCTGAATAAATTGGAATTTCTTTAAGTAGGCGTTCTTTTTTATGAAATTAGTCTTTGAAACTTGTCGTGAGATTTCAAATGCATCGGCTTTTATGTCAGGGGGAACAAATCCTAGTTGTGACATTAAGCTGTTGGCTCCTTTATTTATATGTGCTGGAACGAATAATCCATCTAAGGAGTGAACCTTATCGTAAATCTCGTCAAGGTCTGCGTCAATTGCATTAATTAATAGGAATTCCTTTTGATCAATTACCTCTTCCTCACGGTTTACCACAAGCTGGTATCCAAATTTATCTTCATCAAGGGGGATTTTCATAAGCTTTTCATCAAGCCAAACCTGAAACTCATCTAAGCTTTCATCATCGGGGAAAAAGCATAAGCAATGTGCCTCTTCCTTTGAGGTAACTTCTGCTCCCATAATAACGAAAATACCATTTTCTTTACCAAGCTCTTTTGTTAGTTTTGCGTGAAGGGTGGAGTTATGGTCGGTTATTGCAATACAATCTAATCCCTTTTCCTTAGCCTTTGCAATGATATTTGTGGGACTCATCTCCAAATCACCACAAGGCGAAAGAACGGTATGTAGGTGCAAGTCGGCCTTAAAGGATTGCATTAGTCTTATTTAAGCAATGCGTAAATCTCTCCAGTTATTTCAAAAGCTTCTTTGCTCGTTGTAAGAATTGGGATTCCTTCCTCGTTGCTTTGTTCTATGGTGTCTTGATTGGGTTTTAGGTCTTTAACCAAAACAATACAAGCAAGGTCTTTTAGGGATGCAATAGCCATAATGTTTTTATGAGTTTGTAGGGTTATCCAGCATTGTCCCATTTCTGCATTTCCCATAACATCACTCAAAAGGTCAGAGGTATAACCACCATCAATAACATTATCTAATCCCTCTTCCCCAGATACAAGTCTAAGGTTTAATTTCTCTTTTAATTCTCTTACTGTCATAATTAATAGTTTTTTCTAATTAAATCTCTTACTTATTTCGTCTTTTAAGAATTCTGATGCTCTTTCTGTTATGTCTTTCTTTCCAGCAAGGCTTTCTAGGAGCTTTCCAGCAAAGGCAGTTGGATTGGTTTCAGATGGGTTGCTTGAATATAGATTATTTATTAGGCTTATTGTTTCATCTTTTGCATTCTTAACATGAACCCAAGCTTCATTTGAGATATATAATTGCTGTGATTGGTTATATTCGTATTCGTTCTTAATGGTCTGAATCATTACATCCTTAAATAATTGTGTTTCCATTCCAGCTTGATAGCAACGAACAACCAAAGCACTTAGGTTTATTCTTTCCAAAAACATTATAAGTCTTTCATAAGCTTGAAGTTGGATTGGTGTAACGATAGAGCTTACTTCCTTTGATTGAATTTTATGAAGCTCAAGTAGTTTCATCTTCTCTTCATTCTGAATAAAGCCTTTAAGGGATTTAATATTATAGTAGCTTGTAATAAACATAGCCACAATAAATGTTAGGCATAGGATTATAGAAACTGTAATTGTCATAATTGATTGTCTTTATTATTTTAATCTAATTTCAATACTGCAAGGAAAGCTGATTGAGGAACGTCCACATTACCTACTTGACGCATTCTTTTCTTTCCTTCCTTTTGTTTATCCAATAGCTTTCTCTTACGTGATATATCTCCTCCATAACATTTTGCGGTAACGTCTTTTCTAACTGCCTTAACAGTTTCACGAGCTATTATCTTAGATCCTATTGCTGCTTGAATTGCTATATCGAATTGCTGTCTTGGTATTAGTTCTTTAAGTTTTTCACACATCTTTCTTCCAAGAGGATAAGCATTATCAACGTGGGTTAGGGTAGAAAGAGCATCAACAGGGTCTCCGTTTAAAAGGATTTCAAGTCTTGCAAGCTTTGAGGGTTTAAACTCAGAAGGGTGGTAGTCAAAAGAAGCATACCCTTTTGAAATTGATTTAAGTTTATCGTAGAAATCAAAAACAACTTCTCCAAGAGGTAGTTCGAATATGATTTCTGCTCTATCGCAAGTTAAATATGTTTGATTTTTAAGAATACCTCGCTTTTCTATGCAAAGGGTTAGTATAGGTCCAATATATTCTGCCTTAGTAATGATGGATGCAATAATAAAAGGCTCTTCAATATAGTCTATATAGTTAGGTTCTGGTAGTCCTGAAGGGTTATAAACATCAATACACTCTTTCTTATTGGTATAAACCTTGTAGTTTACGTTAGGAACGGTAGTAATAACATCAATATTAAACTCTCTTGTCAAACGTTCTTGAACAATTTCCATATGAAGTAAGCCTAAGAATCCACAACGGAAACCAAATCCTAAGGCTAGTGAACTTTCGGGTTCAAAGGTAAGACTTGCATCATTTAGTTGTAGTTTTTCAATAGAGTATCTTAATTCCTCATAGTCATCTGCATCAATAGGATAAATACCGGCAAAGACCATAGGCTTAACATGTTCAAATCCTTCAATAGCTTCCTTGCATGGATTCTCAACAGTGGTTATCGTATCTCCAACATTAACCTCTTTTGAAGTCTTTATGCCTGAAATAATATAACCAACCTGTCCACAACCCAAAGTAGGACGTGCCTCTGGCTTAAGCTTTAAAACTCCAACCTCATCAACATTATATTCTTTATTGGTATGGAAAAACTTAACCTTTTGTCCTTTGGTCATTGTTCCATTAATAATTCTAAAATAAGAAACTATACCTCTAAAACTATTGAAAACAGAATCGAAAACAAGGGCTTGCAAAGGTGCATTTGGGTCTCCCTTTGGACAAGGAACCTTTTCAATTATGGCTGATAGTATTTCATCAATTCCAATTCCAGTCTTTCCACTTGCTTTAATAATATCTCCTTCATCACAACCAATAAGTTCAATTATTTGGTCGCTTACCTCCTCTGGCATTGCATTTTGAAGATCCATTTTATTTAAGATAGGGATAATCTCTAAGTCGTTATTTAAAGCTAAGTAAAGATTAGATATTGTTTGAGCTTGAATTCCTTGTGTTGCATCAATGATAAGTAAGGCTCCTTCGCAGGCAGCAATTGACCTTGAAACCTCATAGCTAAAGTCAACGTGTCCCGGAGTATCTATTAAATTAAGCAAGAATTTCTCTCCCTTATATTCATACTCCATTTGAATTGCGTGAGACTTAATAGTAATTCCTCTTTCTTTCTCCAAATCCATATCATCTAGGATTTGAGATTGCATTTCTCTTGCTGTAATTGTTCCAGTACGTTCTAATAGTCTATCTGCTAAGGTGCTTTTGCCATGGTCTATATGGGCAATAATACAAAAATTTCTTATATTTTTCATCGGCAATTTTTCGGTCAATGTCTTTTGTTTTACATTTAACTTGCAAAGATACAATAAAATGAAACAAAGAAAGAAAAAATTAAAACAAAGAAAGAGAAAATTAATACGCTGATCTAAGAAATTAAAACAAAGAAAGAAGAATTAGTTTTTTTTAATCTAAAAATAATAATATCTTTGCATTGATGCAAACGGGAAAAGTAATTAGAACAACAGGAAGCCATTATACAGTACGCACAGACAATTACGAGTTGTTTGAATGCCGTATAAAGGGAAAGTTTAGGATTAGTAATATTAAATCAACTAACCCTATTGCTGTTGGCGATATTGTAGATTTTATTCCTCCAACCGAAACAATAGAAGGAGTGATTGCAAATATTCATGATAGGAAAAACACTTTGGTTCGAAGGTCAACCAACCTTTCTAAACGTTCTCAAATAATTGCATCGAACATTGACCAAGCTTTTCTAATAGTTACTATTGCTTACCCAAGAACATCAACAGGCTTTATTGATAGATTCTTAGTTACAACTGAGGCTCATCAAATCCCAACAATAATTGTTTTCAATAAGATTGATATTTATAATGAGGAGGCTCAGGCATTTGCTAATGAGACAATGGCTATTTATGAAAATGTTGGCTATAAATGTGTTGAAACTTCTGCTCTTAGGGGCGATAATATTGAATTACTAAGAGAGATGATGAAAGATAAGACCACACTTCTTTCAGGACATAGTGGGGTAGGGAAGTCGGCTCTAATAAATGCAATTGATAGTAATCTAAACCTTAGAACAGGAGTAATATCATCTGCTCACATGAAAGGAATGCATACAACAACCTTTGCAGAAATGTTCCCCCTTGATTTTGGAGGAGATATAATTGATACACCAGGGATAAAAGAATTTGGGATGTTTGACTTTCAGAAAGAAGAAGTAGGACTTTACTATCCTGAGATGAAAGCTCGCTTAAAAGGATGTCAATACTATAATTGCACACATGAGCATGAGCCAAAATGTGCAATAAAAGCAGCTGTTGAAAAAGGAGAAATAAGCATTGAAAGATATTCAAACTATCTAAACATTATGCATGGTGATGAGCTAAAGCTTGAAAGGTGGGAGGATAAGTAATGAGAGTAGTTATCCAAAGAGTAAAAAAGGCAAGTGTTGAGATTGATAATAAACTTAAGAGCTCAATATCGAAAGGAATCTTAATCCTTTTGGGGATTGAAGACAAGGACAATGAAAAGGATATTGAATTCTTATGCCAAAAGATATGCAAGCTAAGAATATTTGATGATGAAGATGGAGTGATGAACCTTTCTGTAAAGGATATTAGTGGAGAAATCCTTTTAGTTAGTCAGTTCACTCTTCATGCAAGCGTTAAGAAAGGAAACCGTCCAACCTATATAAGAGCTTCTAAGCCCGATATTGCAATTCCAATGTATGAGAAATTTATTAAAACACTTGAAAAAGAGTTCGAGAAAGAAATAAAAACAGGAGTGTTTGGAGCAGATATGGATATTGCTTTAATTAATGATGGACCTGTAACAATAATTATAGATAGTAAAAATATTGAATAGATTATGGAAAAGCTAACAATGGTAAATATTATAGCAGGTATAATAGTTCTACTCTCTTTAGCGTTAATATATATATGTATCTATTTATTATTTAGATGGATTAGGAAAAAAACACAACGAGATGATTATTTCGAACAAAAATTAAAAACATGGAAACGATAATATTAGTATTTGGTATAACAGTAGCAATTCTTGTGCTATGCTTTGCATTTATAGGCATAAAGATGTTTATAAAGAAAAACGGAGAATTCAAAAAACAATGTTCAACAGTTGACCCTATGACAGGAGAAAGACATGGTTGCACTTGTCAATCGAAAGTGGTTAAAACTGAATGTGATAATATAGATAGGCTTCACGAGATAGATAAGGCTAACGAAGAAAGAACTGAAGAATTAGACCAGGAGGATTAAATAAAGAATCCTTTTAGTTTAGTAAGTGTTCTCTTACCTTATCATTAAAAGCTTTCGATGTCTTATAGTTATGCTTTCTAATTAAGAGATTTGCCCTTTCGTAGGATCCGAAATAGGTGCCGCTCAATATTCCAGCACCACCAAGGTAGGCAGTTATGTAGTTTGCAGTAATGACATTATATACGCCAAACGTTAGGACTGAAGCATTGATAAGAAAAGCTGAAATTCCTTCTAAAGTATTTCCAGCGTAAAGATGTCCTAAGCCAGGCACATAAGCTAAGAATCTTCCTAATTTCTCACTTTTCTGTTTAGGTAGTTTCTTATAAATATCATCTATTTCTTTCTTTATTTTATCCTGATTACCTTCAAGTGTTACTACCCACTTGTCTGCAATAGTCTTTGCCTCTTGATATCTCAATAATTCATTATAAACAAAAACCTGTAAAAGGAGAGTGCTTGAGCATTGGCTACTATCAATATTTAGATACATATCCTCAATCGTTACTGAGGCTTTTTCAAATTCACCACCTAAGTAATAGCATAGAATCTTCTCGTAGTAGTATTTCTCTTGCAAATCTTGGCTAAGTGAAAACAAATGCACCCTTTCTAAATCCCTTGATGCCTTAGAATAATTATTAATCTTCTTATATGTTGCTGCTTTCTTAAATAGGGCTTTATTTAGTTCCTCTTTTGATGAAGAATTATATACTATCCTTTCATATTCAAGGGCTGCATTATCATAATCTTTTTGCTCAAAGAGTCTATCTGCTAATTCAAATATTGAATCTTGTGCATTAGTTAAATATGGTACGCAAAGGAATATGAATGTTATAGAGTATTGTAATGTTTTGTTGATTATTGAAATCTTCATAATATATTTTTACTGAGGTTACGCTTCCGTATATATTGCCAACATAGAAAACTGCTCCAATTGCACCAAAGACTAAGGTCTTCCAATTTAGTGGTCCATGCTTAACCCAGTTCTCTGCTGTTATTGCTCCTAGTGACCCTATTAAAAGAAATGATGAAACTCCTTCCCCATAGCTTCCTGCATAAATCTTTCCTAAGCCAGGAACTATAGCCGAGGCTATGCCTGCAACCCATGGTGATTTATGCTTATGTTTTATAAGTTGATTATATATATTGTTAAGTTCTTCTTCCTGTTCTATTAATCTAAAATCTTGATAAGTAAAGTTCTGACTATGATATTTATATTTTTCATAATCTCTTTCCAGTAATGCTAAGCCAGCTTTTTCATAGTGATATAGTTCTTTGAAATTAGAATTAGTGTCGGCGAAAGTTTTTAATATAGAATTAGCTTTCGAATAGTTTCCTGTATGAGCATTGCTTAGAGAATTAAAGAAAGTTGATTTAGCATATAGGGCAGACTCTTTTGAAACAGAATCAAAGAATAATGATGCATTTAATAGTTCCTTTGAGCTATAGAATGTCCAACCCTTTAAGTAATTTATACTATCTTGTGTAAGCTTTGAATTATAATAATTCGTATTAGGATTTGTCATTAGAGTTTTAGCCTCTTCTTTCAAATTATTCCCAAGAAGATATAATGTAAAGTCAAAGTCTTCCTTTGCATATTTTACTGATTGTGCTTTTGAAATATTAGCAGAAACAATAATGACTATAATTAATAATAGAAGTGTTTTTAATGGTTGCATCTATTACTGTCTTTATGTTTATTAGTATTTCTATACCTATCTACTGTTTCGTGCATCTTTCCGTCTCCTTTATCAAAATGATATAAAGACTTATCTGCCAAAGATATCCTTGTGCACCTTGTTATTCTATCCGAGGAAAGGAAAATACCCTTAATTATTCCATACTCTTTTATAAGGTCTTTGCTATACTGAGAACACGAAGGGTTGAAAGCACACGAACTTGAAAGTTGAGCACTTATTATCTTTTGATATAAATACATAGAAGAACTAAGGATATGATAAAATGGATTATATGTTTTCTTCCCTTGAGTAAAGCCGTAGTTCACCACTCTATCACTAAACTCTTTGTTTTCAAATACTACACTCTTAATATTATCTATATCTTCTTTGGATTGGGACATAGCATTAATTGAAAATAATGAGCTTAACAATACAATCAAAACAAACGATTTCATATTATTTTTTAATAAAAGGGCTAACTAGTTTTGCTGATGAAGGTATCTTGTAGTCGAAGAGACTATTCCTTGTAAACTGATCTACTTTAATATTTGAATAAACCTCTCTTTTTACTGTTGAATCCGTTGGGCTATCATAAGATATTTCTGTTATCTGAGTAGGAAATGTAAACTGACTAAGGTGCATGTATTTACTATAATATACTTTTCTTGTTATATCTTTCTTATTATAATATGCAGTATATATTGGTAGGTTTTTTTCGTAAACAATTTCAATCTTAGAAAGATCTTTAAATGTTTTCTTACCTGTAACGTATGTCTTAATGATTTTTGCTCCTTCTTTCTTTTGACTTTGCATAGTAAAGCCAAGCTTCTCTAAGCCAAAATCTTTATATTCATTAGAAAGGAAGCTATATAACAATTCATTTTGTGAAGAAAAGAATTGATCATTCATAATAACAACCTCATTTGTTTGAGGCAAATAAGCCTTTGCCTCTCCTAGTGAATTAGTAACTAAGTAGTATTCTTGAGGTTTAGTAAAATGAACCACAAAGTTTCCATTCGACTGGTAGAAGATATCCTTTTCAACAACAATTACTTTATTGTTCTTTACTTGTTTTATTTCCACATTAGCACTTATCTTTTTCTGAGCAAAAGAAGGGAAGCTAAGTATTATAAGTACTAGGAAAAGGCTATTTTTTGAGGATAAACTCATAATTATTTATATAAAAAACGGGACGAGTATAGATATATTCGTCCCATTTACATTTTTTTAAAAATATTTTATGCGATAATTACATCCACATAAAGAAATTAGTATTGCCAACATATGGACGGATATTGTCGTTAGCTGCTCCAATTAGTAAAACAACCCAGTCAACAAAAGGAACTACACCAAAAATACCTCCACAAGTAACAATATATAGTCCAAACATTAGATTGCTTGTTCCCAAATAATGACGGTGAATTCCAAAACCTCCAACAACAGTACATATTGCAAAAGCAGCCCAAGGATTAGGTGCATTTAAATATGCAGACCCTGAAGCATTATTTGCCATCATTGACCCTGCTGCAAATGCATTAATTTCTTGAGATGATACTTCTGTTGCAGTTGCAAATAATGCATCTACATCATTATCATTGATTTCATACTTTTCTGCGAATGCACCTGCTGATAGAGCAAACATCGCAACAAATAGTAAAACTAACTTTTTCATAAGCGTTTAATTTTGATTAAAATGATTAATCTGCAAAGAAAGTACTTTTTTTGCAAATAAACAATCTTTTATTCTGTTTTTATCAATTTTCTTTTAAAAATAGATAGAGATTAAATCTTAATTATAATAAAAAAGCCATCAGTTATTAGCTGATGGCTTTCTCATATATAAAATATCTAATTAGAATTTGTATGAAATACCAATAGTTCCATTAGTAATTCCATAACCACCTTCTAAATATACTGCTAAATTAGGCTTAAAGTAATAACGAAGACCTGCATAGCCGCCTAATCCAAGTCCACTAGTATTGCTTCCGCCATAATTATTATCAGAACTCCAAATCATGAATCCTAATAATAAACCACCATAAACTTCAAGATTATCAACAAAAGTATAATTCAATTGTCCCCTTACTCCAGGATAGAATATTGTGTGATGATATTTAGAATTCAACCATGTTTCGTTATAAGAAGAGATGCCTAAATAAGCACCAACCCCTGAGTTAAGTCCGTTTAATCCGAAAACATTATTATAAACTCCCCACATCATAGATAGTTCAACAGGGATACCATAACTACCAAACCCAACTCCAACACTACCTACTTTTGTTCCTTTTTGGAAAACAGGAGTTTGAGCTTGCGATGTAAAAGCAAACCCTAAGGCTAAAATAACAACTAAAATAATCTTTTTCATATAATTCTATTTACAAATTTTCTCTACTCTTTTTCTAAGGTTTTTCGAGTTCCACCATTAATTAATCATTGCAAAAATATGCTATTTCCTTTCAGAAACCTAAAATTATATTACATATTTTAACTTAGTATGTTTATTAGCTTGAAAAACAGAATATATATTTTACTTTAATCTTTAATTACCATTGCACCCATAGGGCAATATTTAGTACATTTATTACATTCAATACAAAGGTCATAATTAATAATAGGATACCCTTCTTGATCTTGAGAAATTGCATCAACCGGGCAAATCTTAATTAGAGGACAAACATGATTATGAGGACACCTACTTTTATCAACTTCTACTGGCATAGTTTATATTTTAATTAATTAGTAATAAGATTTATTTTAAATCAGACTGCAAAGATATAACCATAAACAGGCACTTTCAAATGACTTTTTCTATATCTAAATAGAAGTAATCTATAAGCATTACTTTGAGTTAAACTATTGGAATAAAGAATCAAACTAACCAAACGAAGACTCAATCTCGTGACATGCCCATGTCAGTGCCGCTCACATACCCATGTCACGTATGCTGACATACCCATGTGAGCAGTGCTGACATACCTATGTCACCAGGTGCGACATGCCCATGTCACGAGATTGAAACAAAGAAAGAAAAGTTTGAAACAAAGAGTTGAGATTTTATAACAAAGAGTTGAGATTTTGAAACGAAGATTGAGTAGATTGAAATAGGGAAATAATAAAGGCACTACTAATGCAGTGCCTTTTGGCGTGGACTTGCAGGGAGTCGAACCCTGGTCCAAACAAGAAACTAATAAGCTTTCTACATGCTTATTCTTTCATTGATTTTCGTGATAGAGCCGGAGAAAGACACCCAATTCTATCCTTATCTTTTTTAATTTCGTAATTGTGCCAAAGTCTCACAAAAACTATCCCTATTTTGCGTGCGTCCCTTTATCGTCGACCATAAGGCAAGGTCTTGGAGGAACGTTTTGCTCCGTACCGCTGGCACGGATTAAGCTAATCTACTAAACTTCGATTAAGCAGCAAAAGCGTAATTTGATTCGCCTGTTGTTTGTTTTGTAACCCTTGTTAAGGCATTTGTTACCTGTGCCTGCATGCTTACGTATCCATTTACCTTGCTGTCAAAACCAGACCAAGCCCATAGATAGGTTGTGTATATAACGTAGATTTACTATTCCTATTGTATATAAAAAAATAAAGAGTCCGAATTATAGACTCTTTACTATTGTTTTCATTATTTTTTTTGGCGGTCCGGACGAGACTCGAACTCGCGACCCCATGCGTGACAGGCATGTATTCTAACCAAACTGAACTACCGAACCATTTTGTTTTTTCAAGAGTTTCCTCTCTCAAAAGCAAGTGCAAAGATACAATGTTTTTTTTACCTACCAAATTTTTATAAACTTTTTTTCAAATTATTCTTTTAGGCTATTAAACAAATGCCAGACTACTATTCCTGTAGTTACTGATATATTTAGAGAATGCTTTGTGCCATATTGCGGAATTTCAATTACTCCATCAGAATTATTTATAATATCCTGATCAACTCCATCAACTTCATTACCCATAATTATTGCAATTTTAGAATCCTCTTTTGGATGAAATTCATTTAGTTTTATACTCCCCTCAGCCTGTTCTATGCTATATATTTTATATCCTTCTTCTCTTAAATCATCAACTGCCTCTTGTGTTGTTGAACAATATTCCCACTCAACTGTTTCTGTTGCACCAAGGGCTGTTTTATTGATTTCTCTATGAGGAGGCTTTGGAGTAATGCCACAAAGATAGATTTTCTCCACAACAAAAGCATCAGATGTCCTAAACACAGAGCCAACATTATTCATGCTTCTAATATTATCAAGGACAATAACTAAAGGGAGTTTCTTTGTTTCCTTAAACTCCTCTACGCTAATTCTATTTAATTCTTTTAATGAGAGCTTAGTATTCATTGTATTCTTATTCCAAGTTGCATAAATCCTCTATCGTCTTGGTCAAGAAGAGGAATAAGGTATTTTACTTTCTTAAATATTTCAAGGTTTCCTTTATCAATACTCCAAGTTTCTCCTATTCTTATATTATTTATATCCTCTGGAATAATATCACTTACTACCTCTCTTTTTTCTTCAAGTCCTGTTTCGTCATTTTCAATAAGAATAGTCCTTTTTAGGATAAATAAGTCATCAACTTCTTTTGGAGCCTTAAATTTTGTTCCATCTGATTTGAAAATAGAAGCATCTTTATTCTTAGCCTTTGAAAACATTGAGTTGGTATAAGGATTTTGAACAGGGTATTTTAGTTTCTGAAGTGAGATAACGGTATCTGGAATATTAAAATTCTCTGGCTTTTCCTTAGATTGTTTTGTGAATTCTGTATTTTCTGATTCTGGGAATATCCAAAATAGTTGCAATTCGAGTGTATCTATTTTCTCATCCGTAAAACTCCTATAACGCACAAGGGTAGGGCAGTATGCTTTTACATTCTTATCTAAGGCAAGAGTTTTATAGTCGTATCTAATAAATTCTTCAAAATAATAAGTTGAGATATATGGGTAGATAAATTTGAAAACAGAATCTTTGCTTAACTTATTGCCAAATACCTTCGCTTCAAATTCAATTACCCTCTTTATTACAGTATCTATTGAGATTTCTCTCTTTCTTACGTCGTAAATCTTAACTCTCTTCTCTTTTACCCCATCAAGTATAATCTTAGCAAGTTCTTCCCTATAATATCCTGTAATGTGTTCATATTTCCTTGGGTTAATGCTATGATAAATCTCCCATTCAGGATTAAATACCCCCACCTTATTATATTCGTGTTCAATGGAATAATTATATTCTTGAGCAAAGCAAGCAGAAGAAACGAATGATAAAATCAATAATGTTATAATCTTTTTCATTTCCCTACCTCCTTCTTAAATAATAAATTGGCATTAAACCCCTAAGACTTCCATCAAGACCAATAATCTGTATCATTGGTGAAATATAATTTACATTCTTAATAAAATGAAGAGTAGAGGGATCAAAATACCACTCATCCCCAAATCTTAAATAATCCAGATTATCCGTTGTATAGTTCCCTTTTATTATAGTATCTTTCTGAATAATGTTACCATAAATATCCTTTGTATCAATGGTAGTCATCATCTCAAATTGCTTGCGTTTAAGTATTTCTTGTTTTGTATAGCTATCTGTTGAATTTGGCTGAGCATAAACCTTAATCGAACCTTCTTCAGCCTTTTTCATATATAATTCAAAATAAGGAATAGAATATTCAGGTTCCAAATGACTGTCCCACCAGTGATAAGGCTTTTTATTATAGATAGGAATTGTAAAATGAATATTTCTAACAACACAAAGAGTATCCTTAAGCTGTGGTTTTTGAGTAGGATAAATCCAGCCAAGCTCAAAGCGAAAAGATTCCTTAGGAACCAATTCATCTTCAAGAAGCATAATTGAATCTCTTGTAATTATTGGATTATAACCTACAACTCTTTTATTTATCAGCATATTTTGTTCATTATAAGTCCACTCCTCCTCAAACTTAACAGCTCTAATCTCTTCCTCCAACAAAGTTTGAAGCTTTTTATCCGTTAGAGTGTCCTTAAAAAAAGCTAAATATTCTTTTTTTAAATTCTTTGCTATGGAATCAAATTGCAAACTCTCGTGTGAAGAAGTCATAAAAAACAACCTCTTTGCCCTAACCTCTGCAATTATAGCATCAATAGACTGCCACCAAAATCTCTTATCAACAAGATAATCATAAACAATAGAATCCTTTTCGGTTGATTGCTCAATTCTTGATTTCATTATATCAACCTCATAAACAATCTTCTTTGAAAGAATCTTTTCCTGCGAAAAAGAATTAAAAGAAATCAGGATAGAAATCATCAAAACCCCTATCCTTAAGAGAGTTTTATCTTTCATTTTCCAACCTTTGTATCAATTTATTCATAAACTATCTTCTATTTATTTCCAGCAAAATTAACGATTTCTTTTTAATTGAGGATTATAAATATTAATAGTGAATAGTACATTTCTTCAAAATGGAAAAATTTATAGTTTTTTACTCTCTCAAACAAATATAATTTCAATTTATTATTCCCACTTTTTAGTTAAAGTATATTTCAAATTACTTGAATCAATAGGAATATTTAAATTAATAATTGCTTTCTCTACAATTTCTGCAACAAAAGATTGATTTAAAGATTCATCATAAAAAATAATCTTATTATTTTCTTGATTCCATTTACCTTTAAGAACAGTTGCAGTATTAATTTCTAACTCATACTGATTATTAGGAAGGATATGCAAATGTGTTAACCAATCACAGCGATACTCTCCAAGTACTAATGTATCCATAAATGTTGAATCTGTTTTTGGTATATAATTTTTCTTCAATCCATAAACAGAATCAATCTTTTTAAAATTTTCTTCAATATCTGTTGAATAACTGAATGATTCCCTTAAATACTTAAGATATTTATTTTTAATAAAAGAAGGCCCTCTCTTTACATAACAACTATCTTTATGTTTTATTAATTCTAACTCAAAACCATTGATTTTATCTTTACATATAATCTTATTTCTACTATTTATATAGCTCCCATAAGAAATATAATTAAAATGGACTAGATCAAATAATAAACAATCTAATCTAAGTATATAATTACTATCATTTATGATAATCAATGCATAACTATTATAATTCCTAATATCAACATCTTCATGAAATTCATAAGAATATCTATTACTTTGATTAAACGCAGAGGGAGCAACTGATAATAGGATTAAAAATAAAATAACTTTTTTCATATATCAAATATTATAAACCAAATGGCAATGGATAATTAGAAGGGAAATTTAATCCTAAGTGATTCTTTGTTTTCCAAAAAGAATAACTTAATATTGGATAATTAGATAAAGTATTTATAGTATAGTCATATGCTATGCATTCAGAATAAGCTGGAACAAATTTTCCTCCATATAAATTATGATGGTAAAAATGTATATATTCATGATTAACAACAGCTTTAAAAAGATCATTATTAGTATTATTAGCAATGCCTCTACATATGTTTATGGTTGAATTTTTATAATCAGTAACACCAAAAACAACATACCCATCATTATTTACAAAATAAGCATTTTGATAAAGTTCATAATTATCAGGTACTTTTGTAGTGTATGTAGGCATTTTTTTGGGCCAACACAAATCATCATAAGGATTATTAATAGTATTTACTCTATCTTGTAATTGCAATGTTTCTTCCATACTTGTTGTTGTTGAATTATAATTTCTTTTATAAATTTGAGCTTTTTCTAGTTCTTCTTTGGATATTGGTGTCTTCCCATTCATAATATTATCATATAATTGTGCTTTATGATAACTTATTCCTCCAGAAATACCCCCTATTATTGCTCCACTTGCAGCTCCTATTCCACCTGAAATTAACCCAGCGGTAAGTCCATCTAGAAATGTTGCACCATTTGCCCATGCATTACCAGCTCCACTTACAAAACCACCTGACCCCCCAATAATCATACCATTTCCTATTGAAGAAGTCAGAGTTGTTGCCGTCCCTAATCCCAACGAAACAAGACTACCTACTCCAGCACCAATCCCACCAGATAAAGCTCCTATGCCCATTGCAGTCAAAGCATCTCCAGTTCCATTAATATTCCCAGAAAAACCTTGTATCCAGAAATTAACTATACATCCTACTGCAGCTCCTATTAAAATATCATCTATTACAAATAGTTCTCCACTTGGATCAGTATACAAAAGTGGGTTGTTTCTACAATATGAGTATCTGTTGAAGTCTTGGGTAAAGGTGTTGTTGGCTACATAAGGGTCGGGGCTTAGAAAACGGGCTATTACTGGGTCGTAGAGTCTTCCGTTCATATTTATTAGTTGGAACTTGTCCAGATGTTCGTGTCCGGTAAAGCCTCGTGTGAATTTGTAGTTTTCTATTTGCATTGACGTTGGTGAATATTGCCAATTATTAGGATTTTTGTCGTGCGGGATTTGTACTCCCACACTTCTTTATTATTAGGATATGTTATCCGACATTTATTCATTATTATTTCTTTTCTGCAAATATACAATTTCTTGTTTAATAGGAATATCTTATGGATTGAAAATCTATAAGATAACATAGTGCGGGAGTACAAATCCCGCACGACGGGATATGCAAATTAAAAGCTCTTCAGTAAATTTGAGTTCCGTAACCATATTAATTATTTTGTCGTTTGGAGTATGTTTTATTTAGTGTAAGAGTTTTTTATTTGAAATAATATATTTTAAAAAATCACGATACCCTTCAAGTATTTCTTTTAATCCATCTTCTCCATGATAGTTATCAGGTAAATTAGAATACGAAGGATAGTTATTCTTTAACTTTATAAGACTATATTCTTTTGTTCTAAATAATTTTTTCTTAGAAATAATAATGTCAAACCCCGGATTATAGACTATTTTAATTGAAACACCATCACCATACCATTCTTCAAATATCAAATAATCTCCATCTCTACTACCATATTGCATTTCTCTTAAAGTATACCCATATTTCCCAAATAAAGGCTTTAGTATCCTAAGTGCTATAATTAAGTATCTTTCAGACCAAGTTAGTTCCATAATTTACCTATAAATAATTAATATTTTAGTTGTCCTGATATAAGTAACTTTATAAGCTCTGCTATAATTTTGGATTGCAGGTAATTCTATCCCATTATAAAAAGGGCTATATCCATTCCTCCCAACATCATAAATATAATATTCTGCTTTAATCATCTGTTCTATCCATATTTGATTAAATTCTAATGCTTCTTGTCGTGAGGGATTTGAATCATTTCTATTTATTTGTTTTCTTCTTTATAAGATCATCAATCCACATTTCCCCTTTTATTACTGGCATTAAATGTTTTTGAATAAAATCAGCTTGCGTTTTTAAAGTATAATTTCTACCCTTTATTAATCCGCAATCAAAATATTTATAGTAATCACTTATATCAAACACCCAATCCTCTCTTTTGAATGCTATTATTTTTCTACGCTGTATTTGTACAGAATAACCTGACTCTCTTCCAATAATATGAACTCTCATTTTGTTTACATAATTCATATAGACTAATGAAGGGTTTTCTCTGCTTCCATAAGATATTTCATTTAAACTATAGCCATAATGAATTCGTAAAAAATCAAAATTTCTAATTATACTTATCAACTCTCTTTCTATAGGATATAATCCCTCTTCTTCTTCCAAATTAATCATGTCTAAAATATTTATTTATACAATATTAATAGTCTAATAGTCTGAGTACGGCTGTATATCGCTTTTACATTATAAATATTACTATAGTTCATTGTACGTCCTAATTCCATATTATAGTATTGACTATTATTTCCAACATGTCCTCTGTCATAAATTATAACATTTTGTTCCATTTGCATCTCTATCCAAACAGCATTATCATACATTAATTCTGATGTGGTACCGACATTATTTTTTAGTAAATTAACATTTTTAGGAATTGATGGATCTGGATCATATTTGCCACTGCCTAAATCTTCGGCAATTTTATCAACTCCCATCCAGCCTTTTGAGGGATCAGTTATCATTCCTTCTCCAATAGTAACACTATTTTTAGCTTTCCCTGTCCATGGATTTATTCCTGCTTCTTTAGCTGCTGCATAACCACCTATTCCTCCGGAAACTCCCCCCATAGCTAAACCAGATACTAATCCATTAAGACCTGTTTTTTGTGCCATTCTCAAATCTCCTGTCATTAAATACCCTCCAACTAAACCTCCTGCATATCCTCCTGCTGCTCCACCAATCGCTCCTCCTACCATACCTTTAACTACTGGACTCGTAATATTATATCCATTTCTGTCGTGCGGGATGTGTCATCCCTTTGTCGTGCGGGATGTGTCATCCCGCACTATATTATTATTAGGATTTTTAATCCTATATTAGTTCAGGAATAAATCAGCTTTTATTTTTCATTTTTTGTTAGAATTTCATCTATCATTCCATATTCTTTTGCCTCAAGTGATGTTAGCCAAAAATCCCTATCGCCATCTTTTTCAACCTTAGCAATAGTTTGTCCAGAATGCTTTGATATAATTGCATAAAGTTCTTTTTTGGTTTTCTTTATCTCGCGAGCTGCAATTTCAATATCAGATGCTTGTCCCTCAGCACCACCAAGAGGCTGATGAATCATAACTCTTGAATGTTTAAGAGCAGAACGTTTTCCCTTAGCTCCTGCACAAAGCAAAACAGAACCCATTGAAGCTGCCAAACCTGTACAGATTGTTGCAACATCTGGATTAATATACTGCATAGTATCGTAAATCCCTAAGCCTGCATGAACATAGCCACCAGGGGAATTAATATAGATTTGAACATCTCTTGCAGCATCTACACTTGCAAGGAATAGAAGTTGAGCTTGAATTATATTAGCAACATCATCATCAATTTGAGTACCAAGAAAGATAATTCTCTCCATCATCAAACGAGAAAAAACGTCCATTTGAGCAACATTCAACTGTCTTTCCTCAATAATGGTTGGATTTATATAAGCATTCTTTTGAAAATGACTTGTATAACGGTTATAGGTTAAACTATTAATATTCCTATGTTTTGTAGCATATAGCTTAAACTCTTTATTAAAATCTTTCATATCTAATTATTTATTTTATTAATCAACTGCGAATTTACAAATTTATATCTTATCACCCATCCCAAAGGGTTAAATTTCTTAATCTTTCTTCTTATACCTAACCTCTCTCACCTTATTGTCACCAAGATGAAAGACTGCCTCCTTAAATTTCTTTTTCAAATACTTAGAAGGCTTGAAAATAGGATAATATCTCTTAATTGTTTGGCTTGTAACGTCCTCTGGATTGTCGCAGGCAATTGCATTTATGGAAGGAGTTAGCGAACCCAGAGGTAAAAAATCAACTTTATGCTCTTCCAGAAGAAAAATTTCGGCAACATCAAGCATTTGATAGAAAACATTTATCAAATCTCCTTTTGTCATACCCGAATTTTTCTCCACAATCTCAGCAATCTTATCCATTTTGATAACTTTCTCCCTTTTCAAATCAGCAAAAATTTTGTAAACACTCTGTCCGTTAATGTTTACCTTTCTTCTTTTTCTGTAATATCTTACTAGCCTAATATAATTGATTTAAGATTATACGAAGCAATATTTATATAAGTTGGAGCAAAGATAATAATTTGGAGTGATTTAATAAAGAAATTATGAGATATAAAAAAGAAATTATGGACTAAGATAAAGAAATATTGGTATGAAAATCGGATTTTTATACCTCAATGATAATGTCTGAGTCCAAAATATTATTATCTAAATTCTGTAAAAGCTTATTATTCCTTTCTAAAACATTAAAGCCCTTAAAGACTTTAATATCTTTAAGGGCTTTAAGGACTCTCCAATTATTTTATAAGAATATGTTAAATCCAAGTTCTAACATTGTTACTCTAAAATGGTTTCCATATTTTGCAAAACCTAAAATATCTTTATCGGAATAATAATAGTTTTTATTTGGTGAAAAACGATAGGTTAGAAGAATTTGATAGTTATGCTTTGCTTCAATTTCAATTCCTGTTCGGATTAAAAAGTTATAGGAAAAGGAATTATCTTTATTTAGGCTAACATTTCTATATGCTGAGTAGTAATTAATATTATTTAATGTAAATGCAATTCCATCTCCTTCAATAATATTTTTGCTCTTTTCAAAATAATAGGTTCCCCCAACTCCCAAAGAAGTTAGGAGTTTGACATTATCGTGAAGTTTTATTCTGAAGTTGGCTAAAACAGGTAAGGAAAGTTCGGATGTGGAAAAGGGAAGAGTTGAATATGTGTTGATGGAAGGGTATCCAAAAACAATATCATTATATGTTAGTCTTTGATTAATGTAAGTTGGTTCAAAGGAAAAGGAAATGGTTTTATTGAGTTTAAAATCATATTTCAATGAAACATTCCAAGCAAAGGCATTTGTCAGACTATACATTCCACTTAAATTGATATTGGGTGTGGAGTAGTTTTGAATAATTGGGAAGGTGCTTGCTCCAACTCCAATTCCAAAATTATGCCTCTTAAATTCCTTTTGCTCGTTTTGAGCAATTAGATTTGTACTTAAACCAATGATGCTTAAAATAAAGATAATGTTTGTTAGTTTTTTCATTGCGGTATATTTTATAATGTGTAATTTAGTTTTATTTTATTAATCAACTGCGAATTTACAAATTTATATCTTATCACCCATCCCAGGAAGCAAATTTCTTAATCTTTCTTCTTATATCTAACCTCTCTCACCTTATTGTCACCAAGATGAAATACTGCCTCCTTAAATTTCTTTTTCAAATACTTAGAGGGCTTGAAAATAGGATAAAATCTCTTAATTGTTTGGCTTGTAACTTCCTCTGCTGTGTCGCAGGCAGTAGCTTGCATCGAAGGCACCAAAGTTCCCAAGGCACCAAGTTCAATAGGATGACCCAATAAAAGCATATCCGCACTTACAGTTTCCACTTCCATCAAAATACCCATAATATCCCCTCTGCTCATAGAAGATTTTTTCTCAATCATTTCAGACATTTTTTCAAAGTCAATCGTTGTTTCCTTCTGCATATTAGCCATATACTTCTCAACAACAACCCCGTTATTATTGATTTTGCGTTTAAATCTAAAAAACCTTATAGCCATAATTCAAATTTTAAATTGTTTCTACTCTATATAAAACTATTCTAATATAAAACCTTCTATATTTAGCATCAAGTCATCCAAATCCATAACAAAACCCCATATAATGCCTCGCCAATATGCCTATTCTATAATAAAACCTTGTGTCTTCAGTTTTTTATAAGCTTATTCTAAAATAAAACCTTATACAGTCAAATTTTTATCAAGTCTTAGTACCCAAAAAGACGGTCTTTTCACCTCAAAAAGACGGTTTTTTATGGTCGAAAAGACGGTCTTTTCGGGTAAGAAAGACGGTCTTTTTGGGTGCTATCACTTGGTTTAAATTTCGTATTACTTGATAAAGATTTCATATTACTTGATAAGAATTTCATATTACTTGATATAAATTTGATTACCCCTTATAATAATTTCTTAAAATCTTAGCTTATAGTTATTAACGAAGAGTTTTCTTATTTATTTCTATGCATTAGCTTATTTGCAAAGTTAGTCAGATTTGTCTTTTTTTGACTATCTATCCCTATTTTCTCTAAGTTTTCTAAGGCTAAGGAATTGTATTTTTGCATCAAGTCTTTTGCAATTAGGCGAAGGTTTAGGGCTTCATAAATTTCTTTTACGGCTTTTTCTTTCTCGTCTTTATCAAAATTTGTTGAAGAAAAGTAGTGTAAAAGTACTTCTTTTTGTTCTTTACTAGCAAGTTCTAAAGACTTTAAGTAGAGGAAAGTCTTCTTATTATCAGCAATATCTGTTCCTGTTACTTTGCCAAAATCCTCTAAATTACTCCAACAGTCCAAAATATCATCTTGTAATTGGAAGGCTATGCCAATATTAATACCGAAATCATATAGGTAATCGATATCTTTTTGGCTTGCGTTTGCGGTTATAGCTCCTAATTTTAAGGCAGATCCAAGCAAAACGCCAGTCTTAAGGGTTATCATCTTTATATATTCTTCAATCTTAACATCATTTCTTTTTTCAAAATCCATATCATAAGCCTGACCCTCACAAACTTCAATTGATGCCTTTGTTAGAGTTTCAACTAAGGCTGGGATATGATTTTTATCAGATTTTATAAGAAATAGGATTGCCTTTGCAAACATTGTATCTCCTGAAAGTATTGCTGTGTTTTTATTATATTTCTTATAAACCGTTGGCATTCCTCTTCTTATTGGAGACTCATCCATAATATCATCGTGCAAGAGAGTGAAATTATGAAGGATTTCAATAGCAATTGCGGAGGGTTTTGCCTTTTCAATATCTCCACAAAACAAGTCTGAAGCCATAAGAGCAAGTAGTGGTCTTATTCTTTTACCCCCTTGGCTCATTGCGTATTCTATTGGCTCATATAAGCTCTTTGGCTCTGATAAATAGTTCTGATTTTCTATGATTTGAATAGCTATTTCTTGTAATTCTTCTATTGTTTGCATATTATTATTTTGTTTTTTGGTTAATTTCTAATAGCGTTCCTACTATCCTAAACATTTTATTATTTCTTGACATATAAACTTTGCTGCATTCCCATCTCCAAATAATTTAGGATATGATTTGGGAGGATTTATAATATAATTTTCTACTGAATTAAGTATAGTATTATAATCTGCATCTGCAAGAACTGCATTTGCACATTCCACAATTTCAATCCACTCTGTTTGTTTCCTAAGGATAACGCAAGGTTTTTCAAGATAATAAGCTTCTTTTTGAACCCCACCAGAGTCGGTAAGAATAAGTTTTGAGTTCTTTTCAAGATAAATCATATCAAGAAATGAAACAGGGTCTATGATTTCTATATTTGAATTGTTTTCAATCTCCTTACTAAAACTTTCTCCTAAGGTAAGGGGCATCATCTTCTTTGTTCTTGGATGGAGTGGGATAATGATTTTCTCAGTTTTGCTTATCTCATTAATTGCATTGAAGATAGCACTTAGCCTTATTTTATCGTCAGTATTTGTATTGCGGTGAATTGTGCAAAGGATAAAGTCTTTTCCATATTTAGAAAGATTAGTCTCCCTGACATTTATGAAATTGGAGAAATGAAGAGTATTATCATACATAATATCTCCACAGTGATAAATATTAGGCATATTCATTGAAGGCTTTTCGTTGATTTCTTTGCTAAAGCCTTCTCTAATTAAATTATTATATCCCGCCTTTGTTGGAGAAAACAAAAGAGTTGAAGCATGGTCACACATTATACGATTTATTTCTTCAGGCATATACTTATCAAAAGAACGCAGACCAGCTTCAATATGAACTATGGGAACATGAATCTTAGATGCAGCAATTGCACCAGAGAGGGTTGAATTAGTATCTCCATAAAGAATAATAGCATTTGGCTTTTCAGTTTCTAAAATATTTTCTATCCCTTCAATCATCTTTGCCGTCTGCTCTCCATGCTTGGAAGAACCTACCCCAAGATTATATTTAGGTCTTGGAATACTAAGTTCAGTAAAGAAAACCTCCGACATATTCTTATCGTAATGTTGCCCCGTATGAACAATTATTTCTTCAATATCATCCTTATAGTTTTCCTTAATAGCCCTACTAATAGCCGAAGCCTTAATTATTTGAGGTCTCGCCCCAATTATTGTTATTATCTTTATCATATATCGTTTTATTCTGATTATTTGCTTCAATAAAATATTGAACCTATGCAAAAGTATTACTTTTTTATGAAAACACATAAAACACCAACAAATTATTCCATAAAGCACTATAAATAAATTATAGTATAAATTTTACTGTAATATAGTATTATAATATTATCTTTGTGGCAATAAATATTCAAAATTTATAGAGATTAAAATATTAATACTTATAAGATATGGTTTGGATTGATGCAAAAAATGGGGAAACTCATAACTATGTTTGTGGTTATTGTGGAAGTGATATTACTTCTCAATTTGGGTATTATGCAATGGATGATAATAGAAGTGGACAAATTGCATACATTAGAATTTGTCATAGATGTGGTAAACCAACATTTATTAGTAATGATGGAAAAACAGTACCAAGTGCAATATATGGAAAAAATATAGAACATTTACCTAAAGAAATAGAAGAATTATATAATGAAGCAAGGAGATGTTTTAATATTGATGCTTATACATCTGTTATTATGTGTTGTAGGAAATTGTTAATGCATATAGCATGTGAGAATGGAGCAGAAAAAGATTTGGCATTTGGAAGATATGTTCAATATCTCAAAGATAAAGGATATGTAGCTACACCTACACATAAACTTGCTGATGCAATTTTGACATATGGAAATATTGCTAATCATCAATTAGAAATATACACTAAAAAAGATGCAACTAATATTATGTTATTTACAGAAGCTATATTGAAAAACATCTATGAATTACCAAGCATATATGATGAATTGGCTGAGGAAAAAGAATAGTTATGGATGAATTAATGATGAGGCGTTTAGCTGTAATAAAACAATTATATAATCAAGGTTTAAATCAATCCTATGATTCTGAACCTATGAATGGTTTTTGTCTCTTATCATTTCATGATAGTGTTGAAATGTTTATGAAATTATGTTTAGAAATTAGAGGAATAAGAAAAGATCCCAGTTTTACTTTTTATGATCATTTTAATAAAATCCCAGATCTACAATGCAAAACCACAATGTTTAATCTTAATAAAAAAAGAGTTGCTTTAAAACATGATGGTTCATTACCTTCTTTATTAGACATAGAAATTAGTAGAACAAATGTAACAGATTTTTTTAATCAAAATACACCAATATTTTTTGATATTCAATTTAGTGAGATATCATTAGTGTCATTATTAAAATATGAATCTGTAAAAGAATATTTATCTAAATCATTGAATAATTTGAAAGATAATGATTTTGAAAACTCAATAATTAATTCTCATATAGCATTTAAAGAATTATTTTTTTGTTATAAAGAAGATAAATATATTGGGAACTATTTTGAAGGAAATCAAGATATTATTAGTTATTCTGGAGACCTTAATACAAGTAACGAGATGGAAAGGTGTATTGATCAAATAAAAGAATCATTTTCAAATATAGATGATATAATAGAAATATTAGGATTAGGTATAGATTACAAGAAGTATATTAAGTTTAATATTTTGTCTCCATACATTAAACGTTTGCAAGGAGAACTAGAAATAAGAAATGGAATAGTTGTAGAAAAAGTAAAGTCAAAAAGAGAATATAAGTTTAATATAGATAAAAGAGTAAAATCAAATGAACGTAATTCTAAATTCTGTTTTGATTTTGTTATTGATTGTGCTCTTAAATTACAGAATTTTGATTTTGAAATAAATGAGTTATTGAAAAGTTGATAATCAGATATAATATTATTTATAACTATCCTATTTTTCTTGTCATCTATTAATTTTGTCGTTCTCCTAAAGCTAGTATAACATAAAAAACTTTGAATTACACCAATTCTTTACTTTAATTTCTTAAGCTCTTCAAATAATCCTTCTGCAATCTTATCTCGGTTAAAGTTTTCGCTTGCGTACTTTAATCCATTCTCTCCTAATTGTTTTGAAAGTTCTGGGTTATTGTATAGGATTAGGATTTGCTTTACTAAATCTTCTGTGTTTTCTGGTTCAAATGCTAATCCACAATTTCCTTCATCTATAAATAACTCCTTTGCTTCTCCTTCAAGTCCTAAGAGAATAGGTTTCTTTAATGCAAGGTTTTCAAATATTTTAGAAG
>JAQVXZ010000013.1 GCA_028708845.1 Bacteroidales bacterium
CAAAAGAACCTAAGATATAAATATTCCCATGAGAGTCGAATTCTGAATGATAGATTCTGTTAGTCTTGGAAGTTGATGTTGCAAAAGCCTCCTCCGAGCCCATATATGTCTTTGCCCAGTTAAAATACTGTGCATTGGCATTAACTAAAAATAATATAGATAAAAAAAAGAAAATAAACTTTTTCATAGACTATGAATTTTGTTGTTATATTTATATAACAAGATATGAACTTTAGAATAAGTATTGGCTTTAAGGGTTAATTAACTATTATCTTCTTTGAATAAACATTCATATCTGTTATTATCTTTATAATATATACTCCTTTTGAAAAAGCAGAAAGATTTATCTCTTCTCTTGTGGTTTTTAGTTTTTCATTCTTTAATAGTAGTTGTCCATTTATGTTATAAAGTGAAAAGCTATTTATAATTTCTTCTTGGGTTGTTATATATACATCTCCTTTTGTTGGATTGGGATATACAAACATTTCATGTCTTAAGTCAATATCTTGTATTAAGTTATTTGTATCGGGAATTGTATCGGGAACATAGAAATAAACTTCTCCGTCATAATACTGATTAAAAGAAGGATCAGAATATTTGGCAATAAATGCTCTACTATTGCCAGCATTGCCCTGTCCTACTGTGTAAGGTCCAAAACTTATTTCATTGTCTGCACAGCCAAATAAAACAATATTTCCTTCGTTGTTCATAGCTACTCCACCTGAAACCATTCTGGCTGCTTGACTATTTATTGGATAATTAATCACTTCTATTAATCCTCCATCTTCTCTCCAGCGTATTAAGGCAAGACCTGCACCAGCAAATCCTGTATTTAAAGCTTGTATCACTGTATCAAATCCTACAATATTGTTTCTATAAATAGCCTGAGCAAATACTTGATTATTTCTTATATTGAATGAATTAGTACCAAAACCATAATACAGTCTTGCTGTTGTATTTCCAATACTATCACTATGTGTTAATCCATGAGATAGATATTTCCCATCTTCTTTATTATAACGAATAAACATTAAATTATAACGAATCTTTAATTTAGTTGTATCATCAAATGAAAAATAATAATTTAAACTATTCATGTCCGAAAAATCGGTACCTCCTTCAGCAATAACATAAACAGAATTATTATCTTCATTTATTGCTACATTATGGAACTGACTTCTGAATGCTGATGTCAAGTACAATCCTTCATTACCGGCAAATTGAAAATATCCATGAAGCTGATTTGTCCATAAAACATTGCCTGAGGTATCATATTTTACAAGAAAACCAACATTGCCAGCAGCTGGTTCTAAGTCTATTGTAAAGGCCCTATTATTTGTATCTAAAAATATCTTCCTCGAAAATGTTGTATCTACAGTTAATATATTTATGCCACCACGCTCAGACCATATATAGCCAGATATATATATATTACCTATACTATCGGAAGTAATTCCTGTAATATATGAAATAAATTCTTCATTCAAAGCTTCTTCACCTACTCTTGTTGTATCTGCCATTAAATCCTTTGACCATATTAATTCATTAAAGTTTGGGGAAAACTTGAAAATCTTGGAGTTCTGTCTATATTTCATCCCAAAGTCAATTGTTCTTACTCCATCTATTACTAATCGGAAGGATTCGCTGGTATACCATTCTGTTGTATCATTTGGGGGATAGAGTTTTTGAAACTGTGAACATATATATATATTGCCACTATTATCTATATAAAATGGGGATGTTACTCCATTTTCTGCAAATGTATATGATCCAATATTGTCAATCTGTACCCCTGTACTATCAAGATATTGAACTTGTAAAAAATGTTGATTTACTACATTACCATTTAAATCAAATGTAATAAATAATGTACCTGTTGATGAAAGATTTACACCTCCTTCATAATAAGGGAAAGGATAATCTGGAAGCGGATTATAATAACCTGTGTGTATTAATGTGTCAAAATACCATAAATCTGTTTCATGGGATCCTAATGACATTTCCGTTGCAATTACTATTGATGTATCTCCAACCAATTTCATCCAGTTTGGATATATTGAAAGAGAATTACTATTTTTAATAGCTTTTTTCCATATTAAATTACCATCTGGATCTAATTTCATAACTACAATTGATGTTGTTGCTCCTCCAAATGCTACACCTAAAATATCTGTATCATTGAACGATGCCCCCTGTCCAAAGGAGCCTAATATATAAATATTTCCTTGTGAATCAAACTCTGAATGATAGATTCTGTTGGTCATGGTAGATGGAGTTGCAAAAGCCTCCTCCGAGCCCATATATGTTTTTGCCCAGTTAAAATACTGTGCATTGACATTAACTAAAAATAATATAGATAGAAAAAAGAAAATAAACTTTTTCATAGACTATGAATTTTAGTGTTATATTTATATAACAAGGTTTTGCGTGTAAAAGTAAGCATTATTTTAATAATAAAGGTAAGCGCTGCAAAATTAATTGCAGCACTTACCTTAACTGTAATTGATTAGTTCTTTATTAGTTTCAAATAATAAACTTTATTTTCCTTGTTTATTACTCTAAGAATATATGTTCCTTTCAATACATCTTGTATATCTAAAGTATTAGTTGCTTGAACTTTCTTAAGATTCTTTCCTGTCATATCAATTAATAACAGTTCAGAAATATTATCTTGTTCAATGCCTTCTACTTTGACATAAGTTGACGCTGGATTTGGAACTAAATAAAGTTTGTCGGTTTGTGATGTTTGTTTTTCATTGTCTGTAGGTTTAGGTTTACTTGATATAGATTTGTTGCTTATCATTTCTAATAGATCTTTTGCATCTATACAAATTACACATTCATGAATAATATTATCTTGACACATTAACACATGGAAACAAACCTCTTCTCCATTTTCTGCCATTTGAGTTAATACTCCATAGTCAAACATTGCCAAGCCATCTATTATGCTTGATGAAGAATTATAAATATGGTCTATAACTTGATATGGTTCACTCCAAACTCTAAAGATAGCTTGTGGATTGGAAGGTAGGTATAAAGAGAAATTAAAATAAGATACATTTTCATTGCTTACATCTGTATTATACTTTAAATCTTTTATCACTATCTCTTTTTCACAATCTACTATTTCAACATTAATATCTACGGAAAATTCCTTATAACAATCATTGCATGCATCATATATTCTGAATGTAGCAGAAGAAACTAAAGGATCAGTTACTTCAAATTTGAAATCGAAAGTTTTACAATCTCCTGGAGATACTGTCAATGGGAAATTATTTGTTCCAAGAATATTTATTCCTGAGATTAAAGAACTTAAAGCATCAAAACATGCTGTGTTACTGCCATTATTACAAATAGTCACATCCACTTTATAAATTATTCTACAATCTTCTATATATTGAGTTGGAGTTACTTTTATATCAAAGTTCTGTGTAGGTTTCATTTTAATTAACGATTATCTTCTTGGAATAGACATTATTATCAGTTATTATCTTTATTATATAAACTCCTTTTGAAAAAGCAGAAAAATTTATCTTTTCATTTGTAGTTTTTAGTTTTTCATTCTTTAATAATAGTTGTCCGTTTGTGTTATAAAGTGAAAAGCTATTTATCTTTTCTCCTTGGGTTATTATATATACATCTCCTTTGGTTGGATTGGGATATACAAATATTTCATGTCTAAATTCAATATCACTTATTAAATTACTTGTATCTGGAATTGTATCTGGCACATAAAAATAAACATCTCCGTCATAATATTGATTGAAAGACGGGTCTGAGTATTTGGCAATAAATGCTCTACTATTTCCTGCTGTTCCTTGACCTACTGTATAAGGACCAAAACTTATTTCATTGTCTGCACAGCCAAATACAACAATATCTCCTTGATTATTCATTGCTGTCCCCCCAGAAACCATTCTGGCTGCTTGACTATTTATTGGATAATCGATTACTTCTATTAATCCACCATCTTCTCTCCAGCGTACTAAAGCTAGACCTGCTCCATTAAAGCTTGAATCTAATGATCGTATTACTGTATCAAAGCCCACAATACTGTTTCCATAAATAACCTGTGCAAATACTTGATTATTTCTTACTATAAATGGGGTTGTTCCAAAACCATAATCAATATTGGTAAATGTCCCTCGTTCTCCTTCGGAATTTGCTAGTCCATGAGAAAGATATTCTCCATTATCTTTATTATATCTTATAAAACTAATATCTCCCCACATTGACTTGTAGGTAACTGTATCATTAAACATGAGATAAGAATTAGTATCAATACCTCCTGCATATATAAGTGCAAGAACATAAACAGAGTTATTATCTTCATTTATTGCTAAATTATGGAACCAACTACCAAATCCTAATACATATCCATGACTTTCATTCCCTGCGAACTGAGTATATCCATGAAGTTGATTGGTCCATAAAACATTTCCTGAGGTATCATATTTTATTAGAAAACCAACATTGCCTGCTGCTGGTTCAATATCTATTGTAAAATTTCTATTATTTGTATCTACATATATAGTCTTGTTATATAATGTATCTCCTCCAGGGTAATAGTTTCTATCATGATATATGTATCCACATACATATATATTACCTATGCTATCTGAAGAAATCCCTGTTATTAATGGAGTATGTAATATACGTAAGGTATCTTTACCTACTTCTGTTGTATCTGCCATTAAATCCTTTGACCATATTAATTCATTAAAGTTTGGGGAAAACTTGAATATCTTGGAGTTCTGTCTATATTTCATCCCAAAGTCAATTGTTCTTACTCCATCTATTACTAATCGGAAGGATTCGCTGGTGCAATTGGATTGAGGTGGGTATAGTTTTCTAAACTGTGAACATATATATATATTACCACTATTATCTATATGGAATGGTGATGTTACTCCATTTTCTGCAAACCAATTGTCATCAATCTCTACTCCAGAACTATCAACACTCGCTATTTGTAAGAAATGTTGACTTATTACATTCCCATTCAAATCAAATGTAATAAATGCATTAGCAAGTGGAGACATATTATTATAAAAATGGAAAGGATATTCAGGTTGAGGATCATTTAAACCAGTAGTTATTAATGTGTCAAGATACCATAAATCTATATCGCTTGTTCCTAATGACATATTTGTGACAACTACAATTGATGTATCTCCAACTAATTTCATCCAGTTTGGATATATTGAAATATTATTCCCATTTTTAATAGCCTTTTTCCAAATTAAATTACCATCAGGATCTAATTTCATTACTACAATTGATGTTGTTGCCCCTCCAAATGCTACTCCTAAAATATCTGTATCATTGAATGATGCTCCTTGACCAAAGGAACCTAAGATATAAATATTTCCTTGTGAATCAAACTCTGAATGATAGATTCTGTTGGTCATGGTAGATGGAGTTGCAAAAGCCTCCTCCGATCCCATATATGTTTTTGCCCAGTTAAAATATTGGGCATTTACATTAACTAAAAATAATATAGATAGAAAAAAAATGATAAACTTTTTCATAGACTATTGATTTTGGTGTTATATTTATATAACAAGGTTTTGTGTGTAAAAGTAAACATTGTTTTTGAAATAAAGGTAAGCACTGCAAAATTAATTGCAGCACTTATCTTTATTGTGATTAATTAGTTCTTTATTAGTTTCAAGTAATAAACCTTGTTTTCCTTGTTTATTACTCTAAGAATATATGTTCCTTTCAATACATCTTGTATATCTAAAGTGTTAGTTCCTTGAACTTTCTTAAGATTCTTTCCTGTCATATCTATTAATAACAGTTCAGATATATTATCTTGTTCAATCCCTTCTACTTTAACATAAGTTGATGCTGGGTTTGGAACTAAATAAAGTGTTCCTTCTTGGTCTTCTTTTGTGTTTTCTTTACTTGGTGTTGATTTTCCTCCTCCTGCTTTTATTATGTCTAATAATTCTTTAGCTCCTATACAAATTTCGGATTCACAGAATATATCTCCTTTACACATTATGACATGGAAACAAACCTTTTCTCCATTTGCTGCCATCTGGCTTAATACTCCATAGTCAAACATGGCTAAGCCATTTATTGTACTTGATGAAGAATTGTAGACATAGTCTATAACTTGAGATGGTTCTGTCCATACTCTGAATACTGCTTGTGGATGACTTGGTAAAAATAATTCAAAGTCAAAATAAGAAACATAATTATTGCTAAGATCTGACCTAAAAGCTAATTTATTTATTTTTAGTTCATCCGCACATTTTATTATTTCTACTTTTATATCTACAGTAAAGTCTTTATAGCATTTATTACATTTATCATATAATTGGAATTCTGCAAAAGAAACCAAAGGATCTGTTACTTCAAATTTGAAATCAAAAGTTTCACAATCTCCAGGAGCTACTGTCAATGGGAAATTATTTGTTCCAAGAATATTTATTCCTGAGATTAAAGAACTTAAATCATCAAAACATGCTGTGTTACTGCCATTATTACAAATAGTCACATCCACTTCATAAATTATTCTACAGTCTTCTATATGTTGTTTTGGAGTAACTTTTAAATCTACTTTTTCACATGGACAATCTTCTTGTTCTATAACCAATGATGGTGATGTTACACTGCAATTATTGTTATTATAAGTTACATTTAAATTATAAGTTCCAAAACCTGATAAAGGTAGAGTTAGAGGAGAAAATAAATAATTTCCACTTCCTGTAGTACTACTTGAGTTGAAAAACCATTTCCAAGAGATATAATCTTTAGAGATATTATAGACATTTAGGGATGAAGGTAATAAGTATTTGCATTTCTTATAGCATCCTGTTAAGAGAGCATCAAAGTTTGGTGCTGATGGAATAAGAATATTTGCATTTTGAGATTTACAACCACTTGTTTGTTCATAATAATAAGCGAGTGCATAACCTGGAGAATAATAATCTGCAGTTGGATTATGTATTCCAGAACTCCAATATATTGATTCTCCATTAGGAGCAGTTGCTCCCAAAACAACAGGAGGTTGATCTATACATTGATTTCCTACAAAAGAAATACTTGGAGCCACAGGGTTTTGATGCACTTCTATTGAAGTAGTAGTTATATCCCAACAAGTCCCTTCATAAACAATTAATTGAATATTATAAGTACCTGCCAAAGATGCAGTAAAGGATATTTTTGGATCAGTATAATTTGTTGATACTCCGTTTGGAGCATCAACTTGCCAATCGTATGTTACTCCCTGTTCTATTCCCAATTCTCCATTTAAATCAATTTTATCTCCTTGACAATAATCTGTTTTACACAAAATTGCTGCCGTTGGAGAGTTATTAAATCCAACATTTGCCATAGCTTCTTTAATACAACCATTATTATTTGTAGCTAAAACTGTATAATCACCTGTATGGAATACATTATTGGCATAATAAGTTGTAGTTTGATTTAAAGGAGCATACCATTGGTAACTGTTTGCAGTTTGTGGAGTAAATCTTATTTGCCTTGCAGAACCTTCACAAACTTTAGCACTATAAGGATATAATGTTCCACTTGCAAAATCATCTGTATGTGGTGTAATACTTATTGCACCTGCAATATTGGAACAATTATTTGCATCTGTTATTGTGGCTGTAACTGAGTAAGGATTAGTCCGATTTGCAAAAGTATGATAAACAGTATTTCCTACTGCATCTACAGTTGAACCATCATCAAAATTCCAATGTATTTTATTTATTGTATTTGAAGAACCTATTGGTTGTGTTGTTACTTGAAGTTGAATAGGATTATTATTGCACGAGTTATATGGAGATGAAGAGCTAAGATTTGTTGCAATAGTCATTGAAGTAAATGGAGGGGAAAGTGTTATGGTCTTTGATTTCTGACAATTATCATAACTAATTGTAACGGTATATGTTGTAGCTGTAGTTGGAAGAGATATAACATTACTTTCTACGTCGAAATATCCTGCTGGAATAGTTAGAGTTTGATTTTGTCCTCCTCCTGTAAGTGTACATGTTCTTTGTCCTACATTAGCTGGATTTAAATATTCAGATTTATCATGGATTATTACTTTATGGTTAACACAATCATATTCTAATTCTAAATCTAAAATACAAGATACTGTGATTCCATATGTTCCTGTGTAGCAATTTATCCCATCAGACACGGATCCAACGATAGTGTAGTTTCCTACACTATTAAATTGTATATCAGTAGGATTGCTTGAAGGGTCAGAGATAAGACCTCTAGGAGGATTCACAGACCAAGAAACAGTATTTGATGTAGGATTCGTTGCTTGAATTCTTATCTTTTGATCTGTGCAGAGAGTATTTGAAACAACACTCAAAGGGAGATTTAAGCATGGGGGGTCTACTCCTGGATTAGTTGGAGAAGGAACTGTTTTGCAATGTTCAATTTCGCACCCTGAGTTGTAACTAACAACCCTACAGCAATATTCCCCATCACCCATATAAGGAATGGATGCACATCCACTTGCTGTTTCTGTACATACTGCTGGATTTCCCCCTGCACTATAACCATTAATAGGATTTCCATTATACTCCCAGTATATTAAATAATCAGGAGTATTAGGATTTGCAGATGTTGGAATAGGAGGATAAATATCTATTGTTGTTCCTTGACCTCCATTTCCTCTTAAATATTGAAAAGGAGGTGCACTTTCAATATTTATTATGGTTGATGAAACTACACTTGGACAAAATTGGTATGGTTTATATGCCAATTCTACTAAATGATTCCCTGATATAGAAAATGTATGATTAATGTTTGTAACCCCAGAATAATTTATAGTATTGTCAACTGTCCAATCGTAAACGCCAAAAGGTGTTGTTGCTAAAGTAAATGGAACACTTGTATTTATACAACTTGAATTTGGAGAAATAATTGATGGTGCAGTTGTCGGCGGAGATACCACAGTTACGGTTATTATTGTTTCTTCAAATAGAGTTGTACAATATGAACGTTTTAGCGTTATTGTAAATGTATTAGAACCTGCTCCTAAATTATTAACTAATAGTTTAATATTATTACTTATTTTACTCCCTTCTATTGTTGCTGCATTTTGTGGAATTACTGTCCATTCATACAATACATTAGGACTTTGATTTGGTACTTCATTATTCATGAATTCCATAACTGAACCAGCACATGCTTGAGTTGTTTGTGGTAAATTTACATTAGCTAATGTGAATAATTGTATTTGTTGCACATATGCTGCAGAACGACAACCTAATTCTTTGTCGTAATGATAAACATTTACATCACATATATTACTTCCAAAAGTTATTGTAGCTTTATTACCTCCCACTTCTGTTGGGGTTCCTGCTGTGGTGGTTGGTTCCCATATTAAACTATATAGAGGGGAACTTGGTGTGCCGTTTAAAATTATAGAACTATTAGGACATACAGAAACAATTCCATTAGTTATTTCTGCATTTGTTGGTGCTGGTGGTGGATCCTTTACGTTAAACAAAAATTCTGCCACATTACAATAGTCTGCATGTTCTGCTGTAACTTTATATTTCCCTGCTGATGTTGGGGTATAGGTTAAACTATTTGTTAGGGTAGTATATACTTGCTGATTATTTGCATTATATACTCTCCATCTTGCACTAATGGTAGTATTGTTCAATGTAAATGTTGCGGCTTGTCCTAAGCATATATTTTCATTTTCACTACTTATTTTCAATTCAGGTTTTATTGTAATTGTCTTGGTTTGTGAGGTAAATGGTCCACATTCTAAAAAATCACACTTATATGTTGCACTTAGTTGATAGGTGCCTGGGGAGTTAAATGTAAGAAGGGTTTGATTGGCATTATCATAATGACTTTGACTTACTCCTATACTTGGTGTTATTGTCCATGTATATTCTGTACTTCCCCATAATGTTAATGAGTATAATGCTACTTCGCCTACACATGCTGTGATTTGACCTTTTATTTCTGCATTATTTGTTATTATCGGTATTTTAACTGACATAAGTTTTGGACAAAAATTATTGCAAAGTCCTCCGTCCAAGCCTAAGACTCCATAACCACATTGTGGACTTCCCCATTGTATTGTTATTTTTGGACTATGTTGCCCTGAAATTATTTGTCCTCCTTCCACGAACCAATTATAATCACTACAATTTCCATTTAATGCTTCGTATGTAACTGTTGTATTCTCACAAGTTGTTCCATAACAAGATAATTCAAGCTTTTCACCTCCCATTATCCTTATTTCATACATTTCATCATCTTCACATCCACAATTATTAATTATCTTATGATATACTTTAGTGTCTTGCATAACATTTTCTATGGTGTAATTTTCAGAGGATGCTGTACTATAGATGCTTTCCCAATAATGTCCTGTTAAATCTGTATTACTAGTGGCAGACTCGTTAGTAAAGACTATCGTTTCTCCTAAACAAATTTCTATTACCTTTATTCCATTTTCCCATCTATAACTTGGTATAGAAGATGAGCCTATTTGCGGTTTTTCTATCAAAAAGATATCCTTTGTAGCATCACAAGTTTGTCCATTTGATGTTGTTATTTGAACTGTAACTTTTCCTACATTCCCATTACTCCAGTTTATTGTAACCGTATTTCCATTTGTACTATAACTAGATTGTCCTATTATAGTCCATTGATATAATACAGCATCGGGACTTATTGCAGAATAAATGACAGTACTTTCTTTACAAGCCAACATTGCTTCTCCATTTTCTATTAATATATTGTCCTTTTCATCGGTCAATACACATTTTGAGTCAAAGCTACTCGTTATAAAAACATTGCAACCTGACTGTGCATTTATAATAAATGTCATCATTATAAATGCAATAAATAATAATGTTTTTTTCATTATTCTTCATTGTTTTATTTTATTGATAATATCAATTAATGATTTATTAATTGACGTTTACGTTTTTATGTGTGTTGATTTTTTTGATTATGAATAATCAAAGGGATATGTTTATATAGTTCCCAAAATCTTTTAGGTGTCTGCACATAACAAACACCTATCGCTTAATGAATTTATTTTTGCAGAGAAAAAATATTCCTACAATATATAATACAGTGACTTTTATGCGATAAAGTGTTAACATCTTGATTTGCCTTCTATATAATTCTATTGGGCAAATATAGAAAGGAAAATATTAACACGCAAATTTTTACGAAGTAATTTTATGAAAAATATTTTAATACTTTATGAAACCATTGCTATTACTATATCTTATAAGTATTGGAATTAATTCTAATTTGTTTTTTTAAGTTAAATTCTTACCTCAAATAACGAGTTTTGGGGTGATAAGTTAAATATAATTATCGAAATGAAGTATAAATTTACTGAAATCAAGTATTATTTTTCTAAGTCTTTGTTTTAAATAAGTAACCTGCCAGGTTACTATGAGTAAGGTGGCAGGTTACATATAGTAAGGTGGCACCTTACTGTTTTATTTCTTTGATTGGTGAAATTAATACTTGATTCTATTTAATTTCTGAGCCGTTAACTACATTTTGGGTAGGAGAAACGAAAACTAATTTGCCATCTAGGTCTTCTGCCATTAGAATCATACCTTGGGATTTGATTCCTTTAAGGTCTTTGGGTGCAAGATTGACAAGAACGGAGACTTGTTTGCCTACTATATCCTTTGGATCGTAGTACTCTGCTATTCCACTAACAATTATTCTTTGGTCAATGCCTGTATCGATTAGGAGTTTTAGGAGTTTCTTTGTCTTTGGAACTTTCTCAGCTTCAATAATTGTGCCTGTCCTTATATCCATCTTTGCAAAATCATCAAATTCTATATTATCTTTTTGAGATGATGGAACGTAGTTTGACTTTTCGTTGTCTTTCTTTGTGTCAAGGAGTTTTTGAACTTGTGCTTCAATTGTTGCATCTTCAATTCTTTCAAATAAAAGTTCTGCTTCCTCAATCTTATGTCCTTGTTTTAGGATATCATCTCTTCCTGCTTCAAACCATGGTGTTGGTCTTAGGTTTAGTGTTCTTTGGAGTTTTGCGGAGGTGAAAGGAAGGAATGGCTCACAAAGGGTTAGTAGGTTGGCACAGATTTGAAGGCTGATATTTATTGAGGTTTCTGTGCGAGCGATATCTGTTTTATAGGTCTTCCATGGCTCGCATTCTGTTAGGTATTTATTGCCAAGGCGAGCTAGGTTCATCATTTCAGTAAGTGCTTCACGGAATTTATAATGTTCAATATTCACTCCAATTCTTTCTGGGAAGGTTTTAATTTCTTCTATTGTTTGAATATCTAATTGGTTTAGCTCTCCTCTTTTTGGAACTCTGCCTTCAAAATACTTATGTGTTAGGACTATTGTTCTATTTATGAAATTGCCAAGAATTGCTACAAGTTCGCTATTGTTTCTTGTTTGAAAGTCTTTCCAAGTGAAGTCATTATCTTTCGTCTCCGGTGCATTTGCACATAGTACATAACGAAGAACATCTTGTTTGTTTGGCATATCTTCAAGGTATTCGTGTAACCAAACAGCCCAGTTCTTAGAGGTTGAAATCTTATCGGATTCAAGGTTAAGGAATTCATTTGCTGGAATATTTTCAGGCAATATATACGATCCCTCTGCCTTAAGCATTGCAGGGAAAATAATACAATGGAATACTATATTATCCTTTCCAATAAAATGAACTAGCTTAGTTTCTTTGTCTTTCCACCATTTCTCCCAATCATTCGGAAGAAGCTCTTTGGTGTTTGATATATAACCTATTGGAGCATCGAACCAAACATAGAGAACCTTACCTTCTGCATCTTTGAGTGGAACTTTCACTCCCCAATCTAAGTCTCTTGTTACTGCTCTTGGGTGCAAGCCTTGGTCAATCCAACTCTTGCATTGTCCATATACATTAGGTTTCCATTCCTTATGAGAATCTAAAATCCATTCCCTCATAAAACCTTCGTAATCATTTAGTGGCAAAAACCAATGCTTAGTTTCTTTTAAGACAGGAACTGAATCGCTTAGTGTGGATTTAGGATTAATTAAATCGTTAGCACTAAGTGATGTTCCGCAGCTTTCACACTGGTCGCCATAAGCTTTTTCGTTTCCACAATGAGGGCAAGTGCCTGTAATATATCTATCTGCTAAGAATGCCTTAGCTGTTTCGTCGTAGTATTGGTTGGAGGTTTGTTCAATAAACTTACCTTGGGAATATAGTTTTGTGAAGAAATCGGATGCTGTCTTATGATGAGTAGGGGATGAGGTGCGAGAATAAATATCGTAAGTAATACCAAAATCAATAAAGGATTGCTTAATAATACTATGATATCTATCAACAATAACCTGAGGACTAACTCCTTCTTTTCTTGCCTTAATTGTTATCGGCACACCGTGTTCATCACTTCCGCCAATAAATATTACATCCTCCTTCATTGAGCGAAGATAACGCACGTATATATCTGCAGGAACATAAACCCCTGCAAGGTGTCCAATATGAATAGGTCCGTTAGCATAAGGAAGGGCTGTGGTAACGGTATGGCGTTTAAATTTATTTTCTTTATCAGTATAGGTCATATTATTATGGTCTTAATTTTCTTTTATTAACTTGTCTTCTTCCTCTTTCTTAGAGCTTTCTTCAATAATATAGAGTGGTCTCTGTCTAACATCATTATTTATTCTACTAATATATTCTCCTATTATTCCAATTGCAATTAGCTGAACTCCTCCAATGAAAGAGACTGAAATAATAAGGGATGCCCAACCTCTTATTGGGGGAGTGTGCATAACGTATTGAGAGATTAGAGCGTAAACAATAATGCAAAATGAAAATGCTGAAACAATAATTCCCATATTGCTTGCTATCTTCAATGGCTTTGAGGAAAACCCTGTAATACCATCAATAGCCAATTTCATAAGTTTGGAGAATGAATACCCTGTTTCTCCCATAAATCTTGCATCTCTATCGTATTCCACAAAGGTTTGCTTATATCCTATCCATGCAATTTGTCCTCTAATAAACTTATTCCTTTCTGGCATTTCTTGGAGATGTTTTATTATTACCCTATCAATTAAACGGAAATCTCCTGTGTCTAAAGGTATTTTTATATCGGTCAGTATATCTAATATTCTATAGAAAAGCTTATATGCCATCTTCTTAAAAACATTTACTCCCTTTCTTGAACTTCTTTTTGCATAAACAACCTTATAGCCTTCTTTGTATTTTTCGTACATATCCGTAATTAGCTCAGGTGGGTCTTGCAAATCACCATCAATAATGGCAACAGCATCTCCCTTTGAGAAGTCTAAGCCAGCCGATACAGCAACTTGGTGACCGAAATTACGACTAAAACTCAAATACTTTACGTGTTCGTCCTTTTTAGCCAAGTTCTTAATCATTGAAAGAGATGAGTCTTTACTATAATCGTTAACAAAGATAATTTCATAGTCAGAGCTAATTTGCGATAAGACCTTTGTCATTCTTTCATACATTAGAGGAATATTCCCCTCCTCGTTATAAATAGGTATTACAACTGATATGTCCATGTTTTTCAATTATTTATTTTCTTCTTTTAATGCCGTTAATCTAACAATCTTACTTTGAACATGGTGGTATAGAACATCGTATTCAAAAACTGATTTTATCTTTTCATCAATCTCTGGTTCATTAATTTGAACTGTTTCTCCAACCTCCAATTTATGAATATCTTTTTTTTGGTTTGCAATTCCATAATGATTCATTGCATAAAGATAGAAATAGACATCTTGTTGATTATCTTCACTAATATAAACTACTTTATCGTCGTAAGTTAATTCTTTTTTGATTATCTTTTTCATAATCACATGTCGTGAATAATAAGGCTCATAATCACCTTCTCCTGGCTTATAGAAGTGTTTAACGACTTCTTTGTAAGGAGAAATAAAGACAGCAAGTAAAACAAATATGATTATTGTAATACCTAGTATCCTATTCTTTGTAAGGCTTAAAATCCAAGCTTGAATTGTGTTGAAAGATGTTGCAATAATAATCGCAAGGAAAGGAAGGATAGGGAAGGCGTACCAAGTTAGTTTTGTTTTTCCAATTGTTATGACAATGAAAATAGTTAGCACAATTCCAAAAGCAAAATTACTTATTCTTCTTGATGGTTTATCTTTAACAATTAGATTGAAAACCAATGCAAAAGGTAGTAGCCAAAAGAAATAAGTGAAGAGATTATTTTTTAATTCCCAAAAATAGAAGTCTTTATCCTGACGATGTCCCTCCAATACAGTAAGGTATCTCCCTCCAAGTTCATTTTCATAAACAGCTTTCAAATATCCATTGTCAAATATCTCTCTTCCGAAATAATAACCTCCAATTAAAAGAACGAAAGCTCCAATTCCAATATAGGTAAACTTGTTTTTAAGAAGATCAAGTAATTGTTTTCTGAAAAGAATGTAAAGAAATATAAAAGGAAGAGGTATAAGAGCTTGAACCCCTTTTGTTAGGGTGGCTAAAATTAAGAACAAGAAGAAAAGCAAATAGTATTTCGTCTGCCTATTTTCAGTGAAAACGAATAAAGAAATAGCATAAGAGATAACAAACAATGTAAGCATAGCATCGTAATCGGCATTCCGCCCACAGTGATAGTAGAGTAGTCCTTTACTACATATTATTATAAGACTGGCATAGAATCCGACCCATGGTTTGTTTATCTTGCTAAAAAGTATAATAACTATAATACCCAAAAACAATATAGATAGGGCAGAGGGAAGTCTTACAGCAATTTCATTAACTCCAAAAATCTTAATGCTTAGGGCTTGAGCCCAAATGGTTAAAGGTGGTTTAACGCTCCAATGGTCAGGCTGATTGTTAAATGTTACAACAAGTGGATTGCTTGACTGAGTCATTTCATAAGCCGATGCTGCCAATCTGCTTTCGTCCCAAGTCCTTAGAGGTAATGAGCCTAAGAAACCAAATAAAGGAAATAAGCTTATAAGAATAAAAGCAAGAACAAGTATATAAGTGAGTTTCTTATTAGAAAGACTTCTCTTCATTATTATTAAATCTGATTTGTAAATTATTAACTTGCAAAGATAATAAATAATCCCTACAACTACCTTAAATGAAACGCCACTTTAGAAAATTAATACGCCGTTTCAATAAATTAAAACGGCGTTTCAGTAAATTAATACGAAGAGTTATTATTACTAAATCTACTTATATAAATATCTTTTGATTTTTAGGGTAGCTGTTTTCTCAAATTCTGTTGTTGCTTCAACAATTAGGGATAGTTTTGAGAAACGGTTAAGTTTTTCGTTAGCAGCTTTTAAGAGGTCTTTCTTTAAGTGATCGTAAGCCTTTGTAGCATCGTCCTTATAGATAATCATTTTCTTTTCTAGCTCCGCTGGGTTAAATTGAACCATAGCAACTAATTTGCCATTTCTTTCAATAACCACGCTTTCAAGTATAAGTTTGTCTTGGTTAAGCACCATCTCAATCTCTTCAGGATATATGTTTTCTCCTGTTGACCCTACAATAACATTCTTCAATCTTCCTTTAACTTCGTATCGTCCTGCTTTTTCAGTTACTAAGTCACCTGTCTTAAACCAACCATCTTCTGTTAGAACTGATTCTGTAAGTTCTGGGTTCTTATAATAACCTTTCATAATATTTGGACCCTTAACCCATAATTCTCCTTCTTGGGTTTCTGGGTTTATATCCATAATCTTAGCCTCTACATTCAAAACAGGAAATCCCATTGTTTGCCAAGAAACTTGATTAGGGTTTGCTCCAATAACCAATGGTGCAGTTTCTGTCAGTCCATATCCAATTGCATAAGGGAAATGCTTGCCAAGGCGGAGGAAAAGCTCTGTTTCTCCATCAAGTTTTGCTCCTCCAATACCAAAGAATGTTAGTCTACCTCCGAAGGTTTCATATAACATTTTCGAAGCTTTGCGATACATTATTCTTTTGAAAAGACTACTTGTAAGAAGTATTCTCCTCATAGCAGTTTTCTCTAGTTCTGGTTTAATAATATTCTTGTATGCCTTCTCAATAAATAGAGGTACTGTAAGTAGAGTAGTAGGTTTAACTATCTTTACACTTGTCATAAAGGTAGTTGATATAGGTAGTTTGTTGTGATAATACATTGATGCACCTTTCATAACTCCAGTTAGAAGCCCTAAGGTGTTTTCAAATGTATGTGAAAGAGGAAGCACTGAAAGATAAACATCTTTTTCGTTTATAGGCCAAATATGATGTATCTGTAGTAGTTGTGAAGCCAAGTTGCCATGAGTTAACATTACTCCTTTGCTAAAACCAGATGTGCCTGAGGTATAAATAATAACTGCAAGGTCCTCTGGGGTTGGTATTGTCTTAGTTCCAACTGACAAATTCTTTTTTTCGTTTATTATTTCAAGGTTATCAAGTCTTATTATTGTTTCAATATTTGAGTAAGCATCTTTATCCGTTTTTGGATTCAAACGTTCTGAAACAAAGGCAAGCTTTGCATCGGAATGGTTTATGCAATTTGTTATTTCATCCTTAGTGAAGTCAGGCAAGAGAGGAACAACAACTGCTCCCATATCAACAATTGCAAAATAAGCAATTGCCCACGCAGGACTGTTTTCACCAAGAATAACAACCTTATCTTGGTGACCAATACCTTTTGAAACTAATATATCCTGAACTTCTTGAACTTTCAAATAGAATTCAGAATATGTTATTGGCTTATCGCCAACAAAAGCCATTAAAGGGTTGTTTGCAAAAGTCTTAACACTATACTGCAAAACTTCGTGCAGGGTTTTTGAATTTAACATTTACTATGTTTTGGTTATCACTTAATTTAAGAAATATCTCGTTTACAATATTGTTAGAGTTATCTCCTAAAACTATTTAATCAACGTAATTTATGGCTTGTTTGTTTCATTTGCTGTGAAAATAATTGCAAGCCGTTAGTATTACTTATTATTTTATTTATTTAATTAGAATATAACCCAAGAATGTAAGGGCTAACCCTAATACTATACTCATTATAATATATGCAATTGCTTGAATGTTTTGTGAGTTTTGGAATAGTCGTAGGGTTTCAACAGAAAAGGTTGAGAATGTTGTAAAGCCACCACAAAGTCCAATAAGGAAAAAAGCTTTTATAGAATTATGGTTTAAGAATTGATACCTTTGAGCAGCACCAATCAATAAACCAATAAGTAAACATCCAGCAAGGTTAACAAAAAGAGTAGCCCAAGGAAAAGTTTGATTTGTTCTATGATAAAACAATTCGCTTATCCCGTATCTTGAAGCAGAACCAATTGCTCCTCCTAAGGCTACTAATAAATATGCTTTCAATATATTATTATTATTATTCGCTAATTTGTTTCATTACTCGTGCAGTATATTCTTTTTCAATAGTATCTGCCTTTTCAATTAAAGCTTGTCCCTTTGCAATAAGGTCATTAACAAAAGCCTTATCATCAAGTGAAGATGCATTAATCTTAACATTCATAAATGCTCCATAACAAGCAGCTCTTGCACAAAGAATACCAACTCCTGCATCTGTTACTGAATTAGGGTTTCCTGTTTCTACCATTGCTTGGCATATTTCAAATACTTCAAATGATTTGCAAAGTGTACGGTATGGTATTTCTATTGCATATTTTGTTGCTTCTTGAATTGCATTTGTTCTGGCTGCTTTTTCTTCTTCAGTTTTCTTTGGTAAGCCAAAAGCATCCATTATTTTGTTGAAAGCATTTGTGTCTTCATCAACAAGGTGGATTAATTCGTCTTTTATGGCTTGTCCTTTTTCTGCTATTATTGAAAATTCTTCCCATCTTTCATCCCAACCTGCTTTATGAGAGGAAAGATTAGCTACCATTGTTGCAAGTGAAGCTCCAAGAGAACCCATATAAGCTGCTATTGAACCACCACCAGGAGCTGGACTCTCAGATGCTGTTTCGTTAGCAAAATCAGCGCAAGTCATATCAACCAATTTCTTCTTTGTCTTGTCTTCAATTAAGTATTCAATAATCTTTTCTTCAGGGATAAAAGGTTTTAAATCATCCAAGCCCATTGATTTGATTGCAATCTTAATAAGTTCTTTATCGTCAACTCCAAGTGAACGTTGTTGTTTTGCAAGATAATACTTACCAGCATCTATAAGGGTTTTCTTAGGAACCACCCCAACAATTTCAACACCAGTAACTCTTATACCTCTTGCACCAGCTTTCTTACAAACTTCTTCAAAGCAAATATGAAGAGGTGTTTCTGAGATATTGGTAATATTCATAGAAACTTGAGCAATCTTATATTCATCAATAAACCAACCAATAGCCTTAGTTCCTTTCAATGTTCCAGGGATATTTATTGGATTACCATTCTCGTCCATTAATTTCTTTCCATTAGGTTTCCCTCCCTCTCTTGCAGGGCGACCTTTCTCTCTTACGTCAAAAGCAATTGCATTAGCTCTACGTGTAGATGTAGTATTAAGGTTATAGTTAACTGCAATAAGGAAATCTCTTGCGGAAATTGCAGTAGCTCCTGAAATTGCAACCTTATCAGTCCAAACACTTGGGCCAAAGCAAGGCTTCCAGTCTTCACTAGATATTCTATCTTTTAATCCTTCATATTCTCCTTGACGACAATTAGCAAGGTTCCTTCTCTTAGGCTCAAGGGCTGCATTTTCATAAAGATAAACAGGGATTTCTAATTCCTCACCCACTCTTTTTCCTAGTTCTCTTGCATACTCTGCCACTTCTTCCATGCTAATATTAGCAACAGGAACCAAAGGACAAACGTCAGTAGCACCAAAACGAGGGTGATCGCCATGGTGATGTCTCATATCAATTAGCTCATTAGCTTTCTTTATTACTCTAAAAGCAGCTTCTACAACTTGCTTTGGTTCTCCCACAAATGTAATAACAGTTCTATTTGTTGTAGCACCTGGATCAACGTCTAATAATTTAACGCCTTCAACTTTCTCTATTTCATCAACTACTTGTTTGATGATATTTTGGTCACGTCCTTCACTAATATTAGGAACACATTCAATTAATTGTTTCATAATGATATATTTCTTTCTTAATAATTTCTTAATCTTTTCTTTGTTATTTATACTCAAAAAGGCATAGCTAACAATTTGCAAAGGTCTGCAAAATAAATGATATGGGAGCAGTTTGCTATATCAATTTAGCTTTTTTAATAGTATCTTACAATATCAATAAGCCTAACTCCATCTAACCAAACAGCAATGCAACCAACAACTCCGTTATCTCCTTTTTTGATTATTGGCTGAAGAGTCTTGTCATCAACTATTTCAAAATATTCTAATTCAAAGTCTTTGACAAGTTTAAACTCATTAACAACAAAGCTTTTGATTTGAGATATAGATACATCATTTTTCATTGAAGAGGATTTCTTAAGAATCTGATGAATCCTTGGAGCTATCTCTCTTGCCTTCTCGCTTAATCTAACATTTCTTGAACTAATTGCTAAGCCATCTTCTTCTCTAACAATAGGGCAAGCAACAATTTCAACAGGAGAGTTTAGCTGTGAAACCATATCTTTGATTATTGCTAGTTGCTGATAGTCTTTTTCTCCAAAATATGCTTTATGAGGTCTTACCCAATCAAATAATCTGCTAACAATAATTGCAACCCCATTAAAATGTCCTGGCCTTTGAGCTCCCTCCATAACCTCTTCCAGCTTTCCAAATGAAAAGCTTTCCTTTGCTTCTTCAGGATAAACTTCTTCAGCTAATGGGCAAAACAAAACATCACATCCATTTTCTTCTAAAAGTTTTCTATCTCTTTCAATATCGCGAGGGTACTTCATTAAATCTTCCTTGTTATTGAACTGGATAGGATTAACAAAAACACTGCATACAATAATATCATTTTCTTTCCTTGCCGTTTCAATTAACGAAATATGACCACTATGCAATGCTCCCATTGTTGGAACTAATCCAATAGATTTCCCTTCTTGTCTTATGTTTTCAATATACTCTGATAACTCATATATATGTTCAATTGTTCTCATATTGATTTCTTTGGTTTTTTTGTAAATTACTCGTCATCTTTATCTTCTTTATCTTCTTCTGTTACATCTTCGTAATCAGTAAATCCAACCTTTTCTTCGTAATCAATTCTATTTTCACCTTGGTTCTTGAAAGTGTTTTCAAATTGTTTCTTAGCCTGATGCAACTTGATTAATATATCAATCACAAAGCTAAAAAAGGTTATAAGAATACTAAAAACAACTGCATCAAAAAACTTCTCAACCACAAAGCCTGCACCAAGAATAAGGCTTGTAATATAAACTATTAAAGCATTAATTACTAAGTTGAAAAGACCCAGGGTTGAAACAATCAAGGGGAGTGATAATAATACTAATATAGGTTTGAGGAAAGCATTAAGAAGACTGATAATTATTGCAGCTAAGAGGGCGTAACCAATATTCTCTACTATTGCAAGAGAAAACAATTGGCAAGTGATGAAGATTGATATTGTCATTATCAATGTCTTAACCCAAAACCTTTGGCTATTTATTGGAGGGTTGTCGTTAGAGAAATTCATATTAATATTTGCCATCTTTATCTATTTAAATTAGCCTGCAAATATACTAATAAAAAATTAATGTGTAAGTTTGCAAAAATATTTAGTTATGAACAAGCCAAGAGAAACAAAGCCACATATTGGAGTATTTGGTAGATTAAAAATAAGTTTATATGTTTGCATATGTAATGTATTCTTAAAGCTTAAGTAATATGGTAACAATGTGGATAATAATAAGTATGGTATTTCTTGTGTTTTGGACAATATTAGGGATACAAACCTACAAATCATACATTAAAAGCAAGGTCAGTAAGGAAAAGATAATTAAAAGTAAAAAACGCTATTTGATACTTTTAATTATTACTGCCATTATTATGATTGTTGTTGCCGTATGTTCATATATTGATTTTTCTGTGCAAGACCTTTCTTTACTTTCTATTACTTCTCAATTCTTATTTATGTTTTTAAATATGTATGTAGCAAATATCAGATTCCTTCATTATATTGAAGACAATCAAGAGGGTACTACTATATGAAATTAGATTATTGATTAAAATTTATAGAAAGAGATTGTAGGAATAATATTTCAATACAATCTCTTTTTCTTTATTGCTCTTTTTATTTTGTGGCATAAGAGTAATAAAAAATTAATGTGTAAGTTTGCAAAAAAATATTAAGTTATGAACAAGCCAAGAGAAACAAAACCACATATTGGAGTATTTGGAAGATGTAATGTTGGGAAAAGTACTTTAATTAACAAGCTTGTAGGACAAGAAATTTCAATTGTAAGTTCTCAAGCAGGCACAACAACCGACACTGTCAAGAAATCAATGGAGATTAAAGGTATTGGAGCTGTTGTTCTTATAGATACCGCAGGAATTGATGACAAGTCCGCATTAGGAAAGAAGAGAATAGAAAAATCACTAGAGATTTTCGCCCAAATAGACCTTGCACTAATAACATTTAATAATGATTTCGGTGAGGAAGAAGACAAATTAATTGGAGAATGCAAGAAGTTTAATCTCCCTTATGTCTTGATATACACAAAGAGCGACTTGTCTCCAATAAGAAGAGACCTCAAAGCAACAATTGAAAAGAAGTATAAGAAAAAGATAGTTGAGTTTGCTCACGATAATCCAAAAACAACAGCAGCTCTTACAAAGAAAATAGTAGAAACAATCCCTCCAAGAGCTTATCAGAAAAAAGGAATATTAGGCGGACTTATTAAGAAAAACGATGTAGTCCTACTAGTAACACCAATTGATAGTGCAGCACCAGAGGGAAGACTTATTTTGCCTCAAGTCCAACTTATAAGAGATGTCTTAGATAACGATGCAATAACAATCGTTGTTAAGGAAACAGAGCTTGAATATGTATTAAAGAATGTTTATACTAAGCCTGATTTGGTTATTGCTGATAGCCAAGTTTTCGATTTTGTGAATAAGGTTGTTGATGATAAGATACTACTAACAAGTTTCTCCATTGTTTTGGCAAGACTCAAGGGTGCATTTGATGAATATGTTAAGGGCACACCAAAGCTTGATAGTTTGAAAGATGGAGATAGGATTCTTATGTTAGAGTCTTGTGCCCACCAACCAACTTGTGAAGATATAGGTAGGGTTAAGCTACCAAAACTAATAACAAATTACACTAAGAAAAAGCTTGAATTTGAAATTGCATCAGGACTTACCCCTTTTCCACGCCCAATTACAGATTATGCAATGGTTATTCAATGTGGTGGATGTGTTGCAACAGAAAAACAATTAAAAAGTAGGCTACTAACAATCATTCAAGCACAGGTTCCTATCTCTAATTATGGAATTGCAATAGCTTATATGAATGGTATATTTAAAAGAGCTACAAAGATGTTTGCTGAAAAAGCATAGAGCTAGTTCTTATTATAAAATAAATTATTACCTTTGGACATTGAATTATAACGGTTTTTATATGAAGAAACTTTTTTTTATTATTATTAGCATTTTGTTTTTGTCCTCTTGTTCCAATGAGTTATATAAGTATTACGATTACGATAATCTTTTATATGCTTATAGCACAACAGATTTTTCTGAAAAGGAGATGAAGAGGTTTTCAAGAAAATACACCAAGATAGTTGATTCACCAAAAGGTAAACGCAAACTCCCACCTCCGGGGGCTTGTGCTGAATATGGTTATCTTCTTTATTTACAAGGAAAAACCGTAGAAGCAAAAGAATATCTTATTAAGGAAGCAGTTATATACCCTGAATCTCAAACCTATATTGACGCACTTATAAAAACTCTTGAACTATGAAAAAAGCATTATTATTAATATCAATAGTATTTCTTTTTATAAGTTGTGATGTTGCAAAAAAGATAATCGACAAGAACATGCCCGAAGATGTAGACCAAACTGAGGATGTTATTGCCGAGATAACTGGGGAAAAGAAAGAAGTAATAATAGATACAAATATTACTCTTTTGTCCAAGAAAGAAATAAAGAAAATAAAGAAAGAGAGAGAAAAAGAGGATAAGATTGCAAGAGGCGACACCCTTAGCTTTATAAAAAAGAAATACTACCATTTCTTCCCAAAAAGAGTTGATAGGATTATTTCTTATCCTAAGATGTATTCTGAAAAACCAAAATCAATACTACTTATTTATCCATGGAATCGTTCTAAAAATGATTATGCATCTGAGATGTATCTTATAAACATTTCAAAAGAGCTATCCCAAAGAGGTTATTATGTTATTCCAACAATGATGACACTCAACAAACATAAGAAAGACACAATGTTCTCTTCTCAATACGTTAAACCCAACGAGATAAGAAAATATAAAGAAGAATTTGGAGCAGATGCAGTAATGTTTGTAACAATCTATTCTCTAAGTAAGCCATGGTGGTCAACAAATATTAACTCCGTTGCAGAATATGCCTTATTATCAACCACCTCAACAGACACTCTATTTTATCGAAGGGCAGACTTTAACTACGACAGCCCAATCCCTCCCTATAAAGTAAATAAGTCGAAAGATACTTATGAAATGGATCAAAGGACAATACCTCTTTTTGGAACCTGCTTTCAAATGCAAAGGTCAGTTTTTATGGACTTCCCTTACGGACCCTATCATAAGAAATACTTAAAAGACCAAAAAAAGTTCTCCTATCAAAAAGAGATGAGATATAAGATTGATGCACGACCAAGTTAGAAGATAAATGAAAGTTAAGACAGTTTTTTTTTGTAAGGAATGTGGAGCACAGTCTTCAAGTTGGATAGGAAAATGCCCTCAATGTGGTGCTTGGAACTCCTATGTTGAGGAAGTAGTACAAAGAGAAGGAGATAGTAAGTTCAATACTAAGAAAAACAAGTCCTCATCAAAGCCACAGCCAGTAAACGAAATAAGATTTTCCCAAGAAGAAAGGATAAATACTAAAGATATTGAGCTAAACAGAGTGCTGGGAGGAGGACTTGTAAAAGGCTCTGTTGTTTTGGTTGGAGGAGAACCAGGAATTGGGAAAAGTACTCTAATGCTTCAAGTTGCCCTTAACTGCAAAGGAAGAAAAATACTATACGTTAGTGGAGAGGAAAGCCTACAACAAATTAAGATGAGAGCAGATAGGGTAGAGGGAGAGAACGAAGACTGCTTTATTTTAACCGAAACAAATATACAATCCATATTTCAACATGCCCAAGACCTCAAACCACAAATCATAGTCATAGATTCAATACAAACAATTACCACAGACTCAATCGACTCATCGCCAGGTAGCATATCGCAAATAAGAGAATGTGCTGGGGAAATACAAATGTATGCCAAGAAAGAAGGAATTGCATTTTTCTTAGTAGGTCATATAACAAAAGATGGTGCAATAGCAGGGCCAAAAATCTTAGAACATATTGTTGATACAGTACTTCAATTTGAGGGAAATAGACATTATGGCTACCGAATGCTACGTTCAGTAAAAAATCGTTTTGGTTCCACAAGCGAACTAGGAATTTACGAGATGCAATCCACAGGACTACGACAAGTAAATAACCCTTCCGAAATCCTCCTTTCACAAAGAGATGAAGCACTTAGCGGCACAGCCATAGCAGCCACAATGGAAGGAACTCGTCCAATCTTAATTGAAACCCAAGCCTTAGTTGCAAACTCCAATTATGGCACAGGACAAAGAACATCCACAGGATTTGACCTTCGTCGCCTTTCAATGCTACTTGCAGTCTTAGAGAAAAGAGGAGGCTTTAAGCTAATCAATAAAGACGTATTCTTAAATATAGCAGGGGGAATAAAAGTAGATGATCCAGCCATTGACCTTGCAGTCCTAGTTAGCATAATCTCATCTTCCGAAGACCTATCCATAAGTTCACAATATTGTTTTGCGGCCGAAACAGGCTTAAGCGGAGAGCTAAGACCAGTAACCAGAATTGACCAACGAATAGCCGAGGCTGACAAACTAGGTTTTGAGAAAATCTTTATTTCAAAATACAATACAAAAGGCTTAGACGCATCAAGATTTAAAATAGAAATCATCCCCTTAGCCAATGTCGAAGACGTCCTAAGGCATATCTTTGGATAAAATCTCTAATAAAATCATCAAAATCTCTATTTCAAACTCTTATTTCTTTGTCCTAAACTATTCTTCCTTTACACTGAACTTTTCTTTCTTTGTTTCAAACTCACGACATACCCATGTCAGAGTCCCTCACATACCCATCTCAGGTATGCTCACATACCCATGTCACGGGTGCTGACATACCCATGTCACGAGGTGCGACATACCCATGTCACGAGATGGGTTCTTTGATTCATTTCTTTGAGGCTTTGTTTCAGGACTTTAGAATAGCGAAAAAACTATTTTATATCACTTTTTATTCTCCAAGAATAGGTAATAAATGTAAGGAAGAAGTAAACAGCAGTAAGAATCCAAAGAGTGAAATATTCTACTGATACTTGTGAAAGGTCGGCTCCCATTGTCATCATCCTCGAATAGCCCTGAATGGCGTCGGATGAAGGGATAATATGTGAGAATAGCTCCCAAAACTTAGGCATCGCTTCTCTTGGCCACGACATTCCTGAAAGAAAAACAAAAGGAATAGACATAAATAAGTAGAAAGGTATTGAGTTCTCTCTGTTTTGGAAGAATACGGATATACTCATTGCTAAGAAAATAACAGATAATAGGAATGGGGTTATAAATAAGAATAAGGAGCTTATGTTTGGAATAAGTTGTGGGAGGTTAAATATCTTTGGAACAATAATTAGCATATAAACCATTATTGGTATATAGGTTATGAAAAATGCTAGCCCTCTTCCAAATATTATTCTTAATAGTCCTCTATAATGAGCGTCTCTTGGTATTAAGGTATTTAATTGGTTTTTTTCGGTTGCTGTTCCTGCCAATATTCCTATTCCTATTAGTAGGGTTTGTTGGAGGATTAGAATTAATACAATTGGGAGGATAAAGCTTGGATATCCACCTGGGTTGTATAATACGTGTTGAACTGCTTCGAATGGCTCAGATGAACGTTTTGCATCTTCAATATTCTTTCCCCCTTCAACCATTCTTTGGGTTTGTATTTCTTTTCCCATTTCCTGAACAGTAAAATTGGTAGCTAAGGCCATATTCCTATACCAAAAGAAACTAGTCATATCATTATAAACGCTTATTGTTGCTTGTTCTTCTTTGTTGATATTTTTGCTAAAATCACTTGGGATAAATACAATACCATGAACTTTGGATTGTTTTTGCAAGTCCTTAGCATCCTGTAAAGAACTGCATTTGTGTTTTATCATAACCTCTGGTGTAGCATCTAATGAGCGAAGATAGTTTCTGCTAAGTGTTGAATTGGAATTATCCACCACTGCAATAGGCATATCATACATCAATTCCTTATTGTAGATATATCCGCAAACAAGAGGATAAACAACGCAGGCAACAATAAAAACTAGCAATACTCCCTTATCTGTAAAAATATTATATAGTTCTTTTCTTATTATATGGAATAAATCCTTCCAAGCTTCTTTGTTTCTTTGAAGCATGTTTCTAAATCTTATATTCATTTTACTCCCTTTTGAAATTTAGTTTAATAAGTGCAGCTCTAAGTCTTGACATAACCAAGATAGGAATCAAGCAGTAGGCTATTAGCAGAAGAAATGGCATATAGCTTTCTGATAGGGTTAATCCATTTACTTGAATATTGGAATAGAGATTATAGTACTGAGTTAGGGGATATAGGAATGTGTAGGGTTTGACGGCAGGTAGCATTGCGAAACTGGGATAGGTGAAGCCTGAAATGGTAAAGCCTAAGACTCCATAGAATGCTCCTATACTTAAAGCATCTCTTAACATTGGCAGAACTCCTACAATAAATATACCTATTGCTTGGTATGAAATAATAGTTAGTATTCCTCCTGTAAGCATTAAGAATACATTGCCTTTTGTTGGAAAGCCAAGAACAGAATTCATTATAAAATAAGAGAAGACTAACATTATTGAATAGATAAAGGTATAGGGCAATAGCTTTCCTAATAATGCTTTTGGCATAGAACCCCCTGCTGTAATTAGCCAATGTCTTGAGGTTTCAAACTTAAGCTCCACTCCAATAGTATATATGCAAGAAATAAGGCTCATAAGGAATATCAAGCCAGGCATAATGATTGATGAAAGATAATAGGAATAGTTCATTAGTGGGTTACCAATCAAATGTGAATCTAGCTTAATGGGTTGAACATTAGCCATAGCCTTTGCTGATTCTTCCCCTTTTGCAAGTCTCATTTTTAGATTAATTCCTGAGGAAAGAGTAACTAATATTGTATTTAGCTCTTTCATTGTTGCAGAGCCTGCTAAGTAGTGAGCATATTCAGTATAAAATACAATCTGAGGATTCTTTCCCGATAGTAAATCAGCTTGGAAGTTCTTAGGAATTAGAACAAAGGCGTAGATGTTTTCTCTTTGCATCTTGTCTTTTGCTTCTTCAAAACTTGAAAGCTTATACTTAATTTCACATGTTTGACCTGCCTCAATATTCCTTGTAATTTGCCTAGAAGTGGAGCTTGAGTCTAAGTCCACCATAGCAATTGGCAAGTCTGATGGCATCCCTTTATTGAGAAATGTACTGAAAAACAAAATTATTATTAATGGAATAAATACCGTCATCATAATATATATGGGACGAGATACCATCTTTTTTAATTCTCTTTTTAGTACTGGAATTATTCCTTTTTCCATTATAGAATGGTTTTAAGTATTTATTATTTAATCTTTGTCCAGTTTACTACAACGCTCATACCTGGTCTAAAGTCCTTGTCTTTTGTCATAGGAATACCCCTAACCTCAAAAGTACGAGTGTCATACTCGTCAGTTAGCTTTGTTGCCTTCCATGTTGCATAAGTGCCAAGTACTTTAATATAGTTTACCTTTATTTTTATTTCTTTATTGCCAAGAGCAGGAACCTTTGCACTTAGCTCAGAGCCTATCTTTATCTTATTTAGTAAATCCTCTCTAACATTAAATGTAACCCAAGCATCATCCATATCAACAATATTCATAATAGGTGATCCAGAGCCAACAAGCTCTCCAACCTTAGGAAAAATATCCGATATCTCTCCTGAAATAGGTGCAATTAGTGTTGTTTCACTCAAATAAGAATAAGCTTCACTAACAGCTCCCTTTGCTCTATTTACTTGAGCCTTTGCAGCAAGCTTATCTTCTGCTTGAGCGCCATTTAATGCCATTTCATATTGACTTCTTGCAGCCTTAGCTTTTGAAACAGCAGCCTTATACTGAGTCTCTACTTCGTCAAATTTCTGTGAGGATATAACCCCTTTCTTATGTAGATTACTCATCCTATCGTAGGTTTTTTTAGCTAATGATTCCCCAGCCTCAGCCATTTCTAACTGGTCTAATGCCCCTGCAATCTGTTCCTTTCTTGTTCCCTTTTGAGCCTTCATGCTAATTGCCTTTGCTCCATCCTCTGCAGCCTGTGCTTGGTCTAGCTTAGCATAGATTTCAGGAGAATCAATAATTACTAATGTATCTCCTTTCGTTACTCTCTCTCCTTCTTTTGCTCTTAGTTCCAATATCCTACCAGGCAACTTACCCGATACCCTAACTTCATTTGCCTCAAACTCACCTTGAAGAATTATATGACTAGGTGTAAGTATAAAATATCCTAACAATCCAATAACTATAACAGAGGATATCAATACAATAAATCCCATTACTAAGGTCTTACTTTCTTTCTTTTTCATAAAGCTATATCTTTTCTTTCTTTTACTTAAATATTATTTTCTATTATTCAAATTACCAAGCGATTTTTCCAAATACACATTAGTCATAATGGAGTTAATCTCCGCATCAATCTCCTCACTCTTTGCCGATATATATGCAGTCTGTGCTTCCATTAGGTCAGATGTTGTAATCACACCTGATTCAAACCCAATCAAAGCACTTTCAAGGTTTTCTTTGGCTTTTTCAATATTATTCGCTGCCATTATCTTTTGTTTATTTGCTTCCTTAACCTTAAACAGCATTTGATTTATCTGTAATTCCATCTTCTCAAGAGCCTCTTCCTTTTCTAATTGAGCAATCCTAACACCAATCTTAGCAGTCTTAACACTGCGGTAATTCTCACCAAAGTGAAAGATAGGAACCTGAAGACCAAGCCCAATTGTAAACATACCCTTAAATGACTTATCCAAACCATTAAAAGTGTTTGGGTTTGTAGCTAAGTAATTACCAGTTCCAACAATATTAGGAAGGTATTTTGAAAATGCAATCCTCTCTGCGGACTTCGATATCTCTATAAGATTATCTAGTAATTGGGTTTCTGTCCTATTATTAAGAGCAGAAGCAATATTAATATCATTATTCAAAATAACCTCCTGCTTTAACAGCTCATCAGAAAGAGTAAACTCACTATCAATAGGCATAGAGCAGATTTGGCATAAGAGCATCTTGGAAAGCGAAAGACCATTCTCCGCCTTTGAAAGAGTCATCTCAGCCTCATTGAGCTTAACCCTTACCTTCAAAGCATCTGACTTAGTAGCAACACCCTCATTAACCATTTCCTCAACATTGGAGCTAGTCTTCAAAAGCAATTGGTGGTATTCCTTTGCTAAATTATACTTATTCACAAGAGAAACAACCCTCCAATAAGCCTCGTCAACCTCTACCATCAAATTTACCTGTGAATTATCTAGTTGTATCTTAGCCATCTCCTCCATAATCTTAGATATGCGGTAAAGCTCCAAAATCTTTCCTCCCATAAATATAGGTTGAGTAAACCCAATACCAAGAGTAAATATATTTTGAATATCAAACTCCATAGCTTCTTTTGGCAGTAGGGCATAGTCTTTGAAGATTATCTTTTCAGGATTTGTTGCAGGATTAAACGGCACCCCATTCCTATCAAGAGGCCTACCATATTGGTCAAATTGATTCCCTATCTGATCAGGTCTAAGAGTAAAGCTACCATCAGGAGCCATTGTCCCCACAGGTAAAAGAGCATCTTCGGCCATAAGGGATAAGTTCTTAGAATTATAGAGATATGTCCCAGAGGCTTGAAAGTTTGGAAGGAAGTTAGTAAAAGCAATCTTTCTTTTCTCTTGAGCAGAAAGCAGTCTTTCCTCTGAAATCTTAATGCTCTTATTGTTTTTCAGAGCCATCTCCCTACAATCATTCAAAGTCAATATATTTTGAGCTGTTAAATGATTCATTTGTACGAGAAAACTAAATACAATTAGTATTATCTTCTTTTTCATTTTCTAGTTATTTATAATTTTTCACGTCTTAATAACTTATGCAAAGGTATTATTATTATATAGAACACCAATAAAATCACCCTAAAAACTCAATCTAATCTATTATAGCATATTTAAATACTATAAAAAGTCAATCTATACTTCAATTAATCAATAATATAGACACTCAACCATTTGGTTATCTGTATATATTACCCCAAAACACAAATTCAAGTATACGTCAACCAAAAGAAAGCGAATATTTAAATAAGCATAATATTAGTTTTCTATGTTTTTTACCTCCAAGGTTTGCTTGTTAAGTAGGGGTATAAAAATCTAGCATTATCATCAGGATGTAGTTTATTAAGAATTTATTATAATAAAATGAAAATTATCGCCTTGCCACATAGATCAAAAGTCAACGGTCAAAAGTCTAAGGTCAAAAGTCAAAGGTCAAAAGTTTAAGGTCTTTAAAGTCTTTAAAGTCTTTAAGGTCTTTAAGCTCCTTTTTTTTAATTGTTCCGCCATTCTTGATTTCACAGATTTCTTTCTTGATTTCAGCAGATTAACTCTTGATTCTAGTGTTTTCTTTCTTCGTTTCAGCATTTTCTTTCTGCAATTCACTAATGCTGCGAATTAAGCCCTCCTAAGCTTCCTGTACAATGATTTTCTTTTTTGGATATTTATTTATTAGATGCTCCCCAAACAAACACTGCGTTAATTTGAAATCCTTATCTAGCAAACCATCCTTTTTCAAAGAAGTTATTTGCCTTATACTCAGCTCTTATCTTCTCTGGATTCATATCAAAGAAAGCCTTTGGAGGAAGATGATAACCACAAGAATTCCTATGATTGCAAATTCCCACACTATTATCAATATACTGATTAGTTTCTGTATCAATATATCTTGTGAAACATCTTGATCTTCCACATTTTGGACAAACGTATCTTGAACTCTGTCCTTTGTATTTTTCTAATTCTATTGACATTTTGTATTTATTTATTTGTAATTATTACCGTTAATTGTTTAATATATTTTCCAAGTGTATCACTGTATCACTGTAACATTTGCCTATATATGTTACATGTTACACTCTTTAGTAGTTAAAGGGAACACCAATACAAGTATTGATAGTTCCTCTTTACCTTTGCTACTAACTTATTAGTTGTTTTCTTTTGTAGAACTTTCTTTTAGTTTTTCGTATCTCTTTATTTTTCTTGTTACAGAGCTATGCGAAAGACCTAGTTTTAATCCAATTTCTCTTAATCCAAGTCCTTGGTCTTGCAAGTATATAATATTGTTATATTCTGTTTCTAAATCTTCCATTGATACTTCATTTGAGTTGAGTTTATCAAAATGAGTTTTAGTACCAAGAGATACATAAGTAAGGTTTTCGGTCATCTTAATATTGAAGGCTTGGTTTTTGTATTCAGAGCCTAAGTAATTGGCTTTAACAACACAGAAATGCTTAATTTGTTGGTCTATCTCTAATTGCTATTCCTTATAACCCTTATGAGCCTAAACTATATTCTCGTTGGACAATGGCGGGAATGTTAGAATTGGATAAAGAATTAAAAGTTGCTGAAGAATTTTGGGATTTTATTGGTGGAGATGGTGCTTATAATGATTTATTAGATTGTTTTGAAAGAGTCGGAATAGAGATGAGAGATGAAATTGATAAATACTTTCTTCGCTTTAAATAAATCAGACGTGATAAATCGCGTCTCTACAAGTTGTGGTGACAGGAATTAATGGCAATAACAAAAAAATAGAGGAAATCTAAATACCACATTAAACAAATAAAGACGCCCAATTGGACGTCTCTACGATTATAATATTGTATATGTCGTAATAGGTTTGCTTTTACACTCCTACTTCATTCAAGTTCTCTAGTTTCTTTTTCTCTAAGAATTCATAGATGCCGCCTATGTGTTCACGGACTTTTTTGTTACCAAATTCGTAGACTTTGTCAACTAGGCCGTCAAGGAATTCACGGTCGTGGGATACTATGATTGCGGTGCCGTTGAAGGCTTTGATTGCTTCTTTTAGTACTTCTTTTGAGGGTATATCAAGGTGATTTGTGGGCTCATCGAGGATAAGGAGGTTAACGGGTTCGATTAATAGTCTGACCATTGCTAGACGGCTTCTTTCTCCTCCTGATAGTACTTTTACTAGTTTGTTTATGGCATCGCCTCCAAACATAAAGGAGCCAAGGATTTCTCTTAGTCGTAGTCGTACATCGCCTTTTGCTACGTTGTCTACTGTCTGAAATACTGTTAGGTTTTCGTCTAAGAGGGATGGTTGGTTTTGAGCAAAATAGCCTATTTCTACATTTGTGCCTATCTCTAGTTTGCCTTTATAATCTATTTCGTTTAGTATACATTTTATTAGGGTGGACTTTCCTTCTCCGTTTTTGCCTACAAATGCTATCTTTTCTCCTCTGTTTACTACCATTCCTACTCTGTCAAGTACTAAGAGGTCTCCGTAGTGTTTGGTTAGGTTTTCTATTTCTAGGTTAAGGGCACTAGAGCGTGGGGCAGGGGAGAACTTAAGTCTTAGGCTGGAGGTGTCTTCTACGTCTATCTTCACTATTTCCATTTTCTCTAATAGCTTTACTCTCGATTGTACTAGGGTTGCCTTGGAGGCTGTTGCTCGGAATCGGTTGATGAAGGTTTTGTTTTCTTCTATTATTTTTTGTTGGTTTTCGTAGGCTCTTACTTGTTGGTCGTGTCTTTCTTGGCGTAGTTCTAAGTATTTTGAGTAGTTTACTTTGTAGTCGTAGATATTACCTAGGGATATTTCTATTGTGCGGTTGGTGATGGAGTCAATAAATACTTTGTCGTGGGATACTAGTAATATTGCACTTGATGAATGCTTAAGAAAGTTCTCTAACCACTGTATTGATTCTATGTCAAGGTGGTTTGTTGGCTCATCAAGTAGTATTACGTCTGGGTTTTGTAGTAGGATTTTTGCTAGCTCTATCCTCATTCTCCATCCTCCACTAAATTCGGAGCACTGACGGTTGAAGTCTGAGCGTAGGAAGCCTAAGCCTATTAGTGTTTTTTCTATTTGGGCTAGGAAGTTACCACTATCCATTATCTGCATCTGTTCGTAGGAGTGGCTTAGCTTGTTTATTATGTCGCTATATTCGTCAGATTCGTAGTCTGTTCTGTCCGACATTTGTTTTGTTAGGTTATCTATTACGTCTTGCAATAGATTGATTTTGTCAAATGCTTTCTCGGTTTCTTCCATTACCGTTGTTCCCTCGTTATGTATCATATGCTGTGGAAGATAGCCTACCGATACATCATCTTGTGCAGAGATTTTCCCTGAGCTTGGTTTGTCTGCTTTTGCAATTAGCTTTAAGAGGGTGGACTTTCCTGATCCGTTTCTTCCTACTAGTCCTATCTTATCTTTTGAATTTACAAGAAATGTTATGCCATCTAATAATCTTCTGCCACTAAACTCGACGGTAATTTGTTCTACTGAAATCATTTATTTTTATTATGAATTTACGTTTTGTTTTCTAGCCCTAATTCATTTTCTTCTTTCTTTGTTCTATTTTTAGGGCTTAAAAAAAGAATGTATTAGAAAAGAAAAAAGGCTGATTAGAAATTAATCTTACAGCCTTTTTAATATTAATTTTATTGTGTTTGTGAATTTACCAAGCTTTTATTCTTCGCAGTTCTTACAATCACTTACTATTTTGTATTTTGCTAGTGAAGCTTCTTCAAAGTTCATTATGAATGTTGCTGCTTCTTCAACCTTCGATTGTCCCATTCTTATCATTAGCTCTGCAGAGTTGGTGAATGAACTACATCTGTTTGCATCAATAACTAGTAGGTGTCCCATGATTATGTAACCACACATCTCAACCAAACGGCGTGCATTGAAGTCGTAGAATTCAGAGTTTGAACCGAAAGAGTTAGCTCTCTCTTGTGCTTCTTCAAAACGTTTACGCATTGAAACTAGTACCTTCTTCATTGTTGAGAATTCAGGACCAGCTTGTTTTGCTTCGTATTCTTTTATAAGGGCAATATATCCTCCGTTGATTACTCCACGAATTGCTGCAACAACTTGTAGCTGTGATGTTCCTTCGTAAATTGTTAGGATTCTAGCATCACGGTACATTCTTTCTACTGCGTAATCTTTCATAAAGCCTGAGCCTCCATGAACTTGTATTGCGTCGTAGGTTATTTGGTTAGCATATTCTGATGTGAATAGTTTAAGCATTGGGGTTAGGATATCTGCAACACGTTGAAATTGTTTCAGTTTTTGTCTTTCTTCTGGTTCAAGCTTACGTTCTTTTGAAATTGCTTCGTAGGATTTGTAGTAATCGATGCAGCGTGCAGTTTCATAAAGCAGGGTACGACTTGCGTCGGTCTTTGCTCTCATGTTTGCTAGCATTTCATAAACTCCTGGGAAGTTTAGTACTGGTTTTCCAAATTGTTCTCTTTCTTGAGCATATTTGAAAGCTTCTCTATAAGCTGCTTCCGATAGACCCACTGATTGAGCTCCAACTCCCAAACGTGCACCATTCATCAATGACATAACGTATTTGATAAGTCCCATTTTTCTATCGCCAACAAGTTGTGCTGGTGCATTATTGAAAACTAGTTCTCCTGTTGGGGATCCTTTAATACCCATTTTGTTTTCTATACGACGAATGGTTACTGCTCTATGTTTTCTGTCATAAACAAAATATGAAAGACCACGACCATCTGTTGTACCTTCTTCTGAACGAGCTAAAACAAGTTTAATATCTGCATCACCATTAGTAATGAAACGCTTAACTCCATTTAGTCTCCAACAATTACTTTTTTCGTCCCAAGTTGCTTTAAGTTGAACTGCTTGAAGGTCAGAACCAGCATCTGGCTCAGTAAGGTCCATTGAGCAGGTAAAACCTTGGTTTATCTTAGGAAGGAACTCGTCTTGAATTTCTTTTGAAGCATATTCGTATATGGTTTCCGCACAGTCTTGTAGTCCCCAAATGTTTGCAAATCCACAGTCTCCACGAGATACTATTTCAGCTGCCATTACATAAGGAACATAAGAAAAGTTAAGTCCACCAAATTCACGAGGAAGGCTCATGCCGTAAAGTCCTGCATCACGCAAAGCTTCATGGTTTTGCTGAGTTCCTTTTGCGTAAACTACTGCATTATCTACAATTGTTGGGCCATCTTGGTCAACGCTTTCTGCATTTTCAAAAAGTATATTGCCTGATATTTCGCCAACTATCTCTAAAGTCTTTTCGTAGCTATCGAGTGCATCTTCAAAATCAGAAGGAGCATAATCGTATTTTCCATAATCAGCATAATCACGTTCCTTTAATCTTACAATCTCTTTCATCATATCATGATGAAGATGGAACTTTAAGCTTTCATTATCATTAAAAAAATTAGCCATATAATTAATCTTTATTGTCTTTATTACTTTAATAACCAACTCGGTGTTAGTTACTAATAATTACTTAGTATTAGATTTATAATACTTTATCATCTTTGGCAAAACTTCCAAAACATCACCAATAATTGTGTAGTCAGCAATCTTATTGATTGGAGCATTAGGGTCGGTGTTGATTGAGATTATCTTAGATGAGTCTTGCATGCCTACTCTGTGTTGAACAGCTCCTGAAACTCCACATGCAATGTAAAGTTTAGGACGAACTGTAACTCCTGTTTGACCAATTTGTCTTTCATGTTCAGTCATTCCAGCATCAGATGCAGCACGTGTTCCTCCAACTTCTCCTTGAATAACATCTGCTAGTTCATGAACAAGTTTAAAGTTTTCTTTTGAACCCATTCCGTAACCACCACAAACGATGATTTGAGCTCCTTTTATATTAATTTTTTGTTCCTCTATATGACGTTCAATTATCTTTAAACAGAAATCATCATTCTTAGTATAGTCTTCTACCTTTAGGAAATTAAGTATTCCTTTATGGTTACCACTTAGAATTTCTTTCTTCATTACTCCCTCACGAACTGTTGCCATTTGTGGTCTGCAGTCAGGGTTGATAATGGTTGCTATGATGTTTCCTCCAAATGCAGGACGTATTTGGTATAGAAGGTTTTTATATTCTTTACCTGTTTTGTTCTCAGTATGATTACCAATCTCCAAAGTTGTACAGTCGGCTGTTAGTCCTGTACGAAGATAAGATGCAATACGAGGAGCTAGGTCACGTCCAACGGATGTTGCTCCAAAAAGTGCTATCTCTGGTTTCTTTTCTTGGAATAGCTTAGTAACTATTGAAAAATGAGGAAGGGTTTGATATGGGAATAGACGGCTATCTTTTGCATAGTTGATGATATCAACACCATAAGGATAAAGAATTGCTTCAATATCTTTGATTCCGTCACCACAAACAATAGCTTCTAATTTAACACCCAATTCATCAGCAAGTTTTCTACCTTTAGAAACAAGCTCCAAGCTTACATCGGCAATTAATCTCTCCTCTGTAACCTCACAATATACAAATACATTATTCATATTTTATTTTCCTTTTCTTGTTTATAAAAGATTTAACCTAAGATATGTGAAGAAATAAGCTCTTTCATCAAGTCGTTTATATCTTCATCTTTAGGAGTAAGAACCTTACTTTCTTTCTGTGTTAATACTACGTTTTCTATCTTCTTAACCTTAGTTGGAGAACCAGTTAGTCCTAAACGACTATCCTCTGCCATAATATCTGCAGCAGACCATTCGTCAATCTTTAGGTATGGTTTCTCATTCCAAAGTGCAGAATAATCTTGTCCAAGTTCTTGAAGTTCTGAATTGCTCTTAGCTTTCTTGAATTTCATTAGGAACTTAGCATTACGAGAACGGCATTCTTTTGCAGAACCATGAACAGTAATCAAACAAGGATATTTACTCTCAACAACTTCAACACCATTTTCAAGACGGCGTTTGATTTGAATCTTGTTCTCATTAACCATAACTACCTCTTCGGCATAGGTTATTTGAGGACATTCAAGCTTTTCAGCAGTTTGAGGACCAACTTGAGCAGTGTCGCCATCAATTGCTTGACGACCAGCAATTACTAAGTCGAACTTGCCTAATTTCTTTACTGCCTGAGCAATAGTGTAAGATGTTGCTAAGGTGTCGGATCCTGCAACCTTACGGTCAGAAACCACAACGCCATTATCTGCACCACGATACATAGACTCACGTACTATTTCAGCAGCACGAGAAGGTCCCATTGTAATGATTGTGATTGTTGCATCTTTAATATTATCCTTAATATGTAATGCCATCTCTAAAGCATTCAAGTCCTCTGGATTAAAAATAGCAGGTAAAGCAGCTCGATTTACAGTGCCATCTTCTTTCATAGCATCTTTCCCAATATTTCTTGTATCAGGAACTTGCTTCGCTAAAACGATGATTTTAAAACTCATTGTTTCTTAATTAGTTAATAAATAAACGAATTATCCAATTTGCAAAGATACGAAAATTGAACAATCTAACTATATTTTAAAATGTTTTATGCTTAAATTGAAAAAATAAACACAGGAAATAAAAACAAAGATATACATTGTTATATTAAGTATTTATCTTTTTATTATCAAATTTTGGTTTGAGATAGATTAATTTAGTATTTTTGCAACTTATAACTTTAAAAAGATTTAAATATGAAATTACTTCAAGGAAAAGTTGCTCTTATTACTGGTGCATCTCGTGGAATTGGCAAAGCTATTGCTGTTCTTTATGCACAAGAGGGCTGTAATGTGGCTTTCACAGATATTAAGAGAGATGAAAATATGGAGTTATGCGAAAAAGAATTAATCGCTTTAGGAGTTAAGGCTATTGGTTATGCTTCTAATGCTGCATCTTTTGAAGATAGTGCTAAATTAGTTGAAACTGTTGCCGCTGATTTTGGAAGGATTGATATATTAGTTAATAACGCTGGTATTACTCGTGACAACCTATTAATGAGAATGACAGAAAAGGATTGGGATTTAATTATGGATGTTAACTTAAAGAGTGTTTTCAACCTAACTCATGCTTGTCAAAAGATTATGCTAAAACAACGTAGTGGCTCAATAGTAAATATGAGTTCAGTTGTTGGAGTTAGTGGTAATGCTGGACAATCAAACTATGCTGCTACTAAGGCTGGCATCATTGGCTTCACAAAAAGTATAGCTCAAGAACTTGGTTCACGTAATATTCGTTGCAATGCAGTAGCTCCTGGTTTCATTATCACAGATATGACCGGTCAATTGCCAGAGGATGTACGTGCAGCTTGGGAAAAGAAAATACCATTACGCCGTGGTGGTTCACCTGAGGAAGTTGCAAAGGTTTGTGTTTTCTTAGGAAGTGACCTTTCAAGCTATGTAAGTGGTCAAGTTATTAGTGTTTGTGGTGCAATGAACTGTTAATCAAAAATAAAACATATCAATATTATGATGAAGAAAAAATTCGATCCAGCAATGGCAATTAACTCTGTTGCTGAAATCTCTGCAGAAAGAGGTATAAATCCAAACGTTAATGACTCAGCAACTTTTTGTTTCCCAAAAGGACAAACAATGACAGATACTTTCACTGGCGATGTTCAAGGATACTATCTTTATTCAAGACATTGGAATCCATCAAACATGTCTCTTTGCAAGGCTTTAGCAGCAATGGAAGGAACAGAGGCAGCATGGGTAACAGGATCTGGTATGGGAGCAATCACTTGTGCTTTACTACAATGTGCTAAGAAAGGAGACCATATAGTTGCTTCAATGACTGTATATGGTGGAACATTTGCATTCCTAAATAACTATGTTGAAAGATTTGGAATTGAAGTTACTTTTGTAGACACAACCAACCTTGAACAAGTTAAGGCAGCTTGCAGACCTAACACAAAGGTTATCTACACCGAAACAATGTCTAATCCATTACTTAGAATTTCTAATATTGGGGAACTAAGAAAAATAGCTGATAAAGCTGGTGCAAAACTAATTGTTGACAATACTTTTACTCCAATGGTTTTCTCTCCTTATATTTTAGGAGCTCATATCGTTGTTTATTCAATGACAAAATTTATTAATGGAAAGAATGACTGTGTTGCAGGAGCAATTTGTGGAGACCAAGACTTCATTAACTCTTTGATTGATGTAAACACAGGAACAGCAATGCTTTTAGGACCTGTTTTAGATAGTTTCCGTTCAACATCTATCCTTAAAAACCTATATACATTACATATCCGTATGCAAAAACATGGTGAAAATGCTATGTATCTTGCAAAAAGATTTAACGAAATAGGCATTAAGGCTAACTACCCAGGACTTGAATCACACCAAGACCATAAACTAATGGTTGATCAAATGAATAAAGGATTTGGTTTTGGAGGTATGATTTCAATTGACCTAGGAACAGCAGAAAAAGCTAATGCATTTATGGAAGCAATGCAAGATAAGGGAGTTGGATACCTTGCAGTATCTCTTGGATATTTCCGTACTCTATTCTCATGTTCAGGAAAATCAACATCATCAGAAGTTCCTCAAGAATACCAAACAGAAATGGGAATGAGCGAAGGACTAGTACGTTATTCTGTTGGTCTTGACAACGACATGGAAGCAACATTTGAAGTAATTCAATCTGCACTTAAAGAATTGAAATTCGCATAAATATTTTTGAAATTTAGTTTTCAATAACATTATCCCTATTCATTTAATTATGGATAGGGATTTTTCTTTTCTAAAACTTCGTTTTATTTTTCTCAAATCAAGTATTAATTTCTCCAAATCAAGTATTATTTTTCTAAGACTTTGTTTTAAATGAGTAAGGTGGCAGGTTACTAGTAGTAAGGTGGCAGGTTACTATATGTAAGGTGGCAGGTTACTCAATTCTTTCTTAGAATTACAAAACTATTCTTTGACAATAATAAATTAATTCTTGATTTTGATATTTTTATACTAATATATTTGCTATTATGAACATAAGTTCGTAACTTTGCAATATAATTTAAAGATAATAGAGCAATGGCAAGACCACAAAAGACTAGAAGATTGACAAGTATCCCAGCTGTTTCGGGTTTTAGACCTTATGGTAATAATGTTAGAGGGGGACAAAGAAATGCAGTTTTTCTATTATTAGAAGAATACGAGGCGCTTAAATTAAACGACTACGAACATCGCATACAATGTGACGCAGCTCAAATAATGCAAGTCTCACGTCCAACCTTTACACGTATATATATGTCAGCCAGACAAAAGATTGCAACAGCATTTGTTGAAGGAAGGCAGATAATTATTGAGGGAGGAAAGGTAGAATATACTAAGGGATGGTTCTTGTGTAATGATTGCCGATGTACGTTCGACAAAATGGAAGAACATGATTTGATTTGCCCACTATGTAAGAGCCAAAACCTTGAAGAATATGTTGATGAGCATATGATGGGAGAGGCTACGGAAAAAGAGAAGCCTGACGAAGAATTTGAAAGAAGGAAGTTTAGACATAGGGGACATAATAGAGAAAATAATATATAAACCAATTAAAAAATAAATAAAATGAAAGTAGCTATAACAAGTAGAAGTAATTCTATGGATAGTTTCTTAGATCCACGTTTTGGACGTTGTGCTTATTTTGCAATACACGACACTGAAACAAAAGAAACAGAATTTGTAAAGAATCCAAGTAAGGACGTAAATGAAGGTGCAGGTCCATCGGCTGTAAAGTTTATCGCATCTTATAAGGTTGAGAAGGCTGTTGCAGGTGAGTTTGGATTTAAGATAAAATCATTAATGAATCAAGTAAATATTCAGATGATAGTTATTCAAGAAGAAAAGACAATTAAAGAAATTGTCGATATGTTAAATAAATAATTATAGATATGCCAAACAGAGATGGATCAGGCCCAGAGGGTCAAGCAGTGAAGATGAAAAAACGTATTGCAATACCAACCGAAAACGGTGTTTTATGTTCACATTTTGGACATTGTGAATCATTCTATATAGCAGATATAGAAAATAATAAATTAGTAGATAGTGTTTTTGTTATTCCTCCTGCACATGAGCCAGGTCTTTATCCAGCTTGGGTAAAGCAGCAAGGAGTAAGTGAAGTTATATGCGGAGGAATAGGTCAAAAGGCAAGAGATCTATTTGCTCAGCAAAGTATAACAGTTTATTTTGGAGCTGAAAAGAAAGATCCTGAAAACTTAATTCAAGACCATTTAAACAATACGTTGAAAACTGGTCAAAACTCTTGTGATCACTAATGAAAATAGCTATTGCAAGTGGTAAGGGTGGCACAGGGAAAACCTTTGTCTCCACTAATCTCTTTAAAACTTTTGAATCCTTAGGTCATTCAACTTTGCTTGTTGATTGTGATGTTGAATGTCCTAATTCTTTATTGTTTTTTGACTTAAAGAAAGTCTCTGACACCAAAGTAACAGAATATAGACCAATAATTGATGCTGATAAATGTGTTTACTGTGGTTTATGTTATGAGTATTGCGAGTATAAAGCAATATTCTATGTGCCAGAGTTAAAACATATCAAAGTCTTAGATAATCTATGCCATGGATGTAAGGCTTGCTCTATTGCTTGCAAGCACGGTGCTATTGAGGATTCTAGTACTGAAATTGGCGATGTTTCATTCTTTAGTGATTCTAATAGTCATATCTTTGTTGAGGGCAGACTTAAGGAGGGAAAGATAGCGTCAATCCCTATAATTAAGTCAGCTATCAAGGAGGCTTCATTATTGTCTTATGAATATCTTTTAATGGATTCTTCTCCAGGAACTTCTTGTCCTTTTATTCAGACGGCAGTTAGGTCAGACTATATTGTTTTGGTAGCTGAGCCAACTCCTTTTGGGTTAAGTGACTTGAAACAATCGGTCGAAACCTTGAATTCTATTAACAAAGATTACGGAGTAATTATCAATAGGTCTGGACTAGGAGATATTAAAGTATATGATTACTTGAAAGATAATGAAATACCTATTATTGCCGAAATCCCTTTCTCAAAGGAAATAGCTCGTTATTATTCCGAAGGGAAGTTAGCTGTTTCTCATATTGAAGAGGTAAAGATATTATTCGAAGAAATCTCTAATAAAATTATGAAAAATGGAAATAGCATTTCTTAGTGGTAAGGGAGGTACAGGAAAGTCCTCTATTTGTGCAGCATTTATCTCTATTGCAAAGAATGTAATTGCTGTTGATTGTGACGTTGATGCAGCAAACTTATATTTAATATTTCCACCAAAGAATACCATAGAAACAAATTATATATCTGGCAAGAATGCTATTATCCATCAAGATAAATGCACTCAGTGTGGATTATGTAAGGAATTATGTCAGTTTGATGCAATAAATATTGCAGAAGGAAAGTTTGAAGTAGATTCAATATCTTGTGATGGATGTGCTCTTTGTTTTAGAAAATGTCCAACCAAAGCAATAGAAATGGTTGATTCGGACGATAGTAAACTATATTTTGGTGATTTCCGTAATGGTTCTATCATTTATGGTAGATTATCGCCAGGAGAGGAAAACTCAGGTAAGTTTATTTCTGTTGTTAGAAGTCTTGCTAGAGAAAAATCTAAGGAGCTTGGAATAGAGGATATCATTATAGATGGACCTCCTGGAATTGGATGCCCTTTTATGTCAACCATAACCGGAGTTGATAAAGTAGTAGTAGTTACTGAACCTTCTATGTCGGGTCTTGTTGATTTGAAAAGAAGCATAGATGTGGCTCAAAGCTTTATGCAGGAGATTTATGTTATTATTAATAAATATGACTTAAACCCAGAGGTTACTAATCAGATTAAAGAATATTGCTTAGAAAAGAATATTGAAATTATTGCTTTTCTTCCATTCGATAAAGAGGTGGTTGATGCAATGATAAATGGTCAAACTATAATTGAATATAATAGTGAGTCTGATATATCTAATAGAATTAGAGAAGCATATCAGATTGTTTTTAAAAGTTAACTAATAACAAACACATGGAAAAAATAGAGTTAAAATCAATAAAGAATATTATTGTCGTTGCTTCCGGAAAAGGAGGGGTTGGCAAATCAACCGTATCGGCAAACCTTGCTTTAGGTCTTAGTAGAAAAGGTCTTAAAGTAGGCTTAGTAGATGCAGATATTTACGGACCATCGGTTCCTGCAATGTTTGGTCTTGGAATGCAAGATGTAGCACAGTTCGAAGAAGAGGGTAAAACAAGAATTCTTCCAATTGAAAAGTTTGGAATAAAACTAATGTCACTTGGTTTCCTTGTTCCTCTTGAAAAAGCAATTGTTTGGAGAGGTCCACTTGCTGCAAATGCTGTTAAACAACTTTTCACAGATGTTGTTTGGGGTGAGTTAGATTATCTAATTGTTGACTTTCCTCCTGGCACAGGCGATGTTCACCTAACAACTTTCCAAGATATTAGAGTAGATGGTGCAATCATTGTAACAACTCCTCAGGCTATTGCTGTTAATGATGCAAGAAAAAGTGCAGAGATGCTAACCAATGAGGGCTTAGCAATTCCTTTTATTGGTATTGTTGAGAATATGTCATGGTTTACGCCACTTAATCATCCTGAAGAAAAGTATTATATCTTCGGAAAGGGTGGTGGAAAAATCATTGCACAAGAATTCTATACCACATTGCTTGCTCAACTACCTTTAATTCAAGACAGATTTGTTGATGGCAGGCTTAACCTATATATGAGCGATAAAACTCCTATGATGGCATTGTTTGACGATCTTGCAGATAAGGTTATTGAGAAATCTAAGAAATAGAAATCTAATCATTTTTCTGTTTCTTCGTTTCAGTAAATCATCTTAATATTATATTGATTAATTGATTAATATGGCAATTAAATAAGGTCGTGTTAAAGGAATTTCTTAAATTTGCACATTAATTTATTAATTATGTTATTAATTTGTGATAGTGGATCAACAAAGGCCGATTGGTGTTTGGTTGATAAAGATAATAAAAGGAAGTTTTTCTCTACTTGTGGGATGAACCCCTATAATATTACAGCTGAAGCAATAGGTCAAGAGATTGAATCTGTTCTTATGTCCAATATTAATCCTAAGGATGTTCTTAATCTAAAGTTTTATGGTGCAGGATGTAGTGCGGAGGTGAAGAAAAAAGAACTTAAAGACCTTTTCTCTACCTATTTTACTAATGCCTCAATTTATATAGACCACGATTTGCTTGGTGCTGCTAGGGCATTATGCGGAAAAGAAAAAGGGCTTTGTGCTATTTTAGGCACTGGTTCCAATTCTTGTCTCTACGACGGTGAAGATATTACAGAAAACATTCCAGCCTTAGGTTATGTGCTTTGTGATGAGGGTGCTGGTACTAATATTGGTAAGTTAATTCTTCGCAACTATCTACGTCACCTTCTTCCAAAAGACTTAGAGAAAGAATTTGCTGAGCTTTATCCTGGTGAGGAATCAGATTTCCTTAATAGACTATATAAAGGTAGCGTTCCAAACTATTTTTTAGCCTCTTTTGCTAAATTTGTAACAGATAGAAAAGATAATGAATATTGCCGTAATTTAATTAAGGAATGCTTTGTTTCCTTTTTCGAAAACCAAGTAGTTTTATATTCAGATTATACTAATTACAAAATCAATGTGGTTGGTAGTGTAGGTTTTATATGTAAGGATATTTTCAAAGAAGTAGCCTCAATATATGGTCAAGAGGTAGGGAAATTTATCAAAGCTCCTCTTGTCGATTTAGTGGATTTCCACTTTTATTTAGACTAAATGCGTCATAATCGATAAAAAAATTGTATTTTCGCACTTAGTTTGTACATAAATTGTACTTAGTTTTTATTTCAAATTTAGATTATTATAATGAATAAAATTGATGTTTTACTTGGATTACAGTGGGGTGATGAAGGTAAGGGGAAGATTGTTGATGTTTTAACACCTCAATATGATATAATAGCTCGATTTCAAGGCGGTCCAAATGCTGGACACACACTAGAGTTCCAAGGCACCAAACACGTATTAAATATTATTCCTTCTGGGATATTCCATTCTGAGAAGCAAAATATAATTGGAAATGGAGTGTTGATTGAACCTCTAATTTTCCAAAGAGAGATAAGAGACTTAAAGGCAAGAGACGTTAACCCTAACCAAAACTTATTTGTTTCCAAAAAAGCTCATCTAATTACTCCTTCGCATAGGATGTTAGATATGGCTAATGAACAAGCAAAAGGATTACAAAAGATTGGCTCAACCCTTAAAGGAATTGGACCAACTTATACAGACAAAATTGCTCGTATTGGACTAAGAGTAGGGGATATTCTGAAAAGTGATTGGTTGGATAGATATAACGATCTAAAAGAAGACCACCTAAGATTATTAAAATCTTTAGGATATGATTTAGGTTCATTCAAAATCGACGAAATCCCTTTCTTAGAATACGAAAGAAGATGGATGGAGTCATTAGAAACACTTAAAACATTTACGTTTATTGATAGCGAATACTTCCTTAACGATGCATTAAAACAAGGAAAGAAGATATTAGCAGAAGGAGCTCAAGGGTCAATGCTTGATATTGATTTTGGGTCTTATCCTTTTGTAACTTCTTCAAGCACAATAACAGCAGGCGTATGCTCAGGCTTAGGAATAGCTCCATCAAATATTGGAAGAGTTTATGGACTTTGTAAGGCATATTGCACAAGAGTAGGTAGTGGTCCTTTCCCAACTGAATTATTTGATGAAACTGGTGATAGACTAAGACAAGCTGGAAGAGAGTTTGGTTCAACAACAGGACGTCCTCGTAGATGTGGTTGGATTGATATCCCTGCATTGAATTATGCTTGCATGCTTAATGGAGTTACCGACCTAGTAGTAACTAAGGTGGATGTGATGAACGACTTCGACACAGTGAAAATGTGTGTTAAATATAAAATAGAAGGAAAAGAAACTCTTCAAATACCTTATGATTTAGGTGAGAAGATTGAGCCAATTCTTCAGAACTACCAAGGATGGAATAGTAACCTTCAAGGGATTAAAACGTACAATGAATTGCCGTCGGACTTAAAGGACTATATTAAGGCAATAGAAGATATAACAGGAGTTAAGGTTGCAATTGTTTCAACAAGCCCTGATAGAGAAGATACAATATTTAAAATATAAATATAATCTATAATAAATTATGAGAAAATTTTTGTTGGCAATAGCTTTATTCGCTTGTGTGTTATCAGCCCAAGGTCAGAAATTAAGACTTTCAGATATTCCTCAAGAAGTAAGAATGGGTCTAGAAAACACTTATACTGACTACAAATTACTTGGCTGGTTTTTCGAAACAGGACAATACGTTGCAGAAATAGATATTGATAATAGAACAGGTAGGGTTTTCCTTACAGCTAATGGTAATTGGCAGTTCACAATCTTTAATGTTCCAGAACAAGAACTACCTACTTTGGTTGCAAATTATTTTATCAACAATTACCCAGGTTATAGAATAAAGAAATCAGAATATGTGGAAGACTATGGTGGCGATAACTATTATAGGCTTGTTATTTCCATGAAAGGAATAGGTCAGACAGAATACGAGATGATTTATGACACAAGAGGAAAGCTTATCAAGACCAATGCACCTGACCCAGACTATGTGAAGAAAGATTATATTGCAAGATTAAACCCTGAGGATATTGAGCGCCAACAAAAGAAAATGGCAGAAAGAACAGCATTACCAGGAACTGGACTTCAAATAGGAGATGAAAACTATGTTGCAGCAAATAAAGACCCTGAGGGTAGCGGTAAGAAAGGTAGAAAAGTAGATATTGCAGCTCCAGAGGCTCTAAATACTCCAAAGATACCAGAATCAGTTACTAAAGCTTTTGAAAAGAAATACCCAAGAATTGAGGTTGACGAGTGGAATATGGAAGATACTTGCTATAATGCAAACTTCAAAAATCGTCAAAACACTAATCTTCAAGCATTATTTATGCCTGATGGTTCAATAGTTACTGTTACAACCGATATTGAGAAAGCTCGTTATCCTCGTTTGATTATGAAAGATCTTAATGAGCGTTATCCAAATGCTAAGGTTTCAATTATTCGCAAGGTTGAATACGATATTAAGTATAGAAGAACTGTGACAGATAGAAAACTTGATCAATACTTTTACGTAGAACTAACTGAAAAGATAAGAGGAAGAAAAGACGTTAAAACTATAAAACTTCTTTACGACAAGTCATTCAAATATCAAGGCCTAGCAGGAACTGGTGATGATTACGAATACGAAGATTAATAAAGCAAAATGAAAATAAAGATCATATTTATATTTCTTTGTTTTATAACCTTTACCCCAAATTTATTTAGCCAAAAGAAAATAAACTATAAAGCTAATTGGAGCGAAACTCGGCCCTCTTACCCTGATGAAATAATTATGGTGGAGAAGGTCGAGTTTGAGCATGAAGGGATGAGGATGTATTGCGATTCAGCTGTTTTCAATGAAAAAGGGAATCACTTTAATGCTTTTGGCAACATACATATTGTTCAGCACGACAGCCTGCATATTTGGGGAGATGAACTCTATTACGAGGGAGTAAGCAAGATTGCTGAGATGTATGGAGAGAAAATAATAATGAAAGATAATAATATAACTCTCAATACAACTTACCTAATCTTAGAAAGAGTTCCAAACACAGTAAGCTATACTCAGTGGGCAGATATCTACGATAATAAGTCAACCCTTAGAAGCAAACAAGCTACATATTATATGTCTGATAAGGAGATAAGGTTTGCAAAGGATGTTGAAATAAAATCCGAAAAGACTAATATCTTCTCCGATACCATGACCTATAATACTAGTTCTGATATAGCAACTTTCTATGGTCCAACAAATATAATAACAAGCGATAGCACGTTTATTTATACCGAGCTTGGTTGGTATAGCACAAAAACCGAAGAATCTCAATCTTATTTGCAATCTCAAATGATAAATAAAGAAAGATTGCTTCAAGCCGATACATTACTATATAACCCAAATACAAAAATAGGGGAGGGCTTGTCTAATGTTTTTATTGAAGATACCGTTCAAAGAATAATCCTTACAGGACAGAGAGCATATATTAACAATGTAGATTCCAATTCATATACTTTCCTAACCCAAACGCCACTTCTTCGCCAAATCAATGAAAATGACACATTATATCTTCACGCCGATACACTTTGGGTCAATCACGACACAGCAATGAATGTTAGAGAAATCTTTGCCTATAAGGACGCAAAGTTTTTCAGAACAGATATTCAAGGAGCAGCCGACTCAATGATGTTTGAGATGTGCGATTCTTTATTAACAATGCTAGGCAGACCAATATTATGGTCAGAAGAAAGCCAAATAACTGCCGACAGTATTATTATGAACATAGGAAAGAAATCAATATATAGCGTTGAAATGTTTCCTAGGGCTTTTGTAATTCAAGATGCAGATTCGTTATCAGATACAAGATATAATCAAATATATGGTAAAAGAATGAAAGGCTTTTTCGATAAAAACAATCTCTATCTTGTAGAGGTATATGGAAATGCTCAATCGGTTTACTATATATGGGAAGAAAATAAAGACAAACCCGATGAGCTCTTGGGAATAAATGTAGGCAAGGGTTCAGATATGAAAATCTATATATCGAAGAAGAAAATAGATAGAATAACAACCCTAACAGACCCAGTTTTCTTTACAGACGATGAAGAAAAACTAACTAGTGAAGAAAAAGAACTTAAAGGCTTTGAGTGGAGAATAAAGGAAAGACCACTTAACCCAATGGATATTTTTATTAAAAGATGACAATCTGTCACCGAAATTGTTAAAGGTATAGAAATTGAAGAAAAAGGATGAGAATGAAAAAAAAGAACAAAATGAACAAAGAAGAAGTTGAAAACTTAGACACAGAGAAAGAATTAATAGAAGATATCGAATCCCAACCAGTTGAAGAGGAAACAGAAATAGATAAATTTGAAGAAATGAGTAGGAAATTAGAAGAGATGAACGATAAGTTCCTAAGACTATACTCTGAATTTGAAAACTACAGGAAGAGAACTGCAAAAGAGAAGATGGAAATGATTAAATTTGCTTCCGAAGATGCAATAAAGGATCTACTTCCAGTTGTTGACGATTACGAAAGAGCTCTTGAAGACCTTAGCAATCAGGAAAATGCTCCAGAAACAGTAAAAGAAGGAATACAATTAATCTATAATAAGTTTATTAGTTTCCTAACACAAAAAGGAGTAAAAGAGATTGTGGCAAAAGGGGAGGTGTTTGACGAAAACCTCCACGAAGCAATATCTCAATTCCCAGCACAAGACGAAGCTCAAAAAGGTTGTGTAGTTGATGTAGTCCTTAAAGGATACACAATGTACGACAAAGTTATAAGATATTCGAAAGTAGTAGTGGCGATATAAAAATAAATAATGGCGACAAAGAGAGATTATTACGAGGTATTAGGTGTTAGCAAAACGGCTACCGAAGATGAATTAAAGAAATCATACCGTAAACTTGCCCTAAAGTATCATCCAGACAGAAACCCAGGCGATAAAGAGTCTGAAGAGAAGTTTAAAGAAGCAGCAGAAGCCTACGAAGTACTATCTAATAAAGACAAGAGAGCGAAGTATGACCAATTCGGACATGCAGGAGTAGATGGACAAGGCTTTGGAGGCGGCGGACAAAACATGAATATGGATGATATCTTCAGCATGTTTGGAGATATATTTGGAGGCTTTGGTGGAGGCGGATTCAGTGGTGGCTTTGGTGGACAACGCTCAAGAGGAGGAAGAAGAGTAAATAAAGGAAGCTCTCTAAGAATAAAAGTAAAGCTCACACTTGAAGACATTGAAAAAGGAGTAGAAAAGAAAATCAAGGTTAATAAATACGTAACCTGCTCAACCTGTCATGGCTCTGGAGCAAAAGAAGGCTCAGATACCACAAACTGCACCCAATGTCACGGCTCAGGCTATATTACCCAAGTTCAAAGAACCATACTTGGCAATATGCAAACCCAATCAGTATGTCCAACATGCAGCGGAGAGGGAAAGATAATTAAAGACAAATGTACCTCATGCCATGGAGATGGAATTGTTAAACAAGAAGAAGTAATAACAATAAATATTCCAGCAGGAGTAGCCGATGGAATGCAAATATCATTCGCAGGACTAGGCAATGCAGGAGCAAGAAATGGAGTAAATGGAGACTTAATAGTATCTGTTGAAGAACTACCACACGAAGATTTTGAAAGAGACGGCAACAATATCTGCCATCAAACCTATATAACCGTTTCAGATGCAATTCTAGGAACAACAATAGAAGTACCAACCTTAGGAGGAAAAGCTAAATTCAAAATTGAGCAAGGCATGAGCTCAGGAAAGGTTTATCGTTTAAGAGGAAAAGGACTGCCAGATGTTAATGGCTATGGAAGAGGAGATATATTAGTAAGGGTAGATGTTTGGATACCTAAATCCTACTCAAAGGAAGAAAAGAAAATGCTTGAAACCCTTAAAAAGTCAAAGAACTTCGAACCAAATCCCTCGACAAAAGAAAAGAGTTTCTTCGAGAAAATGAAGAATATGTTTAACTAATAAACAAGATTCAAAGCTAAAATTTAACGCTCACCAATAATAGTGAGCGTTTTTTTTGTCCTATCTCATCAACTCTTTGATTTACCAAAATGAATCAAAGAGATAATTCCGTGAATCTTTGTTTCAATAAATTAATACGAAGAAATAAATTACTGAATCTTCGTTTCAATACCCAAAAGATGTACATGATTTACCCCAAATGATGTGCATCTTTCGTAGTGAAAGATGTACATCATTTTATTTAAGGAAATCTGTTTGGGAATTTTGATAAGAAAGCTAAAGGACTTAATCCCATTGTTTCTATTATGCAAATATACGAAAAATATCTGTAAAATCAATAGTATTATCATAAAAAAGAGTGGCTACTTATTTAAAAGTAACCACTCCTTAGTGTTTAGATTTTAGAGTTTAATTAACCCTATCTCTATTTGCTATTTAACAATTAGCTTTTGAGTTCTATTGATATCTGAGTTTTGAATTCTGATATAATAAACTCCCTTCGCTAAGTTGTTAAGGTCTATAGTTTGTTCAATAGTTCCACTAACTGGTTTAGCATTAATTGTGTTAAGGATTCTTCCTTGAACGTCGCTTAATACAATCTTAGTTTCACCATTAATTCCACTAACTACTAGGTTTGTTTGGCTTGTTGCTGGGTTAGGATACATCATAATTGATATATTTTTCTCTGAAGCGTTATTTAATCCAAGTGTTACAAAGCTTTGGGTTATTCCATAGGTTGTATCCGATGTTATTGCATAAGCTCTGAAATTATAAGCAGTACTAGGAGATAAGTCAATTAGCATATATTGTATTGAACTACCCGTTAGGGGCACCGTGATAATTGTCCAATCACTTTCTCCTTCTTCTTTCCATTCAAAACCCTGTGAGGAAATCGCTTCACTTCCTGCTGTAATTGTACCACTTAGAGTTGCTATTCTTCCTGAGGTTGGCATTATAGCATTTGTTATTACGGTTGGTGGTGTGATGGAAAGAGTTGTGAAGTATTCAGCCTGTCCATAAACAAGACCTGTTGCTGTTGTTGCATAAGCTACATATTCATACTGAGTATTTGGTGTTAATCCTGTTAGGGTATGAGTTATTGTATTGCCCACTAATGTTTCAGTGATTATTGTTGGTGTGCTTGAGCTTATAGTCTTCCATGCAAATCCTTGAGCTATTATAACTTCATTTCCAATTGTAATTGTACCATTTAAGTTTGCTGCATATTCTGTTATTGATGTTGCTACATTTGTCTCAACAATTGGCAGCACTATCGCAAGAGTTGTAAAGGTTTGAGTTAGTCCATAAGATGTTCCTGATGCTGTCGTTGCATAAGCTCTATATTCATAATCTGTATTTGGCATTAAACCTGTTAGATTATGGGTTATTGTATTGCCAGCTAAAAGTGATGTTATAGTTGTCCATTGAGTTGTATTTGTTAATCTCCATTCAAAACCTTGTTCTATTATTGCTTCAGTTCTTATCGTAATCGTTCCATTTAAGGTTGCAGTGGTTTGTGTTATTGAAGTTGCTTGACTTGTTACTAATGTTGGTGGTATTATTGCTGGAGTTGTATAGGTTATTGTTTGTGATTCATTAGAAAGAGAACCATCAGGACAAAGCGTCTTGGCGAATATTTGATAATTGGTTTGTAAAGAAAGCCCAGAGATCGTAGTTGTTGTGTATGTTGTGTAAACTGAATCCCAAGATGTTGCTGTTTCTGATTTATAATAAATATACCATTCTGCATCCGTTGTATTCCCAGGCGTAACAGTAATATCCATAGTTGTTAGGGATCCTTGTGTAGAAAGAGATAGTGGAGGAGAACATATATTATTACTATAGTCAATTACTAAATCATCAATAAGAAGCATTGCATATCGGCCAACTTTACCCTCTGCAACTAAAGCAATATAGGTTCCTATGCCTGAATAGTTATTTAGTGAAATTTCTATATCCTGCCAAACTTCCAAATCAGAATTGTTTCGAGCGCCAACAGGAACAAATGTTGAAAAATCATTAGGGTCTGTCATTATTCCAACTACAATTCCTGTGTCAATTCTAAGAGAGTACATTTTGAATGAAAGGGTTAAAGTATTTATTGGTATTATTGGGTCTATTTGATTTAAAACAGCTACTGCTCTTTTGTTTTCCCAATATGCACAAAAATACAATGCACCCGTTCCGGAATACGAAGGAGCGTTTATATGAGGATAAACATTAGCATGGTCAGTATAATTTGATAGGTTTCTTGTCCAACAAGGCACATAGGAACTTGGTCCATTATAACCATAAGAGTCAAAGTTTTCTGTATATGGAATTTCTGAAATTGTTTGACAAATGGTGTTGAAGTATTCACTTGAACTGACATTTGAATATGTTCCATCACTACATATAGTTTGTACATAAACTTCATATGAATTATATTCTCTTAACAAGTCTAATCCTGTAATTTGATATGGAATTGAAGAAATAATAACTTCATTCCAAGCTGAAGATCCTACTTTTCGATATGAAATTTTCCATTCTGTATCTCCACTATCTGCTGGTGTGAATGATATATTGGCTGTTGTTGATGTAATATCTGAAACGATTAAATCTGTTGGGGGTTCACAAATAGTATTATTTTCAAGAACTAATTCATCAATAAAACCATAAGCAGCCCCTGTTGTATATTCATTTTTAAAAGCAATATGTCTTCCTAATCCTATATATGTGCTAAAAACAACTTCGTATTCTGCCCAAGTGTTGATAGTAGAGGATTGAATTGTTTGGACAGGTACAAAGGTAGATGCATCTCTTGGATCTGTCATAACTCCTACAATTAATTTATCTGTCAAAGAAAAGTTCTTATAATAGAAGTTAGCCTTTATTGAAGTTATAGGAATATATTCATCAATAGTCTCCATTGCAATAATATTATATGTTCCTGGTGATTCTGCGTAAAAAGTCAAGCAATTATTAAAATATCCTCCAGTATCAATAAAAGGATAATTCTCTTGATTTGTTGTTCTAACCCAACAATCTGGGATTATAGAGTCTCCTGTATTCCACCAATCAAAGTTTTCTTCGTATGGAAGATATGATATTGGATAACCTCCCACAGTAAATAATAAAGGATCAGTCCAATCGCTATGATCATTCCAATCACTCGGATCAGACCAATCTCCAAAATCGCAAACAGCTCTTGCTCTTACTTTATGTACTGAGCATGCATCAAAAGGTAAGTCTATTATCTGAGCAGGATTATTATATGATGACCAAGTATATGAATAAGTCCAATCTGTTTCTGATTCATCTATAAATTCAAGCTCATACATAGGAGCACTATGATCATCCCATCCAATATAAAGTTCATAAGACACTATACTTGTTGCATTTAAGCCTGTTATCTTTTGACAAATTGCATTAACTAAAACCTCGTCAACAAATACACTACCACTTGCTGTTTTCTTACGAACAAATGCTAAACGATGATTGCCAACCAAACAACTTAAATCAAATTTCAACTTCTCATAGTTGGTTGTTAATAGAGTGTCTGCAGAACCAACTAATATAAAATTAGCATTACTTGCTGTTGCATTTAAGTCGCCTTGACTAACATCCATAGCATAAATCAATAAGTCTGGATTATATAAATCAGATGATTTCTTTGCCCAGAAAGTCAATTGTTCTGCTCCAGTAAAACTAATTATTGGGCTAATTAACCAATCGTTATTTTTATGGGCTTCATCGGTTGAGCTTGACTCTCCATCATAACCATGCATACAAATAGCAGAATTGCCATTTTTAGGACTATCTGAGCTTTGCCAATAATACGCAGTATTTACTGAGTCTATATTAAACCAGCAATAGGGAGCTGTCTTATTTCCTGGCTCAACATAAACGTCATCCCAAGGGTAATCAAAATCTTCATACCAAGGGAGCATAGTTATTGCATCGCAAGCTGTTCTAAATGTAATAGAATAAGACCAATCACTATATCCAACATGTCCATTTTGCTTTACCCTTGCTTTATATATTGAAGAGTTATTTAAATTTAGAGTATATGGATTTGTAGTTGTAAAAACTCTTTCTGCATATTCCCAATCTGTTTCTGAGGCTAACATATATTGAATATTCCATGCAAAACCTGTGGGGTCATTCCATCCCAAATCAATTCCAGTAGAGGTTGGATTTGAAACTTGAAGCAAAGTTGGGGTTGGATATAATAATGAAGAATATAAATTAGGTCCTGTAAAGTCATCTAAAAACACTCTCGCTCCATTTTGATCTACAACTTTAAAAGCTACATATATATTCTCTCCTAAATATTCAGATAAAGCAACCTCCTTTTGAGTCCACTGAGTTGAACCATATCCACTATAAGCAATACGATAACCTTCATCAAAAGAAGATAGTTGATTATCTGTTGTTGAAATTAAAACATATAATTCTGTTCCTATTAGTTGTTCGGAGAATTTGCACCAAAACCTAATAGTATTTAGTTCCTCTGTAATAGATAGTTTAGGAGTAATTAAATAATTTACGTGACCCTCTATTTGTTTATCAACACTGGCACAAGATGTTCCTATTGGATTGTTTGAGGTGTGTCTGCTCCAAGACTCATTTCCTTGTGTTGTTGCTTTTGTCCAACCCTCTGGCGGGAAAACAGCTCCTTCGAAACCTTCATTTAATGCTGTTTGAGAGAAACCTGTAATAGCAAAGGTTATTGCCATTAAAAAGAATAAAAATCGTTTCATCGCTTTGAATTTTAGGTGAAAGTAAAAATAAATATTGTATATATAATCCTATAAATATGCTAAATCGAGACAACAAATCTACATATTTTATTATAAGAAACAAATTTTAATAAGTTAAAAATATACAAAGACATCTCCTATCCTATATAAGCAAACAGTATTCAAATCATAGATCAAACCCCTTATGATCAATTCTAATCATAAGTTTTCTCCTAAAATTGCCATTAGCTTAGTGCTTTGACAATAATAAGGAATTTGAATCACTTAGAGACTTATCTCTTGTTCAGAAATAACTTTAAATTTTTACCAACTTCGATTAGATTTAATGTATAAAGATAAGAGAAAAGAAAATACTAAGAAAGGAAGCAATGAATCGAAGAAAGAAACTAGCGAAACGAAGGAATAATTAATTAATACGAAGAAATAAATTACTGAATCTTCGTTTCAATACCCAAAAGATGTACATGATTTACCCCAAATGATGTGCATCTTTCGTAGTGAAAGATGTACATCATTTTATTTAAGGAAATCTGTTTGGGAATTTTGATAAGAAAGCTAAAGGACTTAATCCCATTGTTTCTATTATGCAAATATACGAAAAATATCTGTAAAATCAATAGTATTATCATAAAAAAGAGTGGCTACTTATTTAAAAGTAACCACTCCTTAGTGTTGAGATTTTAGAGTTTAATTAACCCTATCTCTATTTGCTATTTAACAATTAGCTTTTGAGTTCTATTGATATCTGAGTTTTGAATTCTGATATAGTAAACTCCCTTAGCTAAGTTGTTAAGGTCTATAGTTTGTTCTATTGTTCCACTAACTGGTTTTGCATTAATTGTGTTAAGGATGCGTCCTTGAACGTCACTTAATACAATCTTAGTTTCACCATTTATTCCACTAACCACAAGGTTTGTTTGGCTTGTTGCTGGGTTAGGATACATCATAATTGATATATCTTGTCCAATAACGCCATTCAATGAACCAGGTGTAAATGTTAATGGAAGTCCGTAAGTTGTTTCGCTTAAAGTTCTTCCGTAAGCTCTTACATCGTATGACATTCCATTTGTTAGTGTATTTGCAGTTGCTGTGATAGTTGTTACCCCAGATGCCGATATATTTATTGCATCATCCCAAGCCTCTGAACTTAGTTTGTATTCAAATCCCCTTGCTTCAATAGCTTCTGTCTTTTCTACGATCTTTCCATAGAACTTTGCAGAAGTTGGAGTTAAAACTTTCACAGAATCAGTTGTTACTGTTGGAGGAATAATCGCAAGGGTTGTAAATGTTACAGTGTTACCGTATGTTTTTCCAAATGTGGTTGTAGTTACATAAGCTTTTACTGAATATCCTGTGTTTGCACTTAACATAGTTGCTGTATATGTAAATGGTGTTGTTCCATTTGTTACTTCTTGATCAGTCCAAGTGCTTGCATCATTTTTCTTATATTCAAAGCCTTTTGTTAATATTACATCAGATGTTTGTACATATGTCCCATTAAATATTGCTGTTGTTTGTGCAATTTGTGTTGATGGAACAGTAGTTGTAACTGTTGGTTGAATTGGAGCACTTGTTGTAGTAAATTGTTTTGGTATCCATGAAGAATATCCTGTTCCACAATTTCCTCTAACATATACTGTATATGTTGTACTCGGATTTAGTCCTGTTAGATTATAATTAGTAGCTGATACTGTTTGTGGTGAGCCAGTTGTTCCTAGTCTTACTTCCCATGATGATTCTGAGCCACCTGCTGTCCAAGACATGGTTGCTGAAACGTTAGAAGGATTTACTGTAATATTAGTTGGTGATGGGCAAGGGTTAGCATTAATATAATCCACAACAATATCATCTATCCAATAATAATAAATTGCAGATACTGTATTTTGTCTAAATGCAATATAGTTATTGTAACCTGTTAGTGTTGTTGTTGCAAATGTAACTGTATATTCAGTGTATGATGTTGTAGTTGGTTGTATTATTTGAACGCTTTCAAAAGAAGTTAAAACATTCGGATCTGACATTACACCAACTTCAATTGTTCCTGAAGAGGCTGTACTTTCAGCCATAGCCCAGAATTTAACCTTTAGTGTGTTGATATCTGCACCTAGTTGAGGAGTAACAGCATATGTTGGAGCTCCGACAGCAGAATGTATTTCTAAACTTGAAGGTGCACTATGAACTCTTGAAGCAGCAGTAGATACTTTTGGATATCCATTGTATATTACAGGTCTAGACCAGCAAGCAGGGAATTCTCCTGAAGCTAGTGCATCAAAGTTTTCTGTCCAAGGGAAAGATGTTATTGCATCACATGCAGTGTTGAAGTTCTTTATTGCACTTGCGTTTGAATATGAACCATCAGCACATAAAGTTGTTACATAAGCTTGGTAAGGTGTGCTTGATGTTAACCCTGATATTTGATGAGGGTTTGTATAAGCAATTTCTTCCATCCATGTTGTGCTTGCAGAAGGTTTATAGTAAACTTTCCATTGAGTATCTGTTATGTTTCCTGGTGTAAATCCTATATCAGCAGTTGATAATGTGACATTTGTAGCTGTAATATTTGTTGGACGAGCACAAGCAGGTATTAAGTCAATTGTTAGTTCATCAAGATAACCATAAGAGCTTGTAGATGTATAAGGAACCAAAAATGCAATATAATGACCTAGTCCAGTATAATTACTGAAGTTTGCTTCATATTCAGTCCATGTTGTTGTTCCTGTAATTGTTGTTATTGTGTCAAATGTAGAAGCAAGTGTAGGATCTGTCATAACTCCAACAATTAATCTATCTGTTGAAGAAGAATTCTTGTAATAGAATGTTGCCATTAATGTATTTATAGGAATTGTTGCATCAATTGGTGTCATTGCTGCAATATTATATGTTCCTGCAGTTCCTGCATAGAAATATAAATAATTACCTATATATCCATTTGTTTGAACATAAGGACGGTCAGCATAAGTTGTTGTTCTAACCCAACAAGCTGGCATAATAGTTGTTCCTGTTCCGTAAGTGTCGAAGTTTTCAATAAAAGGTAATGTTGCTATCGCATCACATGGTGTACGGAAGTTTAATGTTGCACTTGCATTTGAATATGAACCATCACCACATAAAGTTGTTACATAAACTTGGTATGCTGTGCTTGCTGTTAGTCCTGTTATTTGATGAGGGATTGTGTAAACAACTTCTTCAATCCATGTAGAGCTTGCAGCAGGTTTATAATAGATTTTCCATTGTGTGTCTCCAGCATTTCCTGGTGTGAATGTTATATCAGCAGCTACTCCTGTCACATTTGAAACTGTTATTGCTGTTGGACGAGTACAAGCAGGTATATAATCTACAACTAAATCGTCTATATAAAAATAATTAGTTGCAGTATTATATTGAGACTTGAATGCTATGTATGTTCCTGTTCCTGTATAAGAACTAAAGTTTACCTCAAATTCTTCCCATATAGTAATTGCTGTTGGCGAAACTGTAGTAATACTATCAAATGTTGTTGCATCTGTAGGGTCAGTCATTACACCAACAATAAGATTACTCGTTACACTTCCTTTTCTCATTTGGAATGTTGCCATTAATGTATTAATAGGAATACTAACATCAATAGGAGAAGCAACTGCAATATTATACGAACCTGTTGTTGCGTAAAAATACAATGAAGCTGGAGCACTATGGTTAGTTGTACTCAAATATGGATATGTTGAGTAAGTAGTTATTTTATTCCAACAAGCAGGAAGGGTATTAGATGCTGTTCCATAAGTGTCGAAGTTTTCTGTATAAGGCAATGTTGTTATTGCATCACATGCTGTACGGAAGTTTAAAGTGCTCATTGGGTATGAAAGTTCAGTACCACAATTATTAACTACTTTTACTTGGTAAGGTGTATTTGCAATTAATCCTGTTAGTGTATAAGGATTAGTATTTATATTTAATGAATCTACCCATGAAGTAGCGGATTGTGTTTTCCAGAAAACCCACCAATCTGTAACATAAGCTTCATTGGATTGCCATGCTATATTTGCACTACTTTCTGTTATATTAGAAGCTACTAAATTAGTTGTGCTAGGACATGCTAATCCTATAATTTCAACATTATCAATTGATGCACCTGGTTGAGTTCCGCCTGTACCATCATTACGCCATACAAAAACAAGTTGTTGTAGTGAATTTGAGTATTCAGAACCTAAAGATACAATTGCATTTTGCCATGTAGTAACTAAATTTAAACGTTCTGAAACTTTATATATGTCAGAAGGAAGAGTTCCTGGAACTACAGCAACTCCAATTGGAATTAAATAAGCATATATATAGTCAAAAGTACTTTCTCCTCCTGCTTTCCAGTCGAATGATAGTGCAAATTCTGGATAGGCATCAAATTCTATTAGGGTTGTTGCCATAGTTACTGATGCTGTACCAATTGTATATTGAGCATTTGTGCCATTATTATCAGAAATATACAATCCGTTTCCTGTACCATTAGCTCCTGGAGCCCCAATATACCATTTATTGGTTTGGGTTCCATTATATAGAGTCCATGTGTTATAGGTAGTAGGGTCTTCAAAATCATAAGAATATGGTAATGTCATTGCTGCTGCAGGAAGAATAACTTTTTTAACAGGTGTCCAGTTTCCTAAACAACCTCTTTGAACTGCTACCCAAACAGAATCTCCAGCATTAAAGCCTGGTATTACATAAGGAAGTGGAGTTGCTGTAGGAATTGGTATTATTATTGCTGTCGTAGGATCAAAAGGAGTAGTTAGGTTTGTTGCATAAGCTATATTATATCCGTCACCATCGTCTCCTACATCTGTCCAGTTAACAGAAATTGATGTTGTTGAAGCTGCTCCAACTGTTAGTCCTGAAACATTTGGACACTCAGGAGCTAATTCAACAGTAACATCATCGATATAAATATTATTGCCATAATTAGATGTAGCTTTTAAAGCAATGTATCGTGTGCCTATAGTTCCTGTTGGTAAGAGGAAAGTATATTGATACCAACCCTCTGTTGCAACAACTGGTGCTACTGACATGCTTCTTGCAACTGCTCCTAATAGAACAGAGTCTGTTAATGATTGGCTTGATGCAACATATAAACTAACCCTTTCTAATGGAGAAATATATGAAGTACTAGCATCTCTATAAATCCAAAAACTTACTTGCATATTTGAAGTGAAATCAAATGCGGGAGATATCATAGTAGTCCATGTTCCTGCCGTATTAGGAGTTGAAAAACAGTTAAATTGCGCCATATTTGTTCCTCCATGAGGAGCGCATGTTGGGCTTGTTCCTGTTGTTTGTGTTCTCCAAAAGCTATTTGCTGCTGTTCCAGAAGCTCTAAGAGTCCAACAAGATAATCCTCCTTCAAAACCTTCAGTCCAAGGGAAGCTTGTTATTTCACCATCAAAACATGGAGTAGTGTAAGTGATTGTTTGTGTTGCATCAGAAAGAGTTCCATCTGAACAAAGAGTCTTAACATATATTTGGTAAGTTGTTTGTAAAATAAGATTAGGAATTGTTGTTGTTGTTGTGTTTGTATAAACCGAATCCCAAGTTGTTGTTGCTGATGGTTTGTAGTAAATATACCATTCAGTATTAGTCATGTTTCCTGGTGTGAATGTAATATCCATATATGTTCCTAATCCAGTTGCTGTAAGATTTGATGGTTTTGCACAAGCAGGGATTTCTGATATAGAAACATCATCTATATTTAAATAGTAACCTCCTTTTGTATTTCTAACAAATGCTATTTGATAATCTCCAATAAATTGACTTAAATTTATTTCATATTCAGTCCAATCACTTGCTGGAATTACAGTATTAGGCATTATGTCAACAAATAAACTTGTGTCAGATGCTATTTCAACAATTCCATTTGTAGCTACATCTAAAATCTTAATAGAAAGCACATCTGTATATGTTGAATATCCTTTTGCCCAAAAGCGTAATCTTTCGTTACCTGTTAAAGAGAATGTTGGAGTAATCATCCAATCTCCTAATTGAGCAGTTGTACTTCCTGTGTACATTTGCATAGCACCACTTCCAGTACGAACATATGATGATGTAGTAGTTTTTCTCCATACATCAGTTGTACTTGCACCTCCATTTATATTTGTCCAGCACCAAGGGTGAGTTCCTGTGTTTAATCCAGCTGCAACATACCAAGCTCCCTCAAATCCTTCCGACCAAGGGAAAGTTGATATTGCTTCGCATGGCATTCCTGCATTAATTATTGGTGTTGGATAGGTTGTTTCGCCAGTTGAACAAACAGCATATAACCTAACATTATAAACAATACTTGGTTGAAGTCCACTTAATGTAAATGGATGAGAATATGCATCTACAGTCTGCCATGTACTACTATCTAAAGGTTTGTATTCAACAATCCATGATAAAACATTAGCGTCATCAGCTGAGTTCCAATCCAATTCAATAGAGGTTGAAGATATGATTGTTCTTACTAAACCAGTAGGTATTTGACAAGTTGGAGATAGATCAATTGATAAATCATCAATATACATTGAATTTGTTGCTCCATATCCTTGAACCTTAAAGGCAATATGTTGACCTGTTCCTGTGTAGTTTTCAAAGTTTACACCGAAAGTTTGCCAAGTACTTGTTGCACTTGGAGTTAAATTTGTTATTGAATCAAAAGTTGTAATATCTGTTGGATTAGACATAACTCCTACTGTAATATTATAAGCAGCAGATCCTTTATATAGTTTAAAGAAAGCAGTTAAAGTGTTTATAGGAATTGATGAATCAAAAGGAGGAGTAACTACATAATTATATGCTCCTGAAGCAGTGTATAAGTACATTGATCCAGGTGAAGAAGAATTAGTTGTAGATATATAAGGATATGTGTTTGATGTTATTTTTGTCCAGCATGTAGGGAATGTACCAGAACCTGTTCCATAGCTATCAAATGATTCTTGAAAAGGCAAAACACTTATAACGTCACATGATGTACGGAAAGAACCTACTCTCCAAGTGCTTTCTTCTCCGCCTCCACATATAGACTTTATTCTAATATCATAAACTGTATTAGCATTGAGACCACTAATAGTTGCTAGAGTATCATAAGCAGAAACAGACGTTGCATTAGCCCAATCTGTTGCAGATGTTTTGTATTCTATATCCCATTGAGTAGGATTGCCACTCTCATGCCATGAAACATCAATACTGTTAGGTAAATTATTGCTAAACATTATAGTTCCTGGTTTAGGACAAGTAGGAGGGATTCCAAAAGAAAATTGAATATTGCTTCTATCAGATAATAATGTTCCAGTAGATGTAAATGTTGCAATGTTTATTGGAGTTGTTCCATCAACTTGATAATGTAAGGCTTTTTGACTAGTTAGTGTACTAGCATAGAATGTAGGACTACTACTTGTTGAATATGAACCATGATTATTGACTACAGCTACAACAAGATTACTTGTTCCATCCCATTGGAATGGAGAATCAAGGTCAATCGTAACCCAATAACCTGTTCCAGAATTAGTAAAAGTAACACTTCCACTAAAAACTTCTGTCAATCCAGATGCAGGAACCCAGTCACTGGTAGACGAAAATACTGATTTTGTAGTGTTCCCTAAATAGATCTTTATAGGGTTCTTAGTTTGAGGGGTAGCAAAAAAGTACTGGAAAGAAATGGAATTAATTACACCTACTTGACTGCCAATTTCTGTGGCAGTATAAATTTGTTGTGAGTAGGAATGATTATAAAATGTATTTATAGGGATAACGTATTTCCCTACAGTACCTGTTCCAATGGTTACTACTTGAGTCCAGCCTTGGATAGCGAAAATTATCGCCATCAAAAAGAATAATAATCGTTTCATTTTTTTTAATTTAAGTTAAACAATTTATCGTTAATAAGTATATAAGAGTGCAAATATATGGTGCGGAAAGACAAAATGCAAGTAATTACTAACTATTCTCAATATATATAAGTTACTAAATCATATTATGTAATATATAATAAATAATTATCTACATCTTGAATAGAAGCATTATTAATGAATTATAAGCAATTGAATTGTTGTTATGTTTTTTTTAATTAAAAATAATTATTGCTTAGGTATTTCTGCAAATTATTGAACAGTCTTGATCTGAAAAGCTATTTTGACTATTCAATTCTATGTTTTATCTTATAATTTATTAGTTTTATTATTATTATTCGAATTACTATTTCACTCAAAAATCTCCTTTACTCCCTATATATACATTATTATATAAGGGGCAGACAAAACCCTCTTTTCTTATTCCACTATCTACTGTCTTCATTTCCCATTTTTCTTTCTTTTCTTACTCATCTCCCTTCCCATAGCATCCCTTTTTCTTCACAAACCCCCATAATCCCTCAAACCCACAAATAATAGTTCAAAAAAGTTTTAAAAATATCTCTATTGTTTTCAACACTTTAGGAACAAATCGTAAAAAAAGAGCAAATAAAAGTATAGAAAAGTTTGTTAGTTATAAAAAAGGTTGTACTTTTGCACTCCCAATCAG
>JAQVXZ010000055.1 GCA_028708845.1 Bacteroidales bacterium
TATCTTTTCTATTGACTCGTCTATTTGGTCATAGGTTATTATTAGTGGGGGTTTTATGCTTATGCAACCTTCATTGAATAGGTGGGTTCCTGTTATTATTCCCTCTTCAAAGCAGTTTAATAGTACTTTTTGCCATAGGCTTGGGTTCTTTAGTTCTATGCAGTTGAATAATCCAATTCCTCTTACTTCTTTTATTTGTTTGTGAACGAGTTTTCTCCTGTATATTTCGCCTTTTTGGTTTATTTCATCCATTAGGTTTTCTTCTATAATAACTTTTAGTGTTTCAAGGGCAGCAACGCAACTAACTGGATGACCGCCAAAGGTTGTTGCATGTCCTATTAGTGGGTGCTGATTGTTGAGTTTGTCCATTATTTTTTTTGAACTAACGAATGCTCCAATTGGCATACCTCCTCCCATTCCTTTTGCAATGCAGAGAATATCTGGAACGAAGTCGTAGTGTTGAAATGCAAAGAGCTTCCCTGTTCTTCCAAAGCCTGTTTGTATCTCATCCATTATTAACAATGCTCCAACTTCTTTACACCTTTGGCTTAACTTCTTCATAAAACCAGGATTTGGGAGAATTATCCCTGCTCCTGCTTGAATTGTTTCTGCAACTACGCAAGCTGTTTGAGTGGTTATTTGTTCTAGGTCTTCTATACTATTAAATCGAATTGAACGACAAGAAGGAATTAGGGGGCGGAACTTACTAGTAAACTTCTCATCACTCATCATACTTACTGCCCCAAGGGTTGAGCCGTGATATGAGTCTTTAAAGGATATTACTTCTGTTCTTTTGGTATATATCTTAGCTGTTTTCAATGCTCCTTCTATTGCTTCGGATCCTGAATTAACATAGAATATTTGCTCAAAATTAGAAGGGATATGCTGGAAAAGGTATTTTGCATAATCAATCTGTGGGCTTTGGACAAATTCTCCATATACCATAATATGCATATACTTATCTAACTGTTCTTTTATCTTTTCAATAACTCTTGGGTTGCGGTGTCCAACATTTCCTACACAGATGCCAGAAAGCATATCAATATATTTCTTCCCTGATTTATCCCATACAAAAATGCCTTCTGCTCTCTCAACATCAATCATTATTGGGTCTATCTCACCTACTTGTGCAACGTATTGTCTAAATTCCTCTAAAGAAGTTTTCATAAAATATAATATTACTAGTGCAAAAATAGTTATTCTTTATTAAAGAAAACAAGAAACACTTACTTTTTGACTTTATTTATTGTATTAAGATTTGTAACTTTGTTGATTAATTAAGCATAAAACTCTATGAAAAGATCTAATTTTATTTTTATCTCAATTCTATTCTCTCTTATTAGTCTTTCTTCCAAGGCTCAATACTCAGTTAATATTGAAATTGAAGGCAATAAGGATTCTATAATGTACCTCGGTCATTATTACTTGAATAATACTTATGCTTTGGATACAGCATATAATAAGAAAGGTAAATTTGCTTTTGAAAGTAAGACAAAGGCATTGGACCCTGGTATATATTTCTTTTCTAATTCAAGTGGTAAGTACTGCGAGTTTCTTGTAGATAAGGATAAGTCTTTTAGCTTAATTACTAAGGAAAGCGATTGGGTTAAGTATATGAAGGTTAAGAAGTCTAAGGATAATGAAAAGTATTTTGATTATTTGAGAGGGACTTCCTATTTTGGAGAAGAGGCGAATAAGATTAATAAACTGAAAGGAAAGATTTCTGAAGAGGAATTTAATAAGAGAATGGAAAGCGTTAGAAAAAGTAATGATTCTATTAAGGAAAACTTTATTCAAGATAACCCAGACCATCTACTTACTAAAGTTTTAACTGCAACAAAAAACATTATAATTCCTGAACCTAAAACAATATATAAGGAAGATAATACAGTGGATTCTGCTGCTATGCAAAGTGAAAGATTTGATTATTATATACATCATTATTTCGATAATATAGATTTGCAGCAAGATGGTATGCTAAGAACTCCTGAGGCTGTTTTCTATAAGACTTATAATTACTATTGGGATGAGCTGATGAAATACCAAACAAAGGATAGCATATTTAGCCTTGCTGTTCATTGGATTGAGAAGTCAAGAGGAACGAAAAATATGTTTAAGTTCTTGGTTCACGACATTACTGAAAGATATTTGAAAAGCCCTTATATGGGTCATGATGAAATTTATATTAAGATGATTAATAAGTATTATGCCTCTGGTGATGCAACTTGGATGCCACCTTCTGCGATTGATAAAGAGGTTGCAAGGGCTAGGAAATGGGAAAATGGAATGTTAATGAAGACTGTTCCCGACTTAGCTTGTCCAGATACAAATGATATTGTGCATAATCTTTATAGCATAAAAGCAAAGTACAAGATACTAATCTTCTGGTCTTATGATTGTGGTCACTGTGCAACTGAAATCCCTAAGATTTATAAATACTACAAGGAGAATAAAGAAACCTATAATGTTGAAGTTATGGCTGTTCAATCAGGTGCTGACCTAAAACAATGGAAAGAAAAGATTGCGATGTTAAAACTTGATTGGTTAAATGTTAATGGTCTTGTTGCAAACTACGATTGGCATGAGTATTTTGATATAGAATCAACTCCAGTTGTTTTTATTCTTGATAAGGATAATAGGATAATAGGCAAGAAAATCCCTGCTGATAATATTGAAAACTACATAAAACTCTACGATGAAGGAAAAATCAAATTTTAAGATTATTAATAGAAAAATTGTTTTCAAACTCACACTCCTACTCTTAGCATTTCTACCTATAAATTTGTTTTCACAACAAAGCTATGATATTACATTTAAGATAAGAGATATTTACGATAATAAGATTGTCATTAAATCATATTACGGAAAGGATATAGTCATTATTGATACCGTAAAGCAAGCAGAGGATGGATCTTTTCGCTTACTTAAAGATAATATAAATAGCGGTATTGGAATTGTTTCAGTTGGAAGATATGATATATTTACCTTCCTCTTCGATAAAGCAAATAAGTTTGATATTGAAATGGATGGTGATTGGAACTATGTGGTTAATGGTTGTATGGATAACGATTTATACTTCGAATTTCAAAAAGCCAATACTAGTATAAGAAAATTGGAAGGTAGCATAAGAAAAGAGATAAAAGAAAATAAGAATGCCAATAAAGATAGTTTAGAAAGCATTTTCCTAAAAGAAAGTAAGTCCTTTGTTTCTTTTCAAAACCAGTTCTACGAAAACTATCCCAACCACCTAATGTCGAAGCTTGTTAATGTTTTTGAGGATATTAAGGTGCCAGCAGAATACTTAATTGATAAAAAACTTGACACAACAAAGCTAAAAGAATTTGCCTATTATTATAGGACTCATTATTGGGATAAGTTTGATTTTTCCGACCAAAGATTTATTGGAACGCCATATTTCTTTAAGAAACTAAAGACTTATATAAGTGAAATAACACTTCAAACAGGCGATTCAATCGGAGAATCACTTAAAGACTTTGTTGTTATGGCAAGAAAGAAAGACGGTGATATTTATGCAAAATATGCAGTTGATTATTATCTAAAGTCTTATCGCAATGTCCCTTTTTCATATTCTGAAGATAGATTTGTAGCTATTGTTGATAGGGTGATAAACTCCGAAATAACACCTTTCCTTTCTATTTCCGAAATACAAGCTCTTAGAATAGAAGCCGATAAACTTAGGCCTCTACTTCCCAACCAGAAGTTTAAGAATATCACAGAAAAAGACTTCGAAGGCAAAACCCATAGCCTCTATGATTTAAAAAACAAATATACAATAGTTTATTTCTTTAGTGCAGAATGTGAATCATGTAAGATAAACCTTGAAGTTTTGGAGAAGTTCTATAATGATTTCAAAAACGTATATGATGTGGAAGTATTCAGCATAGACTTAGACCACAATATGGAAGCAAGCCTTAAGTTTAGAAAAGCTCACCCCTTCAATTGGATAGTCCTAAAAACAACATCTGAGGAACTAGAATCAAAATATAATCTAAATATTGAGATGACACCCGATATTTATATATTAGATAA
>JAQVXZ010000014.1 GCA_028708845.1 Bacteroidales bacterium
ATTAGTTTCTGTATCAATATATTTTGTGAAACATCTTGATCTTCCACATTTTGGACAAACGTATCTTGAACTCTGTCCTTTGTATTTTTCTAATTCTACTGCCATTTTATTTTTGTATTTATTGGTTTGTTAATTATTTGATTATTTTGTAGTGTATTTTAACTCTACAGAATTTTCTTGTATTTTAGGCTGTTTTTAGCAACAGGCTCACCTTTTTTCTGTAACCCATTGAAAATGAATCAATGTTCACAGGCTCACACCCCTTAGAGCAGTGACTCTGTGAGCCTATCACAATGTACTTTAATAGGTACAGTGTAGCACTAAGACAAGTTAGCTTAGTGCCAACACGTATCCCTTTATTTATTAAAAACTTTTATTTGCTATTTTCCAAAGCTTCTAACTTTTTAAACCTTGATATCCTTCTTGCTATGGTAGCTCTGCTTACTCCCAAATCAAGACCAATCTCTTCTAAAGTCCTACCTTTATCTTTAAGTTCTTTGATATCTCTTTGTTTTCTCTTTGATTGTCGTTTGTTTTCTCTTTGTTTTCTCTTTGATTGTTGTTTGATATCTCTTTGTTATTTGCTTGACTCGTATTTTCGCCTTCTGACACCTGGTAATCGTCGTATTTACAGACAGTTATGATTGTGTTCTTCCCATACTATCTTCTATGGGGTAAGTTGAAATTACCTCATCTTCTAAACGTTGTTAAACTCCTTTTGCTGTTAAGTCTAATATCTTGCATACATCAGCCAAACAGAATAAAGGCTCATTGTTTTCATTTGTTGTTATTCTTAGACTTCCTTTAGAAAATTGTTCGGTAGTGTGTAATCTTTCTTTAGGCTGATGAACTGTTTAAACGTAAATGGCTTTTCAAATGAAGACACGGTAGGGAAGTTTGTGAGATACTTTTGGAATATCTCCCACACTCTTTGCTCCACTACCGACGACCTATTCAGTAAGTCTAAATACTCTTGAAGTTCTTTCTGCCGTGTAACCACCTTTCTTTTGTATATTTTCTTTTAACTTATTCTTTTCATTCTTTTCATTCTTAGTATATAGTAAAGCGTTGTGCTTTTGTTGTGCTTTTTCAGAGTCTAAATCTTGGTAAATACCATAATTACAGACCTTTATAATATTAAATTTGTTTGTCCCAATCGCTTCAATTTCTCCTGTTTTATTTAACTCTTTTATTGCTCTTCGGACTTGCTTAACGGAGAGTGAAGATTCGCTTGCCATATTATGTCATTAATTTCCTTTAGTCTTGTATGAAAAACTCCCTTACGTTATGAGCTTCTTTTAAATCCTTTTGCAATTCCAAATCGGTATAACCCCTTTTTTATTTATTTCAGAGGTGACAAATCTCGACTTATTACTATTAGGATATGATAGCTGATAATTCTTCTAATTGTTTTATCAATTAAAGTGTAGAAGAGATAATATATAATATAGACCTCTAAGAATATAATTATTATACAACGTTTTTTTGAACACAAAGTAGGATATCTAATTATTATTTTAAAACATTAAGACTTATGAGTAAAGAGTTTAATGTGAAGAATTAAAGAAAAGAAAATTAAATCATAGAAAAGTTTTTGGGGTTTAAAATAATTTAATATCTTTGGCACTTAATTATATATAAGAATAATTAGTTAGAAAGATGATTATTACACTAAATAATATATAATAATTGCAATAATTCTTATTATTAGCAATCTAATAAAGTATATTATTGTTTTATGATATAGTTGATTTTGGTCATCTTTATACTTACTAATAATTATTTAACTAAATAAATGCTCGTAATACAATTAAAAAAATACAATGTATAAAATTGTTTGGGATAAAGATAATAACGGAATTTTACTAACAATGAAGCCATCGGATGATGTTGTGAATGTTGCACCTCGTCCAGTGTTTTATGAAGAATTAGATTTACTTGGCTTAGATAAATATTGGGTTTATCCAAAATCAGAGGAACCATTACTTTGGGCATGCGAAAGAAGATATTTTTATCGTGGTGAGAAAGTTCTTGAAGTAAAAGGTGGAAATATATTTGATGACCCAGAGTTAATTTTGACTAACCCTGCTGATAAACTTATTTTAAAGCCTATTGACTTGGGTTTATTGTGTAAAAATAATGAATCTTCAATGTTCCTATTAGAACATGAAGCAATGGAATTTATCAATACCATATACAGAAGATATAGTCCTAATGCAAGCCAACAAAAAATAGTTGAAGATGTTGATTTTTAGAAACTAGTTGAGAAACAAGAAAAAGAACTAAAAACAAAATTTGCAATCATAAAACAAGACTGTGATAGTTTTGACATTATGCCATTATCAGAAGCTGAAAAGCAAGGAAAACAAATTGTATATAATACAAAAATAGAAATGTTCATAGCTTCTTTCTCTGGAGGGAAGGATAGTCAAGTATTATTAGATTTAGTTTCTCGTGTTATTCCGCCAAATGATTTTTCAGTAATATATTCTGATACTGGATATGAAATACCACCTTCATTAGAAATATTTGAAAAAACAAAACAACGATATCAAAACAAAACCCCTGACTTAAAGTTTTATCTTGCAAAAAATCATCAAAATGTGATTGATTATTGGGATAAAATGGGGTCTCCAAGTAGAATTCATCGCTGGTGTTGTAATGTTATGAAATCGGCACCTTTAAGTAGGAAAATAAAGGAAATAAGTGGCACAAATAAGCAGCCTAAAGCTGTTCTTTTTGATGGAGTAAGAGCAGAAGAAAGCTCTAGTAGGTCTGGAAGAAATAGAATAGGAAAAAATGTAAAGCATAACAATATTATCAATGCAAGTCCTATCCTTTATTGGAATCCAACTGAAATTTACTTTTATTTATTATTTCATAAATTACCAATAAATCAAGCATACCGAAATGGATTAAGTAGAGTAGGGTGTGTTATTTGCCCTTATGCTTCAAATTGGAGTGAAGATTTATGTGCTAAATTATATCCAGAAACTGTTTCACCTTTTTTAAATAAACTAAAAGACGATTTGAAAAAATCAAATATTAGTGGAGTAGATAATTATATCAAACAGGGTCAATGGAAAATGAGAGCTGGTGGAAAAAATGTTGAATCTTCATCAAGTCTAAATATAATTTCAACTAGTCCGAACTTTAAAGCAAGCTTAAATAATCCTAAAGAGAAAATACTTGTTTGGTTAAAAGTATTAGGTAAATTACAATACATAGAACAAAATAATATTATAAAAGGTAGTCTGAATTATAAAAAGAAAATATATAATTTCGAAATCACTAATAATACTAATAATAACGTAATAATAGAATTTAAAGAGGTTAGCAATGAGATTTTATTTATAAGTCATTTAAAAAAAATACTAAATAAAACTGTTTACTGTGTGCATTGTGAAGTTTGCGAAGTTGAATGTCCAACAGGAGCTTTATCAGTAGTTCCTGTAGTCACCGTAGATGAAAATAAATGTATCCATTGTTTAAAATGTGTAAATTTCGACCCTAAAGGTTGTGTAATAGCTAGTTCAATAAATATATCAAAAGGAGATAATAAAATGAAAACATCAAAAACAGGCATCAATAGGTATAATGATGGGATGGGATTAAGAGAAGCTTGGCTCAATAAGTTTTTTAATAATTATGACAAGTTTTTTGAGGATAGTAGTCATGGCATCAATGTGCAATATCAAATTCCACCATTAATTAACTGGTTAAAAGAAGCTAATATTTTGCAAGCAGAAACCAAATTAATTTCTGAAGTAGGAAAACTATTAGCATTAAAATATCAAACACATCCAGAAATTGTTTGGGAAATTATTTTTATTAACCTTTGTTACAACTCTGAAATTTGTTATTGGTTTCATTCTAATATAGACTTTGATAGAACGTATTTAAAATCTGAACTTGAAATTATTTTACAAGATTCTTATCCAGAATACAAAGACAGAACACTTAGAAATCCACTTAACTCTCTCTTAAATACATTTAAAGAAAGCCCTTTAGGAAGTAAAATCCCTGTAGGGAAACATGTAAGGGTTGATAAAAACTTAGGTTTAGTTCGTCAATCTTATAATGACATTGCTCTTGTTTCAGTTGCTTATTCTCTATATAAATATGCAGAAAAGAAAAATAGATATAATTTAACAGTTTCAGAATTATACAAAGAAGATCAAAAAGAAGGTATATATCGTCAGTTTGGTGTGTCTAGAGAAGTATTTGAAAAACATTTACGAACACTTAAAGAAGAAAAAAATAGAGTTCTTAATGCTGATTTGAATATGGGTTTAGATAATATAAATCTTCGTGATGATATTAGTTCAATTGATATTTTAAAATTATTATTCTAAAAATAAGGACTATGGAATACAAGTATTCAAACATTATTGGTTTGCAAGATTATTTCTATCCTGTTTTCAATCTTCAAGATGAAACAGAGGGTTATTGGAAGCAATTTATTCCAACAAATCAATTTGATAATTTACTTAAAAAGACATTAGATGCGGTGTCTGGCGATGGGAAAAATCGAAGGGGTATTTGGGTTAAAGGAACTTTTGGAACAGGGAAGAGTCATGCGAGTTCTGTAATAAAGCATCTGCTTTGTGATAAGTTAGATGATATAGAGGATTATATTCAAGATAGAATAGAAAGTGCAGATTTAAAGAATCGGTTACTTGCTTTTAGAGATCAAAAACGTTTTTTTCCAATTGTTTTAAAAGATATAGAGGGTGTTCATGATATAAGAACTTTTTCTCTTACATTAGAACGTAGGATTAAACAAGAATTAAAAAAAGAGAAACATAATATTACTGTTGATTCTGATTTTGAAAGAGCAATAAAGTATATTGATGAAACTGCTATTGATATAGACAAACTTATTCAAGAAGAACCAGAATTAAGGGCTATTTGTAAAACAGAAAAAGATATAATTAAGCATCTCAAAGCTAATGATATGGAGCTATATATGATCTTGGAAAAATCATTGGCTAAACCAAAATATAGTGTTCAACTTGGTTCAGAAAATATAACGGATTGGCTAAAACAAATAGAAGCTGAATTAAAGAAGCAGAATATTGCTGATGGTTTAATTATTCTGTGGGATGAATTTACTGCATTACCTGCTATAGATGGAATTCTCAATATGGCACAAAAAATAGCCGAATTATCTGAAAAACATGATATTTTTCTCTATCTAATAAATCATAAGAATATTGTTGGAAATAGGGAACTCGATAAAGCAAAAGATAGATTTCATGAAGTAGATTATAAAATGGAAACTATCACCACTTACCATATTATGGCTGCAAGTATTAGAAAATTAAATGAGAAAGATTACATGGCTTTTAGAGGGTTGGCAATGGAAAAATATGGGACTTTCGACAAATTAATTCCCTATCTTACACAGCATGCACCTCAGCAGTCTAGAAATGATATGTTAGAATTATATCCATTGCATCCATATTCAGCTTTTTTATGTTCATCCATTGCTGATCACATTGGAAGTGCAAATAGAAGTGTAATGAGATTTATGTATGATGAAGAAAAAGGTTTCAAGGCTTTTTTAAATAATTATAATTATAATGACTATTCATTATTAACAGCTGATATGCTTTGGGATTATTTTTTAGATGAATTTTTAAATGACAATAGCAATAAATACACTACTATTGTAAATACTTTTAATACTCATAAAAATACAGTAAAAGGATTTGGACAAGAATATGAAAAAGTTTTCAAAGGTGTTTTACTACTTAACGCAATGAAAAATACTTTTGATGGAGATCAGGTTCTTCCTTGTCAATCAAATATTGTTAGCCTCTTCGAGGGTGTAGAATTCGCAACAGAAATTAATGAAATATTAGAATCATTTAATCAAAATCAAATTATTCAAAGAGATCCAAATAATATATTTTTAATATCATTATCGTCTTTGCCTATTGAGGAAATAAATAAAGAAATTGATCGCCAAGAATCAAAATACCAAAAAGCTTCTGATATTTTTGAATATTCTCCAGAGTTTAAAAATGATATTTCTAATATGCTTGATCAAGAGTTAATACGTCAATCAGAATTTATTTATTTATCTTGTTCTGAAGACGAATCGCGTATTAGGAGTAGAATTAACCATGGCTTTAAAGATACTTATAAGTTGCCATTAATTTTATTTATGGGTAGTAATAATGAAGAAGTAAATCAAATTAAAACAATATGTAAGGAATTAGCAAGTAGTGAATTTGAGAATAAAATATTTATTGTATTCGATGAAATTTTTGATAATGATGGAAACCAAAGAACTCAATTTATAAAGTACGAAGCAAGTAGAATTGTTGCCCAAAGACATACTTCTAGTGATACAGAAAAAACGAATTCTGAAAATGCAAACACTATTGTTAAAAATTGGGTTAATCGTATAAAAAGAGGGAATTATACTCTTTTTTTTAATAAAGAAGTTTTTCTTGGTAATTCAAGTCAGCTAGCAAGATCTTTAAATATGGAAATTGGATATAGAATTTTCAGTAAAGGGATTGAATCTTTACCAATAATGCGTACAAAATCTTTAACTTTTTTTAACCAAGTTATATCAAGAGCTTCTTCAGATGCATTATTAATTTCAATTAATAGAGATGATGCAGAAAGCCGTTTAAGAGGGCAGTTAGCACCAGCGAGATTATTATTTAAAAATAATGATGATTATATTGTTGACGAAAATCTAAATTTAAAATCTGATGCTCCAAAGAATCATCCATTAGTAATGGTTCAAAAAAAAGTTGATAATATTTTTAGTCAACTTCAATCTTCAAATACAGCAACATTTAATTTAGGACACGTATTATCAGATTTAACAAAATCTCCATTTGGTTTTTATTCTAACATACCTAACACAAGCTTACTTTCATTTGCTATGCGAAAATACATAAATGAATTATATCATAGTGATATTGGCACACCTATTAATTCAAATCAAATGGCCGAAAAAGTTGTAGCTATATTTACTTATTGGAATAGTCGAAGAGGTGAAAACACCCTAAGAGTGCGTTTTGGTTCTAAAGAAGAAAAAGATTTAAAAGATCTTCTAATAAAAGTTTTTGAATTAAAAAATTATTCCGCAAAATTAGGTCAGGATTCATTAGAATTAACAAGTATTAAAAATGTTCGTTGGGCTATAGCTGAATACTTTTTAAAAAACACTATGAAAAATCCATTATGGGTTCTTAAATATATTATTAATATTTCGGATGATTTAAAAACACTTGTAGAGAAATTAAATAATTTAATCCAAAGTCAAGATGAAAATACAAAAACAGATGAATTCAAGGATGTTTTGAAAATGTTAAAAGAAAATTATCTTGAATTCTTCAAATTATTACAAAATAAAAAACATTTCGATTCTGGTTTCAATAATTTTGTATTTCAAAAAACAGAAACCTTTAAAGTAACTTGGTTCGATGATTTTATTGATTATTTGGATCAAAACTTACAACCCGAAATTGCTTATTGGACTGAAGATGATATTGAAAAAGCTGTTTTAAGATTCTGCACTCAAAAACTTCAGCCAAAAGAATATATTTATAAGCCTAATGATCACTTTGAAAATCAAGAACAAAAAGATGAAATTGAAGAACCAGATGTATATAGGGTAATAAATGTAAAGAAAAGAATTTCCAATACTACTTTAGAAAATTTTGGCTGGCAATTATTATTAAAAAACCTTATTGATGAATATCCTCAGGTAATTGATTTTGTAGATAAACAATTAGGATAATGTATTATGAATGAGATTATAAACTTCACATCAATAGATAGTTTGTTTGAAGAAATAAAAAAGGATAGTAATAATAAATGTATTTTGTGTAATCGCTATCCTGTTAGATTTATCCTGCTTGATAATTTCACTTTATTTGATGAATTAATTTCAAGATTTTCTAAAGAATTAATTTTAACATTTAATACAGAAAGTTTAATAGACAAAAATGACAATTGGATTACCAAAGATAAACTTATTGAAACTATTAAAAAATTAGATGAAAACGTTGTTATTTATCCTGTATCTGAACTAGTACGTTTTTATAATGATGATAAATTTAAATCATTTTTTGAAGAAATGTCTATTTTAGAAACAAATGGTAGTAATAGAAAAAAAAGGATTTATATTCCCCTTATTGGTTTAGAGCATCGTTTTAAAAATTTTTTATCAAAATATGGAAGGATAAAAGAATCTCAACCTATATGGTCTTTATTAGATTCTACTAACCAACAAACAGTAAAGGTTTTTTTAGTCCCAGATGAAATAGCTTCTAAATCAAATTTAAATTGTATAAAAACAGTAAAAGACTGGCTTAAATTTTGGAGAACTTTTGCTCCTACAGAAAAGATTATATGTTCTTCAGAAACAATTAATACTTATTCTAAAAACTCAAAATCAGATAATATTTTTCAATTTGTTCAAATTGAAAATTCATATCAATTTATTTATACTTTATTAGATTTAAATATTGAAATAGATTATATTGAAAATGAAAATAAATATTGGTCATGTCTTTTGGATGATATAAGTAAATGTAAATTAAGGGATTTTTCATTTAAGAAATTTGTTAATAAGCATTTCAACACTTATGAGCTTGAAATCAAAGACATTTTAAATATTTGGACAGATGCCAAAAATACTGATTATTATAGATGGTTACTCAAGCATTACTATATCAAATTTTTAAATAATAATAATTATCTAAATACCATAATTGAAAACTGTAATGATTATTCAAATAAATACTTATTTCAACAAATAGCTTTGAATATATTTGTATCTATTAATGAAAAAAGAAAATATTTTCAAGAACGAAACGAATTGTTACTTCTATTTGAAGAACACCATAAGTTACCAGATTATGATTTAAGAATATTAGAAGAGAAAATAAAATCTATATCTAAAAATAATTACGAAACTGCATTTGCTCTTTGTTCAGGTAAATTTGATTTTGAAAAAGAATTGTTTATTGGTTGGTATAAAGTTGGGAAACTTTCTATTTATGATTTAAAGAGACTTTATCCTGATTTAGCCAATTATTTGTCAGATATTAATTATGATAGTTGGGTTAATTCATACATTCAAGAATACAAAAAAGCTAAAGTTGAGGATAAATTTACTGATAGTATAAAAGAGTTTATTAATGAGATAAATGTTAATGAAGATTCTTTCTATAAATGGTATCATCAATTTACAAAGTCAAAATTACTTTTAGAAAATGAAAAGCCTGATAAAATATACTGGTTAGATGGTGTAGGTATTGAGTATTTATCGTTAATTCTTGCATTAATTAAAGAATCTTCTGATTTTGAAATTGAAAAATGTGAAATAGCAAGTACTAATATACCTTCAAGCACTTTACATAATAGATTTGAAAATGTTATAAAAAAAGATGATTTAGATAAATATATTCACAGTGAAGCTTACAAGTATCCAATTTCAATTTCTAACGGAATAGAGATTGTTAAAAATATGGTTTTAGATATTCTTAATCAATCAAAAGAAATGTCAATTGCAATAGTTTCGGATCATGGTTTAACTTTCCTTTCAAGGTTAGTTGATTCAAAAAAATATTCAGAGAAATCAAGTCATGAAGGAAGATATATTGAACTTGAGAATGGAGATTCTATTGAAGATAGAGATTATATTCGTCATGAAAATGATGGTAAATATTATAAAGTAGCACTTAATCATGCTTCATTGAACACCAAACCAATAAGAGAAGTTCATGGAGGCTGTACGCCAGAAGAGGTTCTAGTCCCTTTTATACTTATTTCGAATAGAGGAAACAATAGAGAGGTAATAATAGTTGATCAAGAAATAGATGAACCTCAAACACCATTAATAGGTAATAAAGAAATGAAAGGCTATACTGAAGTAGAATTATTTTAAAATTTGTAGATTATGAGTACAATTGGAAAAAAAATTAAAAATATATTCCCAGATATTGCAATTCTTAAAAATCCAGATAATTACAATGTTTTTAATGGAAGAAACTTACCCTCATTCGTAAAGGATTTTCTTATCAAAAGACATACTGATTCAGGCGGTGATTTAGATAAAGATGCTATTTTTGACTTTCTTGACAAACATATTCCAAAAGATAATAATGAAGTGAAAAATCGTTTGTTACGTAATGAAACAGTAACTTTATTAACAAGATTTTTAGTTACAACTGATATAACAGCTGGTAAAAGAAGATTTTCAATACCTGATTCAGGAATCAAATATAATGAAGCACAAGTACCTGATTATATTGCACTAGAGCATTCAGGGGACTTTAATGATGGAGAAAGATGGGGTGTTATTAAATTGCTATATGTTCCTCCTATTGGTTCTCAAAAAGGATATATTGAATTAGCAGATTACAAACCATTTCAGCCCTATAGGGTCGACCTAGAAGCATATAAAGAATGTCGCAAACAATTTACAACAGAAGAATGGATTGATGTTCTTATTTCTGCAATGGAATATGATCCAGATGGTTTTTCTTGCATTTCTCAAAAATTAGAATTCTTAACTCGTTTATTAATTTTTGCTGAACCTCGCTTAAATATGATTGAACTAGCACCAAAAGGAACTGGTAAATCTTATGTTTTTGGTAATTTAAGTAAGTATGGTTGGTTAATTAGTGGTGGGAAGGTGTCACGTGCAAAACTATTCTATGATAAGAGTCGTCTACAACCTGGTATAATGAAGAATTACGATTTTGTTACCTTTGATGAAATACAAACAATAGTTTTCCAAGATCCTCTTGAGATGCAAGCTATATTAAAATCTTATTTAGAATCAGGTAAAGCAACAGTTGATAATTATAATTTCCTTTCAGAATGTAGTACAATGTTGATGGGAAATATACCCTTAACAAGTGCGAATATGCCACGAAATAAAACTTATTTTTATTCTCTTCCAGAAAGTTTTAGAGATTCAGCACTACTAGATCGTTTTCATGGATTCATTGAAGGTTGGTATTTACCTCGTATGAATAAAAGTATGATTTTAAAGGATTGGACTCTTAATGTTGAGTATTTTTCAGAAATTTTACATTTATTAAGAACAGCACCAGAATATTCATTACTGGTTAATGAAGTAGTTTATTCTGAAGAAACAACTGATTTAAGAGACCTTAAAGCTGTTCAAAAGGTTTCTACAGCATACTTAAAATTGTTGTTTCCTCATATAACATCTACTGATGAATTAGATAAAAAAGAATTTGATTTATATTGTTTACAACCAGCAATAAGAAGAAGAGGTATAATAAAAGACCAATGTCATCGAATAGATGAAGAGTTTAAAGAAGAGATGCCAATTATTAAATTGAAAAATTAAAGGTTAAATCTATCTATCGGATACCATATCCTAATAGTAACAACGATAGGGCTAACTCATCGATTTATCGCTTGCCTTAGCAAGATTTCCCTTTCAACGTTTGCAGGGGGTAGGGGGGTGTAAAAAAAAAGAAAAGAGAACTTAACCTATTTCAAACTCATCAATATAGAGCTTCTGTTATTAAATTCTCTTTTCTAGATTTATTAACCATTAATTCTAAATGAAGGCTACTGCTTAATGCTTCTATTATTAAATTCTTTATTTGTTCTGCAAACATACAACATTTTAATCCAAAAGTCAAGTAAGAATGGATTTATTTTGTTTTTCTTATGCAAGTTACTAATAGTTATGGCTTTCGTCTTTTCTTTGTATGCACTCATTCTTAGGGGGTTTCTTTTATTTTTTTATTGTCTTTATTGTCTTTTTACTTGCTTTTTTTTGTTTTTTGTTGTAATATTGTAAAGTGACTTAGGTGGTTAATGGGGTTCTGCCTCTATTTTGCATTATTATTAGAATAATTAGAATTCTTTTTATTAAAACCTGCTGGCAACAGTATAAATACTGCTCAAAATATTATGAAAAAGAAATTATTACAAGGTTTTAAAGGTCTGCATTTCGGCGTGTTTATTGTTGCGATTTTGACTCTTTTGGCTATTGGCTTTACTGCTTGTACTAGTGATGATGATGAGAAGATTCCTGAAAAACCTGCTGTTGTTCTTAGTGAATATTTCTCTATTCAGAATGCAACGATTGTTTCTGGTACTATTCCTTCAAATCCGAATGGTCTAAGTATCCGTCGTGGGGGATATGTCATCCCACACGTTATTACTATTAGGATGTTTCATCCGATAAGTATTTCTAATGCTAAAATGCCAGCTTTATCTTCATTCCATAACTAGCTTGTGAGCTTGAAGTATTAGGTTTGCTATAATCATTTACTAAGCTCAAATCAGGGGAAAAAGATAATGTCTTATTGTTTCCTAATTATTAAATCCTCAAACCCTTTGTTTGACCTCAGCAAATCTATTAATAATAACCATACTAACAAAACATTTCTTAATTTTTTTAATATAATTCTTTTTAATACACGCGATAAATCACGTCTCTACAAGGGTTGGGGTATTGTTCTTTCTTTCTTATTTCCCGATACAAAACTTAGAAAAGATATTGCCTAAGATGTCTTCTGTGGTTACTTCGCCTGTTATTTCGCCTATATGGTGTAGGGCTGTGCGTATGTTGGAGGCTATGAGGTCGGAGGGTAGGTTGTTTTGGAAATCTTTTTCGGTGGTGGTAATGGTTTCTAAGACTTTTTTGAGGGAGTCCAAATGGCGTGAGTTGGTGACAAAGACTTTATCTATTAGGTCGCTTGGGTTTATGATGGATAGCATCTTGTCTAAGATTTCTCCTATGTTTTGTTTCTTGGAGGCTGAGATTTGTATTGTGCCGAGTTTGTCCCAGTCTTTGTCTTTGGTGCGGGCTTTGTCGGCTTTGTTGCCTATTAATAATAGGGTTTTGTCTTTGAAGTCTATTTGTTCTTGGAGTCTTTCTATTTCTTCTTTTGCTTCCTTTGGGCTTGTGGTGGTGATATCGACCATTAGTAGTACTATCTTGGAGTCTTCTATGGCTTTATAGGTTCTTTTTATGCCTTCTTGCTCAATGGTATTGGTGCTTTTTCTTATGCCTGCTGTGTCGATGAATCGGAATTCTAAGCCTCTTAAACTTACTTTCTCTTCTATGGTGTCTCTGGTTGTGCCTTCTATGTCGGAGACTATTGCTCTTTCATCATTCAAAAAGACGTTTAATAGGGTTGATTTGCCTGCATTGGGTTTGCCTACTATGGTTACTGGTATGCCGTTTTTGAAGCAGTTGCCTAGGGCGTAGGAGTCTATTAGTTTTACTATCTCTTCTTTGGTTTGGTTGAGTAGCTGCATTAGGTGGGAGCGGTCGGCAAATTCTACATCTTCTTCGCTAAAATCTAGTTCTAATTCGAGTAGGGATGACATATTTAATAATCTTTGCCTTAATTCATATAAGGTGTCGTGGTAGCCTCCTCGTAGTTGTTTGATTGCCAAGTGGTGTGAGGCTTCGTTGTTTGATTTTATTAGGTCTGCTACGGCTTCGGCTTGTGATAGGTCGAGTTTGCCATTTAGGAAGGCTCTTTTGGTAAATTCTCCTGCATGGGCTGGTATTGCTCCGTTCTCAATTAGGGCTACTATGGTTTGGGTAGCTATATATTGTGAGCCATGAACTGAAAACTCTACTATATTTTCTCCTGTATAGGAATGGGGTGCTCTGAAGACTGTGCATAGGCATTCATCTATTACCTTTGTCTTGTTTATTATATTTCCAAAATATACTCTCTGGCTTTTGGCATTAAGTAGTATATGTTCTTTCTTAGGGTTTACAAATATCTTATTGCATATATCTATTGCCTTTTCTCCTGATACTCTTATTATTGCAATTGCTCCCTCTTGTGGTGGGGTTGCTAATGCACATATTGTTTCAAATTCAATCATTCTTCTTTGCTCCTAACTACAATTAATTAATCTACAAAGATATTAATAATAATTCAATGCCTCTTGGTTTGTTTAATTAATCTCTTGCAAATTCTTTTGGAATTATTAGATTGTTTGGGAAAGTATATCTTATAGGGTCTTTTGTTTCAAATTCTTCTATCACTTCCCATAATATGGTTTTGATTTCTTCTATGGTGAATCCTGCAAGGCCGCAACCTATTTTTGTTAGATAGAATTTGAGCTGAGGGTTATGGTAAACAAATTGTATGAAGTCTTTGAGGTAGGTTTTTACTTTCGGTAGGGGTAGAGTGATGATTTCTTTGTCTTTGGTTGGTAGGGCAAAGGTTTGTCCTTCTAATCCGTATCCAACACCCCATACAGCTCCAAAGTCTTCGAAAGCAATTCTAGCAGCTCCGCCAGCATGTATGCCTGACTCATTACTGCCAAAGACAAATACTTCGTTTTCTTTTAGTTTTTTTATGTTTTCTGGGGTGTATTCTTTCATCGATATCTTGTATTTTCTCTTAGTATTTATGTCCTTGTTCTTGCATTTCTTCTTTGGTGATTGGGGTCTTGTCTATTTTTCTCCAAGTGTAGAATATATATGATAGAACAATTGGCATTAATAATGACACTATTGCCATTACTCTTAGGGTGAAATGACTTGAGGATGCGTTGAAGATTGTTAGGGATGATTGTATATTGAAGGTAGATGGGTAGAAGGCGGTATTGTTATAGCCTAAGTTTAGAAAGAGGCTTAGTATTGCCAAAACGGTTCCTATGCCTGCAAACCAGATTCCTTTTGTGTAAATGGTTTTTGAGAATATTGTTTTTCCTAGTCCATAAAGTACTGATAGGGTTCCAACTAATAGCATAGCAAGAACTGCTGGCATATCAATAAGGTTATTGAAGTATTTGAATTTCTCCATTGATACTATGCCTGTTTCTGGATCTACTGCATAGCCTTTTGAAAGCAAGGTTACTGTTAGGAAGGTTACAAATAATAATACAAATATTGTTCCGCAATATGTTGCCGACCTTTTTGCTCTTTGGCGTAGGGTGTCGTCGTTTATGTTATTGATGAAATATAATGAACCTAAGGTGCGTGATAGTGCAAGTACAACGAATCCGAGTAAGAGGTTTCTTGGGTTAAGCAGCGCTTCTAGTCCGTGGAATGAGTTTGTCCACTGTGAGATAACTGGCATAAATGGGCTTGTGATATTGTCTTTATTTACCACAAACTCAGAGCCGGTGAAGAATGTGCCTACCGCTACTCCTAATAGGAAGGTTGCTCCATAGCCATTGATTAACAGGAAGGCGTTATAGGTTTTTTTGCCTAAGAAGTTCTTTTCCTTTGAACGAAACTCAAACGATACGGCTTGAATAATAAAACAGAAAAGTATTAGCATCCAAACCCAATAGGCTCCTCCAAATGATGTGGAGTAGAAGAGAGGGAAGGCTGCAAAGAAGGCTCCTCCAAAGACTACTAGGGTGGTGAAGGTAAACTCCCATTTCCTGCCTATGGAATTTACTAGCATTGTTTCTTCTAGGTCATTTTTCGATAATTGTGGAATAAGTGTCTGTCCTCCTTGAACAAAAAGTAGGAAAACTAATAAGGCACCTAATAATGAAATGATAAACCACCAATATTGTATTAAGAAATTATAATCCATAGTATTTGTTTTTTAAAATCCTTTTTTAATTTGTTTGAACATAATCTTCATTTCTGCTATTAGAAGTACAGTAAATAGGACTGCGAACATGGTAAATGTTGTTATTACTGTGTTTGATTGTAGTGATGAAATGGCAGCATAGGTTGGCATAAGGTCTTGTATTACCCATGGCTGACGTCCCATCTCCGACACTATCCATCCACTTTGTGATACCATATAAGCAAGAGGTATTCCTGCAATACATAGCCAGTTTATATACTTATATTCTTCGTATGGTTTTTTCTTATAATCCAAGTACCACATAAGTCCAAATAGGAAGAGGAAGAAGGAGCCGACTATTACCATAAATCGGAATGCATAGAAGGTCATAGGTACGTTAGGCACAAGTTGCGACTCGTCCTTAATGAATCCATAACCGAAGTTTGCATAGTTATTATTAAGGATTTGTAGGCTTGTTTCTGCCTTATATGTATCGCCTGCTTTCTTAGCTGCTCTGTAATCTGATAGGGCTTGAATTGCTATTTTACCACTTGCCATCTTGTCTTTTGCCGATAGGGGTACGTGTCCGTCTTGTGTTGGGTAGCCTCCCTCAAGTAGGTCGTTAACACCAGGAACAAATGCATCTATATCTCTATATCCTAAGTAGGATAGGACATAAGGAATTTCTATTTTAAGATATAGTGGCTCATTATAGTTTTCTTTTATCTTTGCCTCAGGTTTCAAGATACCCATAGCAACTAGTGGGGCCTGTCTTTGACCCTTATATAAGCCTTCCATTGCTGCTAGTTTCATTGGTTGTTTTTGAGAAACCTCATAAGCCGAACCGTCACCAGTGTATATGGTTAGTAATATTCCCAAAACTCCAAGTGGTGCTGCTATCTTAATACTTTTCTTTGCAAAATCTATATGACGTTTCTTCAATAAGAACCAAGCAGAAATGCCAATGCAAGCTGCCGAGCCAACAACCCAGCACGAAACTACGGTATGGAAGAATTTATTAATTGCAATAGGGGATAGAGCCACTGCCCAGAAGTCTGTCATTTCGTTTCTCACTGTGTCGGGGTTAAAGCTCATGCCAATTGGGTATTGCATCCAAGCATTAGCAATGAGTATCCAAAGAGCAGAGGTTGACGCTCCAAAGACTGTTAGCCAAGTGGCAGTAAGGTGAAATCCCTTGCTTACTTTGTTCCAACCAAAGAACATTACTGCTATAAAGGTTGCCTCCAAAAAGAAAGCCATTATGCCTTCAATTGCAAGTGGAGCTCCGAATATATCGCCCACAAACCAAGAGTAGTTAGACCAGTTGGTGCCAAATTGGAACTCTAAGATTAGACCTGTTGCAACTCCGATAGCGAAGTTTATTCCAAAGAGTCGCATCCAAAACTTAGTGATTGTCTTCCACTCTTCTTTCTTTGTTTTGTAGTAGATGGTTTCCATTATCCCAATAATTACTCCCAAACCGAGAGTAAGAGGTACGAAAAGCCAATGATACATTGCAGTTAAGGCAAATTGTGCCCTTGACCATAATACTAAATCTTCCATATAATATTTGTTTTGTTAAGGTTTAATTGTTCTTTTCTCCATTTCGTTTACAATATATTCCGACTTTCCCTTGTCTGTATCAGCTTTTGAGGATAGGAAATTAGGGAAAAAGAAGACTTTAAGAATTGCAAACATTATGAAAAGCTTAATAAGAATAATTGCCCAAAGAGTTTTACCTAAGGTCATTGAACGAAAGCCTTCATAATAAAATCTAAATACTTTCTTAAATACATTCATAAGTTTATTTAAATTAAATAAAAGAGGTAAAGAAACTATCTTTACCTCTATTAAATTTAGTTTTATACAACTTTATTCTAATTCTGACGTTTCGTAATTTACTTCCTTCCCGTCTTCAAATCTCTTAACAATATGCTTATTTTTAACAATTAACATTACATTTACATCCTTCTTTTTTAGAAAATCATAAAAAGTAGCTTGATATTCTCCATCAGGCACATCAAACTCTGTGACTACAAAATTTTTAGATTTATCATATCTGTAAAAACCAATTGTGCATGTTCCATCACCTTTGTTATAAGACATTCCTGCAAATGTCCAACCTGCATCTTTCATCGAAGCTATAGTGTCTTTTACTTTATCAGGTTTTACAGTAACGGTTGTTTCTCTTTTATCTTTATTATCTGATTTTTCAATGTTATTACAATAAGTAATTGTATTAAACCCAAATAATCCGATTAATAATACTAATATAATCTTTTTCATAAGGCAATTAATATTGATTATACCAACAAGGCTCTTCACTATCAAATATAACATTATAAGAAATACTTTCTGCTTGAGGTAATCCACTTTGGGCAACTAACATTACACACGGATAACTTTTAGATAGTTCCATTGCTCTATTAATTGCAGCATTTTCATCCCAATAAAGATTTGATTTTGGAGCAAGATTTAAATCTTGTTTTTCACCATCTACCCATCTCTCAATTAAAATATTATCTTTATATATACTTTTTACTTCAATTTTTCTTCCAGAATTTGAAAAGAAATATCCAATATATATTCCATCAGGTATTACAATATTTTTCACCGTTTGCTGTGATATTGTATTATTTGATGTTATTTCATCTTCATTTGTGCATGAAATAAAACTAAAACTCATAAACAATATTAATAATATTGTAAATGTTATTGTTTTTTTTGCAGTATTCATATTTGTTTGTTTTTTATTATTAAATTGTATAAAATTTATCTCCTTTATTATGGTATTTATTGTTTAATTCCAAAAGATGGGAGAATGGTAATACTACCTGCATCAAATGGAACTTATTTTTCCAAATTATTTTTACCTAAAAGGGAAATATAGTCCGAAGCATAAAAAATAGCAAGATTTTTATAACATATAAATATAAAACATAAAGGATAAAATAATGAATAAATACAATTCTGTATATATGTATTATATTCTAAAATCATTAAATTTTTCATAGAATATTTCTAAAATTTCATGCAAATATAAAATAAAAAATTAGAAAAAACAAGTTTTAATGATTAAATTTTATCTTATTTTAATTATCTCACCCTTAAGAGTAATCTTGTAGATAGGAGAGGATTGTTCTGTTACTTTGTCTCTGTCTACATCTACAATAAAATCAACGTGATTCTTAATCCTCTTGCTTATTTCATTAAAACAAGTGGGCGATGGTTTATTGCTTAGATTGGCTGAGGTGCTAACGATTGGTTTGCCAAATTCTTTAATAAGCTTCTGGGAATATTCGTGATGAGGTATTCTTATACCTATTGTTTCATCCTGTGAGAGTAGTTCTATTGGTAGGTTTTTCGATTGAGGATATATTATGGTTAGAGGGGGTTGGTGCTTTTTCATTAAATCTATTGCAATAGGAGGAATCCTCTCTACATACTCTCTTAGCATATCAATATCGGAAACTAAAAGTAAAAGGTTCTTGGTATTATCCCTTCCTTTAAGTTTAATAATGCGCTTAATAGCTAAGGGTTGAGTTGCATCGCATCCCAACCCCCAGATAGTGTCGGTAGGATAAAGAATTATCCCTCCATTTTTCAAGATTTCAACTTCTTGCATTTTTTTGTTTTAATCAATTATTAAATCTCTTAGCTCATTAAGAAATTGATATCGTCTTTTAGTGTAAATTCTTTTGCTTCCATGGTGCCACGGAAAACCTTCATCTTATTATCTCTTCCGATAAGAGTAAGCTTTCCATTTTCAAGATTAAGTGCTGTTGCTTCTCTAATTCCTGCAACCCACATCTTAGGTTCAACCTTTAGGAACTCACCCAAACGCTCATCTCTTGTTTCTCCACCATGTTTAGGGTCGAAGAAATCAGTATAGTGAGGGTTGATTTGGAAAGGAACTAAGTTCATGCAAACGAAACTTTCTGGCTCAATAATTGGCATATCATTAGTTGTCTTAAGTGTTGGTCCTGCAATATTTGATCCTGCACTCCAACCCATATAAGGCATTCCAAGGTTTGATCTTTCTGATATTTCGTTCATTATCTTGTTGCGGTATAGTTCATAAACCAAATGGAAGGTATTACCACCTCCAACTGCAACGCATTTTGCATCTCTAACTGCTTTAACTGCATCTTTTTCTTTATGAATGCTGTATAGGTTAAGTCCAAGTGTTGTGAAAACTGCCTTTACCTTTTCTTCATAAATATCATATCCCATAGAAACACCTGCATAAGGAATAAAAAGTACGTCTTTAACTCCGTGCTTATTGCAAAAGTCCTTAATCATATCCTTACACCAGCCTAGATATTCTTCTCCTGGATTTGTTGAGTTGCTTATCAATAAAAGTTTTCTGTTCATTGTTATTATTGTTTAAAAGTTATTATAAAATATAGTTTTTTAAGATTACATTGTTGCAATTATTATAACGAAGATACCCATAAAGACAAAATACAACGCCATTAGACAAAGTCCAATAATTGTCTCTTAACATGGTTTTCTGTTATTTAAATTGTTTCATAGGCAAAGATATATAATTTTTTTGTAATTTCGCAACTCAAATTAATATAAAACAAATAAATGCAATTTCTTAATCCATATTTTCTTTTCGGTTTATTTGCAATAGCTATTCCCATCATCATACACTTGTTTAATTTCAGAAGATTTAAGAAAGTCTATTTCACTAATGTAAGGTTTTTGAAAGATATTGAGATTAGCACTAAAAAGCAGAAACAAGTTAGGAATAGAGTTTTGCTACTAGTTAGAATCTTGGCTATCGTCTTCTTAGTCCTCTTCTTTTCTCAGCCCTATTTCCCTAATTCTGATAAGAAACTTGTTGAGAAAGGCTTAAATGCTGTTGTTATTTGTGTGGATAATAGCTTTTCTATGCAAAACCAAGGTAGAGAGGGGCGTCTTTTGGATGAGGCTAAACTAAAAGCTAGAGAGATAATAGGTCAGTATAATAATAACGATGAGTTTCTTCTACTAACTATGGATATGGAGGGAAAACATCAGCAATTTGTTAGCAAGGAAAAGTTTGTTGAGCTATTAGATGAGGTTGAAATATCCCCTAAGTCAGAACCTAACTCAAAACTTATAAGTCGTTCATTTGATTTACTTAGTACCAAACAAGGATATAATAAAAGGTATTTCTTTATTTCAGACTTTCAAGTTACAGCTTTTGACTCAGAGAAATTTCCTAATGATACCACTATTAAATCTCTCCTTGTTCCTTTGCAAGCTAATAATATTAATAATATATATGTAGATTCAATATCTTTTGTTGACCCTATATTTCAGGTTGGAGAGAATGTTAAGATAGATATTAGGCTAGTAAATAAATCAGACAAGAGGGCAGAGGCTGTGTCGGTTAAACTCTTTTTAGATGATAAACAAATAGCAGTTTCAAGTATAGATTTGGAGAAGAACCAAACCAAGAACTTAGAACTAACTTTCAATCTCCAAAAGCACGGCATTCAACATGGAAGAATTAGCATTATCGACAACCCAATAACCTTTGATGATGATTTCTTCTTTACTCTCCAAACCAATCCAACAATTGAAGTCCTTTCAATCAATTCAAACAATCCAAATCCTTATATCAATCAGCTATTCTCTAATAATAAAGAAATAACTCTTAGGAATATGAGTGAGAAATCAATTGACTTTAATGAGTTTTCCAATTTCTCACTAATTATTCTAAATGCAATAACTGAGTTTTCAAGCGGACTAGCCTCAGAACTTATTCGTTATAGAGAAAATGGAGGTTCTGTTCTAATTATTCCTTCACTAACAATGGACTTGCAGTCTTTCCAGGCTTCAATGAACTTGCTTTCACTTCCACAATATACAGAACTTGTGCAAAAAGAAAATAAGGTATCCACAATTGACCAAGATAATAAGCTTTTTAGAGGGGTGTTTAGCACTGAGGTAGATAATATGGAAATGCCTAAGGTTAAGAAATACTTTAGGTTGTCCTCTTCCACCAAGACATCAAGGGAGTCAATAATGAAGTTACAAAGCCAAGAGGACTTTCTCTTAGTTAGTCAGAAGGACGCATCGAGGGTTTATATATTTTCAAGCAACCTAAGTGATGATTTTACAGACTTCATTAAGCAAGCTTTGTTTGTGCCAACCATTTGGAATATGGCATTATTTAGTCAGGTAGTTCCAAAACCTTATTATTTTATTACAGACAAAAAGCCTATCGATATTTCAATGTTAAAGGATATATCAAAAATTCTTGTTCCAGAGATTGTTTCAACGGATAATAATATTTCATTTATTCCTCAGTTTATTAAAGAGAAACAAAAGCAAAGTATTGTTTTGCATAATCAAGCCAGAGAGTCAGGAAACTATAATATTGTTGAAAAAGGCAAGGTATATGGAGGCTTATCTCTAAACTATGAGAGAGGAGAGTCAGACCTTAGTTTTCTTAGTCCAAAGGACATAAACTCTAAGTTGTCGAAAGGATTATTGAAAGACTATAATGTCTTAGAAACCAAACAGCAATTAATAAGCACTTACTTTAAAAAGTCACAAAACAGTTTTCCAGTATCAATAATTTTACTAATTTTGCTCTTTATTTGCTTGTCAGTAGAAACTTTTATATTATTTAGAAACAGATAGTTGATATGAATACATGTTTTTCAAAGGAGTTTTTTGAATGTTTAAAAGATATTAGACTGAATAATAACGGCACTTGGTATCAAGAAAACAAGGATAGAGTCAATGCAGCTCGTAAGGAAATGGAGAACTTTGCAAACCTTTTAATTCCTGGGGTTAAAGCGTTTGATACTAATATTGGTCTCTATGAAGGCAAACAAACAATGTATAGGCAACACCGCGATATTAGATTCTCTAAAGATAAATCCTCTCTCAAAACCTATATCTCCTCTGTAATTTATTATGGAAACGATAAAAAGGTTAATATGCCATGCTATTATATCCATATAGAGGAAGGGCATTGTATGATTTCGGGCGGATTTTATACTCCTGAAAGAGATGATTTAAAAAAAATAAGGGATGAGATATTTTATAATGTTGAGGAGTTTGAACAAATCATAAACAATAAAACCTTCAAACAATATTTCGATTCCATAAATAATGAAGAGCCTCTTAAGAATGCACCAAGAGGATATCCGAAAGACTGGGAACATATAGACTACTTAAAGAATAAGAACTTTACTCCAACACATTTCTGCTCAATAGAGAAGGCAGAGGATAAAGATTTTATAAACTATGTACTCGAAGTCTATAAAGCACTTCACCCTTTCAATAAGTTTATGTTTAGAGCAATAAATTAAAATTAAAAACAATATTAAATTAGAATTAAATGAAAAGACTTTTTTTACTTATAACAGGACTAATCCTTATGTCCAACCTAACATTTGCCCAAGATGCAGTTAGAGATAACGCTGTGAAAGCAATAAATGAGGCAGCCATTAGGGCATCAAAAATAGTTGAAGACACAGTAGCAAAAGAGAAGTATTGGTATATAAAAAACAACCTAACCTTCAATACCGAACAAAATATGTTTACTAACTGGGAAGCAGGAGGGGTAAGCTCGTTTGCATTCTCAACCTTCTATAAGGGTTTCTTCAATTATAGCAAAAAGAAAGTGAAGTGGGATAACTCCGTTGAGCTTGGTTATGGAAAGATGAGACAAGACAATAACGGAGAAGGGATTTTCGATAAAGGCAATATATTTAGAAAGAACGAAGATAAGATAGAACTTAACTCAATCATAGGATACAAGGCATTCAGCAGTTGGAACTATTCAGCGCTTATTAACTTTAAATCACAATTCGATGAAGGATTTAAGAATGATACCGTATTAGTATCCTCATTCCTCTCACCAGCATACCTAACAACCTCAATAGGTATGGAATATAAGCCAAGACCATATCTTTCAGTCCTTCTTTCACCCCTAACAGGAAGAACAACCATTGTTGGAGATAACCGTTTGGCTAAGAAAGGCAATTTTGGGTTAGAACAAGATGGTCATTATGACTTCGCATTTGGTTCTTATATCAAGATATTCTTTGAAAAGGAAGTCTTTAAGAATGTAAACGTTTTATCTAAACTAGAATTTTTCAACGACTACGACAAAGCACCATTCCTAACAAATACCGATATCAACTTTGAAACCTACGTAACAATGAAGGTTAACAAATACCTATCAGCCTTTATCAATGTGCAAGTAGTATATGATTACGATTTCAGCACAGACCTACAATTTAAAGAAAGAATCGGTTTATCCGTTCCTCTAAACTTCTAAGAGGTTTTTAATAATATCTTATTGGTTTTTTCTCTCTAACTCAATCTTCTTTAATGAAACGAAGAGTTAGGGAAATGAAACGAAGAGTTAGGGAAATGAAACGAAGAGTTAGAAAATTAAAATGAAGAGTTAGGAAATTAATACTTCGTTTGGCTGGGAGGTATTATTTAGTGATGAAATTTGAGATGAGGATGTAAATGGAAAGGGGAAACTTATAATTCTATAAGTCGAAGATATTCATCTGAACGGCGTCGAAAAGTCCTAATTGGTTTTCTGCTTCTGGCTCTAGTTCTTCAAGGTTTTCTTGTAGGTGAGTCCTTAGTATTCGTTTAATTGCAATGGTTTTGCCAATATTGTGTTTTGCACAGTAACGAGCCAAAAGTTTCTCGTCAGCCGCTGAGAGCTTTATCTTGTGAATGGAGGGTTTTTGTTTTTTATTTTTCATTTCTGCCTAATATGGGTACAAAATTATTAATTTTGCAATTCAATTACTAGCAAAGATAAAAAGAATTACTAACAAATAATGTTGATAGAATGGATTTATACAATAATATAATAAATAATAAGGAGAATTTCTTTCTTATGGCTGGTCCTTGTGTGATTGAAAATAAGGATATGCCTTTTGAAATTGCTGAAAAACTTATTGAGATTACTAATAAGCTGGGTATAAAATTAATATTTAAGGCTTCTTATCGTAAGGCTAACCGCTCTAGTATTGATTCTTTCACTGGGATTGGTGATAAGGAGGCTTTGGAAGTTTTGAAAAGGCTTAGGGATAAATATAATATTCCTGTTGTAACTGATATTCACTCTGCAGAGGAGGCTATTATTGCGGCTCATTATGTTGATATTATTCAAATTCCTGCTTTCCTTTGTCGTCAGACTGATATTCTTTTGGCAGCGGCAAAGACGGGAAAGATTGTTAATGTGAAGAAGGGGCAGTTTCTTTCGGCTGAGTCGATGAAGTATGTGGTTGAGAAGATTAGAACTTCTGGTAATAATCAAATTATGCTTACCGATAGGGGTACTATGTTTGGTTATCAAGACCTTATTGTTGATTTCCGTTCTATCCCTACTATGCAAGAAAATAACTTGCCTGTTATTATGGATATTACTCATTCTCTCCAACAGCCAAATCAGGTTTCGGGTGTTTCGGGTGGCTTACCAAAGATGATTGAGACTATTGCTAAGGCTGCTATTGCGGTTGGGGCTGATGGTATATTTATGGAAACTCATCCTAATCCTAAGGTGGCTAAGAGTGATGGTAAGAATATGATTTCGCTTGATAGGGTTGAGGATTTACTTACTAAGCTTGTGAGAATAAAACGAGCTCTATAGGTTAGGGAGTCGTAAAAGACAAAACTTTATATAGAAAAAGAGGCTGCTAAATTAATTTAGATCAGCCTCTTTTTGGTTTACGAGATTTTCTTATTGAGTTTATCTCATAATTTCTATTGTTCCGTTGTATTCTACATTTCTTATTGGTCCTCTTCCTATAAATCTATAGAAGTATGTTCCTGTTGGTGTATTTGTTGCTGCTGGGTCCCATATTTCTTCATCGGATCTTATATCTTGTTTGAAGAATATACGTTTTCCATTACGGTTATAGATTGAAAGTTCGTTGTCAGGGTATGCTTGTCCGTCAACAAGGTTGGTAATTTTCAATACATCGTTAATACCGTCACCATTTGGAGTTATTATGTTAGGGAAGAATAGTTTGTCATTAATAATTGAAATAACTTTACTTATTGTGTCGTGGCATTCGTAAATAAGTCCGCTTGGTGCTAAGTTATTGCTATATGCATCAAGAGTTATTTTGTAGTCTCCAACAACGCTTGAGCCAGGTTGCGGGTACCAAGTATAGTTAGGTTCTAGTCCAAATATGTTTTCTCTTAAATTATTAGTCTTATTGTTTTGAATCTTCCATAAGTAGATGTTTGAAGGGTCTTGAGGTGTTGTTAGGTTAAGGAAGTTAACACTTGGGTCGGTTGATGAAGGGTTAGTTGGTTGCCATCCGAAATCTGCCACAGGGCTCTTATATACGCTTATGAAATTAGGTTGGAATATAGTGTCTTTACAGTCGTGCTCAGATATTACTATAAGTTGAAGATCATAAGTTCCGTAAGGTAAAGATAGTTCTGGGTTTGGTTCTCTTGTTTTATGCTGTCCTATTGTCCATATAACAGTATCTGCATTAGTGGATGTTGAGCTAAAGAGTTTGAAGTTGAAAGGTTCACAGCCCTCAAGTAATGTTTTGTCGCTATAGAATGAAGCTAAGGCTGCGGGTCTAACAATGAGGTCTATGCTGTCTTTTCCAAAACAATATAATGAACCATTTGTATTTGTAACTTGAGCTGTATAGGTTATTTTTGAATCGGAGTTTATATGCGTCTGGGCAACAATGGTTTGGGTGGTTTCTCCGAAAGGCTCCCATAAGTATTCGGAAGCTCCTGGGTTTCCAGCATCAAGAACAGCTGAGAATTTTTCACAAACTATCACATCTTCTCCAAGGTCAACAACTGGTGTACAAACAACCTCAAGTTTTGTTACAGAGTCCCAAACACAACGGAATTCATCAATGATATGAATATCATAATTGAAAGTTCCGCATTCTGCAATTGGAGGAATAATGTATAGGGAAGTGTCTGAATGTCCGGTAATGAAAGGTCCATCAAGTATTACTGTATCAAGAGGAACTTGGTAATCCCAGTCAGCGGTAGCACCTTGACCTAATTCCATATCCCACCAGAATACATATCCGTTATCTATGCCCCAGTAGTCACAAACTCTAAGTTTCCATTCACCATTTAATGGGCAACCAACCAAGTTGTTGAATCCAGTTAGGTCAATTGATTCCCAGCCCTGAGTAGGAGAAGGAAGTGCAAAGCCTGTAGCTAGTTGATAAGGAGTTTGGAAATATCCTGTTGAGTCACTAATTTTAGTAGAGTCTATAGGAGAAGGCATGCTTCCGCTAATTACACCTTTTGGATTATTTAAATATATGTTAGAGAAACAATAGGTCCAACCAATACCTGGAGGATTATTTGCAGGGTCACAACCGCTATCAGGTATATATGATATTCCCAAATCAGCACCTCCTCTATGGGTAAAGTGTTTTAATATTACATTCTCTCCACTTGGGCATACGATTTCAAAGCTAAGGTCACCAATAAAACTATGTTCAGCATTCATACATATACTAAATAACTCGTCCGCACTATTTAGAACTGCTCCAGGAAGGAATTGGTCGAAAGTTACAGGAGCTTCATAACATTGACTTCCATTTGCTCCTTGACAATTAGGTCCGTCTGGAATAAACACTGTACTATCATATCTTTCTTTTAAACCTCGTGCAAAATTAATTGAGTCAATCTTAATTGTGTTGCCTGGACCATAACCTACGTTGAATGTAAAGCTTTCTCCAGAACACATATCAGGAATTGGGTCAATGGTTTTAATTGGATTTCTTGCAATTCTAACTCTTGTGTCAATAGGTAGTCTGCTTTTACATCCACCATGAGTAGTGTCGTAAACAGTTAATGATAAATCATAACCACTAATCTTGGGCCAGTAATAATTTACTGTATTAGAAAAATAAACTGTATCCATTCTGGTATCTCCAAAGTTCCAATAATAAATAAGACTGGAATCAGATTGGTGATAAGATAAATCATTTTCAGGGAATATTGTTTTAGCTACAAGTTGAACAGAGTCTCCATAACATAGGTCAATAGCCTTATATTTAACTAATTCATATGTGTCAGGATCGAAAACGTTTCTTACTGTATCGGTAAAGCTTCTTATTGAGAATGGTGTTTTGGTTCCATCGGGGCTAATTTTATAGAAAAAAGTATCCAAAGCAGCAACAGGATATTGACAATATGAAACACATTCGAGTTTTGCTTTAAAACCTGCAGCAGTTTCTTTCTTACCAGATATTAAGTGAATGGTTAAACAACCAGAAGGATCAGAAGGATAAGCAATAATTGTTTGTCCTAATAGGTCGTTGCCTGTGAAAAATGGTACGTTAGCTCCTGTTGAGTGAATGGAGCCAGTCAAACCAATACCTGAATATATCTCAATGCTATCAGAAGGATGAATATCAAATTCTTCAAACGTTAGAGAGATTCTACTGTTTGCATTGTCAGGACAAAAGGCTCTCCAAATATAAGAGTTTGTGTCGTAGTTTCCTGTAGAACCACCAGAGTCGTAAAGATATGCATCGCAATAGCTAACTACTGTTCCATTATTTTGTTGATCTAACTTAATGGCTGGAGTAGTCTGTGCTTTAAGGATGTTAGGAAAGACTATCGCTATTCCTAAGATGAGAAGAAAAGCTAACTTTTTCATATTACTACATTGTTTTTGATTGTACAAATTTATGATTTATTTTTTAAATGACAAACATTTGGATTGAAATCTTTATTATTTGTCGCCGTTCAACCTTATATACAAGAGTTATTGGGAAAAAGTAAGTGAAAGAAGTGAAAAAAAAGTGAAAAAAGAAAAAAACACTATCTTTGCAGTTGAAAATATTGAATAAATCAAGCTAAGATTTCAACATATGAATTGTAATGTGGTTAAAGGGACAAGAGATTTTCTTCCCCAAGAAATGAATAAAAGGAATTATATATTTAATACAATTAGAGAAGTATATAAGCTTCACGGCTTTTCTCAAATTGAAACTCCTGCCTTAGAGAACCTATCAACCCTTATGGGCAAATATGGTGAAGAAGGTGATAAGCTACTATATAAAGTTCTAAATTCTGGAGATTTCTTATCTAAGATAGATTTTGAGGATGAAAATACAAAAGACTATAAGAAACTAACCAATAAGATATCTGAAAAAGGTTTACGCTACGACCTAACAGTGCCTTTTGCTCGCTTTGTTGTAAGTAATAGGAATGATATTACATTTCCTTTCAAACGCTATCAAATACAACCAGTTTGGAGAGCAGACAGACCTCAGAAGGGAAGATATAGAGAGTTTTACCAATGCGATGCTGATGTTATAGGTAGCGACTCCCTTTTGAGCGAGGTTGAACTTTGTGAAATGGTAGATGAGGTATTTCTAGGCTTAAACTTAAAGGTAGAAATAAAACTAAATAATAGGAAGATACTAGCAGCAATTGCCGAAATAATTGGGCAAGAAGACAAGATAATTGATATTACTGTTGCAATTGATAAATTAGATAAGATAGGCTATGAAAAGGTTTGTCAGGAGCTTGAGGAAAAAGGCTTGACAAAGGAAAACTTAGATAAGATTGAGCCAATATTAAAGTTAGAGGGCGATACTAAAACCAAAATCAACACTCTTAAAACCATATTCCAAAACTCTGAAATAGGTAATAAGGGAATTGAGGAAATGGAAGAAGTATTTAATAATATTGAAAGATTAAACCTTAGCACAAAAGTTGAGTTTGATATAACACTTGCAAGAGGATTAAACTATTATACAGGAGCCATTGTGGAAGTTAAGTGCATTGAGGTTCCTATGGGAAGCATTGCAGGAGGAGGACGCTATGACAACCTAACAGGTATATTTGGAATGCCCGATATAAGCGGAGTAGGAATAAGCTTTGGAGCAGATAGGATATACGACTGCTTAGAGGAACTAGAACGTTTTCCAAAAAATATATCCAATACCACCACCCTAATGTTCTCTAATTTTGGCAAAGAGGAAGAGAAGCAATGTATGATTTGGGCAAGTGAACTTAGGAAAGCAAAAATCAGTGTCGAGGTCTATCCCGACAAAGTGAAACTACAAAAGCAAATGAAATATGCCAACGACAAAGAAATCTTATACGTAGCCTTGGTAGGAGAGCGAGAATTGGAAGAAGGCAAGATTCAGTTAAAGGATATGATAACAGGCGAGCAAAAACTCCTAAGCATAGAAGAACTAATAGGAAAACTATCCAAATAATAGCAAATGCTTTTAATAACATCTTAAATATGCAGCGAGTATTTAGGAATGCAAATAACAATATTATTTTGCAATAAGCCAAATTCAGCCAATTTGACCCTAAAAACACCCCTTTTTAGCTATAAAAAAATGAATCTTCGTTTTAAAAAATTATTCCTTTGTTTTAAGAAATTCTTTCTTCGTTTCAGTAAATTCTTTCAGCAAAAGGATTTCCCCGATTTAACAAAATCAACTATGATTTAATACATAGCTATAATATACTTACTTCCCACAATGTCAATTATTGGACTACTTATCATGCTAATTTCTTCAAATAAGCTTTAATACATGCGGAGTTGCACTAAGACAAGTTAGCTTAGTGCCAACACCGCCCCCTTTATTATTAAAAAAATATTTTGAATTGCGAAATTGAATATTCTTAATAGGTTAGTGATTAAATATATTACTCAATATAAATATCATATTGTTTTTTTACTATCTTTGCCAAGTCAAACCCAAAGTGGTTTGTAATTTTTTATTGGAAAAATAGCGTTAGCTATTTGTTCTTGTTAATTGAAACCTCGGAAATTTCAAAAACACAACTAAGAACGGATATGTTTACGCTCGTGTCATACGGCATGGGCGTAACTTGTCTTGTTGTGTGGGCTTCCGAGGGCCTCAATTACGGATAAGTTACTCAACCCATGCTTTTTTTGTAACTTTCTTTTGAATAAATAGCCGATGCACTAAATACAATTAATGCTATGGCTAAGTCTTTAATCTTTGAACTTCCTAAGATTGTTGAGGAAGGTAGAAAGGAAGCTGAAAAAATCCTTGAACGTTTAAGCTCTGCTAATAAAATTGGTCTTCAAACCAATGAACTTGTTATTCCTGCAAAGGATAGCTCTGGACTTTGGAAAGGACAAAATAATCAAGAAGTAAGCAAAGATTGGATTAATAGATTAATTTATGGGGATAATCTCTTAGCCATGCAAGCACTGCTTTCAGGAGACGAAGCCACAGGACTTCCTTCAATGCGTGGAATGATAGACCTTATTTATATAGACCCTCCATACGATAGTAAGGCAGATTATAGAACAAGTGTTAAACTCCCTGGTGCTGACCTTTCACAAAAGCCAACAGTAATAGAACAATTTGCTTATGCAGATACTTGGAAAGATGGTACTGTATCTTATCTTAAAATGCTTTACCCTCGTCTTGTTTTGCTTAAAGAACTTTTAAGCGAAAGAGGTAGTATTTATTTACATATTGATTGGCATGTAGGACATTACGTAAAACTATTGCTTGATGATATATTTGGTAAAGATAATTTTGTAAATGAAATAATATGGAAATATTCTTGGGGGCTACATATTGAATCTAGATGGAATAGAAAGCATGATATGATTTTAATGTATTCTAAAACAATTGACTCAATAATTTTCAACGCTTACGATGTGATGGAAAAAAGAGATGAAGAAGTTTTAAGGAGACTAGCAAGTGGGGTTAGTGGGGCAACTATGACGGCAAATAAATCAAAACATCAAGACAAAACATTAAAACTTCCTGCTGATGTATGGGAAATTCCAACAATAAATGCAATGTCCAAAGAAAAAATTGGTTATGCAACTCAAAAGCCAGAAGCCTTACTAGAAAAGATAATTAAAGCAAGTAGTAATGAGGGGTCTATTGTTTTGGATGTTTTTGGGGGTAGTGGGACTACTGCTGCTGTTGCTGAAAGGTTGGGAAGAAGGTGGATTACTACGGATATTGGGAAACCTGCTATTCTTGTAATGAGAAAGAGATTTATTGACCAAGATGTTAAGCCTTTCCTTTATCAATCGATTGGGGATTACCAAAAAGAAGCTTTCTCAAGTAGTAAATTATATAAGAGGATTGGCGACCTTAGTCAAATTGTTATGGGACTTTATGGTGCCTTACCTTTTACAGAAGACCAATTGGCTGATAGGAACTTTGGTTATATCAAAAATCAAAGAACCTTAGTAATGGTTGATAGTCCAAATAAACTAACAGGAAAGGCTACAGTGAAAAGAGCAATGGAGGCAAAGAATACTGTTTTGGGTGGCAATTGGGATAAGGTTGTGGTTTTGGGTTGGAACTTTGCTTACGATATTTCGGAAGCAATAGAATTATATAACGATGTAGAAGTATTGGTAATTCCACCCGATTTATTAGATAAGTTATCTTCCAAGAAAGAGTATAAGAAATTAGTTGAGTCGAAGAATATTCGTTTCTCTACCTTGCAATACCTAATGCTTAAACCAATTGAGATAAAGAGGATAAGTGAGGAGGAAGATAATATTGTGGTGAGTTTAGATAATTATATTCTTCTCTCGCCTGACAATATTCCGCTTGATGAAAAGGATAAAGAAAAACTCCAAGATATTATTAATAATGATCCTTTGGCTTTGATTGAGTATTGGAGTATTGACCCTGATTATGATGGTATTACTTTTAGGAGCACTTGGCAGGATTATAGAGGAAACACTGCAAATGATAGTGATCCACTTCACTGTGTTTATAGGGCTGATTTATTTCTTCCTTATAAGGAAAAGAGAAAGGTTTGTGTAAAGGCTGTGGATGTTTTTGGATTTGAGAGTATTGTTTATAAAGAAATTTAATTAGGTTATGGCAAATCAAAAACTAAGAGGAGATATATCCTTAGAATTAGCAAAGACTATTTCGGAGCAAGCAAATAATGCCTTCAATGATGGTAGTATGTTTGAGGATGTTACGCCAACTACAAGAGATTTACTTAATCATTGGTTTGGTGAGTCATACACCGATTCAAGAATATTTAACTTTCACGAAGGGCAAAGGCAGAGTATTTTAAATGTTATTTATTTACATGAAATACTAAAGATAAAAGATGTTTTGGATATATATAGTAAGGTTGATTCCGACCTTATTCCCTTCGTTAATTTGGCAGATTTAAAGAAAGAGAAATACTCCTATCCTAAGTATGCTATCAAAATGGCAACAGGAACAGGAAAGACATGGGTTATGCATGCTCTTATGATTTGGCAACTCTTAAATGCAAAGCATGAAGATAGTTATAGTGGACGTTATACGAAGAACTTTCTTGTTGTTGCACCTGGGATAATTGTTTATGATAGACTCTTAGATGCTTTTAAGGGAAAAATCAAAGAGGGAACTCAGGAAAGAGATGAGAAAACAAATGATTTTTATTCTAAAGGTGACCTATTCCTTCCAGAGGCATATAAGGAGGAAATAATAAGATTTATTCAAAACAATACTGTAACAAAGGAAGAGATAGGGAAGAAGATTACAGGTGAGGGTTTAATTGCAATTACTAATTGGCATTTGTTTCTGAGAAAAGAAGATAATGAGGAAGAGGAGGAATTATTAGAAAGCTACGAGTCATTAATTAAAGATATTTTTCCAGCTCGACCAGGAACCTCTGCAGGAAACTCACTTGACCAATTAGATAGACAATACTTAAGAGGCACAGAGTTAGAGTACTTAGCAGATTTGCCCAATCTTTTAGTAATTAATGATGAGGCTCATCATATTCATGAAAAGAAATCATATGGAGAGGTTGAAGAGGTGGAATGGCAAGAGGGGTTAAATTATATAGCAAATAATAAGCTTGAGCAATTTATTCAGATTGACTTTTCTGCTACTCCTTATAATACTGTGGGTTCAGGGAAAAATACAACAAAGCAATACTTCCCTTATATTATAACTGACTTTGATTTGAAAACAGCTATCTATAAGGGATTGGTTAAGACAATACTTATTGATAAACGACAAGATATAACATCGCTTGAGGATTTAGATTTTAAGGCAGAAAGAGATGGTAGAAAGGTAGTTTCGTTAAGCAAAGGACAGCGGCTTATGCTGAGGGCAGGCTTAGAGAAATTAAAAAAGCTTGAGACAGGTTTCCTAAAGTTAGATGAAACAAAACATCCTAAGATGCTTGTTGTTTGTGAAGACACTAGCGTTACACCTCTTGTTGAAGATTTTTTGATTCTTGAGGGATTGAGTTCAAATGACATTCTTAGGGTTGATAGTAATAGGCGGGGAGAAATAAATGAAAATGAGTGGAAAAAACTAAAGGAGAAGCTATTTAATGTTGATAATTATAGTAAGCCAAAAGTTATAATTTCTGTCCTTATGCTTAGGGAAGGATTTGACGTTAATAATATATCTGTTATTGTTCCTCTTAGAGCAACCCAAGCGCCAATACTCTTGGAGCAAACAATAGGTAGGGGTCTTCGTCTAATGTGGAGGGGAGCGGAGTATGAGGAGGAAAAAATGGATAATAGAAAGAGGGTTTTTAATCAAAAGACTAATCCAACTTCATACTTAGATATGTTGTCAATTATAGAGCATCCTGCATTTATGCAATTCTACGATGAGCTATTGGAAGATGGATTGGCTGGTATTGAAGATAGAGATATTACAAGCGGAGATACTATTGGAGATATTATTAAAGTTGAATTGAAGGATAATTATAAGCTCTATGATTTGTTTTGGCCAATTATAATAAAGGATGTTGAACAAGAGATTAAGCCAACAGATATTGATATAAATAATCTTAATACTTTTGATTTATTTACCTTAGAAGAGTTGCAAAGGGCTTTAGTAATTAAGGGTGAGATCTTTTTATCTAAAGAATTGATTGTTGGTACTCAATTTGGAAAGTATAAAGTAACGTCTAATCTTTTTTCAGCCCAAAGTTATAATGAATACCTACAAAAGATATTACATACAATAACTAATAGAATTGAGTCAACAGGAAGAGGAAAAAAAGGTTTTCCAATGTTTCAGATAAATGAGGTTGAAATTGTAAAAATAGTTGATAGGTTTATTAAAGAAAGATTGTTTGGTAGAGACTTTGAACCATTTGAAAATTATAATTGGAAAATCTTATTAGTTAGAGAAGGTATAGTTACTCAACATATTATTAAGGAGATGAGTAAGGCTATATATAAAATGCAAAACAGTGTAGATGTTTCTGATGCTATTGTAGAAAAAAGATGGTTTTCAGAAATTGATACTATTAGAATAAGAGACAAATACTCAATAGAGGTATCAAAAACAATATTCAATAAAATTAGTTACCCATCAAATTCTGGAGGCTTAGAAAAAGCGTTTATTGAGTTCTTAGATATAGATGCTGATGTTTTAAGCTTCATAAAGATAAACGAAACACAACATAGATTTGCTTCTATTTATTATATCCGTTTTGATGGTCTATTAGCAAATTATTCTCCTGATTTCTTGGTTCAAACCCAAGATAAGTTCTATATAATAGAAACCAAAGGTCAGGATAGGATTGATAGCAGAAATGTAAAACAAAAACAACTTGCTACATTAGAATGGTGTAAGAAGATAAACTCTCTTGATCCAGAATTGAGAGAGTTGAAAGAATGGGTATACATTTTACTTAAAGAAACTGATTTCTATCAGTGGTCTAAGAATGGTGCCACATTAACTGATATTTGTCAATTTGCATTAGTAAGTTATGGTTCTGTGCAGGGGAAGTTATTTGAATAGATATAATTTATTGCTATTTCTTCTTTGTCTTATAATGTAATATATGTATTGTTACTCCAATAGCAATTGCAAACAGGAGTAGCTTTACCCAAAGTATAGGAACAAAACAAAGTGCACTAATGGTGATTGTTATCCATAGTAGGCTTATGCTGGAGATTTTTACTTTGAGTGGTATGGACTTATCTATTTGGAAATCTTTAATATATTGACCAAAGACCTTGTGATTAATCAGCCAATTATATAGCCTTTCTGAACTCTTTAAGAAAAGATATGACGATAGTAGAAGAAAAGGAGTTGTTGGCAAAATAGGCAAGAATATTCCAAGTATCCCAAGAGCTAAGCTGATTAATCCAAGTAATTTAAAAAGAAACTTCTTCATATTATTCCTGATAGAAAACTCTCTTTACTCGTGAAGAAACTGTTGTGAAGACTTCGTAGGATATGGTGCCAAGTTCTTTTGCTATGTTGTTTACGCTATATTCTTCTCCAAAAATAACAACTTCGTCACCCTCCCTACAATCAATATTGGTTATATCAATCATACACATATCCATACATATACTCCCTAGTATTGGGGCTAGTTGTCCATTAATCCAAACCCTACCATTTCCGTTTCCTCTTTTGCGGTTTAATCCATCAGCATATCCAATTGGAATAACGCCAATTGTTCTTTCTTCTTCTGCAATATAGTTTCTGTTATAGCTAACGCTTTCACCTTTCTTTATCTTTCTTATTAGGGTTAGAACGGTTTTAAGTCTGTGGACGTATCTTAGCTTTCTCTCATCTTGTTCATCTATTCCAATTCCATACATCCCTATTCCAAGCCTTACCATATTATATTGTGCCTCTGGAAAACGAATTATGGCAGCTGAATTTGCAATATGGCGAAGTATTGGGTAGTCAAATTCTTTTAGAAGTCTTGTGCTAAGGGTTTCAAAAAGTGCAATCTGCTCTTTGGTGAAGAAATCAAGTTCTGGGTTATCAGATCCTGCCAGATGAGAGAATATAGATCTTATCTTAATATATTTATTTGCTTTTAGAATATCAACCAACTCTTCCAAATCATGCTCTTCCATTCCAAGGCGATGCATTCCAGTATCAAGCTTAATATGTATGTTTAGTTCCTTTTTATTATCAAGTAGGTCATATTCTTTCTTAGCCTCAATAAGCTCTTTAAGGATTGAAATAGAATAGACCTCTGGTTCTAAATCGTAGTGGATTATCTTGGCAATGCTTTCTTTCTCTGGGCTCATAACCATAATAGGAAGGTTGATGCCGTTATTTCTAAGCTCTGCTCCCTCATCAGCAAAGGCAACCGTTAAGTAGTCAATATTTTGATTGGCAAGGGTTGAAGCTATTTCAAAACCACCCGAACCATAACTATGAGCTTTTACCATAGCCATTAGTTTAACGCCTTCCTTTAGTTTTGTTTTGAAGTAGTTTACATTATGTGCAAGTGCTGAAAGATTGATTTCAAGAACGGTTTCATGTGCTTTTTTCTCAAAGAAACGGCTTATTTTCTCAAATTCAAACTTCCTTGCTCCCTTAATTAATATTATCTCTTCTTTGAAATCTTTTAGTGAGCATTTCTTTAAGAAGTCTTGGGTTGAACTATATATAGTATTATCTATTGTTAGAATAGCTTGATTCTTTACGAAACCCTCTCCAATACCAATTAGATTATCGATATTCTTCTCAATAAGTAGTTTGTTTATTCCAAGGTATAGTTCCTTTTGGTCAATATTTGACTGTGTTATATCTGATAGAATGGCAGTTTTCTTTAATTCGCTATTTTGTTGGTTAAGAAAAGTTAGTGCTAGCTCCAAAGACATAAGGTCAGAAGAGTAGCTGTCATTAATAATAAGTGTATGATTAATTCCCTCTTTCATTTGTAGCCTCATTTCAAGAGATAAAAGAGAGGGAGTTCTTTCACTTAATATTTCTTTATCAATTCCAATAACTAAGCAAGCAATAAAAGCATTTATGGAGTTTTCTATACTTGCCTTATCAATAAAAGGAATGGAGAAAGAAGCTTGTGTATTCTTATATAGGTAAGTTATTATTGTTTGGTTTTTCTTTGTTTCTATGTTTTCAAGTCTGAAAGAAGCTTTTGGATTTAGTCCCCAACCGATTAATTCTTTTCCACTATCCTTATATGCTTTTTGAATTTCCTTGTCAATTTCCTTATTATCTATACAATATATTATAGTGTCTGAGTTTCTAAACAATAGTATTTTCTCTTGAATCTTTTCTTTTATGGACGAGAAGTAAACCTGGTGAGCATCTCCAATATTTGTCATTATGCCGACCTTAGGTCTTATCATCTCTTCTAGCTTAGTCATTTCACCTTTTTGAGATATGCCTGCCTCTATTATTCCTAAATCATCCTCTTCCTTTAAGTTCCAAATAGAAAGAGCAACACCAATTTGAGAGTTATAACTTCTTGGACTCTTAAAAACCTTTTTATCATTATCAATTAGCTGTGAAATCCAATCCTTAACAATAGTCTTACCATTTGATCCAGTAATTGCAATAATAGGATTATTAAATCTATCTCTCTTTGCCTTAGCTAATGATTGTAGAGCCTCAACGGTGTTTTCAACAAGAATAAAACAAGTATCCTTATAATTAGAGTAATCATTAGGAAGGTTTTCCACAACAAAAACCCTTACACCATTTAAATAAAGTTCAGGTATGTATTTCTCTCCATTATTTGAAAGAGTTTTTATGGCAAAAAATACAGTCCCCTCAATTTCACTAAGCTTTCTGCTGTCAAAAACTAAGTTTTTTATAAGAAAATCTTCTCTTCTTGTGCTATAAACTTCGCTTTTTATATAATTTGAAATATTACTAAGTAAGATATCCATAAGAAATAAAATATCTGCAAAGTTAGGTCTTTTTGTCATTTAAGGCACATTTCAAGTTCGAAAAATGAGTGTTTAAAAAAAATAGTTGCCGAATAATTTCTTTATATCAAAGATACTCACTAATTTTGTACTCTCAAAACGAGTAAATAAGTTTAGATAAAACAGTTTAACTTACATTTTAAAATAATACATTATGAACGTAAAACAACTTTTAGCTGATGTTGAAGCTAAGAACCCAGGAGAACCATTGTTTCTTCAAGCAGTTACAGAAGTTTTAGAAACAATCGAAGAATATGTTGCTAAAAATCCAAAATACGACAAGTACAGCATCATAGAAAGAATGGTAGAACCAGACAGAATCATCCAATTCAGAGTTGAATGGGTAGATGATAATGGTAAGGTTAATGTTAACCGTGGATACCGTGTACAATTCAATAACGCTATCGGACCATACAAGGGAGGAATTCGTTTCCATCCATCAGTAACACTTGACACTTTAAAATTCTTAGGATTTGAACAAACTTTCAAAAACTCATTAACTACACTTCCAATGGGTGGTGGTAAAGGAGGATCTGATTTCAATCCACAAGGAAAATCAGAAAATGAAATTATGCGTTTCTGCCAAGCATTTATGACAGAACTATACACATATATTGGAGCAGATAAAGACGTTCCAGCAGGAGATATCGGAGTAGGTGGAAGAGAAGTTGGTTACATGTACGGTATGTACAAGAAACTAGCTAGAGAAAACACTGGAGTTATGACAGGAAAAGGTGCAGGTTGGGGAGGTTCAATCCTTCGTCCAGAAGCAACAGGATTTGGCGGAGTTTACTTCGTTAATAATATGTTGAAAGCACACAACATGACTATTGAAGGAAAATCAATCTCTATATCTGGATTTGGTAACGTAGCTTGGGGAGCAGCAACAAAAGCAACAGAACTTGGAGCATTTGTTAAAGTTATCTCAGGACCTGATGGTTATATCATCAACGAAAAACCAATGACACAAGATCAATTAGACTACATGTTAGAACTAAGAAGTTCAAACAACAACGTAATCAAACCATATGCTGATAAATTTGGTGTTAAGTTTGTTGCTGGAAAGAAAGCATGGGAAGTTAAGGTTGATATCGCAATGCCATGTGCATTCCAAAACGAATTAAACGCAGATGACGCTAAACAACTAATAGCTAACGGAGTTACTATGGTTTGTGAAGTTTCTAACATGGGATGTACTGCTGATGCAATTCACGCATTACAACATGCTAAAGTAATATTCGCACCAGGAAAAGCTGCTAACGCAGGTGGAGTTGGAGTTTCTGGATTAGAAATGAGCCAAAACGCTGGACATATCAGCTGGACAGGTGAAGAAGTAGATGCTAAATTACACCAAATGATGGATTCAATCCACGAAAACTGTGTAAAATATGGTAAACAAGAAGACGGTTATATTAACTACGTAAAAGGAGCAAACATAGCTGGCTTTATTAAAGTTGCTGATGCAATGATTGACCTTGGCGTTTGCTAAGCTAAATCTAAATCACAATTATACGAAAGCGTCTCAGAAATGAGACGCTTTTTTGTTTAATAGATGTTGTGTCTCACTGGATTAAAGATCTAGTGAAATGAAACGAAGAAAGGATTTGCTGAAACGAAGAAAGAATTTCTTGAAACGAAGAAAGGATTTGCTGAAACGAAGAAATAAATATTTAATGTGGTGTTTTAAAAAATTAATACGCAGAGTTATTTGAGAAGGTATGATGTTTGGTGTTTTGGTGGATAAACTAGTTGGTAAAAATTATATTAGTAGATGTCAATTAACTAATAGGTATAGTTTGTGTTTCATTATTTATATAATTAATTAGTAGTATTATTCTTGGAAACTAAGTTATTATTGTTTATCTTTGCTCCGTAACTTTTAAAATTTAGATTATGATTAAACTTAATTTTGATTTCAGTACAGCTTTTTCCCTGGTTGAAATGGGAGATATTAATGATATGATGCCTAAGGTTGAAAAGGCTCATAAGTCTCTTGTTGAAAAGACTGGAGAAGGGAATGAATTTTTAGGATGGTTAGATTCTCCTATTAAAGTTTCTAAGGGTGTAATTTTAGATATTCAGGCTGAGGCAGAGAAGATTAGAAATAAAGCTGATATTTATGTAGTTATAGGAATTGGTGGCTCATATCTTGGATCAAGAGCAGTTATTGAGGCACTTAAACATAATTTCGATTCTCTTTGTGATGACAGAAAGTCTCCATTTATAGTTTATGCTGGGCAAACTCTTAGCGAGGATTATATGGCAGACTTATTGGAAGTTCTTGATAAAAAAGATTATTGTTTAACTGTTATTTCTAAGAGTGGGACTACATTAGAGCCTGCAATAGCTTTTAGAATTTTAAAGTCGCATTTGGAAAAGAAATACGGTAAAGAAGATGCTAGGGAAAGAATTATTGCAATAACTGATAAGGAAAAAGGAGCATTGAAAAACCTTGCTATTGAAGAGGGATACAAAACGTATATTGTACCAAATGATGTTGGTGGTAGATATTCTCTTCTAACGCCTGTTGGTTTGCTTCCAATTGCTGTTGCTGGATTTGATATAGATGCTATTGTGGAAGGTGCAAGACTTATGAGGCATCATCTAATTACTGATAATGATTTTGAACATAACCCAGCGTGGCAGTATGCAACATATAGAAATATACTTTATAATAAAGGGAAATCCATTGAGTTAATGGTAAATTATCTTCCAAATCTTCAGTTTTTTAGTGAGTGGTGGAAACAGCTTTATGGAGAAAGTGAAGGAAAGAATGGTAAGGGACTTTTCCCAGCAAGCGTATCTAATACAACAGACCTTCATTCGATGGGACAATATGTTCAAGATGGAGAAAGACTTATGTTTGAGACCATAATTCATGTTGAGAATTCAAATAAGAAGGTTAAGATTCCTTATGACGGGAATAATTATGATGGCTTAAACTACTTGTCAACTATGTCTTTGACTGAAATAAATCATAAGGCAGAGGAAGGAACTTCAATGGCACATATTGAGGGTAAGGTTCCGCAAATTAGAATAGGAATAGATAAATTAGATGAAGAGAATTTAGGAAAACTAGTATTTTTCTTTGAGTTTTCTTGCGGCCTAAGTGGATATCTATTAGGTGTTAATCCTTTCGACCAACCAGGAGTTGAGGCATATAAGAAGAATATGTTTAAACTCTTAGAAAAAAACTAAAAAGAAAAAACAATATATAATAAAGATAAAGCCTTATATCAAATACCAAATTGTGGTTTAAGTGATTTAAGGCTTTTTCTTTTAGAATAGAGTTTACAGATTGATAAACTAATAATAACTTATGATAATGAATGAAGATAGTATTAAAGATGTTTTTAAATCTCAGAAAGAGTTTTTCTTAACAGATAAAACAAGAGATTTAGACTTTAGGATAAGAAGCTTAAGGGCTTTAAAAGAAGAGATTATTAATAGTGAAAAGGAAATTATTGATGCTCTTTTTAAGGATTTGCATAAGTCGGAAGAAGAATCTTATCTTACAGAAATTGGCATTATTGTTTCAGAGATTAATAAAAACATTAAGAAGCTAAAGAAATGGGCTAAACCAAAGAAAGTAAGTTCTTCTATTGCTTGTTTCCCATCTTCTGCTAAGATTGTTTCAGAACCTTATGGCGTTGTTCTAATTATTTCACCATGGAACTATCCTTTCCAATTAGCTATCTCACCACTTATTGGAGCAATTGCTTCTGGAAATACTGCAATCATCAAACCAGCAGAATACAGTCCTAATACATCTAATATTATAAAGAAAATCACTGACAAGGTCTTCCCAAGTAATTATATAAAGACAATTATAGGAGGTAAGGAAGAAAATCAAATATTATTAGATCTACCTTTTGATTATATCTTTTTTACAGGCAGTCCTGTACTGGGCAAAATAGTCATGGAAAAAGCATCAAAGAATCTTACTCCCATCACTTTGGAGCTTGGAGGAAAGAGTCCTTGCATTGTTGATGAAACATCTAATATTAAATTATCTGCAAAGAGGATAGCTTTTGGTAAGTTCCTTAATTCAGGTCAAACTTGTATAGCTCCAGACCATGTATTTATTCATAAAAGCATTAAAGATGAGTTTGTAAGTGAGCTTATGAAAGTAATTAATACGTTTTATACAGATAATCAAGAAAAGTCTAAGGACTTCGGAAGAATAATTAATGAATTGCATTTCGATAGAGTGTCAGCCCTATTGCAAGATGGATATATTATTTTTGGTGGGAAAGTAAATAGGGAAGAAAAGTATATATCCCCAACGCTAATTGAAAATATAAAACAAGACTCAGAGCTATTACATTCTGAAATCTTTGGGCCAATACTTCCAATAATAGAATTTGAGAATATAGATGAACTAATCGAAACAATTAGAGTAAAACCAAAACCTTTGGCTCTTTATATATTTTCATCTTCCAAGCAAACTCAAAACAAGATAATGTCAAAGATATCTTCTGGTGGAGTATGCGTAAATGATACTATTATGCATTTAGTCCCTGAAAACTTACCCTTTGGAGGAGTTGGTAATAGTGGTATGGGTTCATATCATGGAAAGAAAAGCTTTGAAACTTTCTCTCATCAAAGGTCAGTATTAATCAGGGGAACTTGGCTAGATATTGCTCTTCGTTATCCCCCTTTTACTAAGAAAAAACTATCCCTTATCAAGAAGTTAATCTAATAAGGGATAGTATATATAGAATATAAGAACGCCCCTGACTTTGACACTTATTCTTTCTATAATTTGTAATACATTGTAATATAGTTGTTTCTATATTTTGCTTCATACATTAGGGTGAAGCGGACAAAATATATACTATTTTTGCACTATGTTTATACGTAAAAGAAAAAACCGTACAGGAACAGTAACAGTAGTTGTAGTTGATAAGAGCAATGGTAAGTTTAAAGAGATAAAAACTATCATTGTTGTCCGATAAAAAACTAAAATCTTTATTAATCCAAGTTAATTATCTTATAATCAATTCTCCAATTTTATTTTCAAAAAGTCAAGCCCCCTCTTTTTTATGTCTCGAATAATGGTAGCTGATTATCCTTGTTTCGTAGCTTTATTTTCTCTTTCCAAGCTTTTGTTGGGTTGTTGAGTAGCTTAAATAGATTTACATAATACATAAGCTGACTCTTTATTAAGGATATTATGGTAGAATAGGCTATTTTGGTTTTCTGAAGCTTGGATTTAATCACTGTCATAATCAAATTAGCTATCATTGCTGTCCAAATCTGTATCTCTATTGCATTAACATTATCTCCTAAGAAGTATTTCAATGGAAAGTTCTGTTTTAGACGTTTAAAGAGTAACTCTATCTGCCATCTCTTTCTATAAATGTTTATTATAGACTCTGCTTCTAACTCAAAGTTATTGGTTACATATACAAACACCTTTTTCTTATCGTCATCCCACTGTGCTATTCTTCTGGTTTTATGTGTTTCTTTCTTGTTCTTTCCGTAATTTAGGTGGATAATCTCATCTCTTATTATGCTACTGTCAGCATTCTCTGGTATATCTATCTCTATATCACTTTCATATTTTGCATTAGATTTTAATTTAGTGACATAGTAAATACAGTTTAATGAAAACCTCTCATATGCTGCATAATCAACATATCCTTTATCAAAAGTTAAGAAAGAACCCTTTGGTAGTTCTAAATATTTAAGTAATACATGGTCATGCTTTGCTGCTGCTGTATATTTTACCAAACAGGGCACATCTTCATCAGCTCTAATTACTACATGAGCCTTTATCCCTCCCTTTTTCTTCCCATACTTTGGATTGCGTCCAACTCCTTTTAGTATTTGTTTAAATAGGCTTATTGTAGTGGAATCTATTATATAAAGCTTCGATAACTGCTCTTTCTTTACGCAGCTGTCCGATAAAGTTTGTGCATATTGGCGATATAAGCTCATATATACCGCTTCAAAGAACTTACTGCTTCTTCGTTTGTTTGCATCAGCTAAGGTGCTTTTGTTTACACAATAGCCTATCCCTAAATGCGGAAGTTTATTGGAATCAGATAAGAGATTGATGCACACCTCTCTTAAAGAAGTAAAGTCTTTCATTACAGCATAAAGCATAGTAGCTAAATGAGTGTATCCATCGAACTTTTTTACATACCTATCAGTATTGTATTCTCTTGATATTTTGTTTATTGTAGAACGACTAATAAACTTTATTATCTGTCCAAGTATCGGCTGTCCGATAAAATTTGTACTTTTGCCCATATGATTTATCTTTTTTTGTGGAGAAACAAAGTAAATCAAAATAGGCTGAACTTGCAAAAGTTTAGCCTATATTTTTGTAGTATTGAAAAAGTTTTATCGGACAACAATGGAAATTTATATAAGAGGTAGTTACTATGATTATAAGCTTAATAAAAAAAGGTAGTATATTATTAATATTTTTACTCTTATTATATTCGTGTTCGCATACTCCTAATAATCCAGAAGTTTTATACAAGGAATTTATGAATATTAATCCTCAATACAATATAACAAACATTAAGGGTGAAGGGAAAATTGCGATACCAAATTTTATGAGCTGGGGGATTCTAAATTATAATTGCAATTCTGCATATATTGATTCACTTATTAAGTTTGACAATTTTTTTGAAGAGAATGAGTTTAATAAAAAGTTTGAAAGAAATGATACCCAATACTTCCCAAAAGATTTGTCATATTGGACAGAGCATTCAAAAGGAAAGTATAAGGTAGACTTTCAAAAACAGAATTGCGTGTATTTGAGAGGAATTAATTTTCCTTTTATTCATGATATACTGATTGATACAACAAGCTTTGAAGTCTTATATCTTATTTCAGCAATGAGAGATTGAAATTTAAATTTAAATAACTTATTCTGAGAGTAAAATATTGGTCTTATTGCTGAAATTAGTAAGAAACAGTTATTTTATCTCAAAGCATTGATTTATTGGGTTGAGGTTATCTAAGGTTTCTTGGGTTATGGTGTTAATGTATTTCTCATCGAACTTTCTACTAACTCTTATGTAGTTGTCAGAAAAGCCAAACATCATGCCTTCTATGTGGTCTGATTCCCAAAGGATTTTTGCATTATAGCCTATGTTCTTTTCGTAGAATGCTATCTTCTTTCTGTTTGAAATATCTTGTAGGATAAGACTTCTTTTCTTTCGAATATTTACAGGAACAATGCCGTCAAAATTAATAGATATTGCGTTTGGTCTTTCAGAATAGGTGAAAACATGTAGGGCTGTGAGTGGGAGAGACTCAATAAATTCTACCGTTGAAGCAAATTCTTCTTCGCTTTCTCCAGGGAATCCAACAATTATATCGGCTGCAATAAAGGCATTGGGCATTATATCATTGATATAGTTGATTCTTTGTGCAAAAAGTTCTCTATTATACTTTCTCTTCATTCTTTCTAACAAGTAATTGGTACCTGCTTGGAGAGGGATATGAAAGTGAGGGAGGAAACTCCTTGATGTGCTAACAAAATCTATTATTTCATTTGTTATTAGATTGGGCTCTATGCTTGAAATCCTATATCTTTCTATATGTTCTACCTTATCTAGTTCTTTAATTAGGTCAAAGAAAGTTTCGTTTTGGTGTTTGCCAAAGTCTCCTATATTAACGCCAGTCAAGACTACTTCTTTCTTGCCGTCTTTCTCAAGTTCGTGAGCTTTTTCAATTGTTTTTATAACAGTATCACTCCTGCTTCTTCCTCTTGCATAAGGTATTGCACAATAGGAACAGAAATAGTCGCAACCGTCTTGTATCTTTAAAAAGCTACGTGTTCTATCGCCAGTAGAGTAGGAGGGAACAAATTCTTTAACGTCAGCAATATCTTGAACGTCTTTCCAGTGTTCTGAAAATGCTTCCTTATTATCTAAGTATTCAAATAGCCTATGTTTATCTGCATTTCCTAAAATAATATCTACCCCTTCTATTTCTGCAATTTCTTTTGGCTGAAGTTGTGCAAAACATCCAATAACTGCAATTGTAGCCTCTGGATTAATCTTATTAGCTTGGCGAATAGCATTCCTGCATTTCTTTTCTGCAACTTGAGTTACAGTACATGTGTTTACAACATAAACATCTGCAAATTCTTTAAATGATACTTGCTCGTAGTTGTTTTGAATAAATATTCCTGCTAAAGAAGAACTCTCTGCAAAATTTAATTTACATCCTAATGTATGAAATGCTACCTTCTTCATAAATATACTATAATCTAATTTATTTCGAGTGTCAAAATTAGGTATTTTATTTTGAATAGGTATTATGTGGTTCAAAATAATGCAGTATCTCAAAGATTATAGATTCTTTTAGTCATATAATGAGAAGGCATTTAGCTTTTTTATGATTTCAAATCCAGAAAATGCCAAAATTGATACAAAAAACAAAAGCATCAGATATTGACACCCCAAACATCAAATACTTGCTTTTTGATTGTTAAATTTATTAAGGTTCGTCTTTTCGTTTTTGGTATATAATAGGACTTTTAATATAAAAGTATAGATTAGGATAAATAGACAAAGAGGAAACAAAAAAAGAGAAACCCAAAATTAATTGAGCTTCTCTTTAATTTACTACCAGAAGAAAGCTAATCCAACCTCTAAGTTATTTTGAGAAAATGCTTTTTTGCTCCAATCTCTATTAACTACTCCGCTACCATTAGTTAGATGATTGAATTTATAGACATCTTTAAGGTATGCAGTGTATGACATATAAGTCTGACATTTATGTTTCTTAAAAAGAAGTTCATTCTTTTATCAAACTTAATATCTGGTGAGATTTAACAATCTTAGTTCTTAGTAAGAATAAGATTAAGCTTTTGAGTATCCAATAATACTTTACCATCTCTTTCATCTTTTGGGGTTAATATTATTGTTTTCCCATCATTATCTTTGATAATAAATTCTCCTTTTCTTTTTCTAACATTTTTACTCTTAAAAGTAAAGACAATTGTAGAGTTTGCTTTTTCATTCATTTGAATAATAATATTATCTTTAGAAATTGAAGCAATTGGAAAACCAATATTACAACTATTTGAAGTTATTATGTTTTTTTCCATATTTTCTGTATTTCGCTTAACATACTTATTATCTTCAATTGCAGTTTCAATCATCTTTATATAATCAAATTCAACCTTATATGTTCCAAACAAACTCTCAAAATTTTGAGAAAATGAGAAAAGAGGGAGAAAGATTAATCCTATTAGTAACTTTTTCATGATATAATGACTTATTTGATTCTTTTAAATTTATCTAAATCTTTCTCTGAAATTGCTAACACACACATATCATCAATAACCAAAGAGTATAAATCAGGATTTGGATTACCTTCTTGACCAGGAGAGAAGAAATAAATATCTATCTCTATATCGTCTAATTGTCCAACAAATTGCATATGAGAAACTCCGTATTCGTCACAATAAATTACTATTATTCCATTTAATTTATGTTCTAAACCCAATCTATCATTGAATGTATGCTCTATCAAATACATTGCACAAATTTGATCTGTAGCCTTGAGAGATATTTGAGGCTTTTTATAGGTTGATTCGAATTCATTTTTATCAGAGCAAGCCGAGAAGAAACCAATGCTTAATATAGCAATTGCCACTATGGCAATTATGCTAAAAATTCTATTATTTTTCATATATATTATATTTACTATTTATATTTATGTCCTCTAAAATTAATATACACTATTCTTACATCAAGGACAGAATGTTTAAATAGCGGTTTGTGGATTTACTTATTTCTATCGGGTTAGGATATTTCAATCATTGACTTTGTCACAACAAAGGAGTTTACAAACCTTATCCTTCCAATGACGCTGTGCTTTTCTACACATAAAGTGTTCGTTATTTATTTGGTTACAAGCACAAGCACTTTTGCCTATAACGCAACGCTGTAAGAAATGACGTTCTCGCAAAAGCAAACGACAATATAGATTGCGAAGAACATCTAAATCAGGATTTGGGTTGAATTTTGAATAATTATGATTATTGTATTTGTCTGAGAATTTAATCTTGGTTAGGAATGGGATAATATGAGAATACAAAAACCTTTCTGCTTTTTTTGTTGAAAAGATAATCAGAATAGAAAGGATTAAAATAATTGTAATCAGTATTTCCATACTCAAATTAAATTTATGAGAATATTACGCAGGCAAACATACAAACTATATCTTAATCTACCAAACGAAATAAGAAAATGTTTTTTACCTTGTTTTGAGGTTCGGCTTCAATTATATAAAAAGCGAGAAGCTTGTAGAGGGAAATACAGGCTTCTCATTTTCTAAAAGGTTAAACCATTGAAGATCTTATTCTCTCTTTTTCTTTGTTGTTGTTATAGATGACCCAATAAATTCCCCTTGCTTATAGTACATTATAGTATCTTTATTAACAACAATACTATCCACTGGATTAGGGTTTTCATCCGTAATAAGAGCTGATTTAAAATTTTTTATTATTTGTTCTTGTTGTGCCTTTTTCTTTTCTTTCTTATCTGAAATAACATCTGTTGTTGTTAAAGTTAAGTTTAAGACAGTCAGCCCTAATATTATCCATTCTATCATACTATTCCTCCTTTCTGAAATAAAAATATTTAATGTTTGTTTTTGTCCTTAATATTAACATACACTATTCTTTCATCAAGGACAGAATACTTAAATAGTGGCTTGTAGATTTTTAGCTATATCGTGTTATGATATTTTCAATCGTTGACTTCGCCTCAACAAAGATGTATACAAACTTTACCCTTTTGAAAGACGCTGTGCTTTTCTTAATTAATAAGTACTTACACAGAAAAGGTAACGTTGTAAGTAATGATGTTCTCGCAAAAGCAAACGCAATAATAGATTGCGAAGAACATCTAAATTAGGGTTTGGTTTGAATTTTGAATAATTATGATTCTTGTATTTGTCTGAGAATTTAATCTTGGTCAGGAAGGGGAGAATATGAGAATACAAAAACCTTTCTGCTTTTTCTGTTGAAAAGATAATCAGAATAGAAAGGATTAAAATAATTGTAATCAGTATTTCCATACTCAAATTAAATTTATGGGAATATTACGCAGGCAAACATACAAACTATATCTTAATCTACCAAACGAAATAAGAAAATGTTTTTTACCTTGTTTTGAGGTTCGGCTTCAATTATATAAAAAGTGAGAAGCCTGTAGAGGGAAATACAGGCTTCTCATTTTCTAAAAGGTTAAAATTGCTTAGTTTAAGAACCAGGTTCTTGTGGAGTATCCTCCTTAACAACTAAACCTTGGAGTATATTTTGCTGAATAATACTCTTAATTTCATTAATTTGGGGGTTAGAGTTTAATCCAATAATCACTTATTTAATAACACAAAGTTATTAATAGGCTAACTTGAGGTTATGAAGCCCTCAAAACCTTGTTAAGAAGGCTCGCAAACCTTGTATTAAGGGCTCCATAACCTTGTGTTAAAGAATATAATCTTTATTACAAAGAAATTTTTGATCTAATTCCTATAGAAAAACTATTAATAGATACATTTGGAATTGATTTATCAAAAGAGTAATCTATGCCTGTAAGTTTTGCATCGCCCTTTTGGACAACTGCATTATATTGCAAGATTAGCCCTATATTATCAAACCACCAGGTTATTGCTATAGGCATGAAAATGTTATTGTAAGAAAACGAATAAATATCTACGGGTTCTTTTCTTGAGTAGAAGAATGAAGAATTTTCATAACCAATACCAATTTTTGCAGAAAGACTATTGTTTTCTTGCCTTAAAATATAATATTCTATTGATAAAGCAGAAGTAGAGAACTCTAATTTTTTATATTGTTTTTCCTTTAAATTTTTAAAGTCTCCACCTGCATTTATACTGAAATCAATAGATGTAGCAAATCTATTTGTAATATTATATCCTATTGCTGCTCCAATACCACCTGAAACAATAAAACTATGATTATAGTCAGAGAATTTATTCTTCATATACTTATCCATATCATTTGTCTTGCTAAATAAAGACGTATTTAAAGATAGTTCCGTATAGAAACCTTTCTTCTGAGAATAACAAAAACTTGACGATACAAGTAATAATATAAATATCTTTAGTCTCATAAATTTGAATATTGAATATTAAACACCAATTGTTACTTTACCTGCTTCTTCATCAACTGTTATAGTGGCCTCTCCTTCTTCAGCCATAAGATATCCAACAAGAATACTTGAAACTGCTCCTGCAGGACCTGATGCACCGATTGCCGTTCCAATTGCACCGCCTAAAGCATCAGCTCCTACAATTACAAGGGCTTTAAGCCATCCTGGAGCCTTTTTCGAGTTGTTATAATCATTATTATTTATCATAAAGTAAAATATGAAAAACATTGCCATTGTTAAAATAATATACTTTTTCACAACCTACCTCCTTTCAAATTTTAAGTAATTCTGACGATTATTATAATATAACTCTAAAATGTTATTTGAAACAGAATAGTATCTTGTGTTTTTTATACCTTGCATAAATAAATTTCCATCATATAATTCATTGATTTCTGTACCATACAGATTTTTTATTAGTAAAGAATAATTTTCTGTATTTATAATATAGTCTCCCGATAAACTATTAGTTGAAGAGTGTACATTCAATTTATTCAGGTTTTCTTCAAATACCAATCGATAACAAATACTATCACTTGGCTCTGGGATTTTTGTAGTATTATTTGCAACATCAACAAATTCTATTAACTTCCATTCTGTGTTTTTTAATGGATTATTTGTTTTTTCATTGTTGCCATCCTTTTCCTCACAAGAAAAGAATACACCGAGACTTAAAAGTGTTACTACCACTATAGCAACGGCACTTAATCTTAAAAATTTAGTTTTCATAAAAACATACTTTTTTGTTATTAATAATTGTATACTGCAGAGCTTTTATTTCTGCTGCAAAATAAACAAAAACAGGATTTATCATCAATTCTTCTAAAACTAAATATTGACTTTATTTTTTGAATGGTTTTAGTCTGTTCCATTATTAAGAGAAATCTCCTTTTCTTGTGTTAATGGTTAATACCTGTGATTACTTCCTTTTTACTTTGAAAAACGAATATAATCCTAATTGTTTTGTAGAAAAATAAGACGATTTATATCTTGTTGTTTTTGTTTCTAAGATGAAATGTAAGATAGGAAACACAAAAGTAACACTCTTCTTCTCTTTGCTGAGAAGGGAGTTTATTAAGACACTGTTCAAACTATATGTATTAACTTTATACATCTAGGTGAGTAATTTAAAAGAATATTACGCCTGCAAACGTACAAACTTTATTTTAATCTACAAAATAAAATAAAAAAATATTTTTACCTCGCTTTGAGGTACGGTTTCAATTATATAAAAAGCAAGGAGACTGTAGAGGGAAATACAGGCTTCTCATTTTCTAAAAGGTTAAACCATTGCTTAGTTTAAGGGTTTTCTTCTTGACCTTTAATAACTAAACCTTTGAAGTCTAATTTTTGGATTTTTACCTTAAGTTCCTTTATCTTCTTTATAAAATAAACTGAAGGAACAAATCTCACATAGACTCTTTTTACTGTGCCAGCATCCACCTCTTCAGGTGTATCCATAGCCGTTGCCTTAATACCAAGAACAAATCGTCCAAGGTCGCCCAATTGCACTGCATTTCCCTCCTGCAATGCCCAACCGATTACGGTCTCCAATTGAGCCAAGACACTTAGAATATCACCTCGTGAGAGAGAAGAAGTTTCAGCAATAATCTCAGAAAGTTTTCTGGTGTCGATTACGTCGTCCTGCAAAATCTTCGCAACAAACTTCTCACCAGGAGAGAAACCTGTGGTGATTTTCCTTTTTTGCTTAATGAATTTTAGTGCCATAACGCAAAAAATGTTTGGTTGTTAATAAATTTCGGAGACAAGCTCGTCCTGCCTCTATAGTAACAACGTTACAACAATAAAACGCACTCATAAATAAATTATTTCACAACAGCAAACATTTATATATTTTTATGATTTCAATTCCTTGAAATGCCAAAATTTGATACAAAAAACAAAACCATTTGATCCTGACCCCTCGATTATTTGATCCTGACCCCCTCATCTTTTGATTCTGACACCCCCAGCATCAAAAGATCGCACCCTCAGCATCAAAAGATCATACCCCAAACATCAAATACTTGTTTTGCTATTGTTAAATATGTTAATGATTGATACAGGATACTCAAGAGTAAAAAATACTTGTTCAGAACATTGATTCGTAAAATAAAAATAGAAGTTCAAAATTAATTGAACTTCTATTTATATTTGAAGATAATTTCGAATATAATCACTGAAAAGAATATTCTTTATCATCCATTAATAAGATTTTAAATTCATCAATCTCCTTAAGCTCATCAAAAGTTTTAATCTCTTTGCTATTCCCTCTCTTATTTTCAAATTCTGATTCTGAGAAATAAATATTATTGATATTGAATAAAGTCTTATATTCATTGATTCCTTCCATAAAAATATATTTATTCTTTATTTCTTCAAAACCTTTCTTTGGATATACTTCTGTTATATGCTTACGAAATACATTGCTTATAAGATATTTCTCTTTGTATTTTGTATAGTTGTAAATAGCATAAAAATTAGTAAATTTGTAGTTGTAGTATATGGAATTAAAAATTTTATCGCGAGAATTGATATCAAATATTTCTTCTATCTTCGTAATTGCAAAATCATTACAATTAATTGAGAATTTAATAATTCGGGGATCCATTCTTACATAAAATGGGATTACCACCGGTTTGTTGTTCTTGTGAGTGATAGTTATAATATATGATGATTCATTATTGCTATCATATACTATATCCATACTATATTCAAAACTATTAGGGCGTAATTTTAAATAATCCAATTCTGTAACAAAATCTATTTGTTGAATATCAAATTCAGAATACTCACTATTGATTGTTTGCATATTGCAATAAATAGACTTTATATTTAAGTTTAAATTATCATATCCTTTATGCTTATATATACCTTTAAGATTAGTCATAAAAAATATGCTATCTTTATTCTCTCTTGTTTGGGAATAAGAAACATCTAAATAAATATCAGAAGTATGATAGTTCTCATCTATTCTTTTTAATGCTTCTTTAATAACTGCCTTTGCAGTCATTCCTGTTATTGTTACTTCTGAAAGTTCTCTTGCCTGAGGGATTAAACTAATAATTTTCGTATTTGAGATCTCATTATAACTAAGTCTTTTTGATTTATATCCAATACAACTAAAAACAAGATTATTATCAGTTTTAATATTAGAAATTGAAAAGAAACCTCTATCATCAGTAATAGTCCCAAGAGGTTTTCCTTCAACTCCTATATTCACAAAAGGTATAGCTTCTTTTGTCTTCTCATCAATTACTTTTCCTTGAAAACTATTTTTCTGGGAAAAACAAAGAATAGGAATAAGTAATAATATCCAAAAAATCAATAGTGAGTTTTTCATATCTTAATATCCAAAGCCCCATCTAGCAACACCACAAGAAGTATTCCAGCCTCCTGTGATCATACCTGGAATTGAAAAGTTACCTTGATATGGATCATTACCAGTTCCACTACCAGAGCAACCTGTAAAACCATAATAAAGACCACCTCCAATATCAGCAGGAACAAACGCAACTACTGCAACAACAGCTTTACCTACTGCTAATAATGCATCTGCTGCATCACAAAGAAAATCCCAGAAAGGGCCTTTAGCTCCAACATTATTTACTCTTGATAAAAGTAGATTGTGCCAAGGATTCTCCTTATTATAATAGGCATCGTACCAAAAAGAATAGCTATGTCTTGCAGTAGAAAGAGAGGATAGCAACATAGAATATTTGTTAAGTTCCTTATCAAATATATCACCTTTGTCATGGAGGTCAAGTGCTATCAATTCATCTTCAATTAAGTTTATTCTTTCTGAAAATTCCTCTGGAGTCATCTCTTTATTTTCATTTATCATTTCAACAAATATTGCCTTAACTTTACCCATGTAATAAGACACTTCCTGATCATTAGTTAAATTATACATTAAATCTTCCTCAGATAAAATATAATTTAGCATAAATTGTCCTCCATTAATAATTTGAGAGTAAAAAGTATCATAAGAAATAGAATTATTTATATAACCTTTGTTTAAATTATATTCATAAATATCATTTACTGTGTAATTGTCAATTGAGACATTATTTGGAAAATCATTCAATATTTCATTATGAGTTATTCCAACTATTTCAAATGGGTTTTGATTATTTGTTGAATTGCTTTTAGAGGATATATTCTTTCCCTCAGAAAAGCTATTATCATCTTTACATGATATAAATAAACCAATGCCTATGATAGCAATTACTACTATAGTAATTAAGCTATTAATTTTATTTTTTGTCATATCTTTTTTTGATTTTAGATATTTATTTTTTTGTCCTTTATATTATCTTACACTATTCTTACGTCAAGGACATAATGCTTAAATAGCGGTTTGTGGATTTACTTAGTTATATCGTATAGGATATTTTAATCGTTGACCTCGCCTCAACAAAGAGGTTTACAAACTTTACCCTTCTGAAAGACGCTGTGCTTTTCTTAATTAATAAGTATTTACACAGAAAAGGTAACGCTGTAAGTAATGATGTTCTCGCAAAAGCAAACGCAATAATAGATTGCGAAGAACATCTAAATCAGGTTTTGGGTTGAATTTTGAATAATTCTGATTGTCGTGTTTTTCTGAGATTTTAATTTTGGTTAAGAATGGGATAATATGAGAATACAAAAACCTTTCTGCTTTTTCTGTTGAAAAGATAATCAGAATAGAAAGGATTAATATAATTGTAATCAATATTTCCATACTCAAATTAAATTTATGAGAATATTACGTCTACAAACATATAAACTTTGTTTTAATCTACCAAATAAAATGTATAAATATTTATTTTTTTGAACTTCTCTTAATTTGGTTAGAAATTTTATTAGGGGTAACTTTGCAAAAAAATTTAGTTTGTTATAATGACACTTAGTATTCTGAAAAAAGAGATTGTTGATCTTTATTCAACTCCCATTATTCAGCAGACCTCGTTTTGGTCTATGGTGAAGAAAAATCAGGCGAAACCATTGATTCTGACACCCCAAACATCAAAAGATCGCACCCTCAGCATCAAAAGATCATACCCCCAACATCAAATACTTGTTTTGTGATTGTTAAATTTATTAAGAGTTTGATTATTGATTTTTTCTTTTATTTACTTTTTTAACATATATATTTTCACTTTTAAGCCCTACTTGGTAAATATTATATTACCTCTATCAAAAGAAAGAAAATTAAGACAAGAGAAGGTTCAAACTGTTTTTATCCCCTCAAAATGTCCTAAATTTAAATTTTGAGTCTCTTGAACATAAATTTATATAGAAATCTGAACAAAAGTTGCATTAACTAATTGGACATGCTAGTGTCAAAAAAATATATTATCTTTCGGATTGCAAAATACTTATAGCAACAAAGTACGAGATATCATATCATACAATAAAGAAAACATTACATTTTCCAAATACTCCAATATGTGGTTTGTTTTCTCTTCCCTTAGTCATCACAAAATACTTTAGCAAACTTACGCAATAATATTTTATTATTCTCACACAAAACAAAAATAGCAAAAAAGAAAAAGAGGTTGTATTGAAATATAATTCCTACAAACTCTTTTTCTTTATTGCAATTAATAATTTAGGTTCAAATTTTTATATCATCCTGATTATCTTCAAGATAATTAAGGTATCGTACACTTGCAACATACATATGTAAAAACGAAAATATATGTATTAAAGTCAAAGAAAGTAAACCAAAGAAGAGTTCAAACAAATCAATATATACAACTGCACATACGGCAAGAATAATCATAATAATTGAAAAAACAATTAAATATATCAAATTATTTTTTTTAATTTTAATTATCTTTTCCATACTGACCTTTTTTTAATGTATGATTTGTAGATTTGTATCCCATATATTGTCCAAATCACGAGAAATACCATGTTTATTATTATCCATATTGTTACCATATTAATTAAGCTTTAAGAACACAATTTTCTACCGCTACATTATATGTATATGCAGCTCCAGCTATTGCAACACCATACACAGCAGTATATACACCAGCACAATACAAATACGCAGGACCATAACCTGCACATCCTAACAATGAAGCAATATAGGAACCAGTAGCAACCGTTACTGAACCTGTCATCGCTAGTCCTGCAATCTCATAGCAGTTTTTAAAAGTTGCATTATGCATTAAAGACCCAGGTGATGTTCCTGCAGGTGCATAAAATATTATAGAAGGGTCTTTATCATTCCCTTCTAATAGTAATCTATATTGAAGAGCAACATCAATAAAGTTAGATAGTTCTTGATCATTCATAGACAGAATAGCTTTATAAGAATTGGACAAGACTTCAAAAGAGCTTGTAATATTATCCCTCATTTCATTAGATTTAACAAATAATGCAGAGGTATTGTTCTGTAAAGATTCTGCTGTGATATTTTCATTGAAGAATAATAAAGAAAATGTTTGTATTTTTAATGCCGCATTTTCATAATCTCCCTTATCCATGTATAACACAAAGTCATTAAAGTCATTTGTAAAATCATGACTTGCTGAAATATTTAATTCATCAGCTGTCGCTGTATTTAAGTTTTGATAGAAATACTTTGTGTATTCTTGAATCTCTATCAGTATGTTTTTGAAATTTTCATCATTAATAAAACATTTCATGTCCATTTCTTTTGTGTTTTAATCAATTAATTTATTCTACTATAAAACGCTTTAGCTTCAAAATCCTCTTATTCAAACCAAAACATTGAAAATCAATAATTGAAAATAAGAATTCTAAAATAGTGGCTTAAGAGTTTAATAGTTAAACAAATTAGAATTTTGATATTATGACTCAATAATTAACCTCACAAAGATAATAAATCTTCATATACTTTATAGCTCATTTTGTCGATAGATTTAAATATATTTTTCAACTCAATCAAATTTACTGTATTATTTTTGATAATAAGAAGGGACGGAACTTCATAATTTTGAATTTTATTGCCTAAGAAAATGATTTCATTATTCTTATTTTCTTGAGTGAAATAAGTTTTTTTGATATTTGGATAGTGCTTATTAAAGTAGTTTAAATTTTGTTTTCGAGATAATATACTTCTAAGATTCCCTTTTGGCAGAGCAATATATCCAATTATCTCAATACTATCATTAGTATATAAATTGTTTTTTTCAAAATATTCATTTAATGTCCTATGGCAATCATGACAACCTAAAGTTGAGAATAATACATAGACCCTATGTTTAGAATAATCCAATTCATGTCTTTTCCCTTCCAAATCTATTATTTTATCTTGGTTTTGAATAACTGAACAAGAAGCAAATAAAGAAACAGAGATAAACAAAAATAATATAGTTTTTAATTTCATAAGTCTTTAAACTTAATGATTTCAACAGCATACGGAATATCGTTATTCATAAAGTATTTTTGAGCCTTTTGCATTAAAATAATCTTTGGATAAAACCCTAAATCAGGGAAAGGCAGTCCTAATCTCAGAAATTTCGTTTCATCAATTAAGTAAATATTATCATCCGGACTTCTCCCAGTGAGAGTTTGTTTATTTGCATATCTTATTGATTTTGGATTATCTGAAATTCCCTTTTTCTGAATTACCCAATTCCCTCCTTCCTTAGTCCAAATATCATAATATATTTTCTTAAAGCTCCCTTTCTTGTTATAGAAAACAAATAATTTATTACCTTTTGAGTAAATATTATGGATACAAGAATACTTATCGATATTATCTAACAAAAAAGGGATCCTTTCTCTTACAAATATAGAATTATTATGGATGCTGTCAGAAATTGACTGAGGCATTCTCTCCCATTTAATTTCTTTGTTTTCAATACTTCCAATTAGGTTTAAGTCAAAATCGTATTCAGATATTTTATAATCTCCTCTTTGGGAAAAAAAAATTGAGTTATTATTAACAGCGAGTATATTATATGGCGACCTTATAGTATAAAGAGGAAGTAGAAATTCCAGATTAATAGTTTTTTCTACCTCTTTGGTTTCGAGATTAAGAATAGATAAAGAGGAAGATTCTTCGGGTTTTTCTCCATAGAATACATAATTCTTTAGTCCTAAAAGCTTACCATTGGGAAGGAATTTAATTTTATTTGAAAACTTTCTATTATTTAATGGCACTTCAAACCCATAAACAAACTCTTTACCCTTTCTTCTTCTAAAAACATATAAGCATTGACTATTAATAACTCCTTTATGACCTGTAATTACTAAGTAGTCTTGGTTTATTGCAAAATTATCAATGCTATATGCTTTATTATCAAAATTATTTATCAGATTTCTTGCATCAATATCTTGATAAGAGTAAATATTTGTTTTTACATCAAAAGCATATATTCTTATAGTTTTAGGAGAAGTAAAATCAGTACGCACAAAAAACAAGGTATCGTTATAATAGTAAGAAACTAAATCAGAATAAGTTCCATTTTCACTTTTTTCAAGATTATACTTTAACTCATCTATTATTGTAGTATTTTCTATTTCAATGTATTTTTTAGTTGAATTTTGTGCAAAAACACAAATAGAAAATGCCAATATTAATAACAGTGTTATTATATTCTTCATATTATTTTTTTATTAAAACACATGAATATTAGGGCAGGTTACCCTAATATTCACGATAATTTATTGATTGTAATTATTATGGTTTAAAAGTGTTTATGAACACATTGATTTCTCCATCACCTTCTTCGTTAAGTTTATAAATAGCAGTAAAATTTACATAATGCTGGATACCTTCCTTATCAGTAAGTGAATAATTTTCGGATAAATTTCCTGACAAGCTTCCATCAATGTTATTTTGATCTACTGTACCAAGTAATTCATTTGTAATATTAGTTATAACATCTGCATTAAAATTATTTGTTGATTCAAGATTATAAATATCACTTATTGAAAAAAATATGATGTTCCTCCAATAGTAGCACTACATTGTTCTTTACCCGGTTTATCACAACTTACTGTGACTTTATGCCACCATAGTATTCCACTTTCTTTAACGTTGATTATATCATAACCTACGAACGATGCTCCAGAATCTAAATGTACTAACTCCCCTCCATGTTTATGAATATTAAATTTTGGTTCTCTAGCAAATAAACTACTTGATAAAAGTACTACAATTAAAGTAGCTAATAATAATATTTTTTTCATTTCTATTTTATTTTAGATATTTGAGTGTGTTCTTTTGAAATAATTAATATACGCTATTATTACATTGAGAACACGATATTAGTTAAATAACAATGTCTGAATAGTGGTTTGTGGATTTACTTATTTATATCGGGTTAGGATATTTTAATCATTGACTTCGTCTCAACAAAGAACTTTACAAACCTTATCCTTCCAAAGACGCTGTGCTTTTCTACACATACAGTGTTCGTTATTTATTTGGTTACAAGCACAAGTACTTTTGCCTGTAACCCAACGCTGTAAGAAATGACGTTCTCGCAAAAGTAAACGCAAGTACATACTGCGAAGAACATCTAAATCAGGGTCAAGCTTGTGTTTTTCTGAGAATTTAATCTTGGTTAGGAAGGGAAGAATATAGCAATAGATAAAACCCTTCGATCCTTTTAGTAAAAAGATTGTCAGAATGGAAGGGAATATAATAATTGTAATCAGTATTTCCATACTCAAATAAAATTTATGAGAATATTACGCCTGCAAACATATAAACTTTATTTTAATATACTAAATAAATAAGAAAAATATTTATGCTCTATTTATTAATTAACAATTAATCATTAAATTAAACTCTTGTTCGGATATTATTTTTACACCTAATTTCTCTGCTTTG
>JAQVXZ010000003.1 GCA_028708845.1 Bacteroidales bacterium
TTCTGTCGTAAATGTCAGCAGCATTAGCAGTGTCGCGAGATGAAAATGACATATCACGCATTGCATTAATCAAGTCAGTGGTATTGATTTTCTTTATATCAATATGCTTCACTTCTTCCTTTAATAAATCTTTTTTTTCCATTATTCTATTGTTTTTATTATGTTTTTCGATTTAATTACAAATTACTTTGAGCTTGCAAATATAGGATAAATATTTGAAATTGACAGCAATATTTTAAAGCACTCAAAATAAAAATAAAAAAAAGTATGCAAATGTTTTGAGGTTATAAAAAAAGGAGTACCTTTGCATCGGAAAGTTGGCAGAGCGGTCGAATGCGGCGGTCTTGAAAACCGTTGACTGTAACAGGTCCGGGGGTTCGAATCCCTCACTTTCCGCATAAATAAAAAGCCTTAACTTATATTTAGTTAAGGCTTTTTTTCTATTCAATATAACTTCTTCTTTCATTTAATAGTAATATCATTGCTCCGTTAAAGAATATATTGCAAACTTAATTGTAGCTATAGACCTACCTTCCCAACAATAATCTTTCCACTAATAGTTTTTCCATTAACAGATACATTATAAGTATAAGCCCCAGCATTTAGATTAGAAACATTTATCCTATTTTCTAGTTTAGATTTTAGTTTAGCTTTCTTAACTAATTTCCCCTGCATATCAAATAACTCAATATCACTTTGCTTAAAATTACTTGCTTCAATATCCACATATATATAATCTTTAGCAGGATTTGGATAAACCTTTATACTTTCCTTGTCGCCTGATTTTATGCTTGTTAAACTTATTAAGCCTGTTGGTTTAAACTTTATTAACCATGCATCATCATCATCAGAATATGCAGCAATAATAACTCCGCCGTCTTTTGTTGCCTTTACTCCTTGTATTTGCTTATAGATTCCATTGTCATAATCAATCTTATATGTAAAGTTAGTATCTCCATTGATATTAAAATTGGTAAATCCTATATTTGCATCAGTATAGTCTGAAAAGCTATTCCTTACAATATAAGCTGCATATATAGAGTCTGGAGTTCTGAAATCTATTAGACTATAATCTGAATAGGTTTGGAAGAATGGAGGCTCGCCGTATCCTCCTGGTTTCCTTGATTGCACGGGGGTTATTCTCTTTGTGTTAATATTCATCAAAGTAAAAACAGACATAGAGTCAAAGGTTAGATAGCCTGAACCTCCAAAAAAAGTAAATACAAATAAAGAATCATTTATTGGTGTTAACTGTCGAACATCATAACCCTTTATACTATCTTCTATTTCTAAGGTCTCTTTGTTGAGGTAATAAACAGCACAGTGTTCTTGCATTTCCTCCCAACCAATAGTTGAACCATTAATTGCATACATATAATGATTGGGCATTTCTCCAAAATCAACGGTTAGACTTTTATGATAGAAAATTTTTGTATTTAAAACATTGCCCAAAGTATCTATCTTTATTAGTTTTGTTGCTTGAGACGAACCATCTTGCTGTGATTTCGGATAGCTTTCAAGAGAAATCATTATATTTCTATCCGAAAGAAGCCATTTCTTAAGATCTGTCCACTTTAATGTATCATCATCAAATCTCATTATAGTATCCTTATGAAGCCTATTTTCAATACTATCATACATCAATAACCACATATCCTGATAGTAATAATAATTACCCCAAACAATATCACCTCTAAAACTATATATTTTATTATTTAAGATACAAAAGTCAGGTTCAATAAAACTTTTATGAAATTCATATTGCTTTATTACATTTAATGCATCATCAATCAAAAAGTAACTATCGGTATCTGATGGATATCCATAAGACTTTATAAACAAATTATCTTCATCGTAATTTTTATAAATATTTAGAGTATTATTCCTTGCATTTGAGATACCTATGATTTTATAATAATCACCACGGTAAATCTCAGTAAAGGTTTGTGAATTGACGCTAATACTTCCTATTAATAATAGAATAAATAATAAACTTTTTTTCATAGCTTTTATATTTAAATTAGGGGCTAAGATAAGTTAACCCCTAATAATGTTAATCTTAATTATAAAATTGGGGAAGTAACATGAAACATATGAAGATCTCTTAAATCTAAGAAACTCAATTTTGCTGATCTAACATCTTGAACTCTTAATTGATATTTATCTTTTTGAACATCATTTATTATTACATCTTTTGAAAAACAAACTACAGATGAGAAATTATATACCACAAATCCATTTGAAGCATATTTATTGCAACTATTTGCTGAGACAATTGAACCTTTAACAAAATATTTAATTTGTTCACTATCCCATACCACTGGACTTCCTGTATCAACAATATGTATTGCTCCAATATTTACTTCTCCATAATTTCTTCTTAGATGTCCATAAACAAGCATTCCTCTTCGAGAATTAAAATAGTTCGATGGCCATCTTTCAAAAGAGTTATCATGAACAACTATTTCATAAGCTCCTCTTTCATAGTTAGGATCACATGGAACTCCGATACCATTACATAAGCTCCATGAAGGGAGATTATCCCATCTTGAAGTTACATTAGCTGGTATACTTACAGAGTTAAGATCTTTTATCCTTTTAAAGGCTGGCATTGTAGCATCGTCTGCTCCAAATGGCACACGTAGTGGTTCCATTTCCAATTCAAATGTTACTAAGGTTGATGAAACATCTTTTACATATAAGTCGGATATTTCCAAATTTTTACCTTCCATTTGTCTGACAATACCATTTACAAAACTAATATAAGCATTCTTTAATGCTGTACCTTTAATAATATTATTTTCAATTGGCACGTTAAAAGAAAAGGTTAATTTATCGTATGACTCTGCATTTTTATTAAAAGGCATCTTTACTACTATACCATAATTAAAATGAAACTCCATATTAGTTAATGCTGTAGAAATATCATAATCTGGCATTATTACATCATCATTATTTACTGCTGTGTTGAATACATAAAGCATATCTTTAAGTTCATCGTCATTAAATGTCTTATCTTCGTAAAAAGCATATTTTTGATAATCTTGCTCTAAGGATTTATTATTTATTTGATTAGTTGCACCGTTTTCATAATCACTTTTATCTGTGCAGGCTACTGCGAATATTGCTAATATTAATATCGCAAGTATTTTTTTAATATTGATCATATTGATTTGTTTTAATATTATGCCTCTTATTTGTTTGGTGGTTTTAAGTTTTCAGAAAAGAGGCTTATGTGAATTATGGTCTTTCTGAAAACCTATGTATTACAAATTTGTTCTTGCATAAATAAAATATTCCATACATACATACATACATACATACATACATACATACAGGTTTATTCTGTATGTTTAATGCTTGTATTGTATGTTCAAAATATTTCATGATGAATGTTTTTAACACTGCAAAGATAGAAATAGTTTTGGATAATGCAAATTTTATTTGTAATAATTTTTAAGCACTACTTATAGATGTGAAATTGAATTTAAGTGTAAGGAATAAGAGAATTAGGTTGTATACCAAAAAGAAATATTAAGTATAATTATTATAATACTTGATATAAATTTAGCGAAACGAGGGATAAGTTTCTTTAAACTAAGGATAAATGCCACGTAAATAGACTTATAGATGCAAAGATACTTATTGATTTATTGAAAAGTAAGGCTATTTCTTTTTTTTGCAAATGATTCTAAGCTTTCTTCTCTTGCCTTTTTGTTAGAACTAAGGTTCAATGTTAGGAATTCATTAGTTTGAATTGAAAATGTTAGGAGTTTATTATTTAAAATATCTCCAGTATTTGTTATTATCTTTATAGCTTCATTGGTTTGAATGCTTGCTGCAATTGAGGGTAATACACCCATTACTCCTTTATTTGTGTTTTCTTTGTTTTTAAGGGTGTTATAATCTGAGAATAGGTCTCTGTAATTGCATGAGTTTTCTGTTAGATTAAATACTGATACCTGCCCAAAATAATCCCCAATTGAAGCATAAACAAAAGGTTTTCCTAATCCAACACATACATCATTAATCAAATATCTTGCTTTGAAATTATCAGTACCGTCAATAATTACATCATAATTCTTAATAATATCTATTGCATTATCTTTGTCAAAATATTGATTATAAGCAATAATCTCAGTATTTTGATTTAATCTTTCCAAGCTTTGCTTAGCCAATAATACCTTGCTTTTACCTACTTCATCTTGACGATATAATACTTGACGTTGAAGATTTGAAACAGATACAGTATCAATATCAACTAAACCAAGCTTGCCAATACCAGAAGCAACAATATAGGTAGAGCTAACAGAACCCAATCCACCCACACCAATAATCAAAACCGAAGCATTTTTTAATTTCTCCTGAGCCTCAATACCAAAATCAGGCAAAATAATCTGCCTATTATATCTATCCAATTCTTCTTGTGTCAGCATAGTAAATAAATTTATTAAGTCAACTATATAAACGTATACATCGAATAAAAAGTTTATCAAACAATCAATTTTTATCATACGCTTAGCGTCATTGCGAGCCAATCCTCATACACCTTGCGTCATTGCAATGACGACAAAAAAAGGGAGTCGAAACTTAATCCGACTCCCAGCAAAGGTGTTACCCCAATTTAAAACTTAAAACTTAAAACTTAAAACTTACGGAGTAGTAGTTTTTGGTTGGTATCCCTTAACTTCAAGGTCTCTAAGGTTGAAGGATGTTTTTGCAAGGTCGTTCATAAAGCTTGGTGAAGGATAAAACCTGCACTTTGCTTTTACTATTGTGCTTGCATCTACTTCCTCCAAAGTCTCCATTGCCTTAGCCTTTAAGCCAGGAATAAACGAACCTAAGAGGTTGAATTTAACTGCTCTCCCTGCAAGGATATGTCTGGAAACATTAATTTCCAACGCCTTCAAACAAGCTAACACATCGGGATAAGAAACGGTTGTGGATTGTGTTATTTCTGTGCATAACTCATCCATACTAACATCTCCACTTCTAAAAATTCGAGCTAAATACTTTTCTCCTGGATTCAATCCAGTGTGAATAGTTTTCTTTACTCTTACATACTCAATTGCCATAATAATAAAATTTAATGGGTTAATAAATAATTAAATTGTATAATTAAGGATATTCAGACATAACCTTCATTTTGATTAGAACTCCGGATTTCTTCACTAAAATAAGTTTCATCCTTCTCCCCTTATTTCTACTCTACAAAGATACGACATATATCAGCTATGTGCAAGTGTTTTAGATGTTTAGACTTGATTGTATTGCATTGTGTTTGATAAAACTTGGAATTGTTTTGTTTAAATTTATCTTTTTTTGTCCACAAATTGCACTGTTTTTATCACGCTTTGCGTCATTGCGAGCCGATTATCATACACCTTGCGTCATTGCGAGCCGAAGGTGAAGCTTATCGGCTTGCCGCTTGCGAAGCAAGAATCCAGAATACCCAAAAATCCTGTAATCCTATAATCCTGTAAATCCTGATTCAGACAAATTCTTTCTGGATTGCTTCGTCCTGCGTCCTCGCAATGACGACAAGCGGTGTGGAATTTGATTCTATTTCTGTGGAATTTGATTCTATTTTTCTGTAATTTGATTCTAAAAGCGTGGAATTTGATTCCATTTCTATGGAGGGTCTTCGTATTGTTTTAGGATTAATCTTCCTAATTCCTCTATCTCTTTTGCACAATAACGGCGTTTTACCTTCTTGGTTAATAGTCCGTTTTCTTTTCTAACCTTGTATAATGTGGTTTGAGATATTTGCAAAATATTCAAAACATCTTTAAGCGTATACTTAGGTAATAAATTCTCTTCCATATAATTTATAATTTAAAATTTAAAATTTACAACTCAAATAAAGGTCTGCAAGGTCATCTCCTTCTTTTAATCCTAAATCCTTATCAAATTCTTCTAATCCCTTGAATACATCTATTTTTAAGCCACTCTGCCGCATTATCTCCTCTGCCTTGACTAACCACCCATCATAGCATCCAAGGTCGGGAAACAGCCTTATTTGCCTTCCTTTCAATGGCAACAGCTTTTCCTTATTCAAACCATCAAATCCACCTGTGCTCATCCATAATTCCTCTGGCAAGAATATCGACATAATAACTGCAGTCTTCTCACCCTCAACAATATTCACCCTCTTATCAGGGAATTGATTCAATAGATGTAAGCCAAACAGACATTGACTAAGTTGCCAATCCTTATCTAATAGCATTTGGCGTTTTAGCTCTGAATGTACCCAAGTTAAATTTTTCACTTTTAACTCTTCACTTTTCACTCTTTTTCCAGTGATTGCATCGTACGCCATTATCTTTCCTGTTCTTATCCTCGAGAGGTTATCTATTTGCCAATAAACCACATGTCCATCCTTATTTGAAGAAAGGAAATATCTTTCCGTTGCCATATCAACCTCTTCTTGGGTAAACCTTGAGCGAAGAAAGGTCTCAAAATCAGAGATTATCTCACATTTCAAAGATAGTTTCATATAGTAAGGGTCAATCTCACAAAGGGTTTTTTCTTTCCTTACTTCTATCTTTTGAATAGGTCTAAAGTCTTTAAGGTCTTTAGGGTCATTAAAGGCTCTAAACTCCTTAGGAGGAAGATGATAACCACAAGAGTTCTTATGGTCGCATATCCCCACGTTATCATTAATATACTGTCCACTCTCAGTGTCAATATATCTTGTAAAGCACTTAGCCCTACCGCAAGAGGGACAAGTATGCTTCGATTTACTACTGTATTTTTCTAATTTGTATTTGTAATCCATAATATAATGATTTAATGTTTAATAAATACTTTTGTTAACCTGTTAACCTGTTAACTTTGCCTATATAAATTAACAGGTTACCAAGATTAATAGTTAATGGGTAACCCCTAAATTGAAAATTATAGGGGATTACCTCAATAACTTAGCTATTAATAATTATTCATCCTCCTCCTCTTCATCTGATTTGAATTTAGTCTCATAGTTGCTAATCTTTTTTGATACTGCAACATGCGAGATTTTTAATTTTTTCCCAATATCCCTAAGTGTCATTCCCTCATTCTTCATTTTGATAATCTTTTCATATTCCTCTTTTAAATCGTTTTCTTTCGATTCTGGAATATCAAGCCTATCTAATGGAGTTCGAGTACCTAAGCTTTTGTAGATTAAATCCTCTGTAAATTCAAAATCAAAGCTCTCTTTCTTATATTCAGTTGGAACATAATTTCCTTTAGTTATACAGACATGCTTCTTTTGAGGATTATTAATATTAGATTTTACTTCAATCAATAGTCTTAAATATGCCTCGAAAGCTTGACTACCAAGAGCATTATTCTTATCTGGACTACTACTAATTGAGTGTTTTTTGGTATGATGCACAAATATTATTAAACATCTATGCTTAACAGCAAGCCTTTGATACTCACTCAAAACATCCCTAACTTCGTTTGCTTTATACATGTCCTTCGAACAAACTTGACTGTAAGGATCAACTACAACAAGGTCAGCAGGATTAGCAGATAATAGTTCATCAAGCTCTTGAATTATATTATCGCTAAAGAATATAAATTCAATTCCTTTCAATTGGCTTGCATTCAATCCCAAAGCCTTAGCTTGCTTTTTGAATAAAGGAGAAATAGCAAATAAATCATCTTCAAGACTAACATAAATTGCCCTTTTAAATATCGCTTGATTAATAAATTCTCCAAAATTATAGCCTAATACAACTAAGATACATAATAATCGTGCTAAAGACGATTTTCCCACGTCGCTACTTCCATAAATTGAAGCCATACCAACCTGATGAAGAATGGGATGGAACAACATAGGTACTTCAGTAATATCATTATTAATTAAGTCCTCGCCTGTGGCATAAGAAAAATCCAAATCTTCAATATCAATCTTATTTTCCTTATTTATCTCCTTATTCATGTTCTCAAAAGCCTCTATCATATTATCACTTTTCTTTTTATTACTTTCCATACTTTTGCTTATTAAATTCGCAAATACAAAGTTCTTTATGCAATTCATCGATATACAAATCCTTACATCTAATGCAAGTCTTATCATCTGAATCAATACATAAAGGTTCAAAATAGTTTTGGCAGAAATCGACAATAGTTCTATAAGGATAACCATCAGTTATTTCCTTAATAGAAATATCCTCAGCCTTATCAACTCTCTCTCTAAAAGCCCTATCGTTCTCAAGAATATCCTTAGCAATATCTTCCCTTGCCTTGTTTAATCTATTTAGAAAATCCACTAAAGGAAATTCCTCAGCCTCCTCTTTGGTCAGCTCCTGTGGAAAAATAGGCATTAAAGTTAAATCACTATTAATATTATACCTATTTGCATTTATGCTTGATTGTATTTCAAAACACTCACAAGCTCTTTTTCTTTGATTATACATCTTGAATAAATTTTTAATTTTTACTTTTGTTAATTATCCAATCAAGAAAAGAGGGTTTTGCTTTTTACTTTATATATAAGTTCAAATTACAGCGATATAATTATCCCTTATATTAAGTAAGGTTTGCAAACACTCAGCCAAACCCTTTTTCTCTGTTTTGGATTGCGATTTCGAAATAGATATCTCTTAATCACATTCGCAAAATTAAAAAACATGATAGTCAGACTAAAAAAGGGAAAAAGGGAAATAAAGAAAACCCTTACAATGTAAGGGCTAAAGTACAAAAAGGGAAAAAGGGAAAGGGAAAAATCAGGGAAAAATTATTGATTATATATATATTCATAAGTATCCTTTAGCTTTTTAAATTGCTTTTTAATTTGATTTGGTTTAATTGTTGAAACTCTCCGATTTATTAATGAACAAAACTCTATATACCATTTTCTTGGGGTTGATGGCTTTTTACTATGATGTAATCCTCCACATTCATATATGATTTTTGAAATAGCTAAAATATCACTTTCATTATATCCATTTAAGCTACCTTTTAAATCTGTTATTAATCTATTGAATATTGAATCTTCACTCTCAGATGTAAGATTTGGTTTAAAGTATGCTTTAAAAGCCTTTATATCTATATTGATACTATTTTTAATATCATTATCTTGATTAATATTATCTAAACTTGGATTTTCAACTTCTTTTTCTATTGGTATATATTTAGAAGTTGTATCATAAGGAATATACATTTGTTTTTCTAAATCAGACATTTTTGAAAAATCATTATCATCAAATTCATAATACTTTATCAAGATATTATTCATTAACTTTTCTGTATCCTTTTGTCTCTCAATAATTATTCTTTTAATAATCATTTCTAAATTCTTAATATCCTCTTTTACAACATTTCTATTTATATATTCAAAAAATAATTCGTATAGATACCAAAAAAATTCATTTTCATTTGATAGTATAGCTCCATCATAATTAGCTTCAATTGAAAAAATATCAAAGCATCCTTTTTCTCTCACAGAATCTAATATTCTATCTATAAACACCTGTTTGTTTTCGTAAGGATATTTAGTTTTCTTAACATGCATTAATCTTCTTTGAAGGAATTCCTCAATTTCATCTATAGTTAAATATTCATATTCACATTTATCTTCAGAGGTAACTTGCATTTCACCTACTTTATCAATATATGTATCATAAAAGCATAAAATACACATGTCTGGAATAGAAATATTTTTATAGATAAGAAATAAAGCCGATAGAAAATCACAATCTTTCTTCTTACAATAAAGTTTAATTTCTTTCATCCTATTATAATAATCTTCAAGAAAACTTTTTTCCCACATTAAAATAATATCTTCACATTGTTTTTTTTTTAAAGAATTGTATAATCTAACATATTGCTTTTTTTCTTCTTCCATAACATTAAAAATTTAAAGTTGTAAAGTTACAAAGAATTATTGAAGCTCAACCAAAATCTTACTTAAATTTTTGAAGCAACACAATAATTAATCTCTCTCTTTATTGCGAGCCTTAGGCATTGCTTATCGGTTTGCTGCTTTAGTCAGAAAGAATCCTGATAAACAAAATAATTTAACTCTATGATTTTTATTAATTATTATTTGTATCTTTGGGGATTGAAATGAGAATTAATCTAATATATATGTTTGAGAATACATTTAAGAATATTGATGACCTTTTGTGGAAGGATCCTGGTTGTGGTAATGCTTTAGATTATGTGGAGCAAAGCTCTTGGATATTGTTTTTGAAATATCTAAACGACTATGAGAATGAGAATAGGGATGCTGCTGAACTTATGGGAAAGGAATACGTGGAGATTATTCCAGAGGAAATTAAGTGGAGAAATTGGGCTGCTCCTAAGAAAACAAACGGAGAAAGGGATGTTATTAAGGCTTTGACTGGTGAGGATTTAATTGATTTTGTTAATCATACTCTTTTCCCAACCCTCAAGCAGTTTAAAACCTCAGCAGAATCGTTTAAGACTATTCAATATAAGATTGGGGAGATATTTGGAGAGATAAATAATAAGGTTACTGATGGGGGAATTTTGCGTGAGGTGTTGTGGTTGGTTGATGGGCTAAAGTTTCAAACCTCAGAAGAAAAGCATGAGATGTCTTATTTGTATGAAAGCAGGATTCAGAAGATGGGCAATGCTGGAAGGAATGGTGGGGAATACTACACTCCAAGACCTTTGATTAAGACAATTGTTAAAGTTGTAAAGCCTGAGATTGGAAATACTGTTTATGATGGTGCTTGTGGCTCGGCTGGTTTCCTTTGTGAGGCTTATAAATACTTAAATGAAAAGGTTAAGAGCGTTGAGGATATGCAAACTCTTCAAACTGATAGTTTCTTTGGTAGGGAGAAAAAAGGACTTGCATATATTATTGGTATTATGAATATGATTTTGCATGGGGTTGAAGCTCCTAATATTATTCATGGCAACACCTTAGATATTAAACTTTCGGATGTTCAGGAAGGAGATAAGTATGATATTATTCTTGCTAATCCTCCCTTTGGTGGTAAGGAAAAGGCTAATGTTCAACAAAACTTTTCTATCCCAAGCTCCGAAACTGCTTATTTATTCTTAGAGCATTTTATTAAGCACCTAAGAGCTGGAGGAAGAGCAGGAGTTGTTATTAAGAATACATTTCTATCCAATTCAGATAATGCGTCTGTTGCTCTTAGAAAACATCTTTTAGAGAAATGTAATCTTTATGCTGTCTTGGATTTGCCCGGTGGTACTTTTACTGGTGCTGGTGTTAAGACCGTTGTTCTATTCTTTAAAAAAGGAGAGCCAACCCAAAAGGTATGGTTTTATCAATTAAACTTAGATAGAAATCTTGGGAAAACAAACCCACTAAACGAAAAAGACTTAGAGGAGTTTCTAACACTTCAACCAATGCAAGAAGAGAGCGAGAACTCATGGTCGATTAATGTTTCAGACCTTAACCCCTCAACCTACGACCTAAGCGTTAAGAACCCTAACAAAATTGAAATAACAAACCACCGCACCCCAAAGGAAATAGCCCAAGAAATAGAAACCCTAAACCAATCCTCCCACAACCTACTAACCCAAATCCTAAAAACCCTCTAACATGAAAAAGAACTGGGAAATAAAAACACTCGGAGACGTTTGTGAGATAAAAAGTGGTTCTACTCCATTAAGGAGTAATAAATTATTTTGGGAGAATGGTAATTTCCCTTGGTTTACAATAGATGATATAAGAGAACAAGGAAGAATTATAACAAATACAAAGCAAAATGTTACAGAATTAGCATTAAGCAAACTTACAATTTATCCTATTGATACAATTTTGCTATGCTGTACTGCATCGGTAGGAGAATATGCTATTACTAAAATTCCAATAACTTCGAATCAACAATTCAATGGTCTAACAATAAAAGACTCAAGTTTATTAATTCCTGAATTTTTATTTTATTATAGCTCAACATTAAAAGATTTATTATTAGAAAAAAGTGGTAAAACAACAATAGATTTTGTTTCACAAGCAAAGGTAAAAGAAATTCCTATCCCTATCCCTCCAATTAAGGAACAAGAGGAGATTGTTGAGAAATTGGATAAGGGTTTTGAGTTGATTGATAGTTTAAAAGAAACAGCAAAAAAGAATCTCGAAAATGCAAAAGAGCTTTTCCAAAGTGTATTAAGAGAAGAACTATCTCCAAAAGATGGTTGGGAAACTAAGACTTTAGGGGAAGTGTGTGATTTTGTAAGAGGACTTACTTATTCAAAAAATGATGAAGTAAATTATTCAAATAATGCAGTATTGAGGTCTAATAATATTGACCCTATTTCTTTAAAATTGAATTTAAACGAAATAAAATATATAAACGACTCAATACAAATTGCACAAGATAAAATAGTACAAGAAGGTACAATAATGATTTGTACTGCCAATGGTAGTAAATCTCATTTAGGTAAAGTGGCTTATATTGATAAAAACTATGGTTATGCATTTGGAGGGTTTATGGGATTATTAAAACCTAAAGAAAGTGTAATTCCTATATATCTTTATTATTCATTAATAACTCCTATATATAAAGATTACATATCAAAATTATCTGATGGAGTGAATATCAATAATCTTAAATTTTCTGATTTATCAATTTATTCTATCCCTATCCCTCCAATACAAGAACAAGAGGAGATTGTTGGCAGGTTGGATAGGATTAAGGGGTATTGTGAGGAGTTGGAGGGGAATTATAAGAGGGTTTTGGAGCTTTGTGAGGAGTTGAAGCAAGGGCTTTTGAGGGAAGCGTTTGAGGTTAAGTAATAGGTAATAGGTAAAAGGTAAAAAGTAAAAGGTAATAGGAATATTAAATAAGAATATTATGAAGACTATTAAAATAATTGAGAATTTGTATATAACCAAAGATGGTTTGAGAACAAAATTAAAAAATGGAAGATTTCAAATTGCTCATCTTCAACAAGGAAGTCTTGATGGTGCTTGTGCTATTTATTCTGTATCAATGAACCTTTTATTAATTGGTGCTATAAAGTATAGTGATATTAGAATTAATGGAAATGAATATGATAAACGTAGTGGAATTGAAAGACTAAAAAAGGAGTTTTTTGAAAGAAAAGGCTTGCATCGGGAGGGTATTGATTACCTTGTTTTACAATATGCGATAAAAAGTAGTTTTTCAAAATACATTACAGTAGAACACTTTTCGGCTGATAATTCTGAAGATATTATTAATCGTATTGATGATAACATTCAAAACAATTTTCCTGTAACTATATCAATTGAATTTAAAGGAGGTGCTCATGCCTTATTGGCTGTTGGAATGGAATATGAAGATGAGAAACCAATTAAGATACTTTGTTTAGACCCCGATTCTAAAAGTCCAAACATGAGTTATTGGAATTCTGAGATTGCATTATTTGAAAATAAAGGTAAATACAATCATATTTTTATGGATGCCAATGGCAGTATATATAATGTTCAATTAGATGATATATTAGAGATTAGAAAAAAACATATAGTCAGAAGTAAAAAGGAAAAATAAACAATGACGACAAGTGACTTTGAAAAGTTTATGTGATGGTCATGTGATAGAAAGGGGGTATTGATTTTTTATACGCCTGATAATCAAAGTTATCTTATGTGATGGTCATGTGATAGAAAGGGAAATCATAGCAAAAAGGGAGGAAAATATAGAATAGTATAAAATGTATTGTATAAAACCGCAAAGCTCGGTAATCATCGGGGATTATCGAGCTTCGAAACTCCTTTCTCCTAGTATGGTAGAATGAGTGATGCAAAAATACAACAATATTTGATATATACCAAATAATATAATATTAAAAATACTACAACAAGTGCGTAAAGCTTGTTTATCAATATATTAAAACAATAGCAATATGAACGAGGCACAGACAAGATTAGATAAGATTAATCCTAAACTTAAGGAATGTGGTTGGGGGGTTGTTAAGGAGAGTAGGATTCTTGTTGAGCAAAATGCTTATAAGCTAACTAATGGAAAGATTGGCTCTTCTTCGAGTAGGGCTTTAAAGGTCGATTATATCTTAGTTTATAAGGATGTTAAACTTGCAATCATTGAAGCAAAAAGCGATGAAAAAGATTATAATGAGGGTGTGGCTCAGGCTAAGCTCTATGCCCAAATGATGAATATTCGCTTTACTTATTCAACAAATGGGGATAAGATTTATGAGATTGATATGCTTACAGGCATGGAGGATGAAATAGAGTCTTACCCAACTCCTGAACAACTTTGGAATAATACTTACAGAGAATTGGATGAGTGGAAAGAAAAGTTTCTTCTTACTCCTTTTTTCACTAAGCCCGATAAATCGCCTCGTTACTATCAAGAAAATGCTGTAAATAAGGTCTTGGATGCAATTGCAGAAAAGAGAAATAGAATATTACTTACTCTTGCAACTGGTACTGGAAAAACCTTTATTGCTTTTCAAATTGCTTGGAAGCTTTACCAAACAAAGTGGAATACTAAGGTAGATAATAGAAGACCAAGGATATTGTTTTTGGCAGATAGAAATATATTAGCAAATCAAGCTCAAACCGATTTTGGAGGATTTGATGAAAAGCTTTGCTTAAGGATTACTCCTAAGACTTTTAGAGAAAACAATCATGTTCCTACGGCTCAAAACATTTACTTTACAATCTTTTCTACTCTTATGACTCCAGAGGGAGAGCCTTCTTATAAGCAATATGATGAGAATTTCTTCGATTTAATTATTATTGATGAATGCCATAGAGGGGGTGCTAATGATGAAAGCCGTTGGAGAGATATATTAGATTACTTTTCAAGTGCATTTCAGCTTGGATTAACAGCCACTCCTAAGAGAACGGATAATGTTAATACTTATGAGTATTTTGGAGAACCTGTTTATCAGTATTCTTTAAAACAAGGTATTGAGGATGGTTTTCTTACTCCTTTTAGGCATGTGGTTATGAAAACTACTATTGATGAATATATATATAGCGTGGATGATGATATAATTGAGGGAGAAGATTTGATTGATGAGGATAAGGTTTATGAGGAAAAGGATTTTTATTATGGTAACATTGAAATAGTAAAGAGAGATGAACTAAGAGTTAAAGAAATGCTTAATGAGATTAATCCTAATGATAAGACTTTGGTTTTTTGTTATAATCAATCTCATGCAGCTAAAATTAGGGATATGATAAATAGACTTAGCAACTCTAAAAATCCTAATTATTGCGTTAGGGTAACGGCTAATGATGGGACTATTGGGGAGAATTACTTAAGGCAGTTTCAGGATAATGAAAATTTAATCCCTACAATTCTTACAACCTCCCATAAACTTTCAACTGGAGTAGATGCAAGAAATATTAGAAACATTGTTCTAATGCGACCAATTAACTCAATGATTGAGTTTAAACAAATTATAGGTAGAGGTACTCGTATATTTGATAATAAGCTTTATTTCTCAATCTTAGACTTTGTTAAAGCTTACGAAAAGTATCAAGATCCTCAGTGGGACGGAGAGCCTATTTGCCCAAGATGTAACCAAGTGGATTGTATTTGCGATGGTAACGAACCTCCAAGAGTTTGCAATAAATGTGGTAAGACACCTTGTGTTTGCGAAAAAATGCATTGTAATGTTTGTGGTAAAACTCCTTGCGTGTGTGAGAAAGAACCTTGCGCTATATGTGGGGAAATACCTTGCGAGTGTAAGAAAAAGAAAATAGTTATTAAACTTTCTGACAATAGAGAAATTGAGGTTAGCAAAGAATATATGTTTTATAGTGCTGATGGTAAACCAATTTCAACAAAAGAATTTATTGAAAAGATATTCGGCAGTTTACCACAATACTTTAATTCAAAGGAGGAATTAATAAAAATATGGGCTAATCCACATTCAAGGGAAGAACTATTAGACAAACTTGAGATTGCAGGCTTTGGAATAGATAAATTAACCTCTTTGCAAGAGATTATTGACGCAAAGGAAAGTGATTTGTTGGATGTATTAGAGTATATTGCTTATTCCATTAAGCCTATTAAAAGATTGGATAGAGTTGAGGAAAATAGAGATAGTATATATAGTAATCTGAATGATAACAAAAAGGATTTTGTTAATTTCTTAGTTGATTTATATATTAAAGCAGGAGTAAGCCAATTAAGTAATAATAATATTAAAGACCTTATTAATATGAAATATAATTCCCTTGAAGATGCTAAAAAAAGTCTTGGAGGTATAAATAATATCAAAGAAGTATTTACTAATTTTCAAAAGTCACTTTACGGAGATAATAATTAACACCTATCAATTATGAGCAAAATAACATTATACAAATTAGAAGCTGATAATAGAGCTGAAATTGTTAGTGAGAAGCCTTTTAAGTTGGAAAGAGAAATGCAAAGGGTTTTTGAGGATAATTTGGGTTTGATTATGGGTTTGGAAATGGTTAAGTCGGAGTTTGCAATCAAGGATAAGAGAATTGATACATTGGCTTTTGATAGGCAAAATAATTCTTTTGTGATTATTGAATACAAGAGAGATAAAAACAATTCTGTTTTCGATCAAGGTATTACTTACTTAAATCTTATGCTTAATTATAAGGCTGATTTTGTTTTGGAGTATAATGAGAACATGAAAAACAATCTTTCAAGGAATAAAGTTGATTGGTCGCAGGTTTTCCGTTGTGCGGGATTTATTGCTATGACAAGCGACTAAAGCTGATTTGCTTTGGGCTTCGCCTTGGTAATGACGTTAAACGATTATTGCAATTTTTTCTACAAACATGCGACGCCTTACGGGGTTGGGTTGTGGTGTGGGGGTTATTTGTTTGTTGCTACCATAATGTCGCACCTCTGGTGCTTTTTTGTTGATTTTAAATTGTAATTTTTTAAATTATGGGGTGATTCAGGACTGGTATGGAGTTGTGAATAATCCATTTTTGATTGGGGGATATATTAGTCCTCCCGTCGTGTGGTATTTCTTTGCCGTGCAAAGCGACTAAGTCGATTTCCAACTCCCGCACTATATTACTATAAGGATTTATAATCCGTAACTTTATTTACAACAATAATCTATCGGATAACATATCCTAATAATAAAGTCGTGTGGGAATACAATTCCCGCACGACGGATAAAATAATCTGCCTATTATATCTATCTAATTCTTCTTTTGTAAGCATAGTGTTTTTAATAAAGAAACTAATTTTGAATGACTGGAGCGTTAGTTTTATTATTTATAATAGTATCTAATTTTATTTCCAATAATGCTTTTCTAATGAATTTATCAGTTGGGAATAGTTTTTTGAAATAATCTGTTGTTTCTTTGAAATTATCTTTTACTATTACAGCATTGGGATAAACATTTTTCATGTTCTCCATATTTTCAGCAACAATTGCGCCTGCAATTCCACCTCCAATCGCTCCACCTAAGATGCCTGCTGTTACAACTATATTCGCGTCTTTTTCTGATATCTTTGAAACAGATTCAAGAGTATCCCAATTAACAATTATATCTCCAATATAATAAATATCAGTATTTCTAAGGAATATAGAATACCAATTCATAGGTAATTGAAGAATATCATTTTTATAGTAGAGTTTAGTTATTGAGTTTTTAAACAAGGGTATTTGCATATAAACATATCCATTGGAATCGCAGTGAGCAAAATACTTACCTTGATTATTCCAATTTATATCCCACTCATTTGTTAAATAGGTTGAATCTCTAATAATATTGATTTTTGCAATAACAATTGCATGCTCTTCTTCCATTTCAAGGTTTTTAATTCTTCCCACAGAGCAAGAAGAAAGAAAAACTACAGAAATAACTGCTAATAAAAAAATACTCCTTTTCATTGTTGGATTTTTAAATTTTTATTGTATTAACCATTAATAATTAACAACTAACCATTAATTAAGGATTTTGTCCCAATCTTTATAAACTACATCATAGCCTTGTGAGCGCACCATTGCTTCCATTTCAACTTCATTTCTATTATCGTTGGTGTGGAATTGTTCTAGTTCATGGTTGGGTTTGGAATATCCGCCTGGGTCGGTTTTGCTTCCTGCACTCATTGAGGTTATACCTAATGTTACAAAATTATTACGCATTTCCATACTCTCACGAGTTGTCATAGATATATCGATATCGTTATCGAATATTCTATATGCCCAAATAGTTTGTGCAAATTCTTTATCGGTCATTATTACATTAGGTTGGAATCCTCCTGCCGCTGGTCTCATTCTTGGGAAAGCAACTGCGTATTTACTCCTCCAATATTTCTTGGTCATAAACCTTAGGTGCATAGCCATATAAACCATTTCTACTCTCCAGTCTTCAAGTCCTATCAAAGCACCGAAGCCAACTCTGTGAGCTCCTGCCTTTGCTAGTCTTTCGGGAGTATCTAAGCGATATTTATAATTACTCTTCATTCCCTTCGGATGGTAATGCTTATATACTTCTTGGCGGTAAGTTTCTTGGTAAACATAAACAGAGTTTACTCCTGCCTTGAATAATCTCTCGTACTCTTCAATACTCATAGGGTAGACCTCTAAGTTGATGGTTGAGAAATAAGGTCGGCATAGCTCAACCGCATGTTCAATATAGTCAATACCAACATTCTTTGGATGCTCCCCTGTCAGAAGAAGGACATTATCCATATTCATTGATTTGATAACCTTAATTTCTGATATAATCTCTTTATCTGTTAGGGTTATTCTTTCTATATCGTTATTATGATTGAATCCACAGTAAATACAATGGTTGGTGCATTCATTTGAAATATATAGGGGTACATAGAATTGCATTACCTTACCAAAGCGTCTCTGAGTGATTTCCCTACTCATACTTGCCATAGGTTCGAGGTAATTGCTTGCAGCTGGAGATATTAAAGCCTTAAAATCTTCTATTGTTATATTAGTACTATTTAAGGCCCTCTCAACATCTAAGCTTGTTTTTGCATAAATGCTTTCTCCAATACTTTCCCAACTAAGGTCTTTAATAGTGTCGTAAAAACTTATATTCATCTTATTCTATTTTTCCTTTGTCGGATACCTCACGAGAAATTCTCATTGCACAGAAGTTTGGTCCACACATTGTGCAGAAAGGAGTTCCATGTATCTTTTCAGCTCCGTAATATTCTCTTGCACGTTCTGGGTCTATTGATAGGTTGAATTGATCTTTCCAACGGAATTCAAATCTTGCTGTTGAAAGTGCATTATCCCTAACCATAGCTGAAGGGTGTCCTTTTGCAATGTCGGCAGCGTGTGCAGCAATCTTATAAGCCATAATTCCATTTCTAACGTCTTCCTTGTTTGGAAGTCCAAGGTGTTCCTTTGGGGTAACGTAACAAAGCATTGCTGTTCCGTACCAACCAATCATAGCCGCACCAATTGCAGATGTTATATGGTCGTAGCCTGGTGCGATATCTGTTGTTAGTGGCCCTAAGGTATAGAAAGGTGCAGCATGACAAACTTCTATTTGTCTATCCATGTTTTCCTTAATCTTATGCATAGGTACGTGACCTGGACCTTCAATAATCACTTGAACATTATGTTTCCAAGCAATCTTAGTTAGTTCTCCTAAGGTTTCAAGTTCTCCAAACTGTGCTTCATCATTTGCATCGTGAATTGAGCCAGGTCGAAGTCCATCTCCCAAACTAACAGCAACATCATATTGAGCTAGAATCTTGCAAATATCTTCAAAACGTGTGTAAAGGAAGTTTTCTGTCTTGTTTTCCTTCATCCACTTAGCCATAATGGAACCTCCACGAGAAACAATGCCTGTCATACGTTTTGCAGCTAGAGGTATGTGCTTTTGAAGTAGTCCTGCGTGAATGGTGAAATAGTCAACTCCTTGTTCGCATTGTTCAATCAAAGTGTCCTTATATACTTCCCAATTAAGGTTTTCTGCAACTCCATTAACCTTTTCTAATGCTTGATAAATAGGAACGGTTCCCATAGGCACAGGACAGTTTCTTATTATCCACTCTCTTGTTTCGTGAATATGCTTTCCTGTTGATAAATCCATTAGAGTATCACCACCCCAACGGCATGACCAAACTGATTTCTCAACTTCTTTTTCAATATCTGAGCTAAGAGCTGAATTACCTATATTAGTATTTATCTTAACTAAGAACTTAGTACCAATAATCATCGGTTCAGCCTCTGGGTGATTAGGATTAGCTGGAATGACTGCACGACCTGCTGCAACCTCTTGACGAACAAATTCTGGTGTAATATAAGTTTCAATCCCAGACTTCTCAATTAATTGGTTTTCACGAATAGCTACATATTCCATTTCTGGAGTTATGATACCTTTTTTAGCTAAAGCCATTTGTGTAATCTCTTTTCCTGGTTTTGCTTTATAAGGAAGGTGATCTATTTGAAAGCGAAGGTCCTTTAGGGTTTCGTCCTTAAGTCTTTCGTTGCTGTACTTAGAAGAATATTCGCTTAATTTCTCAAGGTCATCTCTCTTGCTTATCCACTCATCCCTAAATCTTGGAAGACCTTTTGGAATACTTATATCAACATTTGGGTCAGTGTAGAAACCGCTTGTATCATATAATAATACTGCACCATTAGGACGACTTACACCATCTTCAACTGTGTCGGTCAAGTTAACTTTTCTCATTCCAACTCTAATAGGATGGATTTCGCCTTTTGCATAAACTTTCTCCGAAGCTTCGAAGGCATTACATATATCTTTGTTTTCTTTCATAATAATTAATCTAAAAATGATGTTAATGGGGAAGAAGCTATAGCGCCACTTTGAACTATTCGTCCAAGTCCGCTTTCATAAGCCATTCTTCCAGATTCTACTGCTAATTTAAAAGCTATTGCCATACGCACTGGGTCGCTTGCAATTGCAATTGCTGTATTTACCAAAACAGCATCAGCTCCCATCTCCATAGCTTCAGCAGCATGAGAAGGTGCACCAATACCTGCATCAATAATAACAGGAATATTAGATTGCTCTATTATTATCTCTAATAGGTCTTTTGTTCTTAAACCTTTATTTGTTCCAATTGGAGCTCCAAGAGGCATAACAGTTGCTGCACCTGCTTCTTCTAAAAGCTTACAAAGAACAGGGTCTGCTTGGATATAAGGTAGAATAATAAAGCCAAGCTTAGCTAACTCCTCAGTTGCTTTTAAGGTTTCTATAGGGTCTGGTAGCAAATACTTAGGGTCTGGATGTATTTCTAATTTCAACCAATTTGTCTCGAGAGCTTCCCTTGCCATTTGAGCTGCAAACACAGCTTCTTTAGCATTCCTTACTCCTGAAGTATTGGGAAGTAAAATTATATTCTCCCTTGGTATATACTTAAGCATATCGTCTTTTTCGTTATGCTCAATATCTACTCTCTTCATTGCAGCAGTTACCATTTGAGTTCCAGAAGCAAGAATAGCCTCTCCCATAATCATATTTGAGGGAAATTTTCCTGTGCCCAAGAATAGTCTGGAATCAAACTCCTTACCTGCTATTTTTAATTTTTGCATATGTAATTATATTTGTTTTTATTGAATGATTAAATTGATTTCTTTTATTGTATTTGAAGGGTCTTCACTCTCTAATATAAGGGAACTAATTGCTATTCCATAAACCCCAGTTGATTGTAAAAGCCCAATATCTTCAAGCCTTATTCCTCCTATTGCGTAAATAGGAATATTGATATTATTAGCCTTGCATTTATTTATTATATCCTTATATCCCTCTATTCCTAATATAGGGCTTAGACCTTGTTTTGTATTTGTAAATCTTAGAGGACCAAGACCTATATAATCAGCTCCATCGTAATAATGCTTTACAATATCTTCAAAAGTATTAGCCGTTGCTCCAATTATCTTATCTTTACCTAAAATCTTTCTTGCCTCTTTAATTGGCATATCTTTCTTGCCAAGATGAACGCCATTAGTTCCAATCTCATTTACTAATTCTACATAGTCGTCAATAATAAATGTTGCGTTATACTTATCACATTCTTTTTTGATAAGCTTACCCATTATTAGTAACTCATCTATGGAAGCATCTTTCATTCTTAACTGAATAAATCTAATACCAGATTCAAGAGCCATAATAGCTGATTCTAAGTAATTATACTTTGAATTAGAATGTGTGATGAATTGTATTTTTTCTAGTTTCATATTGTGTTTTCTTATTTCCAAAGGCTACCAAGAAGAGCTGCTCCTCCAAAGCCAATTGACTTTAGCTCTTCGAACTTATCTTCAGTTATTCCTCCTAAGGCTATTGTTTTTTCATTAATTAATGATGATTCTTTAAGGTCTTTAAGGTTGAAATTACTCTTATAACCTTGTTTTGATATGCTATTGTATATAGGACTAAGGAATACATAATCAAATCTATCTCTTGTTTCCAGCATCTCTTTTAGGTTATGACAGGAAAAGCTTTTTCTTAAATTACCATATATTGGTTTAATATAAGGACTTGTAATATTAAAGTGAACTCCTCCCAAGCCAAACTCCAAAGCTAATTCTTGATGATAATGTATGGTTAGTTTGTTTCTTATTTCTAATGGAAATTCATCTAAGTAGTATCTTAAGTACTCTGGACTTAGGGATGGCTTACGAATATGAAATATGTCTATACCATTATTCAATAGTTCAACTATCCTTTTCTGCTCATCCTTAATTCCTTTCTCTGGAGTAATTCCAATTACCCTCCACATGTTGCTTGAATTATTGTTATCTTATCTCCATCTTTTAGCTTTGTTTCTTCCCATTTTGTTTGAGATATAACTTCTTCATTAACTGCTAATGCAATTGATGAAGTATCTCCATGGTTTAGAAACTTCATCATCTCTAATATTGAGATATTCTCAGGCATTATCTTTTCTCTCTTATTAACTATTACTTTCATTGTTTTATTAGTTTTTGTGGATTAAAGAAATGATTAACTGCTCCATGACCATTTCCAAGTTTAACATCTTTTCCTTCCAATATGGCTTTAGTAATATAGTCCTTAGCCATTATAACACTGGTTTCTAAATCCTTTCCCATTGCAAGATAGGCTGCAATTGCAGAAGAGAGTGTGCAACCAGTTCCGTGAGTGTTTTTTGTTTCTATTTTATTAGATTGTAGTAATGTAGCTTCTTTGTCTCCTTTTTGCAGAAAAACATCAACCATTTCATTACCATTTAGGTGTCCTCCCTTAATTAGAACAGCATTTACTCCATACCTACTAATAAACTCTTGAGCTCCCTCAATCATTTCATCAATAGTTTCTATATTTCTTTTAAGCAAAACAGAAGCCTCATTAAGGTTTGGGGTTATTATTGTGGAGATTGGGAATAGTTCTTTTATTATTGCTTCAACTGTTCCATCAAGAATTAAAGCATTCTTAGAAGTTGAAATCATAACAGGGTCTAAAACAAGGGGAATACTGTTTTTATAGAGCTTCTTAATGGCTAATACATTTTCTGTTGTGAAAAGCATACCTATTTTAATTGCATCAAAATCAAAGTCATCAAGTACTGCCTTAAGTTGTTTTTCGACCATAGAACCAGGAACAGCCATAACATCAACAACTCCCATAGTGTTTTGAGCAGTTATAGCAGTAATTACAGAGGCTCCAAAAACGCCTAATGAACTAAATGTTTTTAAGTCTGCTTGAATTCCTGCACAGCCTCCCGAGTCAGAGCCTGCAATTGTAAGTGCTAGTGGATATGATGCCATAAGTTATTTGTTTTAATAAAATCGTGAGGTGATAACTTATGTTAAGAAAATTACTCTTTCCGCCTTAGCATTATCTAAGAGGTCGAAGGGTATAATCTCAGCCTAAATTTTAATAAAATTAAGCACCCCAATAAATTTAATAATAATTATTACAATAAAACGATAATAACGCCGTTTTATTGTTTGCAAAGATAACATTAATAACTAATATAAAAAAGAAAACGAGTATGAAAAGATTTATTTTAACCTTAGGAGTTGTGGCCGTATTATTTTCTTCTTGCGGAAAGAAAGAGCTTGAAGAGAAGATAATAACACAACAAAAATTACAAGACTCAATCGAAGCAGTTATCTCTATTAAGGATGCTGAAATGGAAAGTTTATTCCAAGAACTTAACGCAATTGAGCAAAGTTTATCAGATGTTTCTGCTAAGTATGGCAACGTAAACAAACTTAAGAACACCTCTGGTGAGAAAGTAAATAAAGACACACGCGCTAGAATCACTGATGAGATTCAAAACATCAATGAGCTTTTAGCAAATAACAAACAAAAGATTAGTAAGCTTAACAACCAAATGGCTACTACTGGAAACAAAAGTAAAGAACTAGCTACATTTGTTGAAAAACTACAACTTAGAATTAACGAACAAGAAGCTCAAATACAAGCTCTGACTGCTGAACTTCAACAAAAGAAGATTGTAATTGAAAACCTAAACAAAAATATTGAAGACCTTTCAAAACAAAACCAAGTAAAGGATCAACAAATTCTTCAAGTAGAACAAGAAAAGAACACTGCATACTATATAATTGGAACAAAGAAAGAACTCCAAGCAGAAGATATAGTTAACACATCAGGTGGTTTCTTAGGAATGGGAAGAAAAACAAAGGTTAGTGGAGATTCTGAACTATCAAAATATACTAAGGTAGATATTAGACAATTCGAACAAATTCCATTAAACGGAAAGAATAAAATTAAGATTTTAACCTCACATCCAAGTTCTTCATATACAATTGAAGGAGACAGTAAATATCCTACATCAATAAAGGTGAAAGATGCAAGAGCATTCTGGGGTAAGAGTAGATTCTTAGTAGTAATGTACGACTAATAGTTTATAGATTTAAAAAAAAACAGAAAAGGTTGCTCTTAGGAGTAACCTTTTTTTGTCTTAAAAAAATGATTTCCTTTCAACAATAATTCAAAAATCTTTATTAACTTTGCAATTGAATAATAACATTAAACAAAAACCATTATGAGAGCTAAACAAATATTAATAGTAATAGCATTATTTCTAATCCCTTTCTTTGCATCTGCACAAAAACAAACCCCATTAGAGATTAATCCTTGGGCAGAAATTCCTTCAGGAGTATATAAGCTTTCTGTAAAAGGAGATGTTAGAGTAACAGTTATATATGGTAAGACTAGCTATTACGACCTTGGAACAGATCTTAAGAAATACATAGCATCAGGACAAGAAAAATATGCAAAAGATTTTGTTTCTAATGGAACCCTAACCATAACCCCAGAAATAACAGGCTCACCAAGAGTTCTTAGAGTTTATGTAAATGAACCATTAATTGAAATAGATGTTTCAGAAGGAGGATTGGTGGTTATTGATTCAAAATTAAGCCAAGCCTCAATGAATATTCGACTAAATAACGCTAAGCTATATTCAGAAAACAAGCTTAAAGTAGATAATTTTGTTTTGGAAAATAATAAAGGCATTATAGAATTACATAAAGCATACTTAAATTCTGCAATACTAAGCATATCACAAGGGTCGAAAAACAATATTTCAGGCAATATAAGTAAACAACAAATCTATGTTCTTAAAGAAGAATATATAGAAGTGCAAGACTAATAGTCAAGCATTTACTTATTTATTAATTAATAAAGACTTGGAAAGATTGATAATTACAATTTCAAATCGTATTTAATTGATATATGACCATCTTCTAAAGGAATGAGTTCTGATCCCCCTCTTACATTGCCACCCCAAACATATAAGTAATTCCCTTTGAACTCTCCATATATTTCATCTCCATCAATTTCAGCCTCAATACTACCTTTTGACCAATCATCAAGATTATATGCATAATCTCCTTTAACCTTTTTTCCATCATATACCTTTAAAAGAGCTTTAACGAACTCTTCATCGTTATAATAATAAGAAACTACATATAGACTTTCTGAAGTTTTTATTATTTTCACATAATCAGAGTGTTTGAAATCTTTATAATTTACACCATCTAACGTATATTTAGCAGTAATTTCAACGCTATAATAACCATCCCTCAATTCAGCATTTTCCTCTTTACAAGAAAAGAATGCAAAACATACTAATATTAATAAGATATATTTTTTCATAAGAATTCTATTTTAAATTTTCTTCGCCAAAACTTATTTTCTCTACTGCAAATGTATAAAACAATTTCTAGTATTGCGAATTAATTATAATATTTATTTGTAAAAGTATGTGATATTGATGATTAATAACTCTTAAATTATATTATTTTCTTTGTTTTTGAAGACCTTAAATTAATATATCTAATCAAAGCTATTCTGAATAACAATCCCAGCATAATATTAGCAAACCTAAAACAAAATAATCTCATAATGAGCCAGCAAAGCCAAGAAATAAATAATCACTACTATGGTTTTTATTTTCTAGACTAGCAAGTAAAATTGTTTTTATAAAGTACTAATTATCTGTTTCTTGATATTAAATATTTATTTCTTTATTTAAAATTGCTAAGATGTACATCACAGCGTGCTAAGATGTACATCACAAGAGGCTAAGATGTACATCGGAGTAAGCTAAGATGTACATCACAGCAAAATGAATCTTTGTTTTAACAATTTAATACACTGTTTCAGAAATTTAATACAGCGTTTTAGTAATTTAATTCTTTGTTTTGAGAAAATCATTCCTGTATTTAGACTTTATTTTCATCATTCTTATGATGTAAATGATAATAAGAAAAACAAATTCCCATTATTCTATATTTAAAATAATGGGAATTGATTATTTAATTTGCTTTAAACTATCTCTTAAGGCAACTTATATTATTGTCTTATTGCTTTGCTATATTATAGTTCTCTTTGCTTTTTCGAGGATTTCTGCTTCGTTAGGTATTATGCGGTCTTCCATTAGGATGTTTCCATTGCATATTACTGTTTCTATGCAGCGGCTGTCGGCAGAGTAAACCCAGTTGGAGATGAGGTTGTGATTGGGGATTAGGCGGTCGCTATTTAGGTCAACAATTAAACAATCGGCTAGTTTACCTTCCTTTATTGAGCCTGAATTAATGCCCATTGCTTTGGCTCCGTTCTTTGTTGCCCATGCAAATACTTGGTTTGCCGATAGGAGGGCAGTGTCGTTATAAGATACTTTGGCAAGTAGGGCTGCAAATTTCATTTCTTCCATCATTGAAAGGTTGTTATTGGAGCTTGTTCCGTCTGTTCCTAAACAGACTTTGCACTCGTATTTGTTTACTAGTGGAACATTGAATGCCCCTGAGGCTAGTTTCATATTTGCACAAGGGTTATGCACAAGGGTAACGCCTCTTGAGGATAGTATTTCTGCATCGTGTTCTGTTAGGTGGACGCAATGTGCTGCAATTGTGTTATGATCTAAAACGCCAATTGAGTCTAGGTATTCGGTAGGGGTTAGGTTATTATTTGCTTCCCTACAATCCTTAACTTCTTTTATAGTTTCAGATAAATGGGTATTGAATTTTAGATTGTTTTCTTTGGCAACCTTAAATAGTTCTTGGTATAGGTCTTTTCCAACAGTATATATTGCATGTGGTGCAACGTTAATGGTAATTAGGTCTGAGGATGGTTTGAAGTTATTGATAAAATTAATATTCTCTTCTATTTCGGTCTTCCCTCTTTCTTCAATAAATGTAACGCCAATGCTTGCTCTTACTTTCATTTCTTCAACTGCACGTATAATTGCTTCGTGGTGCCAATACATATCTAAGAAGAATACTGTTCCAGAGCGTATCATCTCAACAATTGCAAGCCTTGTTCCATTATATATATCTTCTGGTGTTAGCTTTGCCTCTTGTGGCCAAATGTATTCTGAGAGCCATTCAAAAAGTCGCATATCATCTCCATAACCACGAAGTAGGGTCATAGAGGAATGTGTGTGCATATTGTAAAATGGTTGTATGATTGCTTTATTTGTTCCGTCAATAATCTTGTCGGCTTTTACAATAATGTTTTGGTCGATTTGTTTAAAAGTATTTCCTTCAATTAAGATATCTACTATCCTATTCTTTAGGCTTATGTTTTTAATAAGTATTGTTTTCATAGTGTTTATAATTTAGGTTTTTATTTCTTTCCCATATAGCTTAAGAACTCTAAGTCGAGTGATAAACATATAAATGGGGTAACTTTCCATTCTTTTGTAGTTTGTATTGACCAACCTGGCTTTAGGGCATCACCTTCTTTGTTGAAGTCTTTAGCCAAAAGGGTATATTCAGCAACGTTTACTCCTGCCGAAACGCTAAAAAAGTCAAGGAAACGATAAGCTCCTCCAAAATAGAAGTTCTTAAACATATTTGCTCCTCCAAATCCAACATAAACTCCTATATCAGAAGTGAACTTAGCTTCAGGTTTGGTTAAGTCCAATAGCATAACGGATGCTCCTGTCACAAAGTCAAATTCTACTTTCGATGAGTTGCGGTTGATAATAATATTTTCATATCCTCCACTTCCATTATCTTTTGGAACAATATCCCAATTAGGGGTAGGGAAGAAGCGCATTGCAATTCCTTGAAGAACTCTAACTTTCTTTTTCTTATTTGTTGCTGCAGCTATTTTTGCTTCTGCCTCTGCGGCTCTTTGTTTGGTATATTTTAGTTCTTCATTAGTTCTTAGGATTTGTTTTTCTGCCTCAACAAGTTTAGATCTTAAGGTGTCTGCCATCTTATAATACATTTCTTTTTCTTCAGTAATCTTATTTAGGGTAAGATCTTTTGATGCCATTGCAGACTCTTTTTCGTTTATACTCCTTTGCAAGAGGTCTATTTCTTTTTCCTTACCTACAATTTTCTCATTTGAGGCATTTACTAAGCCCTCTATCTTTACTTTATCGAGGTTAGAACTACTTATTGCATCCTTATATACCTGTTCTTTCTCTGCAAATAGGAGTTCTTTTTCTTGAAATATCTTTATTTTCTCTTCTAAGAGTCTGTTCTTTTCGTTTAATTGGTTTCTATATTCTTGATTGAGCTTTGCAAGGGTATCATTAATTTGCTTAAGGTTATATTCGTTTGTCTTTAGCTCATCAATCTCTTCTGTAAACATTATTGAGTCTTCCTTATATTTGTATTGAAGATTGGCAAGTTGGAAGCTTAAGTCTTTTGTTTTTTCATCATAAACAATAAGAAGAGAGTCCATTTCAATTATTTCTACTTTCATAGAATTAATATCAGAATCCATTTTATCAATCTCGTTCTTTCTTTGCTGAATTTCTACTAATGCATTATTATATTCGTGAATTATGGAATCACAATTGATTAGTGGGCTTGATTTTGCAATATTTGTATCGGGATTTAATATGTCTTCAAACCTTTGTTCAAGGAAAATCTCGCTACCAATAATCATTGAACTTATGGTATCAACTTGAGGGTATGCCGAAAAGGATAGTATTGAAAATAATATACCTAAAAAGAAATGCTTTTTCATATTTACATGTTAAGTTATGAGGTGCAAAGATAGTAATATTTAAAATAATTGCATTATAAGACCAAGGGTAATATAACGTAATATTCTACCAACGAACATATAGAAAAACGACCTCCATGGGTTTAAACGAAAAAATCCAAGAGCTATTGCAATAACATCGCCAATTAATGGGAGCCAAGCCAATAAACCTGCCATAGGACCCCATCGCTTTATTCTTCCTTGAAAACTAAGTATTTTTTCTTTTGGAACTCTGAAGTATTTCTCAATCCACTGCATTTTACCAAGGTGACCAATCCAATAAGAAGTCATTCCTCCTAAAGTATTTCCCACTGTTGCAATTAGAACGCACCAATAAGGATCAAACCCATTATATATTAGAGCTACAAGCACTGCTCCTGAAGCCATTGGGATAATGGTGGAGCTTAAGAAGCTTGCTATAAATAATCCTAAATATCCTAATTGAATAAACATAAGTGCAAAAGTAAATATAAATCCACGAAAAATGTGTAAAAAAGAAAAGGATGATAACAAAAAAATAGGCGATAGATAAAACTATCGCCTATTTTCATTCATTTTATTTTTCAATTATACATCAACAATGTCCCAAAAGAAAATTCTTAGTCCTTGTTCTGGAGCTTCCAAGTCAAGTGCCTGTATTCTTTTCTTAAGGATAGGAGCAATGTTTTCATGAACAATGCATAGGGTTGCCATGTTTTTTGATGGCCAAGCGTGTGTTCCTAAATGAGGTTCACCATCTTTTGAGCCTCTTCCTTGAATATCTGTCCAACGGGTAAATCCTCTTATTGAAAGTTGAGTTAATATATCGTCAATTTCTTCAATGTGTGCTTGATTATATGCAATAAATGCTGCTTTCATCTTCATATTATTATGCTTTAATTGTTCTATTATGTAATTTAATTCTATGTTTTTTGCGTGAACTTTTAACTTCACTTGATGCAAATGATGCATAGAGAGCAGGAATGAAGATTAGGGTTACAAGGGTTGAAACTGTTAGACCTCCAACAATAACAATACCCATTGGTTGCCATATTTCGGAGCCTTCTCCAAGTCCAATTGCCATAGGTATCATACCTAAAACTGTTGTTGCAGTTGTCATAAGAACAGGACGAAGACGTGATTTTCCTCCATCAATAACAGCCTTACTTATATTCATTCCTCTTTCTCGGTTTAAGTTAATGTAGTCAACAAGAACAATACCATTCTTAACAACAATACCAATAAGCATTATGCTACCAATTGCACTCATCATATTAATAGTCCCTCCAGTTATGAAAAGTACTATTAAAACTCCTGTTAAGGCAAATGGGATTGAGAACATTATTATAAAAGGATAACGAAGTGATTCGAACTGAGCTGCCATAACAAAATAAACCATCATAATAATTAGTAGAGAAAGTATCCCCATATCTCCAAATGATTCTTGTTGGTCATTAATTGTTCCTCCAATCTGAATCCCTATGTTTGAAGGTACATCCATTTTGTCTATTTCAGCTTGTATATTCTTAGTTGCTTTGTCAAGAGTTTCTCCATAAAGAGTTGATGAAACCTTAATTATACGTTCACGATCTTGTCTTTCAATTGAAGGTGGTGCAAATCTTTCCACCACTTTTGCAACCTCATTTAATCGAATTGATTTTCCTGATTGATTAATGATTGAAATGTTTTCAATATCTTCAATAGACTCTCTGTTTGCTTTATCATAACGAACTTTGATTTTATATTCTTCCCCATCTTCTCTAAATAAAGAGGCTGTCATTCCGTTCATTCTATTTCTAATAAAGGCTGAAGCTGTTCCAACATTAAGTCCATTAAGAGCGAGTTTTTCTCTATCAAATTCAACTTGATATTGTGGAATATAATCTTCACGACTAACGGTAACGTCTCTGAAACCCTTAATCTTTCCCATTTTCTCTTTAATATCATGTGCTATTTTTTCTGTTGTCTCAAAGTCATACCCCAAGATTTCAATATCAACCATAGATCCAGAGGTCATTCCTCCGCCTCCACCAGCATCAACCTTATATTTATAAAGCTCAGGATAAGATGCCAGCTCCTTACGAAGTCCTTCCGATATTTCAAAAATATCTTTATCTCTTTCTTTTAGTTTCTTTAGTTTGATTCTAAAAGAAACATAGTTAGAACCTGAGGCTTGCATTTGTGCCCAAGAGTTATTATCGTCTTCTGCAGGAATACCCACTGTGTAGGATAAGGTTTTGATTTCAGGATATTGTTTTTTGATTGATGCTTCAAATTTCTTTGCAATCTCTTTTGACCTTTCCGTGTTTGCCCCAACAGGTAATTGGAAATTTCCAGATATTTGCCCATTGTCTGAGGCTGGAATAAATTCAGTTCCAATTCCAAAGGTTAGCATTATTGAAGCTGCAAATATTACTACTCCAGTAATAATGGTTACAGTTTTATGCCTAACTACCCAAGTAAGAGTTTTTGAATAGAAAACATCTAATTTATCAAGACCTCTTTTGATTGGAGCATATAGTTTGTCGAAGGTGCTACCAGTAATCTTGCTTTGTTCTTTTTTTAATATAATAGAGCTAAGCATTGGCGTTAGGGTTAGGGCACTAATTGTTGAAACAACCATAACGATACTAACCATCCAACCTAATTGAGAGAAGATAATCCCTGCCATTCCTCCCATCATGGTGAAAGGAAGGAATACTGCTAAGATTGTTAGTGTGGTTGCAACAACAGCAACTCCGACCTCATTAGTTCCATATATTGCAGCCTCCCTCGGCCTTGAACCTCTTTCGATATGGGTTGATATGTTTTCAAGTACAACAATAGCATCATCCACAACCATACCAATTGCAATGGAGAGGGCTGAAAGTGAAATAATGTTAATGGTGTTTCCTGATAATAGTAAGTATATAAATGATGATATTAGAGAAATAGGGATGGTTATCATAATAATTAATGAAGCCCTCCATTGTCCTAAGAAGAATATAACAACAATGGCAACGAATAGGAATGCTAGAAGAACTGTTTCAACTAAAGATGTTATTGAGTTTTCAATATTGTCAGTTGTATTCATTACCTCTTGAAATTGTATATCATTTGGAAGATTTTTGGTTATGATTGGTAGTTGTTCTCTAATCTTTTTTACAACATCCACAGAGTTAGCCCCCGATTGCTTTTGAATCACAATTGTTGCTCCTTTCTTTCCATTAACATAACTTTCTTGAGCTTTTTCCTGAACCGAGTCACGAACAATAGCAATATCTTTTAGAAAAACTGTTTTTCCTCCATAGTTAGAAACAACAATATCATTTAGAAGGTCACTCTCTTTCATTTCTCCTTGAATACGAAGAGAGTAGGTTTCTGAACCAATATCAATTGAACCTCCTGGTGTGTTAACATTTTCCTTTGCAATTGCTGCTCCAATTTGTTCAATTGTTAGGTTGTAGGCTTCAAGTTTTTGAGGATTTACGTTAATGCTAATTTCTCTTTGAGGAGCTCCAGCAATTGAAACAGAACCAACTCCAGAAATACGGTTTAATGGATTTGCCACTCCATCTTCTAATATTTTATAAAGAGCTTCTGAACTTTCTTGAGAGGTTGCAGAATATATGACAACTGGCATCATATCGGTGCTAAGTTTCATTATAATTGGATTAGAACAACCCTCTGGCAAATAACCTTTCACCATCTCAATCTTATCTCGCATATCATTAACCGATGCGTCAATATCTGTTCCCCAATTAAATTCAACACTAATAACTGCGGTGTTTTCCTTTGAAGTTGATTTTATTTTCTTTAAATCACTAACAGTGCTTAATGAACTTTCTAGTACTTTACTAACGTTGTTTTCCACATCTTCAGCAGATGCCCCAGGATAAGTAACCAAAACAATTGCCTGATTCATCTCTATCTCAGGCAACATATCAATGCTTAACTTATTAAGGGAAAACAACCCAAGCACAACAATGGCAATAAATATAATTGCTGTTGTAATTGGTTTCTTTACGGATGATTCGTATATTTTCATATTCTAATTTCTCTGTCTTAATTATTTAACAACAACAACTTTCTTGCCATCAAGCAGACGTGTTTGTCCTGTAACAACAACATTTTCTCCATCTTTCACTCCATCTAAGAGCTCGTATGTATTTCCCATTCTTCTTCCTAGTTCCACCTTACGGTATTCAACTACTCCATCTTTTTCTATAAATACATATTTATTGTTTGTTCCACTTTGTTTTATTATTGCTATATCTGGAACAATAACCTTCATTGCTTTTCCAAGATTAAGTTCAACTCTTCCAAACATTCCTGGACGTAGTTTTTGATTTGAGTTAGTAAACTGCGCCTCAACCATAAATGTTCTTGTTAGAGGATCAATTGTTGGTGCAATTAAACTTATTCTTCCTCCAAATTCTTCGTTTTCAAAAACATCTACCTTTGCCTTAACGTTCATACCAAGTTTTACCTTTGTATAGAAGGATTCGTTGATATTAAATTTAAGTTTAACTGGTGAGATTTGCATTACTTGAAGTATTGGTTGTGCTCCTGAAACATCTCCATTGTCGAAGTTTCTCATTGTAATAACACCTGTGATAGGAGATGTTAGGGTTATATTTCTTTCTAAGTTATCAATATTTCTTTTTGCAACATCGTATTGAGTTTTTAATTGGTCGAGTTGTTGTTTTGAAATTCCTCCACTTTGAAATAAGGCCTCCATTCTACTAACTTCTAATTTCATATTATCCAATTGAGCATTTGCAGTTGCAAGATTAGTGTTTTCCATAGTAACAAGCTTTTGTCCTTTAGATACCTTTTGTCCAACTTCAACCCAAATTTTTTCAATTCTTGTTCCTCCAGCAGAGGTTATAAAGTTTTTAACAGCAGCATCAACTGTTGTTGCAAACTCATATATTTGGTCAATTTCTTTTACAGAAACTTTTTCAACCTTTACTTTGATAGCCTCTTCTTCTTGCGTACCTTTTTTATCATCTTTCTTTGTGCAACCAGTCATAATGATAACAGCTGACATCAATAAATAAATTACTTTTTTCATTATATTTCTTATGTGTTTATTTTATTTGTGTTTTAATTTTATTCTTTCCTTATTTTTCACTTCCAATTACCTTCTCTAAATTAGCTTGTGCAGAAAGGAAGTTAAATAGTGATTGTTGGTAATTAAGTTTTGATTGAGTTAGTGATAGTTCAGAGTCGTTAAGTTCTAGAATTGTTCCAGAACCAACTTGGTAACGAACTTTCGCTATCTCGTATCCTCTTTCTGCTTGTTTGATTGCATCCTTATTAACTGCCAATTGTTCTTTTGCAGCTTTCATTGTATTGGTTGCTGACTTAACTTGTAGGTTTATGCCGTCCTTAGCATATTCTCTTTGGATTTCTAAACTTTTAATTGATAGCTCAACTTGCTTTGCTTGGTTAACCTTAGTCATTCCAGAAAATATAGGAACAGTTAGTTGAAGACCAACTGAGGCTGAACCAATCCAATTATAGTCTTTAAATTTAAAGTCTTCTGCTTGTGTTTGGTAAATATAGCTTCCTGTTGCTGAAAGCATAGGTAGATGCTGTGTGTTTATAAGTTTTAATTGATTCTTTAGTCCTATAATATTATAGTCTAAAAGCTTTAAGTCGGAGTTATTAGCTATAATATTCCTATTCTCAGTTTCTGTAATTATATTGATATTATCATTGAAGTTTTCTAAGTCTTCCTTAATAACAATTTCTTGTTCAGCAGGAAGTGAAAGAATCATTATTAGTTGCATAGTTGAAAGTTCAACTCCATTCTTTGCATTAATAAGTACTGGATTAAGGTTGTTCACATTAACTTGAGCTCTAATATAGTCGTATTCAGAAACCACTCCTTGTTTATATGAGTTTTCAATATTTTTAAGTGTTTCTAGAGCATTGGTATGACTTTGTTGTAATACCTTTAAAGAACTTTTGGTAAGCAAAACAGTATAGTATGCATCTTTAACTTGCTTTGTCATCTCAATTTTAGAGGCACGAGACTTCTCAATAATCATATCTATATCATTCTGTTTGTTTTTTATGTTTTGCCAAAGGGAAAAGTTAACCAGAGGAAGTTGTGAACTAATGCTCCCAACAAAAGAATTCTTATAACCAATCTCCATATATTTTTGTCCACCCATTAGAGCAGCAAAGCTTTCTGGCATAAACATAACCTGTTTCATTACGTTGTCGGTATATTGTCCAACAGCATTTAGGCTAGGTAGTAAGCTGCCGATTGCTTCTTTTCTGGAGTAATCAACTCTTTGAATCTCTAATTCGGCAATTTTAATAGTAGGGTTATTGTCGTGAGCAATCCTTAGTGCTGTTTCCAAATCTAACTCCAAGGTAGAAGTGACTTGAGCAAAGGTGTTAATGCTAGCTATACAAAGTCCTATAAAAGCTAATTTCAAAAATTTTCTTTTCATTTTTTCTTTTAATATTATTTTTTTAAAAAGATCTCTTTATATTTATCAATAATTTCAATTCCTTTTGTGGTTGAAACTCCCCTAATAATTATGAATATATGCATCATTGCTATTTCTATTAGGCTATGATTAGGGTTTTGTATCATATATTCATTTTTTGAGCAGTAAAAAAGGTTTAGTTGTATAATGCTTTGTAATAGGTCGAAGTTTACATCTTCAAGTACTAAACCTTCTTCTAACGCTTCTAAAAGTAATTTATTTCTTAACTCTTTCTGAAAGTTGATATGTCTTTCAAATGTCTTTTGATAAATTTCTGGATAATATTTATTTAAATCTTTAATGTAATCGTATTTAATTGTATGAATGGAGCTATTTGCTTTTTTTAGCATTAACAATATTGAGACAAGCGAGTTTTCTGATGACTCAATAATCTTATTACTTTCATTAACTGCCTTTTCAAAATTCATATTAAAACAATCTTCCAATAAATTACTTTTATCTTTAAATTGTTCATAGAGGGTTCGCTTTGATATGCCAAGATTATTTGCAATTTCATCCATTGTAATTAGCCTACAACTTTTAATTTGCAATAATCCATTTGTTTCATTAATTATTCTATCCTTTAGTTCCATGTTCTTATTTGAATGAGTTTGCAAAGCTATAGAAAACTTTTGAAACGACAATAGTTTTGTGATTTTATTTCTTAAAAATATCTTTTAGAACTAATACTTACTCTTATATAATGATGTTTTTGAAAAGGGAAATTAAGAAAAGAAAAATTGTATTATCATATTATAATTAATGTTTTAGATAGCGATATAATGAAACGCTGTTTTGGAAAATTAAAACGCTGTAATAATTTCTTGAATCAAAGAAAGAAAAAATTAAAACAGCGTTTCAGTAAATTGAAACAAAGAGTTGATGAAAATGATACTTTGTTTTGTGTTTTAATTTCTTGCCTTTAGTAGCCTTAATGCTGTTTCATGAAGAGCTATCTCTTCTTCTGTTTCAGGAGTAATTATCAAATTGTGAGGTGTTGCTTTTGAATCCTTATCAACAAAGCAAAAAGTGATAAAACCATCCAATCGTTTTATGTCTACTGATTGGATTTCATGAACCTTAGTGTAAACTGTAATACTTGATCTGCCTGCATGAACTATCCTGCTCTCAAAACCCAGAATATTTCCTAACCTCATAGGATTTAGAAACTCAAGTCCATGAACTTTTAAGCAAACAGTATGTTTTGGATCTAGCTTACTTGCTGCTCCAATAAAAGCAGACTCAACAACCCATTCAGAACAACGACCAGCAAACAAAGTGCCGTGGTGATTCAAATCCTCAGACTTAATCATCTTATAATTAACAATTTTTTCTAAACCCATAATAATTGATTTTAAGTTGAAATACAGACTACAAAAGTATATTTTTTTCAGAGTATAACAATAGTAAAAATAAATTTTCTATCTTTGTATGTTAATTAAAATATAAAAACGAAATACTATGCATGTTGCAATTGCTGGAAACATAGGTAGTGGAAAGACTACACTAACAGAGTTATTAGCAAAACAGTTTAAATGGAATCCGATGTTTGAACAGGTAGATGATAACCCTTATCTTGCCAATTTCTATGATGATATGCGTAGATGGAGCTTCAATCTACAGATCTATTTTCTCAATAAACGTTTTCGTAGTTTGATTGAACATAGAAAAGAATTCAAGAATATAATCCAAGATAGAACACTTTTCGAAGATGCTTATATATTTGCTCCAAACCTTCATGCAATGGGGCTTATGGCAACAAAGGATTATGAAACCTATCTTGATTTATTTGAATTAATTAATTCATTTATACAGCCTCCAGAATTATTAATATATTTAAAAGCTTCAGTTCCTACTCTAATAAATAATATACAAAAAAGAGGAAGAGAATACGAAAACTCAATACGTTTAGATTATATAACCTCTTTAAATGAAAGATATGATAGGTGGATAAATGAATATAAAGAAGGTAAACTACTTATAATTGATATTGACAACATTGACTTCACAGCCAACAAATCTGATTTAGGACTTATTATTGAAAAAATAAATGCTGAAATAAATGGGTTATTCTAATCAAAAGATACTAGGTGTTATTCCTGCAAGATATGCTTCAAGTCGCTTTCCTGCAAAACCATTAGCCAAAATAGGAGATATGGAAATGGTCGTTTGTGTTTGTAAAAGAGTTGTAGAAAGTGGATTGTTCGATAAGGTTGTTGTTGCAACTGATAATCGTAAGATATTTGATGTTGTACATAGTTATGGTTACCAAGCCATAATGACGGATATAGATCATAGTTGTGGTACAGAAAGAGTGGAAGAGGCGTTAAGGATAGTTGAACAAACAGAAGGTGAGTTTGGTATTGTTGTTAATATTCAAGGAGACGAACCATTAATAAAGAAAGAACAGCTTCAATCAGCTCTTATTCCATTTGAAGACCCCCAAACCCAAATTTCAACTCTTTGCAAAATGATAGAGGATGTTAAAACTCTTATATCTTCAAATGTTGTTAAAGTTGTTTTTGATTATAATCATAATGCACTTTATTTTTCAAGGTCAATAATACCATTTAATAGGGAAGAGACCCTTGAATACTCAATTGCAAAGGGATATTACTATAAACATATTGGATTATATGCCTATAGATCTAGTGTTTTAAAGGAATTGGTTAAGCTATACCCATCAAGACTTGAGAAAATGGAATCCTTAGAACAACTAAGATGGTTGGAGGAGGGATATAAAATTAAGATATCAGAAACTGAATTTGAAAGCATAGGAGTAGATACTCCAGAGGATTTAGAAAAAGTAAATAACAAACTATTTAAAGAGAAGATATAGAGGATTAAGATAATATATGCAATTATTAATATATTAATTGAAACGCAATTGAAAAATAAACGTAATATATAATCTTACCTATAGTTTGGTCAATATTAAAGATATAAATAATTAAAAAAGATAATAATATGAATGTTTCAGCAAATCTATTAGAGTATTTAAAGAAGAATGATAGAGCAGAACTAACGGGAATAGGTACTTTCCGAGTTCAGTACACACCTGCATCCATTAGCCCTATAACAAATACCCTAACGCCTCCAAGCCGAATAATAACATTTTCAAACGAAATAAATAACGACTTGGGTTTTGTTCAAGAATTATCGAAGCAAGAGTTTATATCTATTGAAACATCATTGAAATGGATAAAACAATATTCAGATAGCATAAAGGAGAAAATTGAAAAGTTTGACTCGTGTAAGATAGGAGAAATAGGTGTTTTATCAAAAGGATTAAGCTCAGGTTATGTTTTTACTCCAACTTCAGGACTAAACCTATTAGACAGCGCATTTGCTTTTTCAACAATTAAATCTCTTAAAACATTCGACCAAGAAGATAATATCAAACCAATAGTTACCAAAGAACATTTACCAGAATTACCTGTAGAAGAAAAAACTGAAATAGAGGAAAAACCATTGCAGACTATTGTTGTTGGCACATCTTATTCTGAAAAAGAGACGAACCAAGATCAAGGCTCAATAAATACTTTGAGTGAAGAAGCCTCTCTACTGCATCAATCTGATAATCAAGAGAAAAATGAGGATTCATTAATCTTAGAACAAGAAAAGACTAAAGAGATTGTTTTTGAAGAAAGAGAAAAACTTGAAAGAGATGAAGCAAAAATGGAAGACGCTCAAAAAGAAGTTCAAGAAAGACTAGACAAAATAAAAGAGGATAAAGAAGAAGAGCTAGGAGAAAACGAGGGTATTGACACTAACGATAGTGATGCTTTTAATTATAGAAATAGTAAGAAGTATAGGAAGAACTTTAAAAGAAGAAGAAAATCTGAGAAAAAAGAACGAAAGGAAAGAAGGAAAAGAAATAAGTTAATATGGCTAATTCTCTCATTGCTTGTTCTTTTAGCTCTATTAGCATCAGGATTTATGGTTCTTGCTCATTATATGTGTTGGACAAAAAACATAAAGCAACTTGACCCATTAACAGAGAAACTTAATAACTATATAATTCCTAAATGTGAAGAGGCTAAAAAAACAATAGTTATTCCTATTCAAACTCCAACGAACCAAGTTATAGAAGTTCCAATCACAGAAACTATTACAGAGGAAATCGTTTCAATTGATGAGCCAATAGCAGATGTTCAAGCTACAAGTAAGCCAACTCAACCAAAAAAGGAATTAGTTGCTAAACCAAAACCTTTAAAGCCAACTGGAGAAAAAGACAATCCGCCAGCACCAACTCCTGAAATTGATTATTCAACACCAATATTAATGCAACCTGTTTCACGTCTAGGTTTTGATGTCATAGGTGGAACATTCGAAAATCTAGCAAACGCACAACAAACTGCAAGAAAAGCAAGAAGTTTAGGATATGACAGTTATATTATTTCTAAGTCACAAGAAGATAAAACAAAATATTATGTTAGCTATGGTTCAAGAAGAACGATGAGTGAGGCAAATGCATTTATGAATTCAATAATCAAAAAGCATGGTTCTGCAGGTTATTATATAATATCACGCTAATCAATTCTTATATAATTAAATAACTAATAAGGAAAAGGAACTTGTGCAATTAGAATCAGAACTAGCCTATAGCCAACATAAACTATCAAACGGAATTAGACTTATTCACCGCTCGACCTATTCTCCAATTGCACACACCGCAATTGTTATTAATGTAGGTTCAAGAGATGAGCAGCCACAGGAATATGGAATAGCACATTTTATTGAACACTCCATTTTCAAAGGAACAGATAAAAGAAAAAGCGTTCATATATTAAATAGGATAGATGGAGTAGGGGGTGAGTTAAATGCTTTCACTACAAAAGAAGAAACTTGTATATATGCAAGTTTTCTAAATAATTACCACGACAGAGTACTTGAATTGTTTTCCGATATAGTATTCCATTCTGTTTTTCCCCAAAAAGAAATAGATAAAGAGAAGATAGTAGTTATAGATGAAATCAATTCATACGAGGATAACCCCTCTGAGCTAATCTTTGATGACTTTGAAAAATTAGTTTTTGGAAATCATGGCTTAGGGCGCTATATCTTAGGAACACCAAGTCAGGTAATGAATTTCACAACCGAAAAAATAAAAGACTTTGTAAATAGGACCTATTCACCCAATTCAATAGTAATTTCAACAATTGGAGCCATCGACTTTGATAAGTGGGTAGAGAAATGTGAAAAACACTTTGGTTCAGTTGAAAAAGATAATAAACAGATAACCAGAACTCCCTATAAAAACTATAAGCCCAGAACAAAAATACTATCTCGTGATACCTACCAAGCCCATGTTGTTCTAGGAAATACAGCTTTTAGTTATAAAAACAAACATAGATTAGCTTTTTCTTTGCTTAACAATATTATTGGCGGGCCAGCAATGAATTCCCGTCTAAATATGAAAATTAGAGAGAAATTTGGCTTCACGTACGCCCTAGAGTCAAACTACACAGCCTATTCAGATGTTGGACTATTTACCGTCTATGCTGCCACAGATGAAAAATATATCGATAAAACAATAAATCTTATTGAAAATGAGTTAGAATACTATTGCAATAACAAAATCAAACCATTAACTCTTAAACACGCAAAACAACAATTGATTGGACAATTGGCTATACAATACGAAAACAATCAAAATGAAGTTTTGTCTATGGGCAAATCAATTCTAAACTATAATAGGATTGATACCCTAGAGACAACTAACCAAGAAATAGAGAAAATTACTGCTGAAGAAATTCAAGAAGTTGCACAAATAGTATTTAGGAAAGATAAATATTCATTAATCAAATATATAAACTAAAAAAAATAAAAATGAAGAAAATTACCTTAATTACCTTATCATTAATTCTAATGGCAAGTGTAGGTTTTTCAAAACCAACTCCAAGACCTGACGAGGGGATGTGGCTACCTATGTTCTTTAAGAACTTGAACTATTCCACAATGAAAAAGATGGGATTAAAACTAACAGCAGACGAGTTGTATAGCATAAATAATTCAAGTCTTAAAGATGCAATTGTTCAATTCGGAAATGGTTGTACAGGAGAAATAGTATCAGAAAAAGGACTTCTATTCACAAATCATCACTGTGGTTATGACGCAATCGCAGGGCAATCAACAGTAGAACATGATTACTTAAATAATGGCTTCTGGGCATATAATATGTCAGAGGAGATACCTATTCCAAATATGACGGTTTCTTTTCTTGTTAGAATGGAAGATGTAACAAAAGATATCTTAGGTGAGTATTCAAATAAGATTGATAAGTCAAAAATAGAAGATTCAATTGAAGTTCGCATAAATGCATTAATAGAAAAAAACTCAGAAAACGGACAATATAAAGTTGAGATTAAACCATTCTTTGAATCAGCAGAATATTATATGTTTGTTTACGAAGTTTTCAACGATATCCGTTTGGTAGGAACACCTCCACAATCAATAGGAAAGTTCGGAGGAGATACAGATAACTGGATGTGGCCACGTCACACAGGAGACTTCTCTATTTTTAGAGTTTATGCTAATAGCGAAAACAAACCATCTAAGTTCTCAAAAGAAAACCAACCATATAAACCAAAACACTTCCTCCCAATAAGTATTAAAGGAGTTAAGAAAGATGACTTTGCAATGATTTGGGGATTTCCTGGCTCAACAGAAAGATATATGACCTCAGGTGAAGTTGCAAATACAATCAATATTGTTAACCCATCAATTGTTAGAGCTGGCGAATACATGCTACCAACAATGAATAAGATGATGGAAAAAGATAATAGAGTAAATTTAATCTATGCTTCCGACTATGCAGGTTATATGAACCTTTGGAAAAACAAAAAAGGTGAGTTAAGAGGATTGAAGAAATTAGATATCTTTGGAAAGAAAAAGGCAATTGAAGATAGATTGACAAAATGGATACTAGAAGATAAATCAAGATTTGAGAAATATGGTTCAGTTGTTAAAGATCTTGAAGAGGCTAATAAAGAAATAGCAAATGCAAATGGTACAAAATACTCTTGGTATGCAAACTTAGGACTTATGTCAAACAAACGTGCATTATTAGCTTTTCAAAATACTATGTCCTTAATGACATTAGATAAGAAGAATCCTAACTACGACAAGATAATTACTATTTTGAAGAAAAGAGGAGATGCACATTTTGAGACCTATGACCAAGAAACAGAAAAAGAATTGTTTAAGTCATTAATCACAATGTTCTCTAATATTGACAAAAACAACTTTATAAGCAAAACCCTAGAAAACAAATTTAAAGGAAATGTAGATGCTTTTGCAGATAAAGCTTTCAAAGAATCAGTATTTGCAAATCAAACTAATTTCGATAAGTTTATGAAAAAGCCAAACCCTAAGAAATTAGGCAAAGACTTAATTGCACAATCAGCATTAACAGCTTATACATATTTAGGAGTTGGAGAAGAAAACTTAGTTAAAGCAGAAGAAAAGTTATCTAGTGCAAGAGTACGTTTTGTTGCAGCTCTAAGAGAAATGGATCCTAGCTTAGTTCAATACCCAGATGCAAACTTTACAATGAGAATGACTTATGGAAGAGTATTGGATTATTATCCAGCAGACGGAATTCACTATGACTATATAACAACCCTTGCAGGAGTAATGGAAAAAGAAGATCCAAGCTCAAGCGAGTTTCAAGTACCAGCTAAACTAAAAGAACTATACTTGAAAAAAGACTATGGACAATATGCAAATGAAAAAGGAGAAATAATAACTTGTTTCTTATCCGATAATGACATTACAGGAGGAAACTCAGGCTCACCAATCCTAAATGCAGAAGGTCACTTAATAGGACTTGCATTTGATGGTAACTGGGAAGCAATGAGTGGAGACATAGCATTTGAACCAGAGTTCCAAAGAACAATAAATGTCGATGCACGTTACGTTCTATTTATTATAGACAAATTTGCAGGAGCTAAAAACCTTATTGACGAACTAACAATAATCAAATAATATATACAATAAATCACTAATAAAACAAATAAAAAAACACATGGAATTGAAAACAGACAAAGCTAAAGTAAGTTACATAATTGGAGAAGATATCGGTAATAGCTTTATAAGAGAAGGTTACGACTTAGATATAGAAATAATGATTGAAGCTCTTAGAAAAGCAGCTAATGGAGAAAAACAAAACCTTTTAACTGAGGAAGAAAAAAACACCGTAATGACTGCTTGGCAACAAGAAATGCAAATAAAGAAACAAGCTCAAATGCAACAACTAGGATTAAAGGCAAGAGAAGAGGGAGCAAAGTTTATGAAAGCAAACCTTAAAAAAGAAGGAATTGTTCAAACTGAAAGCGGACTACAATATAAAGTTGATAAACAAGCAGAAGGTGATAAACCAAAAGCAACTGATACTGTAAAAGTACATTATCATGGAACGTTATTAAGTGGTGAAGTATTTGATTCATCAGTTGAAAGACAAGAACCAATATCATTCCCATTAAATCAAGTTATCCCAGGTTGGACAGAAGGAGTGCAACTAATGAGTGTAGGTTCAAAATACACATTCTTTATTCCTGCAGACCTTGCTTATGGTGACTCACCAGTTGGAACAATTCCAGCAGGAAGTACATTGGTTTTTGAAGTAGAACTACTTGGAATTAACGAATAAACCATAAAAATTGGAGTATTTTGTTTGCCATATAGATAAAGCAAGAGAAATGTTTGGTGAAGATAAAACCTTATCAAACCCAAAACAAATATCCTCTTGGGCAAAGCAATTACTAATCCAAAAAATAGAAGAGAAGGGCTTTAAATTTGACAGTAAAATTGAAAAAACTGTTGAAGGAAAGCCCTTCTTTCTTTATAATAAAAGCCTCCACTTTTCCATTTCTCATACCAAAGAATTTATAGCAATAGCATTAAGTGACAAACCAATAGGAATAGATATTGAAAAAACAAGGAAAAATAATAAAGCAGTGGTTAATAGATTCTTTCACCCAAAAGAGATAGAGCTATTATATAAAACAAAGGATGAAGACATGCAAGATATACTCTTCACCAAAATTTGGACAATAAAAGAAGCTTATGTAAAATGCACAGGCACAGGAATAGCTAATAATTTCAATGTATTCCAAATAAATCCCCTCACAAGTCCACCTCAAATTCATAATACGCCAATTGATGTAGAAATTCAAAGCTATTTTATAGAAGAAAAAGGACTTTTTCTTTCCCTTTGCTTAGAAAAGTAGCAAAAACACCTAAATTTAAAACGCTTTAATTCAATATATTATAAATATATCTTCATTTTTTTTGTTAAAACACTTGACAAAGCATGTTTTATTATGTATATTTGCCACAGAAAGAATGAATAAACCCTTCGCTTATCTATAGAAGTTGTAGAAAGATGAAATCTACGGTTTAAATTCATAATTTCAATTTTTATATATTTTAGAAACGAGAAAGAGTGTTTAGTTATAGCAAGGCAAAGGCGAAGCTTAGAAGCGATTAAATACTCTTTCTTTTTTTATGCCCTATAGTCAAGAAATGAAACGCTGTTTCACCAGACTGAAACGAAGAAAGAATTTGCTGAAACGAAGAAATAATAAATCCTTTCTTCGTTTCATTTTACTAAAACAAAGACTTATTTTTTCAACGCTTTAAAGAGATTATATTTCTTCAAAAATCCTTATAGTTTTTATCTTGGTTGGCTTTGGCGTTAGGGTTATTCCGTATTCCTTTTCAAGATCTTTAAGTGTTTGTTCAAATGTAATATCGCTTGTTATGTTGAGAAACTTATTAATATCAATTATTTTCAAACCCTTATACTTATCTGGAATTCTTATTGTTTTATCATAATGTCTTCCAATAGTCTTTATGATATAATCTAGTTCTATTGAGAGTTTTATATCGCTCAAATCACTAAAATCATCTTCGTTTAGCTTTATTATATCAACATCTTTTATCTCTAAGTGATAAACTTCTCTTAATTCTACTAATGTATCTATTCTTATATTGGCCTTTCTTTTTAATTCCTCACTTAAAGCTTTTAGATCAATTTTGTTTAGGGTGTCTTTGGTTTTTACTTCTAGGTTATAGAATGAATATCCCTTAGGATAGGTCTTTATTTTGTAATCGCTATCAAACTCTAGCATAGATATTATTTCGGGTAGCATAGTCTTGCTGATATTTGCAGAGTATCCACCATAATTATCAGTACCTTTTTTAGAATATAGTCCAGAAACAGGTTTTAGGCTTCCTTCATAGTTCCCTTCATTAAGAATTATACTATTTCCAAAAGGAATAATAAATCCACCTAGTAGGAGGAGGGAGAAATTATATAAGGCATGGGCAATCATCGAATATCTTAATTTGTATCTTAGAGCAATATAAGTAAATACAAAGGTTATACCAATATACACAGGTGTGGAAATCAGGAATATATCTCTTTCAAAATTTCCAATATGTGCTAGAGTAAAACCTATGGTTGTTATTAGAATAAGACTTATTAGGGTTGGCTTTGGTTTATTCTTTAAAAATACAATTACAGCTAAGAAGGATAGAAAATAAATACCTCCAATATATGGATTGGCTAAAAGTAAAAATATGGAGGAGAGAATCAAACTTAAGTATTTTGTCCATTTCTTATTCACTGTCCAAGAGCGAAAGGAGATTTCCTCTAATATAGGTGCAATTACCGCAATATATATAAGCATTATCCACCCATTCATCTGCGAAATCATTCCAATTATTGGATTGTCCTCCATACTTACATCCTTATCAAATATTGTACTAAGAATAATTCCTAATACATAGAGGGTAATTCCTGAAACATAGAGCCAGTTATTATTTTTCTTAAGATAGCTTTTCATAAAATATAATATGATTTAGTAATCAAATAGTTTAGGATGCAAAGTTAATAATATTATTTATTCTTTTGGTTTGAAATTGCTTTCCTTTTTTATTTGTTTTATCTTTGCAGTCTATGGAAAAGAAAGAAAATGCTTATAAATCAAAGACTACTCGTCTTACCGCAGACCAAGCCTTTGCTCTAAATGGTAAGATTCCTCCTCAGGCTTTGGACTTGGAAGAGGCTGTTTTAGGAGGACTACTCTTAGACCAAGATGCAGTAACCAACTCAATTGATATAATCCGTGAGGAGTATTTCTATACGCCTGAATACAGAGAAATATTTAAGGCAATAAAGCAACTTTTCTTTAATAGTTCACCTGTTGACATATTAACAGTTGTTGAACAGCTTAAAAAGAATGGAACTTTAGAAATGGTGGGTGGTGCTTATAGGATATCATCCCTAACTTCTCGTGTTACATCTGGCGCTCACATCGAATATCATGCAAGAATACTTTCTGAAAAGTTCATACAAAGAGAACTTATAAGAGTTTCAACAGAAACCATTAAGGACGCTTACGAAGAAACAACCGATGTGGTTGAGCTTTTAGATAAGACCGAAACCAACTTAATGGACATTAGTGACAAGAACTTTAAAAGCGATTTTCAAACCTTAGAGTCTTTACTCTATGAGGCTCAACAAGAAATTGAAGCAGCTCAAAAGGCTGGAGGAATAACCTCTGGTGTGCCATCAGGTTTTAGAGATTTAGATAGTGTCACAACAGGTTTTCATAAAGGAACGCTAATCATTTTGGCAGCACGTCCTGCAATGGGTAAAACAGCCTTAGCTCTTTCAATGGCAAGGAATATGGCCGTAGATCATAATATACCTATTGCTTTCTTCTCTTTAGAGATGACAGCTTTAGAATTAACAATGCGTTTAATATCTTCTGAGGTTGAAATCGCAGGTGATAGACTTAAGAAGGGTGATCAACTTAGAAAGGATGAGGTTGAAAGATTGCAAGATATTGGAAGGCTTGCAAATGCACCAATCTATATTGATGACACTCCACAGCTAAAGATTTTTGAACTTAGAGCTAAATGTCGTAGACTTAAACAAAAATATGATATTAAGATGGTGTTTATCGACTATCTTCAGCTTATGAGTGGAAACTCGGATAATAGGAATGGAAATAGAGAACAAGAAATTAGTACAATATCTCGTCAACTTAAAGCACTTTCTAAAGAATTAAGTATTCCTATTTTGGCATTAGCTCAGCTTTCTCGTGCTGTTGAAACTCGTGGAGGAACAAAGAAACCAATGCTTTCCGACCTTAGAGAGTCTGGTGCTATTGAGCAGGATGCAGATATTGTTATGTTTATTTATCGTCCTGAATATTACGGAATTACTGATGGAGATGAGAAAGGTCCAACCGCAGGCATGGCAGACGTTCTTATTGCAAAGCACCGCTCTGGACCAACGGCAGAAGTTCGTTTGAGATTTCAAAAAGACTTTGTTAAGTTTGCAAATAGGGATGTTGGTTTTGATTCTGGCTATTTTGGATCAATGGAAGGAAATACTAATTTTGACGCAAATGGAGCTGGTTCTATGGTTATAGCCTCTAAGATGAATTCAGATAATGACTTTCTTGAAGATGACGATATCGGTTTTTAATTAATTGACATGAAAAAGACAATAATATTTTTAGCAACTATTCTTTTTAGCCTAAATTCTTTTGCACTCTACCTGCTTATTCCTATGGATGATACACAGACTAATCATCTAAAAGCCTATGGAATATCTTATTGGATATTGAAACAAGAGGGTGAAGTTAGCTGGTTATTGAATTATAGGGGAGGTTCCTTCCTTGTAAAACACGATGCAAAGATTGAAAAGCAGTGCAAACTAAGAGGGGTAAGCTATAATAATATTGCAGATGTTCAGGCTGCGCAAATACTTAATCAAATTGCAGAACCAGAAGAGAATATGGATGTTGTAAAACTTCAAAACGCTCCAAGGATTGCAGTCTATTCTCCAAAAAATAAGTTGCCTTGGGATGATGCCGTAACCCTTGTCTTAACCTATGCTGAAATTCCTTACGATGTTATTTATGATGAAGAAATAATAAAAGGAGTCCTTCCAATGTATGATTGGGTTCATCTTCACCACGAAGACTTTACTGGACAATATGGTAAGTTTTGGGCAAATTACAGAAACCAAATATGGTATCAGGAAGATGTTTTGGCAAATGAAACAACAGCAAAGAAGCTAGGCTTTAAGAAAGTATCGCAACTAAAACTTGCTGTTGCAAAGAAGTTGAGAGATTTTGTTTCAGGCGGAGGCTTTATGTTTGCAATGTGTTCGGCACCTGATAGTTTCGATATAGCATTAGCAGCAGAGGGAGTAGATATCTGCGATGTTATGTTCGACGGCGACCCAATTGAACCTAACGCTCAAAACAAACTTGACTATTCAAAATGTTTTGCATTCAAAGATTTCACAATAGTTACCGACCCTTTCAAATACGCAATATCCAATATTGATGTAACAGAGCAAAGAAGTAGACTAGTCCAAGAGAAAAACGATTTATTTGTCCTTTTTGACTTCTCTGCAAAGTGGGATTGGATACCAACCATGCTAACTCAAAACCATAATAAAATCATTAAAGGATTTATGGGACAAAGCACCGCATTCAATAAAAACTTACTTAAATCTAGTGTTTTGGTCTTAGGAGAAAACAAATCAATTGATGAGGTTCGTTATATTCACGGAACTTATGGCAAAGGCACTTGGACATTTCTTTCAGGTCACGACCCAGAAGATTACCAGCACTATGTAGGTGACCCAGTTACAGACCTAAGCCTATTTCCTAACTCCGCAGGTTACCGCCTTATCCTAAATAATATTCTATTCCCTTCAGCAAAGAAAGAGAAACAAAAGACCTAATTAGTTTTCTATACTAGCTTTTTTCTTGTCTTGGTTTTTCATATAGAAACTAAAGACTATCATTAACATTGCAGCAGAAAAAGCCATAATTGCACCAAAGTAAAAAGGTGCACTTGAATTAACATTATCATATAGTTTACCTGCAATAAGGCTAGCTGGAAGTAATGAAATTCCAATTATTGCATGGTATAATCCATAACCTGTTCCTTTCAATTCAAAGCTAACAAGGTCAGAAACCAAAGCCTTTTGACTACCATCAACCAAAGCACTATATAGTCCATAAAGAATAAATAGTAAGACAAAAACATTAAGTGAATTATAAACTCCAAAGCCTAAGTAAACAATAGTATAAACTAAGAAACCTGCAATAATAAGCTTGGTGCGTCCAATCTTATCAGAGAGTTTTCCTATTGGAATTGCAAGTAAGACCGAAACAGAATTAAATATCATATAGATAAATGGGACATAAGCCTTATCAACTCCTGTTTCGTAGGTCTTAATAAGCATAAGGGTATCAGTAGAATTGCCTAGTGAAAAGAGGAATACTATAAGCAAAAAGAAGTAGTATTTCTTAGGAAGGTTTCTTAGTGAGACCTTCTTTTTCTCTTTAACTATCCCATTATCAGAAATCGTTTCAAGTTTTGGCTCTTTAATAAATATAATAATAGTAAAAACTCCGAACAAAGCAGGAATTGTTGCTAAAAGAAAGATGTTTCCGTAGTTTATTGGTAAGAATTTTAAACATAGAAAGGCGATTAGAGGTCCAAGAATAGCCCCACTATTATCCATAGCTTTTTGAAATCCAAAACTCTTACCCATTGATTTTTTGGTAGTGGAAGAAGCAATTAAACTATCCCTTGGTGCAGTCCTTAAACCCTTGCCAACCCTTTCTGCAAAACGGAAATAAAGTACTTGAATAGGGGAGAAAACAAAGGCATAAATGGGGGTTATGATTGCAGTTAAGCCATAACCAATAACCATGAAAGGTTTTTTCTTACCAATCTTGTCGCTCCAAAGTCCAGAAAGAGCTTTTACTAACGAGGCTGTGCTTTCTGCAATACCTTCAATAAGAGAAATAGTGGTTTTTGAAGAGCCCATTGAAAGTAAAAACAAAGGCATAACACTATAAACCATCTTGCTTGAAGTGTCTGTAAAGAAACTTGTTAAGCCAGTAAAAAATATGTTTTTTTCTAAGCCAAATATGTTTTTCTTTTTCATTGTTTTAGTATCATATTAATCAACAAAACTTCTAATACCTTATAAGAAATTCCAATAATCAAGTATTAAATTTCTATCTCTTTGTATTATTTCATTCCGATGTACATCTTAGCTTGCTAAGATGTACATCGGAAGACGCTGTGATGTACATCGGAGCAAGCTAAGATGTACATCGGAGTAAAATGAATCTTCGTATTAATAATTTTATACGTTATTCTATTTGTTTCAAACGATGTTTTGGTCAAATTATTGATAGATAATTTGAAATTAATCTTTATTCTATAATAATCTCATCAATAAATAGCCAAGACTTTTCTCCTGCTGATAGATGCCATTTTGGGTTTTTGCCAATATTGATTGCCTCTACTTTAATATAACGAGCAGTGAATGGATTCTTTGTAAAGAAAGTATGTGTTTGTGGTGTTTCGTCTCTTTCGTGAATTGGTGTATTTATTGTTTCAAGCAATGTGAAGTTTATTCCATCTTCAGAAACATAGTAGTTTACCTTTGTTGGAAGGAATATCCACGATTTAGTTTCTTGTATGAAGTTTCCTCCAATTCTATTTACCTCTTCTTTCTTTCCTAAGTCAACTATGGCAACAAAATCTACTCCACTATAACCCTGCCATGCACCTAAACGCCATTCTTTTCCACCTATAATTTGGTCAATTAAACCCTCTTCTCCTCCAGCTGTGTATTGGGCATCGTATTTTGAAAGCAATGTTACTTTTCTCCCTGCTGGGATTTTATTAAACTTAACAACTACTGGTTTGCTTTCAACACCCTCTTCGCTTGTGCTTACTGCTGTTATGGTAACAGTTTCATTAGTTTTTATATCTCTTCTTGTGTAGTTTCTATCTCCAAAATGAACTAAGCTTCTATCACCATAATCAAGTGTTGGCATTAGAATATTGCCATTTATTGAGTTGATATAGATTTGTTTTTCATCAGTAAAGGTTCTTGTGCCTTCGTATTCAAAATGTGGAACAATGGTTATAGGATTGTCTTTAATCTCACTTTGAGGTCTATTAGAGGCTTTCTTTCCGAAACTCTTATTTGGTTTTGAGTCCATTTCAATATCAATGTTTCCTCCATTCATTATATCGAAATGATCTAGGAATGTGTTTTTGTATTTCTTACCATTAAGCTTAATTGACTTTACGTATGGAGTATTCTTTCCTTGTTTTGAATTAATGGTAAAGGTTTTCCCGTTTTCAAGGTGAATGGTTGCTTTATCAAATAGGGGTGAACCAATAACGTATTGGTTAGAGCCGGGGCAGACTGGGTAAAATCCTAATGCACTCATAATATACCAAGCACTCATTTGACCACAGTCATCATTTCCACAAATACCGTCAGGTTTATCTGTGTAGAGTGTATTTAATATTCTTCTAACTAATTCCTGTGTTTTCCATGCCTCGCCTGCATAAGTATAAAGATAAGCCATATGATGAGAGGGTTCGTTCCCATGTGCATACTGACCAATAAGTCCTGTTACATCAGCTTGGTTTCTTCCTGTTGTTTTTTCTTTTGAGTTAAAACAATTATCTAGGTATTCTAAAAAGGTCTTATCTCCGCCCATTAATTTTATTTGTCCATTAACGTCTTGTGGAACATAGAAGCCATACTGCCAACCGTTTCCTTCGGTATAGTTTTGGTCTATTTGTTTTGGATCGAAGTTTTCAATAAATTTCCCATTTATACGTGGCTGAATAAATTTGTTCTTTGGGTTATATAGGTTTTTATAGTATTGTGCCTTTTGTATAAACTCTTCATATATTGCTTCTTGGTTCTGCTCTTTTGCAACTTGAGCAACACACCACATATTATAAGAGTATTCCAGTGTTTTTGAAACGCTTTCGTGCTCTTGTTCTGAAGATATATATCCATATTTATCAAAAAAGTCTAAGCCAAATAAAGGATTATTAAATTTTCCTCTTTTTTCAAGTTGTTTTATTCTATTTTCGCTATTTGCATTCTGAACAAATGCTTTAAGGGTTAGCTTTTCATCTCCTCTAATCCCTTTCATATATGCATCAGTTATCATTGATATTCCATGCATTCCTATCATACAGTATGTTTCGTAGCTTCCAAGTTCCCAAACAGGCAAAATACCACTTTGGTTAAACATATCTAAGGCTGTGTTTACAAAATCCTTGCTTCGTTTTTGGTCAATAATTGTGAGTAGGGGATGAAGTGTTCTGTAAGTATCCCAAAGAGAGAAAACAGTATAGCGGTCATAGTTTTTTGCTGTGTGAATTTCTCTATCCATTCCAAGATATTGTCCATCAACATCTAAATAGAGGTTTGGCGTAATCATTGAATGATACATTGCAGTGTAGAATGTTCTTTGCTGACTAAGTGTTCCACCTTCAATATCAATCTTATTAAGTTCTTTTTCCCAAAGTGTTTCAGAAAGTTTTTTAGCCTCATCAAAGTTTTTTGATGTTTCAGCTCTCAAATTCCTTAATGCACCATCTTCACTAACCGATGAAAGGGAAACAATAGCTTCAATTTTGCTTTCCTTAACAAGACTTTGTCCAAATGATACAAGTAATCTCTTAGTTATAGAGTCATAGTCTATATTTTTAATTTGTTCTGAAAAAGAAGCGGCAAAGAAAATAACTTGGTCTTCGTTCCATGCTTTTGATCTTCGCATACCAAGAATGGTTTTATCATCAATTTGCTTATAACTGCAATCAAGTAATACATCCCTATGCTTAAGATCTATCATGACATTCCTCTCTCCATCACTCTTATTATAATGGTATAGATGATAACCAGCCCTTGGTGTTGCTGTAAGTTCAACAAAGATATCGGAGGATAAAAACTTCACTGAGTAATATCCAGCCCAAGCCTTTTCATCTCTATGATTATAGGTTTCTGAAAAGCTTGATGCATTCTTATCCTTATATGTTGGCATAAAAAGGAAGTCGCCATAATCGGAACAACCTGTTCCAGAAAGATGAGTATGCGAAAAACCATAAACAACAGAGTCAGAATAATGATATCCACTACAACCATCCCAACCATCTAATCGAGAATCAGGGCTTAGTTGAACCATACCAAAAGGAGCAACAGCCCCAGGATAAGTATGTCCATGAAAATCTGTACCCACAAAAGGATTAACCAAATTAACCTTGCTCTCAAAATGCAAAGGTTTCTGTGCAGAAAGGTTTGTTGTTATTGCTAAAAAAATAAGCAAAAATAAATATAAATTAATTCTTTTCATGGGTCATTTATTATAATGTGTTAATTATTAAGGCTGTTTCTCTGTTTTATTGGAGATTTGTCTTTATTATTTTAAATGGATTTTTTGGAATATCGTTTTTATAGAAAGAATATATATAATTATTTCTATGTGGTAGGATATCCATTATTATTGTTTCTTTTGAAGAATACTTATGTGAAACTTCTATAACAGCATTTCTAATTGCTCTATCGGATTTGAGATAAATATTATATTTCTTTCCATAATAACCTCTTTCCCTTTTTATTTTAATCTTCTTTGTTATGAATTTAGGATATCCAATAGGCTTTATATAATCTTTTGGCTTTACAAAGAATGAATGAGCATCTATTACTTTTCCGTTAATATCTCCTTCAACGTAGATGTAGTCTGTTTTTGGGTTAAAGCCCTCGATGTCGTTTAAACAAATAGATAATATCTTTTTTGACATATTTCTTTGAACTAATATCTGTTTTATCTTTTCCTCATGACGGCTTTTCCCTTTGTTATCAAAGAAAGATATTGTTAAATCCATTGTGTAATTAGAGTCTATATCATTACAATAATATATAAATACAGAATCTTTATTTGAAATATTGTCTATTGAAAGGATAATTGGTTCAAACGCTTTTTTTATTGTATAGTAAACAGGCTTCTTATATCCAGCATAATCTATGGCTGACCAAGAAATAGCTGGGTATGCATCATTTAGTTGCCAAAATAGAGTGCCCATACAATAAGGCTTTGCTCTTCTTTGTGCTTCAATAGCAATTTTGTAAGCTTCTTGTTGAACTATTTGTGATTTATAAATATAATCCTCGTCTGTTTCGTAGCCATTGAAATATTCATTTATTCTATTATCTATAAGTTCAAAACCTCGAGGGTGCTTTTGGTGTATTGCAAAGTCTTGGTTTTCTTTTGAGTATGGCAAAGACATATATGCTTTTGCTGTATTTATATTTGGAGCTCCTTGAAAACCAAACTCACTCATAAAGCGAGGAATCTTTCTTGTATAGGTTTCAAGTGTTGAGTCTGCCCACCATACTCCCCAATAATGACAATCACCATGAGTTAGACTTTCTTTTCTTCCCCAACCATGAAGTGGAGAGGTGTGAATATAATTTATTGCAGGGGAGTATTTATTAACTAATTCGGGTAATAGCTTAATAAATAAATTATTATAGTTTTCAACTGCTTTTATTGTGTCTTCAACTTCTTGTTTCCAACCCCAATTCATCCATCCTTCCCATATTTCATTGTTTCCACAAAAAAGTGCAAGTGAAGGATGTCCAGCTATCTTTTTAATATTTTGTTCAGCTTCTTTTCTTACATTATCTAAGAATGCATTGTCTCCAGGATATAATGCGCAAGCAAAAGGAAAGTCTTGCCATACTAATATTCCATTTCTATCACAAGCCTTGTAAAAGTCTTCATTAGCATATTCACTACCTCCCCAAACTCTAATCATATTAAAATTTGCTTCCTTAGAATAATTGACTATTCTGTTATTATGATTGTTATCTATAATTATATTTGCTCCTTTTGCAAAGAAAGGTTTGCCATTTAATTTAAAATAAAAACTTTGACCAATAGAATCTTTCTCTTGTACTAATTCGATTGTTCTAATTCCAAAATCAATTGCTTTATAATAAAGGAAGATGTTTGTATCTTTTTCCTTTTTATATAGTTCAATACAATTCTCATAAATATTTTGTTCTCCCATTTCTTTTGTATACCAAAGATAAGGATTGTCAACAATGAATTTAAAACTAAAATAGCCTAAATCTTTATCAATATCTTTCTTTGAAAAACTAAAAGTATAAGGGTTTTCAATATGAGATTCTTTTGTTAATATAAAACTGCCACTTGTTTCAATTCGTTCTGAAAGCCTTAATTCGTACTGGTCATCTGTTAAATTAGAGATTCCAATATTTAAAACCATTTCTGCTATATTATTCTCAATAGAAAGTGTCTGTATATTTGCAAATTCTATTCTTGGAACATTATATTGTTCAATGTTAATTGCTTTAAAACCTACTGATAACATTTTAGGATACCAATCCCAACCATAACGGTATTGATTATTTCTATTAATTACTCTCTTTTCTGATTCTAATGTATTATATAATCCTGATTTATAATTTAATCTATCAATAGAAGGTTCTATAATTAATTTTATTTCATTATCCCCTAATTTGAGAAATGGTTTTATATTGAATTTGTATGTATAGAATTCATTATAAGTACTGTCAATAAAGATATCATTAATATAAAGCTTAGAAAATGTATTAACACCTTCAAGTATAATATTAATACTGTTAGATTTTAAATTTTCTTCGCTCAGAATAAACTTTGAATTATACTCCCATGAGCAAGAATCTATCCATTTTAGACTATCTTCATTTGAGTTTTTGAAAGGATAAGGAATAACGCCATTAGTATTTAATATTTTGTATATATCGTTTTGGGAAATAAAAACACTATCTAAATTTACATTCCTATTGTTTGTTATAGACCAGTAATTTAGTTCTATGTTATTAATTGTATCGTCTTTAAAAAACTGTGCAAAACTTGACTGACAAATAAATAATGCAAATAAAAGAGTAAGTAATAACTTCTTCATATATAATTAGTTTTCTTAGAAAGGTAGGGCAGCCGCTCCAAGTATTGCAGCATTGTTTTCGTCAAGGTCAGACAGTTTAAGTTCTATCTTATTTTTAAAGACAACAAATAGGCTTTCTTCAAAGTATTTCTTAAGTGGAGTCATTAGTAAATCACCTGACTTTGTTAATCCTCCAAAGAGGAATATCTTTTCTGGAGATGTTATAGCTACTGCATTTGCCATCCCTATTGCAAGCATCTTTGCTGTTATATCAAAACACTTAATTGCTAATTCATCTCCTTGCATTCCTGCTTGATAAATTGTTTTTCCTCCAATTTCCTCTTCAGGAAGGGTTCTTAAAATAGAATTAGTACAAGTCTCTCTTATAAGTTCTAAGGCAGTTTTCTTTATTCCTGTTACTGAAGAATAGGTTTCAACACAACCTTTTCTTCCGCATCCACATAGTCTTCCCACAGGCTGAACAATAGTATGACCTACTTCTCCAGCAAAACCATCATGTCCATAAACGATCTTGCCATCAACAACAACTCCACTTCCAACTCCTGTTCCTAAGGTTATCATTAAGAAATTCTTTACATTCTTAGCTCCTCCATAAATCATTTCCCCAATGGCTGCAGCGTTTGCGTCATTTGTCAGGGTTACTTTTAAAGGGAATCCTTTTTCCGATAATCTATTCTCAATATACTCCTTAACTGGTATAATTCCTTTAAAGTTTAAGTTTGGAGCATGCTCAATTGTCCCATTATAGTAGTTCCCATTAGGAGCTCCTATACCAATACCTTGGATTAAATCCTTGTTTGGGGATTTCTCTATTAGGTATATAATGTTTTTGGTAACTTCGTTTAGATATATTTCATAATCGAAATAATCTTTGGTACTTAGAGATAGGATTTCAATAATATTACCACCCTTATCAACAAGTCCAAAATCTGTATTAGTTCCTCCAATATCTATTCCTATTGAATACTTTTCCATTTCAATTATTTATTTTATAAGGTCTTTCATATTGTAAAATCCTTTTTTACCTATCATAAATTCAGCAGCTAAAATAGATCCTAATGCCCATCCTGTTCTATTATGAGCTTGATGAGTGATAATTATATCGTCAACTCCAGAGGAATATGTTATTGTATGGGTACCTGGTACTTCTCCAATTCTCTTTGATTTAACCCTTAAAGAATCAGTCTTTCCCTTGTCAGGGTCTAAAACCCAATTTGTTTTTCTATCTAAATTATCAATTATAGTTTCTGCCAAAGTAATTGCAGTACCACTTGGTGCATCTAGCTTTTCAGTATGATGTATTTCTTCAATTGAAACATCATAGGAGGTTTGAGTATTCATGAGTTTTGATAGTTCTTCGTTTATCTTATTGAAAATAAACATCCCAACACTAAAATTTGAAGCTACAAACAATCCTCTTTGTTCTTTTTCTGCTAGTTCTCTCAATTCTTTCAGCCTTCCGTACCATCCAGTAGTTCCAACAACAATTGGAATGTGACGATTAAAACATTCTACAATATTATCAACAACTATATAAGGAGTAGAAAAATCAATAGCAACATCCACCTTTGTTTCATCTAGTCCTTCCCAATCTTTTTCGTTATCAATTGTATAAGCTATGTTGTGATTTCTTTCTTGGGCAATCTTTTTAACGATTTTACCCATCTTTCCATATCCAATTAAAAGAATATTCATATTATATTTGTGTTATTATGTTTAGCAAATTTACAAAAACAATTATGATAAACAATGTTCGTTAAATTATTTTCTTATTTCAATTAGTTTAATCTCAACTCTTCTTTCATACATTGCATCTATATTATATACTAATCTCCTACGCTCAATTAAACTTTTAGGGTTTCCGGACTTACTTCCTATCTTTCCCATAGGTAGTTTTTTTATGTTTATGATTGGAATACTATCTTCTGCATTTGTTCTTAGATAATAACTTAGCTCACCATCATTCCATTTCATCATATAGTTAATTATACTGCCGATTCGTCTTTCTGAAAGTGCGAAATTATACATTTCATTATGGAGGGCTGATGAGTATCCAATAATTGAGATATTGAATTTATCGCCTTTCTTTGCTTTGTTTAATAAATAACTACACATATTATCTAGTTTTTCCATTCCCTTATTAACTCGTATTGAAAAGAAACTGTCAATGCTATCTATAATTGTGTTTTCGGTTGAATCGTTTATCTGGTTTGTTGCCTCTGCTTTATACGTATTGCTTAGTGATTTGTATTCTTTAAAGCAGTTTTCGTAATCAGAAATTGTAGTAGTTGAATTTGATTGAGGGTCTGGTTGGTCGTTATGAAAAAATACTTGTATTGGTAAGTCAAAAATAGGAGAGAATTTTGACTTACTTCTAATCTCTTCCATAGTTGGAATATCTGGCAAAATGTCTGCCTCAAATCTATATATATCATTACAACATGTCTTATTCTTCGTTGAGAAAGAACCTTCCCTATTGGAAGTGAAATAACCTATCTCATTAGGTTTAACAATTATTGGATGAATTTCATTTGCAGGAGAGTTAATTGGTTGCATTAGGTTTTTTGGTTCACGCCAACGAGTAGCCCAACCCTCTGCCTTAAATATATCAAAGCCTCCAAATCCCATATGGTTATTAGATGAGAAATACAATGATTTATCTTTCTGAGAATAGAAAGGAGTTATTTCGTCACCCTCTGTGTTTATGGTTGGTCCGAGATTAATTACTTCATTATCTTTTCCATCTAAAACATAATAATATAAGTCATATCCACCAAAACCCCCTATGCGGTTTGAGCTAAAATACAATATTTTTTCTCCATTTTCTACTGCAATATGTGGATGAGTATTGCTACAACCTCTTATGTTTATTTTCTTATTTAACTTCTTAGGTTTTTGATACTTTCCATTCTCATGGGCTGAATAATATATATAGCAAACATCATTATTAAAGTTATTACATATTGTGAAATAGGCAGTATGATTTGAGGTGTCAAAATATATATTGGATACATTCTTCTTGTTTTTGTTAATCTCTTTAATTGGTAAATATTCAATTGGAGAGTGAGTTTCATTTTCATTATCAATTTTACTTGTATATAATTGTTGGTATGTGTCATGATAATAAGTTATACCATTCTTTTTAAACTTAGAATAATTGATATTAGTAAGAAATAGGAGGGTATCACCCGATACGAAATTAGATGTTTGTGAGGATTCATTGTTTACGTTGCTACCCAAATTCATAACATTTGTTCCGTGAATCTGTTTATTATTATCAATTATCCAATCAATTGTTTTTAGCTTTCTTTTAGCACGTTTAATTGTTATTGGCTCTTTAGTTTCAGTTAATAGTTTTTTAAGTATTTCTTGTGCAATAAATATATTCCCATTAGAAATTGAAACATCAGCTAAGTTAAAGAATAGGTCTGGAAACTCTTCGCTAAGCTTTAAAGAATCGTTTTCTGTTATAATTTTTTGGTAATAATACTCTGCCTTATCATAATCCTTCAGCATCCTACAAGCTTCACCCATTTTATAATAAATACGAAGAGGAGTTTGAAAGAATTTTCTTGATGTGTTATAATGATCTAAGGCTGTTTCATATTCGCCATAATTCATTGCAATATCCCCTTCTTTTTCGTATGCAACCATATATCTTTCTTGTGAAAAAACAGATGTCACAAATAATAAAGACAAAATCAATGGTAATAAGTATTTTAGAATGCAGGACATGGAATAGTAGTTTTTGAGCGTTTATAACCGTTAGGACTAAATGAATATAGCAACCAAACCTCTACTCCTCCATAGGATTTTGAAGCTGGAGTAAGTCTAGATAGATTAACGTCGTAAGATAGACCACAACTAAAATTATTTTGGCTATATTTTGCCATAATAATCATTGCATCCATTGCTCTGTAATATGCACACAGAGAAACTATTTGCTGGCTTATTACAGTCTCTGATATATTAATATTATAGTCCATACCAATTATCAACTCCATAAATTTACTTTGATTTTGAAAGAAAATGGTTGGAGAAATTGAATGGTCGTAATTTAATGCAATAAGATCAGATACATAAGCACTAAATTTCATTGGTAAATTAATATTTGAATTTTCGTAAAAAGATAAACTTGGTTGGTTAATATGAAGCAAAGAAGTTCCTGCTTGCAAGCTATGAGTTTCATTTGCTTTAATTTGCCAGTGAAGACCAAGACCAATATCGAAAGTTCTTATTTGATTTAAAAGTATTCCCTCACTGTCTTCAGGATATTTACCAAAAATAGAATTAGCTTGATTATAGCCCCAAGAAGAAGTGCTTCCTATAATACCAAATGATATATAATGTTCTTTACTTTGGTCTATCGCTTTAAAATAGGAGAGAGAGAGACCAAGGTTTTGTTGCCCATAACTTAGAGTTCCGGCAACATCGGCCATGAAGTTTATACCTAAACCAATACCATCGCGTCTAGCTCTATTCTTGTATGCTAAAGCTTCGGCAGTAAGTAAATATGAATTATAACCTTTAGAAAGAGTTTCCCATTGATTCCTATACATCGTTCCTACTCTAAACATACTGCCACCAAATGCAGTGTTTGCAGGATTAAGAATCATTGGATTTGTGTTGAAACTAGAAAAGTGGACATCTTGTCCGAAAGAAATAATCGGATAATAAGTTAGGACAAGAACGATAAAAAACAATTTAAGTTTTCCCACAAATCATATAATAATTCAATTATTAGCTTCAAAGCTTATTCTGTTTAGCTAAATTGGTTAAATCTTCTTTCTGTAATCTAAAAACAGTCCAATCACTTAGAGGAAAGGCCTTAAGCGATTTATAAAACTCTATTGAAGGCGTGTTCCAATCTAAAACAATCCATTCAAAACGTGAACAATCTTCTTTAATAGCAATATCTGCAAGGTAGGCAAGTAGTTTTTTCCCATATCCCTTACCTCTATATTCTTCCAACACAAATAAGTCTTCTAAGTATAAACCCTTCTTACCTGTAAATGTTGAAAAGTTATAGAAATAAAGAGCAAAACCAACTTCTTTTTCTCCTTCAAGAATAAATACTACCTTAGCATTTTTTTCAACGAACAGGGATTTATGAAGAATTTCTACCGTAGCACTAACCTCATGAGGAAGTTTTTCATAAACAGATAAATCCTTAATAAAGTTTAGTATTAAAGGAGTGTCTCTCTTATTTGCCTTACGAATTCTAACATTTTCCATAGTATTCTTTAAGTTGGTAAATCAGAAGAAAGCTATCGAAGCTTAGCATTAATAACAGCAAAGTCCTTTTGAATTAGTTCTTTTACTTTGATTAATCCATCTTCCAAAGCCTCTTGGGCAGCTTTTCTTTGAAACTCATAATAACCATGGTAGGCAGCCATATAAACCTTAGCAGTACCACGTTCAGTATATCTTGCAACTAAGTTATTCCTTAGGTCGTATATCTCAACAATAACCTCAAGCTCAGTCTTATTTGAACACATAGGCATGCCAAAAGCATTCAAAACTCCAACTGTAAAGCCAGAAAGCCAGCTCCACTTATAGTTATTCTTCTTATATGCATTACCAATCCTAAGAACAATATTACCATTCCTCTTTCCAGAAGGATCCATAATATTATTATTCATTTCATTTACCCAAAGGTTAGAAGCATCTTGTATTCTTTTTTCTGCGGTATAGATTTTTGTCTTAGCATCCACCTCAAAAACACCCTTACCATAAGGAGATTCAGGCGAAGTTGAGCCATCTTCCGAATAGGAATTAGCACCATAAGCATTCTCAAAAGAAGGCACGTCAAACCATATAGAAAGACGAGGCAATAGGTTTGCATTTTGATAATCAGGTTGAAAATCAGCTGGCTTAATTGTTTTACAGCCAGTGAATGCAAAAGCAATAATAATTACTAAAAATGATAATCTTCTCATAAAACAAATTTATTCAAACCACAAATATACAAAAACTAATTCAAATTGCATATAAAAGGCTAAAAACTATAAATATTTTCATTTGTGTATCTATCGATTATAAATTTCCCCTCACTAAAACCTTCTTATTGATTTTATCGATACACACATTGATGATTGACTTTGAAATATGCAGTAATTTATTTCCGTTGTGTAATAAAAAGTTTATATAAACCAAATAATTAGATTTAATATGTTTAATGAATATAACCCAATTAATAAGTTAATGTTTCAAGTTATCGATAATTAAGGGAAGGTTATTGATAACAAACTAATGCCTAAAATAACCGATGGACTGCAAGGAATAGAAACAGTTATCAACAAGCATTTTAAAGGTACAGAAGTACAGTTGTGTGCAGTTCACTTACAAAGAGAAAGTTTAAAGTACGCTAAACCAGAGCACAAAGAGGAGATGGCAGAAGATTTAAAAGAAGTCTTTATAGTAAATGACTCATCAGATACACAAGAAAAAGGAATACAGAGATGGAAGGAGTTTTGTGTTAAATGGGGACGATACTATAAGAACTTTAAGGATAAAGGAGAGAGATAGGTATAGATTATACTTTACTTATATCAACTATGACAATAATATACGCAATATGATTTACTCAACCAATTGGATAGAGAGATTAAATAGGGATTACAAACGAACGACTAAGATGCGAGGAGCATTACCAAACCCTGAAGCAGCGATATTATTACTTGAATCAGTTGCCATGACAAGGAAAGCATACAATAGAAAAGTACCAAATCTACAATGTGAGAAAAAGAAATTTAGATGGGACGAAGAAAAAATAGGCAGAAGTGGAACGGAGGCGTAGCCGTAGTGGAACTTCTGCCTATTCTTAAGTCAAAGAAAATGTATATAAAAGAAAAATGATTAACTTTGCACTACAAAATTAGAACCTTCTTACACACTTTTTGGGATACTACCATCTTCTGCCATCTCTGCTTTATGTTCTGGCTTGGCATATTTTAAAGATTCTCTTTGTAAATGAATTGCACATAATTGAACCTCTGTACCATGAAAGTGTTTGTTGATTACTGTTTCTATTCCTTTTAGTCCATCACTTACAATCAAACCTATCTCTTTTAACCCTCTTGATTTTAGATTCATAAAGATATCCTCCCATATACTTGAACCCTCGGTTGGGTTATTGAAAACTGCTAGAACTTCACGTGTTCTATCTGCTTTTACTCCTATTATAGTAAAGTAAGCTTCTTTGCTTACACTATCTACTCTTCTTGTTGATATATAAACAGCATCTATATAGCATATTGGATAATAACTCTCAAGAGGTCTTGCTAACCATTCTTGAACTTCCTCTCTGGCATAATCAAATAGTCGGCTTACTTGGCTTGTACTATAGCTTCTGCCATACAAATCTCCAAACAAGTCTCCTACTTGAAGAGTTGTTAATCCTGCCGAATAGAGCTTAAAGGCTACCTTTCTACATTCTTCTTCTTGATCCTTCAACAGTGCTAAGATTATTGGATAAAAGTTGCCTGAACGAGTGCGGGGGACTCGTAGTTCCATTATCTTACCTCTGCCAAAGGTCTTGCGAGGTCTAAATCCATTACTTAAATCTGATGTAGATTCATTGTGTAACTTACGCTCAGATTTCATGATAATCTCTAAGCTCATCTTTAAAACTTGTTGTAATCCATCAGGTTTTAATAGAAGCTGTTCTAAAATTTCGTAATTTTGTGGCTGTGTAAAGTTCATATCTTTTCCCTTTATTGTTTTGGAACTACAAAGTTAAAAAAATTGGGCTTTACACACTTTTTGGGACAGTATCCAGAAGATTTAAAAGAAGTATTTATAGTAAATGACAACAAGGACACTAAAGAAAAAGGTATAAAAAGGTGGAAAGGATTTTGTAGTAAATGGGGAAGATATTACAAGCCAATTAAATATAAAGGAGAAAGTGACAGGTATGACTTATACTTTACATACATAAACTATCACTATATGATACGGAGCATGATATATTCCACTAATTGGGTAGAAAGATTAAATAGAGATTATAAGCGAGTTACAAAGATGCGAGGATCTTTACCTAACCCTGAAGCTACTATATTATTACTAGCCTCAGTAGCCATGACAAGAAAAGCGTATAATAGAATAGTACCGAATATGCATTATGAAAAAACAAAGTTTAGATGGGAAGAATAGGGAGAAGTTCCACTTCGGCTACGCCTCCGTTACACTTCTCCCTATTCTTAGAGTAAATAAATCAAAAAATGTTTAACTTTGCAACTCAAATTAGAAAGAACGCATACACACTTTTTGGGATACTACCAGACGAAACTATGATACTTACACAAAAACATAGATCTATAGAGAAATTGTTTGATGATAATTTCTGGAAATCCTGTTAGGGTGAATCTTTGTCAAAGTCAAGAAGTTAATCTAATAAGGGATAGAATATATTGAATATAAGAACGCCTTATAATTAAATGCTAACTTGTGGTTTACGTGATTTAATGTTTTTGATTATGATATAAGCCAAGAGACTAAATACTGATAAGCCAATAAATACGTAGTTGAAATGATATCTACCTGTTGCAACTTGTCCAATAATATCAAATAAACAGAAGATTAGAGTAAGTGCTGCAAAGGAGTTTTTCTCACTCTTGATTGCTTTCATAAAGTTAAAGGGAAGTGATGGTTTCTTGTAATTCTTTAATCTTGGGAAAAAGGTTGGTACAGAATTTGCCCAGTCTAAGTACTTATCACCAAACTTATCTCTTAGATATGCTTCTTCTGCATACATTATTCTCTCATAGTAAACCCAGTAAACTAAGCAAAAGACAAGAACAAACCAAACATTTGCAATCAGTAGAGTTGCTCCAAGCCACATTAGGAAGTTGCCTAAGTAGAGTGGGTGGCGAACAATAGAATATATGCCAGTGCTATTTACTTCATCAGCTTTTTGTTCTGCGGTATTCTTGCCAGAGGTGTTTTCAGCAGCGTAGCCAACAACATGAAGTCTAATAAACAAGCCTGATAGTCCAACTAAGAGACAGAAATAATTATATAACTGTTCAGCAAGTGTTTCTTGACCAAAAATAAATTCTGTGTCAAATTCTTTAAGGATATATAAGCCTAAGCCAATAGCTATTATAAATAAAGGTAGGTAGCTTCTGTATTTGAAAAGCCAGTTACCATTGCTGCGCATATCTTCTTGTAATGCCATATTGTTCTTGTTTGTTTATTTAATTTCTTTGCAAAGTTAATTTATTTTCTTTCCGTTTTATGTATTAATTCCTTTTGGTTTTTCTTTTTCTCTTGCAGAACTATTAAGATAACAGCTAAGATAATGATTATTACTCCTGTTACAATCTGAATATTGATATTTTCATTAAATACAATTATGCCAATAATTATTGCAGTAACAGGTTCTAATGGAGAGAGAAGGGCAGTAATTGTTGAGCCAATAGTCTTAATTGCTAGAATTAGAGTTAGGTTTGCAATGATTGTTGAGAAAACTGCCATAAATAATATATCACATCCTGCCATAAGGGAAGGAATTGGTGTTAGTGTTCCTCTTACAAGACTTAGACCAAGGCAAAGTATCATAGAAACTGTAATAACATAGAAAGTCAATACACTTGAATCAACCTCTCTCATTGAAGATTTATTGACTCCAATTATATACATACTATACATTAGGTTGGTTATTGTCAAAAGGAATATGCCATAGCCACTAACCAAACCATGATTAGGAGAATAGGATAGAAGAAAGACCCCTAGGAGTGAGAGGGCAAGAGAAACGTATATTGTTTTTTGTAACTTCTCTTTATAGAATAACCACATAAATATAGAAATCATAACAGGGAATTGGAAGCCTATTGTTGTGCCAATGCCTGATGGAATATAATCGTAGGAAGAAACTAATGTAAGACCGGTTAAGCCATAACCAGCTCCTCCTATTAGGATTATATCTCTAATGTTTCTCTTGCTTAGCTTGAAATTAGCCTTACGAAACAGTAGATAAATTCCATAGATTATCGTTGAGAAAAGAAACCTATAAAACATAAGAGCTTCTGAACTCATACCTTGAGCTTTGACAGGAATAGAAAAAAGAGGTAGTAACCCAAAGGTTATTGAAGAGATAAACGCATATATTATCCCCCTAATCATTACATTCTTGGTCTTATTAGCAGACAATATTGATGATTTTTTTAGGTACAAAGATTAGTTTCTTAAGTTGTTTGCCTTCCATATATCGTAGGACTTCTTCATTTGCCAAAACCTCTGCTTCAATTTCTTTTGCTGGCTTATCTAGAGGGAATTCCATTGTTATTCTCATCTTACCATTAATTGAAACAGGGTAATTATAGGAGTTTTCCACAAGAAGGCTTTCATCTATTTCTGGAAATGTTGCAAAACTTATTGTTTCTTTATGACCTAAAAGGCTCCAAAGTTCCTCTGCAATAAATGGTGCAAAAGGAGATATTATTATTGCAAGTGATTCTAAGATTTCTCTCTTATTACATTTTAAGTCAGTAAGTTCATTTACGCAAACCATAAAAGTAGATACCGATGTATTGAAACTAAAACGTTCTATATCCGATTTCACCTTCTTTACTGCTTTATATAGAGCCTTATATTCTTCTTTAGTTGGTTTTTCTTCAGAGATATCTAAGTTATTATCCTTATCGTGATATAGCTTCCAAAGTTTCCTCATAAAACGAAAGACTCCTTCTATTCCCTTAATATCCCATGGTTTTGATTGTTCCAAAGGTCCTAAGAACATTTCATAAAGACGAAGTGTATCGGCACCATAGCGTTCAATTAAATCGTCTGGGTTCTGCACATTATACAAGCTCTTAGACATTTTCTCAACCTCATAACCACAGTGGTATTCTCCATCCTCTAAGATAAATTCTGCACCTGCAAACTCTTCTCTCCATGCTTTAAAGGCTTCTATATCTAAGATATCGTTGTTTACAATATTAATATCAACATGTATAGGATCAAATTCATATTCGTTTCTTAGGTTATAGGATACATACTTATTAGTTCCCTTAACTCTATAAACAAAATTAGAGCGTCCTTGTATCATTCCTTGATTTATAAGTTTTTGATAAGGTTCATCCTTAGTGCAAAGCCCTAAATCAAATAGAAATTTAGTTATAAAACGAGAATAAAGTAGGTGTCCTGTTGCATGTTCACTTCCTCCAATATACAAATCTACATTTTGCCAATACTCATTAGCCTCCTTAGAGAAATATTCTTCTTCATTATTTGGATCCATATATCTTAGAGAATATGCATTTGAACCAGCAAATCCAGGCATAGTATTGGTATCTAATGGATAAGTTTCACCGTTAATAGTATAAGTCCAATCTTTTGCTCTTGCAATTGGTGGCTCTCCACTTTCTGTTGGCAAATAGACATCAATATTAGGTAGCTCTAAAGGAAGGTCTTTTTCTGAAATTGTATAAGGAATTCCATCTTTATAATAGATAGGGAAAGGTTCTCCCCAATATCTTTGACGTGAGAATATTGCATCTCTTAATCTATAATTAATTGTTCTATATCCTATTTCTTTTTCCTTTACATATTCAATAACCTTGTTCATTGCCTCCTTAACTTCCATTCCTGTTATAAAGCCAGAATTAATGCAGTGACCATTCTTTGAATCCTTTGTTTCAGTCCAAGAGTTAACGTCTTCTTCTTTTTCACCAAGAGGAACAACAACTTGCTTAATTGGTAGATTGAAATGACGTGCAAAAGCAAAATCCCTTGAGTCATGACCAGGAACTGCCATAATAGCACCAGTGCCATAGCCTGCCAAAACATATTCAGATATCCAGATAGGAATTCTCTCATTATTTAGAGGGTTAATTGCATAAGAGCCTGTAAATACCCCTGATATTTGCTTAACTTCTGATTGACGTTCCCTTTCAGAACGAGTCTTAGTCCAAGCTATGTATTTTTCTACTTCTTCTTTGTTTTCTTCTTTGGTTAAGCCACCAATTAATTCGTGTTCAGGACAAAGAACCATATAAGTTACTCCCCATAGTGTGTCAGGACGAGTTGTAAATACTTCTAATCTATCTCCTTGTTCACTTGTAAAATAAATACCTGCTCCTTCACTCTTACCTATCCAGTTCTTTTGTATTTCTTTTATTGAATCAGACCAGTCAAGTTCTTCCAAACCCTCAAGCAATCTATCAGCATAAGCAGTTATCCTCAAGCTCCATTGACGCATTGACTTCTTTTCAACAGGATATCCTCCACGAACAGAAGCACCATTAATAACTTCATCATTTGCCAAAACAGTACCTAATTTAGGACACCAGTTTACCATAGAATTAGAAATATAAGCTAAACGATAGTTCATAAGAATATCAGATTTCTCTTTTTCTGAATAGTTTTTCCAATCCTCAGCAGAGAAGTCCATAGGTTTTGAACAAGAAACATTAAGAAGTTTTGCTTCACCTTTCTCAAATGCAGAAATAATCTCTTCAATTGGTCTTGCCTTTTTGGTATCGAAGCAGTAATAGGAGTTAAATAATTGTATAAAACACCACTGAGTCCATTTGTAATACTTAGGGTCAGAAGTTCTTATTTCTCTGTCCCAAGCAAACGAAAGCCCAATATTATCTAATTGTTGGCGATATCTTTTAATATTTATTTCTGTGGTAATTGCAGGGTGTTGTCCTGTCTGTATTGCATATTGTTCTGCTGGAAGTCCATAAGCATCAAAACCCATTGGATGAAGAACATTAAATCCATTAAGTCTCTTATAGCGTGAGTATATATCAGATGCTATATAGCCAAGTGGATGACCAACATGAAGTCCTGCTCCCGAAGGATAAGGAAACATATCTAATACATAGTATTTTGGTTTTGAATGATCTATCTTAACAGAAAAAGTATTGTTTTCTTTCCAATAAGCCTGCCATTTAGGCTCAACCTCCTTAAAATTATAGTCCATAGAAACACATCTTATTTTATTACAAGATGCAAATATACGATATAATTCTCTAATTTAATATTTGGAAAATCAATTTATCTTAAAACTTCCACAGAGCTAGTCACATCAATAGTTTTATCGTGTCGTGTCCCTTTAAATCTATAGAAATAGGTACCACTAGGAGATTTTGTCAATTCAGGATCCCAAAAGTCAATCTTACTCTTAATATTAGTTTTCCTATAAATAATTTTACCCTGACGATTAAAAACAACTAGCTCATTTTCAGGGAAAGCATCTTGTTCGACCAAGTTATTTAAAGTAAATACATCATTAACCCCATCGCCATTAGGAGTAACCACATTAGGAAATAAAACATTATCAACCTGCAAATCAAGATATATTATACTATCACAACCAAGTTCAGTTTGAAGTTTTTGTTCATAAATTCCTGTTTCTTTTTCATTGAAACCATGTTGATTATAAGTATTCCCCTTATAAATATCTGCCCTAATAGTATCATAATAAACAGGATTGGCATGAATATAGTAAGTCAAGATGCTATCGCAACCATATTCCGTTTGGAGGGATCTAATGTATGTACCTGAGCTATCGATTGTAAATTCAAAAAAATCTTCATACATACATAAAGTGTCGAAAATTGTCTCAGAATAAGGTCTGTGAACAGAAAGATTCAAGATGGTTATACTATCACAACCATAAATAGAAGTGTCGTTCTTAAAATAAATACCTGCATCCGATTGGTTGAAACCATTTTCATTATAAGTGTCTCCAAAACAAATATCAGCATAAATAGTATCTAAATAAGTAGGATTGACAACTAAATATAATAATGTAATGCTATCTTGCCCTAAATAATTTGTATCATTATGAAAATAAACCCCTGTCGTATTCTCATTAAAACCATATTGGTTAAAGCTTTCTCCATTACATATATTAGCCCTTATTGTGTCAGAGTCAAACAAATTAACACTATAAGCATTTATATTTGATGCAATGACAAAGAATAGGAATAATACCCCGAAATATCTTTTCATACCTAAATCTAATTATAGTGCAAAGTTATAAAAAAAACTCTATTCTACCTTATAAACTCTATTATTAAAACAAAGTTTTCGTATTTATTATTATATAATTAGATAGACTTGGCTAGTTTTATATGCTATTCTTCATATCCTGACAATGAATCTTCGTTTCAGGAAATCCTTTCTTCGTTTCAGCAAATTCTTTCTTTGTTTCAGGAAATTCTTTCTTCGTTTCATTTTAGTGACAATATGGTTTGTTTTTTTTATAATTAATACTATCTTTGCTAAATATATTTATATGATTATGTCCAAAATAGGAAAATACACAGAGTCGGATTCTATGAGTGATTTGATTAATTGCAATTACTCTATTTTGTTTGTTATTAGTAGATTTGGAATCGGTTTGGGGTTTGGAGATAAAACGATTAAGGAGGTTTGTGATGAAAATGATATTGACACTAATACCTTTCTGATAATTGTCAATATGTTGATTAATAAAGAGTCAGGTGATGTTTCAATTGATCCTACTATTTCAATTCAAACTATTTTGAACTATCTTCATAATTCACATAAATACTTCTTGCAATTTAAACTGCCAAATATTAGGCGTATGCTTAAAGCTTCTTTGGGTGATAGGGATTCCAATGTTTCTATTGTTATTATGAAGTTTTATGATGAATATGTTATGGGTGTTTCTAGGCATATGCAATATGAGGAAAAATATGTCTTCCCTTATATTAAAGATTTGATTAGTGGAGAGGATGCAAAGGGGTATAATATTGATGTTTTTAGAAAACAGCATGATAATGTGGAGGCTAAGTTATCTGAACTTAAAAATATTATTATTAAGTATTGCTCTGTGGAAACAAATGATGAACTGATCTCTGTTTTATTTGATATTTTCACTTGTGCAGAGGATCTTTCCTATCATAAAGTTATTGAAGATAAATTGCTGGTTCCTGTAATTGAAAGGCTTGAAAAGAGTAGTAAATAATTATTTATGAGTACTTGAATTCATGTTGCTATTTGTGAACCTTCCGACATTTTATATCTGGACTTGTTTCCATTCTTAAAAAGCTAAGCTCTCTTAATATTGATATATTTGAAATATCGAATCTTAATAATCTAAACCTTCTTGTTTTAAAGGCTAAACCAAATATTCCAATTATTAATCCTACTTATATTGGTTCTTTTTCCCTATCTGCTTTGAAGAAAGAAACCAAACTTCCTGAGCTTCTTTGTGTTGGTCTTCAAACTTCATTTCTGGATTTACAGCTTACCACACAATTTGATGATATTATTCATATCAATAATAGTTCTGACGATATTAAAGAGAAACAGAATAAGTTAAGTAATCAGAAAATTTATTCGGACAAGAAAGAATTAAGTGGTAGGGAAAAAGAAATAATTATTTTGGTGGTAAAGGGGATGACTAATAAAGAAATTGCAAACAATCTCTGCCTTTCCATACATACTGTTATAACTCATAGAAGAAATATATCCTCTAAGCTATAAATTCATAGCTCTGCTGGTTTAACAATTTATGCTATAACAAATAAATTGGTTGATATAAATGAGGTTAGGGATAGCGATTTAAAAGAATAGGGGTTTATTCTATTTAAGAATTAGCTCAACTATATTTTCTACATGTTGAGTATGTGGGAACATATCCACTGGTTGGATTCTTCCTACTGTGTACTTTGCTGAAAGAAGTTCTACATCTCTTGCTTGAGTTGCAGGGTTGCAACTAATATATATTATTTTCTTTGCTTCAATTTCAAGTAATTGGTCAATAACTGATTTTGCCATACCAGCTCTTGGAGGGTCAGTGATAATTAAATCTGGCTTACCGTTCTTTTCAACAAAGTCTTGGTTAAGAACTTTTGCCATATCACCTGCATAGAAAACTGTATTATCTAAGTTGTTTGCTTTTGAATTGACCTTTGCATCTTCAATTGCTTCATCAATATATTCAATTCCTACAACTTTCTTCGCGTAAGGAGCAACGAAATTAGCAATAGTTCCTGTTCCTGTGTATAGGTCGTAAACAATTTGATTTGCGTTAATATCTGCAAATTCAACTGCATTGGAATATAAAACAAAGGCTTGCTCGGAGTTAGTTTGATAGAAAGATTTAGGTCCTATCTTGAACTTTAACCTTTCTCTATCACCCCTAAATGAAGGCATATATTCAATAATATGGTCTTTCCCCTTATAACATATAATGTCTTGGTCAAAGAGAGTATCATTGAACTTTTGATTAATAGCATACATTAGGGATGTGATGTCAGGAAACTCATTTGCAATGGCGTCAAGCATTGGGAATATTTCATCAGATTCTTCTGCAAAAACAACTATTAACATAAGCTCATCCTCAAATGTAGAACGAACTATAATGTTTCTAAGTAAACCAAAGTGGTTCCTTATATCATAGTAGGTAAGGTTGTGTTTGTCGGAATAATCTCTAATGAAATTACGGATAAGGTTAGAAGGCTCTCTTTGAAGTGCACAATAATCAATGTCGAGCACCTTATCAAAAAATCCTGCTACGTGAAAGCCAAAACCTCTTGGGAAGGAGTCTTTTTCAAGTGTCTGAATATCCTCATCGGTTAGCCAACGTTTGGTTGAGAAAGTGTATTCTAATTTATTACGATAGAAGAATTCGTTTTCTGAACCAATAATTTTCTTCGCTTTTGAACAATCAATATGTCCAATTCTTTGAAGAGCATCAATTACTTGTTTGTTCTTGTAGAAAAGTTGGTCTTCATATTTCATTGTCTGCCACTTACAACCACCACATAATCCAAAGTGAGGGCATTTAGCCTCAACTCTCTTATCGGATAGTTTGTGGAAATTGATTGCTTTTGCCTGAGCAAAGTTTTTTTTCTTTTTAACTATTTGCACATCAACAATATCTCCTGGCACAACAAAAGGAATAAAGATAACAAGTTCATTATGTTTGGCAACAGAAGTACCTTCGCTTGAAGCGTCAATAACTTCTAAGTTCTCTATAATCTCTTGTTTTCTTTCTCTCTTTTCTCTCATTTACCAGAAATAATCATTGAATTGAAATAAAAAAGAAGCATTGATTGTTTTTGAATAAACAATGCTTCTTTTAGTATCTCTAATTAAAAGAATAAATTCTATTTTTCGCTAGAAACAGATAAGCTTTTTCTTCCGTTACGACGACGGTTAGCTAATACCCTACGACCGTTAGCTGTAGACATTCTTTCTCTGAATCCGTGCTTATTTAATCTTTTTCTGCGTGAAGGTTGGTATGTTCTTTTCATCTTATTTTCATTTTTTTCAGAGTGCAAAAGTACAATAATTATTTTTAATAACAAATATAATAGCATAATTTTTTCTTTTCTTGCTTTCTTTTTGAGCATTTAGAAAGTTTAATTTATATTTGCAGATTCAAACTCGTGTTAATATTAAAAGGAGAATACTCTAAACGATAATTATGGATACAGCTTTTATAAATAAATTAATGACAATTAGGGATGATGATTATGATGGACAAACACATCTTTCATTGTCTCGAACAATTGAAAAGTATCCATATTTTTCCTTACTTTATTATTATTACGCAAAAGGAGCAAAGAACCTTTCTATAAGTTTCAACGAAAATCTAGCTCTAGCCTCTGCCTATTCGCCCGACAGAAAGCGTTTGAAAGAGTTTTTAGAAACAAAGACATCCTATCCTTATACTACAGATAATCCCCAACCCACCAGTATGGATAAGATTAATGCTAAGATTGAAGAATTGAAAAAACTTTATTCTAACGATTTATCTAAACAAAAGAAAATTGACGAAAGACATGATATTATAAAAGAAATTGATTCATATACAGAGCCAGAACTCTCATCTAATCCTACAAAAGAAGAGTTAATTGAAAGGTTTTTAAAGATAGAAAACCCTAAGGTTAATAGTTTAGAAAAGGTAAAAGATAATAATAGCGTTAATGAAGTGGGAAGTACAAACGATATTGATGAGCTTGAAATTGTCACAGAAACAATGGCAAAAGTATATTTAAAACAAGGTCATACTGATAAGGCTATCAAAATTTATAAACAATTAATTTTGGCTAATCCAGAAAAAAGTATTTACTTTGCAAATCAAATTAAAAATATAGAAGAAAAAAATAAGTAAAAAACAAAGACATTATGTTCGTAGTTATTTCAGTTTTAATATTAATTGTATGTTTGTTCTTAGCTTTAATAGTACTAGTTCAAAATAGCAAAGGAGGAGGTTTGGCAGCAAATTTCCAGTCTCAAAGTCAAATAATGGGAGTTAGAAAAACAGCTGACTTTCTTGAAAAAGCATCTTGGGGCTTAGCTGTAGCACTTTTAGTACTATGCCTTGCAGCATCAGCATTTATGCCTGGTAGAAACTTAGGGGTCAATACAGGAACAGAGTTAAACCCAAATGCGGTTAAAACAACTATGCCAGCTCCTGCACCAGCTCCAAATCAGGCGCCAGCACCGATACAATAAATTAATAATTTATTTTTTCATAATTTGGTTTTTAAAAGAGTCATCAATGTATTTGATGGCTCTTTTTTTGTGTCATTAAATTTGACTTTCTTTCTGACGTTTTGTCATATTGCCTAAGTAGAAATTACTATGGCACATTTTTTTGTAATACACAGATCGAGACAATTTAATGGAACTATAGAAAAATAAATAATTAATAACTTAAAAAACAAAAAGAATTATGGAAATGATTAATGTAAAACCTTTAGCTGATAGAGTGTTAGTTAAACCAGCAGAAGTAGAAACAAAAACCGCAGCAGGAATAATTATACCTGACACTGCAAAGGAAAAACCTGTAAGAGGCGAAGTAGTTGCAATTGGTCAAGGAAAGAAAGACGAACCAATGACAGTAAAAGTTGGAGATCTAGTTCTTTACGGAAAATATTCAGGAACAGAAATAAGCATTGAAGGAGAAGATTATTTAATAATGAGAGAAAGCGATATTTACGCTGTCCTTTAATTAAGAAAAGAAACTAATTTATTAACTTAAAAACATATAATACTATGGCAAAAGATATTTTATATAATGTAGAGGCTCGTGAACAATTACGTTTGGGAGTTGATGCTTTGGCAAATGCAGTAAAGGTAACCTTAGGACCTAAGGGAAGAAACGTTTTGATTGATAAGAAATTTGGTGCTCCACATATTACAAAAGACGGAGTAACTGTTGCAAAGGAAATTGAACTAGTTGATCCAATACAAAACATGGGAGCTCAACTTGTTAAAGAAGTTGCATCAAAAACAGCCGACCAAGCAGGAGACGGAACAACAACAGCAACAGTTCTTGCACAAGCAATTGTTAATGCAGGAATAAAGAATGTTACAGCAGGAGCTAATCCAATGGATCTTAAACGTGGAATAGACAAAGCAGTAAGAGTTGTTATTGAAGACCTTAAAAAACAATCACGTGAAATTGGTGATGCAAAAGAAAAGATAGAACAAGTTGCAACAGTATCTGCTAATAATGATTCTTTTATTGGTAAGAAAATTGCTGAGGCAATGGAAAGAGTAAAGAAAGAAGGAGTTATTACGATTGAAGAGGCAAAAGGTGTTGAAACAGAAGTTAAGATTGTTGAAGGAATGCAATTCGATAGAGGATATCTTTCACCATATTTTGTTACTGACACAGAAAAAATGGAAGTTGTTTACGAAAATCCATTTATCTTAATCTACGATAAGAAGATTTCTAATATGAAGGAATTCCTTCCTGTTCTTGAAAAAGTTGTTCAAACAGGACGTCCTTTATTAATTATTGCTGAAGACCTAGACGGAGAAGCAATAGCAACATTAATTGTTAACCGTTTGAGAGGGAACTTAAAGATAGTTGCAGTTAAGGCTCCTGGCTTTGGCGATAGAAGAAAAGAAATGCTTGAAGACATTGCAATACTTACAGGTGGAGTTGTTATATCTGAAGAAAAAGGATATAAATTAGAAGACACATCACTTGAAATGTTAGGCTCTGCAGACAAAGTAACTATCGACAAAGACAATACAACAATTGTTTCAGGTCATGGTGAAAAGCCAATGATTGAAGCAAGAGTAAACCAAATTAAAGCTCAAATTGAAAAAACAACATCAGATTACGATAGAGAAAAACTTCAAGAACGCTTAGCTAAGTTAGCAGGTGGTGTTGCAGTTATTTATGTTGGAGCAGCATCAGAAGTTGAAATGAAAGAGAAGAAAGACCGTTTCGATGATGCACTACACGCAACAAGAGCAGCAATTGAAGAAGGAATTATTCCTGGTGGTGGAGTTGGATACCTTAGAGCAATTAAAGCATTAGAAGGCTTAGAAGCAGATAATGAAGATGAAAAGACAGGAATTCAAATCGTTCGCCGTTCACTAGAGGAACCACTTCGTCAAATTGTTGAAAATGCAGGCTTAGAAGGAAGCGTTATTGTAAACAAGGTTAAAGAACTAAAGGGCGATAATGGATTTAATGCAAGAACAGAAGTATATGAAGACTTACATAAATCAGGAGTAATTGATCCTACAAAGGTTGCTCGTGTAGCTCTTGAAAATGCAGCTTCAATTGCAAGTATGATTTTAACTACAGAATGCGTATTATCAGAAGTTAAAGAAGAGATGCCACAAATGCCACAATCTCCAGGAATGGGCGGTATGGGCGGAATGTATTAATAAATAATTTTCTCATTCAATTAGCCTCCTTAATAAAGGGAGGCTTTTTTTTATTCCTTAATAAAGAAAAATTAATATCTTTGCACACTAAGAAACTAATAAAAAAACAAAATACGATATGATACAAAGAATTCAAACACTATGGTTAGCATTTGTAATATTAATAACAGTTGCAACATTCTTCTTCCCAATTGTTGATTTTAGCTTCAGTTTCAAATCAATGAACACTATACAACAATATGGACTAATGAAACCAGATTCGAGTCCTGATAGTCTTCAGTTTATTCAAACAACACCAGCATGGAGCTTAATATTTATGCAAATTGGAGTAGCTCTAATAGCATTAATAGCAATATTCCTATATAAGAATAGACAATTACAAGTGAAATTTGTAGCTAGTGGATTATTGTTAGTAACAATATACGTAGCTTTCTTGTTGTTTTTTAAAATAGATGGACTAGAAAAACAAATAGCTGCATTATATTCTACACCTGTTGTGAACTATAATAAAATATCTATATCATTCCCAATTCTTCAACTCCTATTGTTTATCTTAGCTCAAAGGGCAATAAGAAAAGATGATAGAATTGTACGTTCGTCTGATAGATTAAGATAGGAATTTAGAAAGTATAGCACTTAGCTCTGTGAGGGATTTTTGCTGTAACCATAAATCCAAAAAATTGATACCAATCTTTTGTTTCTGGGTTTCCACGCATTGAACCTGTTGGGTTATATGTGTTTTCTAATATTTCGTTTGTTCTGTCAGATGCTGATAGTCCAAGTTCTCCACTCCATTCCAATAAGGTTGCTCTATCAACATAATCTTTGCTTACATCATCAATATAGTCAGTAAATGTTTTTCTTAAGCCCCATTCAAAGCCAATAGAAATAAACTTATTTACACTAAACTTAACACCTAGTCCAAATGGAATGCTAATTTGCGTTAGAGAATAAGGAGAATCAAACCCTTCCATTCCTTGTCCTTCAGTTGTAAGTGGTTTTAGTTCCACATACTCTGTTAGATTAGTTATCCTGTTTTCAATTAAGGCTTTTGGATTCATGAAAAACACTCCAATACCTCCAAAAATATAAGGACTTAGTCTATGTTTCCTACTTCCAATTTGGTAATCGAAAAAGTTAAACTCACAAATTGCAGATATCTCATTGATTTTTGACTCAAAACTAAGGTTTCTTATATTATCAAAATCCATATCATTTGCAGCAACAGAACCAAAAAGAAAGTTCCCTCTCACAGCCCAGCGTGGATTAATATTATATCTATATATTGCTCCCACCATTAGCTTAGTGTTGTAGAAATTATACTTAGGATTAATATCCCCAATATAGTTTCCTCCACCAACAATTATTCCAAAATCTGATTTCTCAATAAATTGTGCGTTTGCATTATACGACAATAGGCCTAACAGGGCTATAATAAAATATTTTTTCATTTGATTTTCTTGTTATTTAATGCAAAAGTAATAAAATTAATTCAAACCAAACGCTAAGAGTATTTCTCATATTCCAAAATCTCTAAATCTTTTGGCTTACCTTCTTCAATATTAAAGCGTATCATGGTGCAGACATTATGAAAACCATAATTGCCTGAAGCCCCTGGGTTCATATGAAGTAGGTTAAGGTCGTGGTCGAAAATAACTTTAAGTATATGACTATGACCTGATATAAAAATATTTGGTTTCTCCTTTACAAGCATTTCCTTTATTCCTTTTTCATAGTGTTTTGGATAGCCACCAATATGAGTCATCATTATTTTCACTCCCTCAATCTCAAAGGTTTCTATCCTTTTTGCTTCTGAGTAAATTTCATAACCATCAACATTTCCATAAACTGCAATTGTTGGTTTGAAATGTTTCAGCTCTTCCAAAACATCTCTTGTGCCAATATCGCCAGCATGTAATATAATATCCACATCCTTAAAGAAAGTATAAACTTGTTTTGGCACCATGCCATGAGTGTCGGAGAGTAGACCAATTCTTTTCATTTTCAAAATAATATTCTAATTAAGTTTTGCAAAGTAAAGCATAAAATTTAATTTTCTTCATATTAAAAAACTATAATCAAGAAAGAAATTTCTATCTCTTTGATTCATTTCACTAAGATGTACATCTAAAATTGCTAAGATGTACATCACAGCGTGCTAAGATGTACATCGGAGTAAGCTAAGATGTACATCACAGTAATCTAAGATGTACATCACAGCAAAATGATTCTTTGATCTAATAATTTTTTACTTTGATTTATCAAAATGATTCTTTGAATCAGTAAGTTAGTACTTTGTTTTAAGAAAAACTCTACTTAACAAACATCTTTGCGTTTTTTTTCGGATATTTGCATATTAATATTATCATTTATATGAATCAAAAGATTTACGCTTACATTGCTATCTTCTTCTCCATGTTGTTTTGGGGAATGAGCTTTATTTGGACAAAGGACTTACTTAATGCTGGTTTCACACCAATAATCATTATAACCCTAAGGGTATTTATTTCAGCTATACTCTTATTTACTATTTTTAAACTTGCTGGAAAGCTCGATAAAATAGATAAAAAGGACTATAAACTCTTTTTGATGCTTGCTTTCTTCGAGCCTTTCCTCTATTTCTTTGGGGAAAACTGGGGACTTCAATTTCTTGATGCAAGCCTAGGTTCAATAATCATTTCAACTATTCCTGTTTTTGTACCTTTCTTAATGTATTTCTTTCACAAGGAGGCTCTACGTTGGCAGATAGTTTTAGGTGTATTTCTTACAATAATAGGTCTTGGAGTAATGACAATTTCTCCTGATTTGAGTTTTAATGTAAGTGGCAAAGGAATTGCTCTAATGTTTTTGGCAGTCTTTTCAGCCTGTGGTTATAGTGTTGTTTTGTTTAAAGTCATTCAAAAATATGAAGCAATTACAATAACTACCACTCAAAACATAATAGGAGCAATATATTATATACCTCTTTTCTTTATATTTGAATTTAAAACTTTTAAAACTCTAAGCTTTGGTTTTGAAACTCTTTATCCTATATTTGCACTTGCAATTCTTTGTTCCTCAATTGCTTTTATATGTTATTCTTATTCAGCCAAACGTCTTTCAATATCCAAAACAACAGTCTTTACTAATGCCGTTCCTATTGTAACTATAATATTTGTTGTAATTTTGGGAAAAGAAATATTGACATTAAGTAAGGTTTTAGGTATAATCATCGTTATAATAGGAGTGTTCCTAAGTCAAATTGATTTTAAGAAAAGAAATATTAAAAGAAGATATTATGCAAGTAAAAATAGGGTTAGTGCAAAAGTCCTGCCAGGAATCCAAGGAAAATAACATCCTAAAGGCAATAGAAGATATTCGTAAAATAGCTAAGATGGGGGCAAATATTATTTGCTTACAAGAGATATTCTCAACATTATATTTTTGTAATGTTGAAGATCATGACAATTTTAAACTAGCAGAAAAAATTCCAGGAGAAACCACAGAAAGGCTTCAAGCACTTTCCAAAGAATTAGGAGTAGTGATAATTGCTTCTATGTTTGAGAAAAGAGCACAAGGTTTATATTTCAACACCACTGCGGTTATTGATGCTGATGGAGAGTACCTTGGCAAATACAGAAAAATGCATATACCAGATGATCCAGGCTTTTACGAGAAGTTTTATTTCACCCCAGGTGACTCAGGTTATAAGGTTTTTGATACCAAATACGGAAAAATAGGAGTGCTAATATGTTGGGATCAGTGGTACCCAGAAGCTGCAAGAATAACTTCACTTATGGGAGCAGAAATTCTATTTTATCCAACAGCAATTGGTTGGGATAAGTCACAGGATAAAGAAACAAATATAGAACAATATAACGCTTGGCAAACCATACAGCGATCACATGCAATTGCAAATGGAGTTCACGTAGTTTCTGTAAACCGTACAGGCATAGAGGGTGATATTCAATTTTGGGGTGGAAGCTTTGTCTCCAATCCATTTGGAACAATACTTTATCAAGCACCACACTTAGATCAAGACCTAAAGGTAGTAGAAATTGATCTTGAAAAGACCGACCATTACAGAATACATTGGCCTTTCCTTCGTGACAGAAGAGTTGACTCATACCAGCCAATAACAAAAAGATATTTAGATAACGATTAACATCAATATGGAACTGTTTAAAATATACAATGAAGATTGTTTAATAACTATGGCGAAAATGCCAGAATGTTTTGTAGATTTTATTATTACATCTCCTCCTTATGATAATATTAGAAATTATAATGGATATAATTTTGAATTTGATAAAATAGCCAAAGAGCTTTATAGAATTTTAAAAGAAGGAGGAGTTATGATATGGGTGGTTGGTGATGCAACAATTAATGGTAGTGAGAGTGGAACTTCTTTTAGTCAAGCCTTAAAATTCAAGGAAATAGGATTTAGATTACATGACACAATGATATATTATAAAAACAATCCAATGCCACAGACGGGTAATCGTTATCATCAACATTTTGAATATATGTTTTGCTTGTCAAAAGGTAGTCCTAAAACATTTAATCCAATAATAGAGTTGACCAAATATAATGGATTGGCTAATATGAAAAATAGAGGAAAATCTGGTTCTTTATTATATGATAAGGTGGAACGTACTAAAGAGAAGAAAGTTGGAAATGTATTTTTCTATTCTGTAGGAGGTGGAATATCAACTAAAGATAAAGTAGCATATAATCATCCTGCAATATTCCCAGAAAAGTTAGTTGTTGATCAGATAAATTCATGGACTAATGAGGAGGATTTAGTTTACGATCCATTTATGGGAAGCGGTACAACTGCAAAAATATCTCACTTACTTAACAGAAACTGGATAGGTTCTGAAATATCTAAAGAGTATGTTGATATTGCAGAAGAAAGGTTGAGAGAGCATTTGACGAGTGATTTATTTAATGTAAATGTTTGATATGAATTTAGTTGAAAGAGGTTCAAGGACAGCAAAAGATGGCTTTAGAAATGAAGATGATATCATTAGAAAATTTAATAATTGGTCTAATGATAATGAAGCTAAGGAATGGCTTCTTTTAATGAATTATATTATTGAAGACATTGAATATGTTAAAGCTGAAAAATTATAAGGGTATAAAACTGATGTTCAAGTTCAAGTAACAATTAAGCTTAAAAAAGGAATAGATGTTGAAAATTTACAAGTTAAATTAGTTAGTAATCTAAAAGGATATAATCAGATAGATAAGCGATGGGTTGATAAATATAAAGAAATGTGGAATATTCCAGAGAACATAGCTAATATATTAGAACTATTTACAGGAGAACAAAGACCAATATCAGGCACAAGAGATAAAAGAAGAGTGTTTATTGATGAGTTTAATATTAACCAACAGCAAGCACTGATAGTTTGGTTGGAAGCAAATAAGTCACTTATTGTTTCTGATATATTAAAAGGAAGAGGTAAGTTTGCAGCAGAATGGATGTTAGTTGCCCAAAAATCTAATGATAAATCAAGATGGATATTAAAGCCAATGAACTATTGTCTTAATTTCTTTGGGAATGGAGATGTAGTTGTTTCTCCACGAGGGAGTATAAAGATAGGGAAAATAACAATGCAAAGGAAGGGTGGTGATGGAGGAAGAAAAACAGCCAATATGCTACAATTTAAAATTAATCCTGCTTTATTATTTGAATTGGATTAACGAGTAATAGGATAAATTCACAGATAAAAATTAATTATTATTTACATATACAATGAAGACACCAAAAGAATTAGGGTATTACTTTCCCTCTGAATGGCATAAACACCAAAGCACTTGGCTTTCTTACCCACATAATGAAAACTCTTGGCCAGATAAAATTCATACCATATTTCCTTCCTATAATCTTTTTATTAAAGAGCTTGCTAAGGGAGAACTTGTCAATATAAATATCCTAGATGATGAAATGCTTAAAAGGGTAAAAGCCGAGCTTAGTGCTATTGGCACAAATATGTCAAACATTCGCTTTCATATGTTCCCAACTAATGATGCTTGGTGTAGGGACCATGGACCTGCTTTCTTAATTAATGAAAAAGAAAAGAAAAGAGCAATTGTTGATTGGGGTTATAATGCATGGGGAGATAAGTATCCTTACGATTTAGATACTAAGATACCATCTCTAATTGCAAAGGAATTAAACCTTGAAACCTTTGAACCAGGAATAGTTATGGAGGGAGGTTCTGTTGATTTCAATGGCAAAGGAACACTTATAACAACAAAGGCTTGTTTGCTTAATGAAAATAGAAACCCTAAGTTTAACCAGTCACAAATCGAAGAAAAACTAATTAACTTCTATGGAGTTGATAATATAATTTGGTTAGGAGATGGGGTAGAGGGTGATGATACTGATGGGCATGTTGATGATATAACTCGTTTTGTTAATCAGGACACAGTAATTACTGTTGTTGAGGAAGATAAAAATGATGTAAATTATAATATCCTACAAGATAACCTTAAAATTCTTTCATCTTCAAGACTAGAAAATGGTAAGCAAATGAATGTTGTTGAACTTCCAATGCCAGAGGCTTTTTACTTTGAAGACGAGAGATTACCTGCCTCTTATGCTAACTTCTATATTGCAAATGAGTCAGTAATTGTTCCTGTTTTCAACTCAAAGAATGATAATAAAGCAATCTATATATTAGAAGAATGCTTTAAGGACAGAAAGGTTATAGGCATTGATTCAACTGAAATAATATGGGGCTTAGGTTCGTTTCATTGTTTGAGCCAACAAGAACCAAAACTATAAACTAGAAAAAGAAAATGAAAAAACTAATCCTATTATCCCTATCAATTCTTTTTAGTATTACTTTGTTTTCACAACAAAATAATTTAGTTGAACGTCTTAATACTAAATATGATTCAGTACATAATTTAAGAGAATTAGAAACAACAACACTATATTCTTTTACTTCAAATGAAAAAGTAGGTCTTGTTGATAGGTTAGGCTTTGTTGTTTACGAACCTTATTTCGATAGTGTTTATGTTTATGAGGCTAATAATTTCACTTATATCAAAGGTGTAATGCCAAATGGAAGAACGGCCATACTTGACACTGATGGTAAGGTAGTTTTCCAACCAATATATGAAGATGTTTTCATAACACAGGAAGATTTGATTCTTACCAAGTTTGGTAATAAATATGGAATGGTTAGCTTTGAGGGAATAGGATATCTCTACCCTGAATTTGACACAATAAAGGTAATGATAGATGAAGATACATTCTTTGTGGCAAGTATGGGAGAGAAGAATATGGTTTTCAATACTAATAGCGACATTGTGGAGTATTTCGATTCCGATACTTTAATTTCTTTTGTTGAAATTACAAACTCATCACTCTTGCCTTTTGCTTGGATTGGTGAACCTAAATACGATATTGTGAAGTATTTGGGTGGAGGTAATTTCTACACACGAGAGGGTGATAAAAAACAAATCTTGAATAGAAAAGGAGAAGTTATTGAGGAGAAAAAGATAAACATAAATGCCAAAGATGTTGTAAGCTTTGACTGGAGTAGAATTTTTTTTAGAGCCAATGCACTAGTAGGAATGATGGACTATGAGGGAAGAGTTATTGTTGAGCCTCAATACCAGGATATGAGCGTTGTTCTTGAAGATGAGATTTATTCATATAGGTTTAATGATGAATGGGGTTTGATGAATAAAGATGGCAAAGTTCTAACTAACTCTCAGTTTATTGGATTTAAGGTTGAAACTTATAATAATGCTCAATACATTAAGACCCTTAATTCTAGTAATAAAACAGCAATATTAAACAAAAGAGGTCGTGTGTTAATGCAAGCTTATTATGATGATGTTGAGCATTCGAATCACCCCGACTTCCTTAATCAAATAAGAAATGGGGGTAAGGGAATAATTAGCCAAAAAGGTGTCATGTATGTTCAACCAGAATACGACGATGTAAAAGTCTATTTGGAGGCTGATACTTTCTTTGTTGCAAAAAGGAATAATAGATACACTATTTTTGGAACTAAGGGGAGTGTTATTTATGATGGTTTGAATATAATAGTAGACATCCAAGACTCAACACTAACTTATGTTGAGGATGCTGAACTTAAACGAACAACAATAAGAAATAAAACAATAGTTCCAAAAGCTAAAACATTGAATGTTAATTTTAAAGAAATAGGACAGGTCTTCGATTCGCTAATGATAATGAAGGATTCAAAAGGTTGGACATATGTAAATAAGCAAACCCTAAAACCAATAACTAAAAAGCGTTATGATTACCTAACCCCTTTCCATAAGGGTTACGCAATAGCAGTTAAGGGTAAGGCATTAAATATTATCGATATGAATTTTGAAGATGTATTTAATATTGTTTCATCAGGACTATCAAGGTCACAGCAAGAAGAAACAGCTAATCTTATTTACGATTCGTACAAAAGGGGAAAGAGCTACCAATACATAAGAAAAGACAATAAAATTGGAATCTTACGCCTTAAAGCAATAAAAGAAGTAAAAATAAAAAAATAAAAACTTATGAAAAAGATTATTCTCTTAGCATTATTATCAATTGCAGTTTCATCTTGCTCCTCTGTTTATCAATCATACCCAATTGAAAACATACCTGCAAATAATAATAAAACAACAGTCTTCTATTCAATTCCTCAATTCACAGAAGTTGTTTTCGAAGTAACCTACCTAAAAACCATTAGACAAAAAGGAGTTTATGCAAACAAAAGTAATCTTCTTGGATTAAAGAATGTAATTACTAGTGATGAAGTAAAATATTCTGTAAAAGACATTAAAATTCTCACACAGCCTAAACAAACCCCAATAAAACAATTCGCACTCGTTTTAAACGGTGATAATGTTATTGTGGAAAAGTCAAAAGAAGGAACCTTAGAAAGCATAAAGTTTAAGGATAATGCAAGTAAAAACAATTATAGTAAAGATGAGATTCAAAATCAAACTAAGGCGGAAGAAATAAAACCTTATCATCATAACAACCCTTCACTTCAATCACTCCAAACCCAACCAATATCAGAATTTAGACTACTTCAAAAAGGGATGTTAGAAAAAGTAAATCTAACAGCAGATGAAATTGTAATTAGAATAGAACAACTAAGGGAAAAACAAATAGATATACTTTCAGGAGGACTTGATGGAACATATATAAACACAACTGTTGACTTTATGTACAAGCAACTTGAAGAAATGATTGATGGCTATATTTCATTATTTACAGGAACAGAAATAATTGTGGAAGAAACTCAAACCTATACCCTTGTTCCATTCAAACCAATAATATCAGAAGAAGACCTAATACTTCAAATCACCAATACACCAGTCCCACTTTTAGCACGTTTTCACACCAACAACCAAACAGAAACATTAAAAACTCGAGGCATAACCTACGACAAAACAGACTCTTCCATCACAATTAATATGAAAGAAAAAGAAGTATCAGGTATAAAAGGAGTTTACTATGCAATACCAGAAATGGTACAAGTAAGTGTTGAAACACCAATAAAAACTTATTCCACAGTAGTTGAAATAAACCAATATGGAATGATACGTGCAATGAATACCCAAAAACAAAACATCATCTTTGACACCAAAACAGGAGCAATCAAAACCATTAAATAAGTTTTACTTATTGTTTCAACCCTTCAACCCTTAAACACGAAGTCTCTTAAACACGAAGTCCAATACATTGATACTGAAAGATAATCAAATTATTATTAAAAATAAACACGAATTTACTTGACTTTTGCTTTTCAATGTTGTATCTTTGTTGAGGTTAATAAAGTCCTTAGCAGAATTTATTAGATAATGCACATCTTTTGTACTAAGAGATGTGCAATTTTTTTGTCTAACGATGGGATTTTGTTTGCTGATAATATTATATTTATTGGATTTCCTAAGCACCAGAGGTGCGACACCTTTGTAGCAAACAATCATAACGTTTTTAGTTGAAATAAATATCAGATTAAAAATCCTTATAGTAATATCGTGCGGGAGTAGGAAATCCCGCACGACGGTGATGTAGAACCTTTTCCATTAGTTCCTGCAACATGAATTGAACGAAAGCTATTTTGAGGATTATCTAAGGCATCCATTAAAGCAATAGTATTTCCCAAATCCGCCTTATAAGCAGCTGCTCCAATTCTTTGAAACATAGGTAAAAAAGAGAAAAGATAGTCGATAGTTTCTTGGTAATTCATCCTTTTGCAATTAATAAAATTAATCAGCAAAATTACTCAAAAAAATCTATTTTACTCTTTACCTTATTGATTTGATTGTGGAAAAATAGCAAATACAAAAAAGATTACTATCTTTGCAGAGCTAAAAGATAGGTTCTATAACGATAGATTAATTGGGAATCCTGTGTAAATCAGGAACTATACCCGTAGCTGTAAGTTTTTATTGAAGCTTTTTCAAAACTTATCCACTGATGTATATTGCATTGGGAAGGACGAAAAAGAATAGAAAACGAGTCAGAAGACCTGCCTTATCTTTTTAATATTATAAGTTGACAACTTTCGGGAATAAAAGTTTGAATCAATATAGATAGCCTGTATAATTTATTATTGATCTATAATTTTCTCTTTTTGTCCACTTGTAATCATTTTTTGATAAATAATGATTAATTAATAAAGTAAAATGATGAGAAAATTATTTTTATGTTCAATACTTGCATTAATAGTAAGTATTTGTTCGTTTTCACAAACCTTAACAACAACTGCACCAAATGGCGTTTTTACAAGAGATAGTATTCAGTTTTGGGTGGGTACAGGAAGTAAAGAAACGGCTTTAGTATTAGTTTTTAATGATTCAAAAGGACCTAACGCATTAGTTTGGGGATATAGATGGAATGGGAGTAAAACATATTGGCAAATGTTTGCCGATATTGCAAGTGAAGACCCACGTTTCTTTTATATGGGAGATGGTTCGACAATAGGGGGTTTTGGAATAGATGTAAATTCGAGTGGTAATTATTCAGTATATCGTTCAGATGACCCATCTGAAGTTCTAATTTCCTCAAATGGATTACTAACAGGTACTGGTAATTATGATTATGATGATTGGATAGCTTCAGATATTAATGACAGATGGGTTAGTGGTTGGGGAAATGGTTTTTGGTTACTTTCTTCAATGAGTGCAAGTGGTCAAGTTTCAGCAAACAATTGGGCAGGGGCTTCATTTATGTCATTTTCTGGAAGTGCGTTAAACGAAGATATAACAAATTCTAACTACACTGCTGTATTCCCCCCAAACAACATTGTTTTGTGCGAAAAACCTGTAAATTTAATTTCTAATGTAAGTTATAATTCTGCATTAGTAACTTGGACAAATAATAATCCAACAAAGGATTGTATATTGTATTATAAGATAAGTAGTCAACAAACATATACAAATAGTATTTTAATTAATAATGATACTTGTAATTTACTACAATTACTACCTCAAACAGAATATGATGTCACAATTAGAAGTTTATGTTCATTAGGTGATACTTCTGATTATTCTGATACATTAAGTTTTCAAACACTTAACTACACTTGTTCTATGCCTTTAAATATTTCTGTAGATAGTATAACTTTAAATTCTGCAATAATTTCATGTATCGATACAAACTTAACTTCTTGGGAGTTATCACTTGATACAAACAATGTTATTATTAATTCTACATCACCTCAATATAGTTTGGATAGTCTTAATCCTCAAACAGAATACACTGTATTCATAAGAAAAGTCTGTGAAAATACTTACTATTCTGATTGGAATTCTATTACATTTACAACACTTAATAATTCTAATTTAAATGTTTTATCTAAAGATAATATATCATTTTTGTTATATCCAAACCCTACAAATTCTTATGTTTATTTATTGATTGAAGGAAAAAATAAATATTTCAATGTTGAAATTAATAATATTAATGCTAAAAAAATACTTACAACAACTATATATAGTAATATTGAATCAAAAATTGATATAAGTCATTTACCTAAAGGAATATACTTTATAAGAGTATTTAATAATGAGTTTTCAAAGGTTGAAAAATTAATAATAAGATAATAACAAATAATTAATAATATAAAGATATGAAAAAAAATAAAATACAATTAAGATTCAGCATAATAAGTATAATAATTATAATAGCTGCTATGAGTCGTTTAATTCCTCATCCAGCAAATTTTGCACCTATTGGAGCTATAGCTTTATTTGGATCAGCTTATTATTCTAAACGTTATTGGATGTATGTTATTCCTATTTTTTCAATATGGTTAAGTGATTTAGTCCTTAATAATATTGTATATGGGCAATATTTCGAACATTTTGTATGGTTTTACGGAGGATCTTTATTTACTTATGCTGCTTTTGCAATTATTGTACTTATGGGAAGATTCGGTCTTAAAAATATTAAATTTCAAAATGTCTTCTTTTCTACAATAGGAGCTTCTATTATTTTCTTTATAGTGTCAAATTTCGGGGTATGGGTTTCTTCTGGTTTATATCCTCACACTTTTTTAGGATTACAAACTTGTTATATAGCAGGTATTCCTTTCTTTAATAATACTCTAATAGGGGATTTTGTTTATACAGGTCTTTTATTTGGAGTTTTTGAATTATTACAATTCAAATTTCCTATTCTTAGATTAGAAAAAGCGGAAATTATATAATTGCTTTTATAAAATCATATTATAAAAATCAACTCATATTTGAAATCTGAAATAAGTAGTTCTATAAATGAAAAATAAAAGTATTTTAATTGATAGTCGTAATTTAACAATAGCTCATACTTTTATTGTAATTGATGTTATTGATTATATTAATAATTATAGGAACAAAGATAGATTCATTATTTATTGTAAGAAATGCGAAAATTATAATGCTAATTGGTCTTGTCCTCCATTCAATTTTAATATTGAAGATTATATTTCAGGTTATGAAAAGGCACGTATTATTGGAAGTAAAATTAAATTAGATAAAGAATTAATAAAGCAGTGTCAAAGTAATAAAATGTACACACAAACATTATCCCGAATTATTAAGAGTGTACGATTAGATTTAGATAAAGACCTTTTGGATGCAGAAAATAAATATTTTAAAGCTAAAGCTTTTTTTGCAGGAAAGTGTTATAAATGTCCCCCATTTAAATGTAAAAGGATTAAAGGAGAACCTTGCATTGCTCCTGACCAATTACGCCCCTCACTTGAATCAATGGGATTTGATATTTGTAAAACTACGACTGAATTATTGAATATTGAAATTAAGTGGGGTAAAAGTTATGTACTTCCTGAATACTTAACACTCATTAGTGGACTCTTTCTTAAAGATAAAAAGTAAAGCAACATTATAGTATTATCATTATAAATAAAATTTTGATTTATGAACAATTCAGAAATAATAATTATTAAAAGAGATGGATCTCAAGTGTATTTCTCTATAGAGAAAATTAAAAATGCAATAAATAAAGCTTTTATATCTGTAGGAAATTTCCCAACTAATGATACAATTACTAATATTCTAAGTAGATTGAATATTTATAATGGGATAAATGTTGAAGAAATTCAAAATCAAGTTGAAGTTGCTCTTATGGCAGAGCAGTATTATAATGTTGCTAAAGCTTATATGCTTTATAGACAAAAACATAGTGAGGATAGAGAAACAAGGGATAAACTCAATTTTTTGATTAATTACTGTAATGCAAAAAATGCTGCATCTGGGAGCAAATATGATTCTAATGCAAATGTTGAGAACAAAAATATTGCAACTCTTATTGGTGAATTACCTAAAAGTAACTTTATTAGACTAAATAGGAGATTATTATGTGATAGACTCAAAGATATGTATGGAAAAGATCTTGCAGATAGATATTTAGAGCTTTTAAATTCTCATTTCATTTATAAAAATGACGAGACAAGTCTTGCAAACTATTGTGCAAGTATTACAATGTATCCTTGGCTAATTGGGGGGACATTATCAATTGGTGGAAATTCAAAAGCTCCAACTAATTTGAAAAGTTTTTGTGGAGGTTTCATTAATATGGTATTTATGGTTTCGAGTATGCTTAGTGGTGCTTGTGCAACTCCAGAATTTCTAATGTATTTGAACTATTTTATTGGTTTGGAATATGGTAGAGAATATTATAAAAAAGAAAATGAAATAGTAGATTTGTCAAATAAACAAAGGACTTTAGGAAAAGTAATTAAAGATTGTTTTGAACAAGTTGTTTATTCTATTAATCAACCAACAGGAGCGAGAAATTTTCAGGCAGTATTTTGGAATATATCTTACTATGATAAATATTATTTCGAAAGTATATTCGAGGATTTCGTTTTCCCTAACGGAGAAAAACCTGATTGGGAATCACTATCTTGGTTGCAAAAATATTTTATACAATGGTTTAATGATGAAAGGACTAAAACTACACTTACATTTCCTGTTGAAACTATGGCTTTGCTAACAAAGGATAATATGCCTTTAGATAAAGAATATGGAAATTTTACAGCATTAATGTATAGTAAAGGACATTCATTTTTCACTTATTTAAGCGACAATGCAGATTCGTTGAGCAGTTGCTGCCGACTTAGAAATGAAATACAAAATAATGGATTTAGCTATACGTTGGGAGCAGGAGGTGTTTCTACTGGTTCAAAAAGTGTATTAACTATTAATTTGAATAGGTGTGTGCAATATGCTTCTAAGAATAAGTTAGATTATCTTTCTTTTTTGGAAGAAATTGTTGATTTGGTTCATAAGGTACAGATAGGGTATAATGAAAATTTAAAACAACTTAAAGATCATGGGATGTTGCCATTATTTGATGCTGGATATATTAATTTGAACCGTCAGTATCTCACAATCGGAATTAATGGTCTTGTAGAAGCAGCAGAATATTTTTCAATTCCAATTAAAGACTCCGCAGAATATTCTGAATTTGTCCAGTCTATTCTTTCATTAATAGAGAGATACAATAAAAAATACAATTCAAATGGAGTTATGTTTAACTGTGAAATGATTCCAGCTGAAAATGTTGGAGTAAAACATGCAAAATGGGACAAAGAAGATGGTTATTTTGTACCTCGTGAATGTTATAATAGTTATTTTTACATTGTTGAGGATGAGAGTATAAATATTATAGATAAAATTAAACTTCATGGAAAAAAGTATATCAATCATCTTACAGGAGGTTCTGCTTTACATATTAACTTGAAAGAGCATCTAACTCAAAACCAATATAGACATCTCTTAAATATAGCTTCATCATATGGATGTAACTATCTTACATTTAATATTCCTAATACTATTTGTAATGATTGTAAACATATTGATAAAAGATTTTTAAAGCAATGTCCTGAGTGTGGGAGCGAGAATTTAGATTATTTAACTAGGATAATAGGTTATATGAAAAGGATAAGTAACTTTTCATTACCAAGGCAAAAAGAAGCCTTAATAAGACATTATCACAAATTTGAACAATAATATGCTTAAATACTTTAACTATGATATAGTATTTCAAGAAATACCGGATGAAATAACACTTGCTATTAATCTGACTAATTGTCCAAACAGATGTGATGGTTGTCATAGCCCATATCTCCAAAAAGATATTGGAGAAATAGTAACCGAAGAAACTTTATCAAGGCTTTTAGAAGGATACTCTTCTTGTATTACTTGTTTTTGTTTTATGGGAGGAGATAATTCTCCAGAAGAAGTTAATTATTTTGCTCGGTTCATTCGTAATCAATATAATTTGAAAACAGCATGGTATTCTGGATTAAAATTAATTCATAATGAAATCAAATTAGAGAACTTTGATTACATTAAAATAGGTCCTTACATCAAATTTCGAGGTGGATTAAAATCAAAAACCACAAATCAAAAACTATACAAAATTGGAGATAATAAAGAATTAGTGGATATTACAAAAATCTTTTTTAGCAAGTAAGATCTTTTAATGAAATAAGTTTAAGCATCTTTAGGATTGTTAAATAAAAAGGGCTCACATTAATTTTTAGGGGACAAAGCGAAAAGTTTATAAATTCTGAATAGGAAGAAGTGAGTATTAGTAAACCCTATTAGATTAGCTCTAAAGATTTTGATTCTAGAATTGAATGACTCTGCATTTGCATTTGTGATTCTGTCCAATTAGATGCTTTCCTGCCTTTCCCATTTTTATGAGTTAGTGTTTATGACTAAAGAGTTAGTGTTTATGCTCTAAACACGTGATGCTTATGCCTGAGGATTAGCTCCACAGGTGCAAACTCATCCTCTTTATACTATAAAGACACGCTCTTCATGCCCTGAAGACACGCTCTTCAGACCCTCAACACATGCTCTTTAGAGCATGACCTTTGGGTATAATATTTAGCTCTTTTAATGGCTCAGATGAATTATTTGGGGATTAGTGTTACTTTTGCATAAAAAAAGAGAATTGGAAAAAGCACTAATCGGTTATTTTTTACCAGAGAGATTACTTGATCATTTTAAGATAACAAATGTTGAAGAGTTAGGCGAAATATCCACAAAAAGAATGGTCTTTCAGGTAGAATTAGAAGAGATAAATATTATACCAAAAGGTTATGATCCATCTTTATATGAATCTAAAGGTTTCTACCCTGTAACACTTGTTCAAGATTTTCCTATACGAGGGAAGGCTGTTTATTTATCAATAAAACGAAGGAGATGGCGTCATAAAAAACATAAGAATGAAATCATTCATAACGATTACACTCTTATTGCCGAAGGTTCAAGAATAACGCAAGAACTTTCGGATTTTTTAAAAGGTACAGGTAGAGACCCGAGAAGATACCATTAGCAATATAGCAAGTTATTATGTTGTTCCAGCCGATAAATTACAAAGACAATATAAGAAACATAGTAGCGGTTTTTTGGAATGGAATCAGAAAGAACATGCGGGAAGCTATTTACTTTTCCCCGAGAATATAGACGAATATCTGAGTATAGATGAAGTATCCCTATCACAAGGAGAATTGTATACTTTTGTTACCAATAAAAATGGCAAAGGCAAGAAAGGAACCTTAGTAGCATCAATCAAAGGAACCAAATCAAAAGACATTGTTAATATTCTAGGAAAGCTGCCATTAGAGTTAAGGTGTAAGGTAAAAGAGGTTACGTTGGATATGGCGAAGAATATGGAATCCGCAGTAAAACAATCATTCCCATGTTCTACACTCGTTATAGATAGATTTCATGTGGTTAAGTTAGCAATAGAAGGATTGCAGCATCTCAGAATAGCTTACAGATGGGAGGAGTTAGATAAAGAAAACAAGTCAATAGATAAAGCCAAAAAGCAAGGAAAGAAATATACTGCTGTTGAATTTGAGAATGGAGATACACCAAAACAACTTTTAGCTAGATGTAGATATATTTTAGCCAAGAAAGCATCTAATTGGACGGAAATACAAGGACAAAGAGTCAAGCTTTTATTTAAACATTATCCTCTCTTAAAAACAGCATATGAACACATATTAGAATTTAGGAGCATATATGAACTTCATTCAAGAAGTGATGCAGAGGATAGACTCTTATTCTTAATTTTTTTATCAACCGAAACACCAATGCAAATGCAGAGTCATTCAATTCTAAAATCAAACTCTTTAGAGCTAATCTAAGAGGTGTGACTGATACTGACTTTTTCCTATTCAGACTTTATAAACTTTTCGCTTAGTCCCCAAAAAATTAATGTGAGCCTTTTAATTCCGTAGATCTTTGATTCAGTAAATTCTTTCAGCGATTCATTTAAGGGATGTAATTTCTTAGGAGTTAAACTCGTAATCGAGGAATTCTTGAAGGCGGGTTGGGGTAACACATTCTTCTAATACGCCTGCTTTTGCAATTGAAATAGCACCTGTTTGTTCACTTACTACAATTGCTATGCTGTCTGTTTGTTCGGTTATGCCAATTGCAGAACGGTGACGTAGTCCTAAGTTTGGTGCGATTTGATAACTAGAGCTTACAGGTAAAATACATCTTGCTGCTCTGATTGTATTGTCTTTAATTATCATAGCTCCATCGTGAAGAGGGGAATTTTTGAAAAATATTGTTTCAATTAGTTGGGAGTTAATCTCACAATCTAAAAGTTCTCCTGTATGAATAATTGACTCTAAATCATTATATTTTGCTATAACTATTAGTGCTCCAGTTTGTGATTGGGAAAGGTGCTGATAGGTTTTAACTATGGCTGTTGAGTTAAAATGATCTAGCTGGTGTTTGTTAATCTTCCAAAAGAAAAACCTATTCTTCTTACCTCTTTCTATGCTTCTAGAACCAAGCAATGCAAAAAACCTTCTAATCTCTGGTTGAAAAATAATAATTATTCCAATTGCACCAACACTAATAAATTGTCCAATAACTTTTGATAATATTCTCATTTCAAGGTATGAAACAATAATCCAAAAGAAATATATGGTTACAAAAGTTATAATTATACTTAGGGCTGTGGTTCCTTTTAATAATTTATAAATAAAATATACTAATACTAAAGATAGAATGATGTCTAATACATCAATAAATTTTAATTGGAAAGGAAGTACTAATAATTCAATCATTTAAATGCTTTTTTATCTATTGTTTTCAATTAAATTGTAGAGTTTAATACATTGTTTAGCCTCTTTAACGTCATGAACCCTTAAAATGTTGCTCTTATTCATCAATGCAAAGCCATGGAGGAACGTTGTTCCATTTAAAGCCTCTTGTGGTGTAATTGATAGTGGCTTATATATCATAGTTTTTCTGGAAATGCCTGTTAGGATAGGTAGACCAAAGGTTTTAAAGTCTTGAATATGATTTAAGAGGAAGTAGTTTTGTTCTACGGTTTTGCCAAAGCCAAATCCCAAGTCTAGAATAATATCATTAACTCCCAATTTGTGAAGAGTGTCAATCTTTGCTGAGAAATAATCACAAATATCCAAGAATATATTCTCGTAATTAGTGTTTTCCTGCATTTTATCAGGAGTGTTTGGGGTATGAGTAAGGACATATGGAGCATTTAGAGAAGGAAGGACTTCGAAAAGTTTAGGATCAAATTGTCCGCCTGATATATCATTGATAATATTTGCTCCTTCTTTTACTGCCTTTTCAGCAACATTAGCCCAAAATGTATCTATTGAAATAATTATATCAGGAAACGCTTTTCTGATTTCTCTAACGACAGGAATAATTTGTTCTAATTCTTCCTCTTCTGACACCAAAATAGCATTAGGCCTAGTTGAGCAAGCTCCAATATCAATTATATCGGCTCCATCTTCTATCATTTCTTTTGCATGGATAAGAGCTTTTTCAACATTATTTATATATCTTCCTCCATCATAGAATGAATCCTTGGTAAGGTTTAAGACTCCCATAATGAGAGGCTTTTGAAGAGAAATTAATTTTCCTTGCAGATTAATTGTGGTATTTGAAGATAAATTTGTAATTTTATCGATTGATTTCATTGAGTTTTTTGTCTTTATTGAAAAGCAAAATTACGGAATTGTTTGAGAATATTTATTTAAATCAATAAGAAAATTATATGAACACATCGCAAGAGTATGATAAGGAGATAAAACAATGTAGGGATTTGTTTTCTGCAAAGCTTAAAGATTATGGTGCTTCTTGGCGAATTTTGAGGCTTCCTTCCCTAACAGATCAAATATTTATTAAAGCAAATCGCATACGTCAATTTCAAGAATCAGGTATAATGAAAGTTGAAGAGGGCATAGGTTCTGAGTTTATTGGTATTATCAACTATTCAATAATAGCTCTTATTCAATTGGAACTTGGAGTAATTAACGATAACAAAGAAAAACTTGATAACGAATTTGTAATAGAGCTTTACGATAAATATGCTAGACAAGCTAAAGAGCTAATGGAAGATAAGAACCATGACTACTCTGAGGCATGGAGAAGTATGAGGGTGAGTTCTATCTTAGATTTAATCTTAATGAAGATTATGAGATTGAAACAAATTGAAGATAATCAAGGAAAGGTTTTTGTTTCTGAGGGAATAGAGGCAAATTATTATGATATTATTAACTATGGAGTTTTTGCTCTTATCAAAATTAAATGACAACTAATAACACAAAATAATTATGAAGTATTTAGGACGTTTATGTAGAATTATTGTAGGATCAGTATTTATATTTTCTGGGTTTGTAAAGTCAGTTGACCCTTATGGTACTGCGTATAAGATTTCAGAATATTTAGGAGTTTTTGGATTTACTGAACTTATAAATGCCATACCTTGGATGCCTATAGTGGTATCTATTATATTATGTGCTTTTGAGTTAATAGTTGGTATACTTTTGGTTTCAGGCTTTTTCAAAAAGACAACAAACTGGATAGCAGGACTAATGATGTTGTTTTTCACCATCCTAACTTTTATTGATGCCTTAACTAATAAGGTTTCTGATTGTGGTTGTTTTGGCGATGCAGTAATATTAACCAATTGGCAAACCTTTTGGAAAAACATGGCTCTCGATGTTCTTCTTATTCTTACTTATTTGTTTGATAAGGTTAAGTTCCCATCCTTAGTTAATCGTAAGTTAGGATTTGGCGTAATGGGTGTCCTAATATTTTTAGCTATTGGCTTTTCAGTCTTCAACGCAATGTATGAACCAATAATAGATTTTAGAGCTTGGAAAGAAGGGAATAGGATGGTTCCAAAGCCAGAAGATCAAAAGCCACCAGTTAGTTATGCAATGTACAAAAACAATGCAACCAACCAAGAAAGAGAATTTGGTATGGATGAGCTTATGAAGATTTACCAAGATGAGCCAGACTTTGCAGATAATTGGACTTTTATTAGCAGCAGGGTAATAAATACTAATACTGTTGCTGCTGATGGTTTTTCTATGCTTAATGTAATGACAGATGAGGATGAATCCTTAGAGGTTTTGTCTCATCCTGGTGTAAGTTTTATTTTTACAATAGTAGATTTAGAAACTCCTTCCAAAAAATCAATTAAAAAGGTTGCAGATTTTGAGAAAAAAGCAGCTGAATTTGGATATCAAACAGTAATAATAACTTCTTCATCAGTAAAAAAATGGGCAGATTTTACCGAGAAACATAATTGGAAAGATGTAATAATTTATTCTACAGACGACAAAGCAATTGAAACAATGATGCGTTCTAATCCTGGTGTTGTTATGATGAAGGATGGAGTTGTTGTTAAGAAGTGGTCGTGGAGATTATTGCCCGAATTTTCTGAACTAAATATTCAAAAGCCAGTTTAATGTTAGACTTTATATTAAAAAGAATAGGGTATGGTTTTCTTGTATTACTTGGAGTAATAACTCTTGTATTCTTTTTATTTAATGTCTTACCTGGTGACCCTGCTCGCATGATGTTAGGTCAGAGGGCAGATCAGGAAAGTGTTGAAATAATTCAAAAAGACTTAGGACTTGATCAGCCAATCCTAACTCAATACCTATATTATTTAAATGATTTATCACCAATATCTTTTCATAAGAGTTCTAGTGATAAATCAAGATACTTAGATGAAACAAAGTACTCTTACATTAAGCTTTATGGAGGAAAAGAAAATCTTATTGTTCTAAAAAAACCATATCTAAGAAGGAGCTACCAGTCTAAAAGACAGGTAACAGATATTCTTTATGAGGCTTTTCCCAATACTATGATACTTGCATTAGTTAGCATGACTTTTGCTTTTGTTGTAGGGGTTACCTTGGGTAGTCTTTCAGCAATTTTCAAAGATAGTTGGTTTGATAGAATCAATTTAAGTGTAATTGTTTTGGGGATGTCGTTGCCTTCATTCTTTGCAGCCATAATATTTGCTTGGCTTTTTGCTTATGTTCTTGCTCCCTACACAGGGCTTTCTATGTTTGGAAGTCTTTATTCGGTAGATAGTTTAGGAAGAGGAGAGTATATTGACCTTAAAAATATAATCCTACCAGCATTTACATTAGGTATAAGACCCTTAGCTGTAATATCTGAATTAACTAAGAGTTCTTTATTAGATGTCCTTTCTCAAGACTATATTAGAACAGCAAGAGCTAAGGGATTATCAAAATATCAAGTCTTAAGACGTCATGCTCTTAAAAACTCAATGAACCCTGTTATTACATCAGTTTCTGGTTGGTTTGCATCGCTTATGGCAGGTGCAGTATTTGTTGAATATATCTTTGACTGGAAAGGGGTAGGGGTTGTAATTGTTGATGGATTAGAGAAATATGATTTCCCTGTGGTTATGGGGGCTCTTTTGATTATTTGTGTATTATTAGTTATGATTAACATTGTGGTTGATATACTCTATGGAATTTTAGATCCAAGAGTAAGGATAGCCAAATAAAAAGTACTACCTTTGCATATAGTATTAACAAAATAAATTTTTATTATTATGAGAAGAAACATAGTTGCAGGAAACTGGAAAATGAATCTAGGCTTTGAAGAGGCTGATGATTTAGTAAATCTAATTGCAGAAAAATTAGATGAAGTGGAAACAGAAACAACAGTGATTGTTTGTCCACCATATCCATACTTAGAACTAACCTCAGACCTTGCTCAAGAATCAAATTTCTTTGCAGGAGCTCAAAACGTATCATCATTTGATAATGGAGCATATACAGGAGAAGTGTCAGCTCAGATGTTAGCTTCAATGAATATTGATTATTGCATTGTTGGACATAGCGAAAGAAGAAAGTACTTCCACGAAACAAACCAAGAAATATCAACAAAGGTTGTTAAATTGCTTGAAAGCGGTATTAGCCCAATATTCTGTTGTGGTGAAGCTTTGGAAGAAAGAGAATCAGAAAAACATTTTGATGTTGTTAAAACTCAGATAGTGGAAAGTCTTTTCAACTTAACAGGAGAAGAAATTCTAGATGTTATTATTGCATACGAACCAGTTTGGGCTATTGGAACAGGAAAAACAGCAACAGGAGCTCAAGCACAAGAAATGCATGCATATATTCGTTCTCTATTAACAGAAAAGTACGGAAAAGAAGTATCAGAAGAAATATCAATACTTTATGGTGGTAGCTGTAATCCTAAGAATGCAAAAGAACTGTTTGCAAATAAAGATGTTGATGGTGGATTAATAGGTGGAGCTTCATTAAAAGCAGATGATTTTCTTGCTATTATCACATCTTTCTAAAAAGAAAACAGATTTAATAAATATAGATGAAATATATTGAAATAGATTTTAGTATAAAACCCCTTGAAATGTATTCAGAGATTCTTCAATCCGATTTATGTGATATTGGTTTTGAGAGTTTTCAGGATACAAATGAGGGGTTTTTAGCTTATTGTCAAGAGGTGCTTTTTAGCGATAAGGAGCTTAATGTATTAATTGATAGGTTTATTGGCTTAAATCCTCATGTAGAACTATTAACTAAGAAAAATGAAATTGAGCAACAAGATTGGAATGCTGAATGGGAGAAATCCTATCCTGCGGTTCTAATTAATAACTATTGTTATGTACATGCTCATTTTCACAAACCATTAGAGGAGGTTGAATATAATATTGAAATATCCCCGAAAATGTCATTTGGAACAGCTCATCATCCAACAACATTCCAAATAATAGAACTTCTTCAAAATGAAAATCTAGAAGGAAAAGACTTAATGGATATGGGAAGTGGTACAGGTGTTTTGGCAATATTAGCTAAAATGAAAGGAGCATCTTATGTTGAGGCTATTGATAACGATGAGTGGGCTTATAAAAACGCATTAGAAAATGTTAAGACCAATAAGTCTGATGTTATTGTTAGATATGGTGATTCGAACCTTTTGGACAGAGAATACGATGTTTTCATTGCAAATATAAATAGAAATATACTTCTTCAAGATATGCAGAAATACTCTAAACATATAAAAGATGGAGGAGTTTTGTTTTTGAGTGGTTTCTACGTAGAAGATATTCCTATTTTGATGGAAGAGGCATCGAAATATGGTTTTAGATTAGATAGGCAAATATCAAAAGATAATTGGGCTGCATTAAGATTGATAAAAAAATAAAATAAGGAAAATGGTTTTCAAAAGATTAGTTTTAACTCTATTAGTTTTCGGTATTGGTTTAAATGTTTTTGCACAAAGATTTAAGGAATTTAGTGGAAACTCAGATACCTATATAGAAGAGCTTATTGAGTTTTACAAGTCTGATGTGAATATGAAAAAGGATAAGCAAAAAGAATATGAAGAGCTTATCTTAAAATATTCAAGTATTTGGAGTGCTATCCCATCTCAACAAAAACAAGATGTGATTGTTCTTTCAAATGATATGTTAAAGAAAAGAGTTAGACCAATTCCAGGATTCTTCGATTTTATTGAAACACAAATAGCATTCCAATCAGCAAATCAGTCAAAAGAAAGTTATAACCAATGGTTTAAAGGGCTGCAATGGACAATTAAGTCCGCAACACTAGGAGCTTTCAATGATGCAATAAATACTTCACTTAATTTAGTTAAATTCAATTCACTCTATACATCAAGAACTGTAAATTGGAAAGTAAAGCATAATGGCTATAATATTAGGATAGATACAATTAGAGGACCTTATGTTGACTTTTCTTCAAATATAGACTTAACATATTCTTCACAAAAAGATGAAAATACTCTTTATTCAACCGTAGGTAGGTTTTATATAGTAGAACAGTTCTTTGAAGGAAAAGGAGGGAAGATTGATTTTTCAAGGGCAGGCTTACCAAAAGATCAAGTATATGTTGAGTTGTCAAATTTCACTGTTTCGCTAAAAAGAGCAGCCATATTTGCCGATTCAGTTCAGTTTACCAACAAAGAATATTTTCAACATAAACTTAGTGGTAGTTTTGAAGACCAATGCTCCGACAAGGTTAAGGAGTTAAGTTTTCCAAGATTCTATTCATATAAGAGAGAAGAAATAATAAAAAATATATTCCCAGATGTTGATTATATTGGTGGTTTTACACAGCAAGGAGGAAAGTTTTTGGGAACAGGAGATGCACAAGAACCAGCAGAATTAGTATTTAAGAAAGAAGGTAAGTTGTTCTGTAAAGCAAAAGCAATTACCCACCCTTTTAGTCAAGATGGGATAGCAACTCCCAATTGTCAAGTAACTTTCTATATTAATAAAGACTCAATTTATCATCCAGGACTCCTTATGAGATATAATAAAAACTTAAGAGAAATAGCCTGTATAAATAATAAAGAAGGGATTTCAGCAAGTCCTTGGGTCGATTCCTATCACGCAATAGATATTTACACAGAAGCAGTATATGTTGAATTGAATGGTCATATTATTGAATTTACTTCTGTTAAGGGGCCAGCTAACAGTGTTTCCTTTGCATCCTTCGAATCAAATAACTATTTCACCCAATTAAAATGGGATAAGGTTCAGGGAATAGATGAAGTTAATCCAATTTATAGGGTCAGAGACTTTGTTGCGAAATACAAAAAGAATAATATACCGGTAAAAGAGTTTGCACGCTTTATTGGAATGGATGAAACACAAGCTGAGGTTATGCTTATGCGTCTTGCAATTAGTGGTTTCATCAACTATGAATCTTACCGTAAAACAGCCTTTATTAAAGAAAAGATATACGACTACATTAAAGCCAATATCAAGAAGCAAGACTATGACAATATACGTTTTGTATCCTCAACCAAAAAAGGAGCTAATGCTGTTCTAAATATTTTTGATATGGATTTAAGAATGTATGGCATTGAAAACTTTTCTTTATCCGACACTCATTTTGTTAATATAGCTCCTGTGAATGGAGAAATTGTAATGAAAAAGAATAGGAGTTTTGAGTTTAATGGCAGGATAACAGCAGGTAGATTTAATATGGGAGGAGAGAGATGTTATTTCGATTATGAGAAGTTTGCCCTTAACCTTCCTAAAATAGATTCAATGGCTTTCTTTGTTCCATTATATGGAGACACAAACAAAATAGTAAGAATTCAAACCCCTCTTCAAAACTTAGTTTGCGAACTATTAATTGATGACCCTACAAACAAAAGTAGTATAAAAAGAGTTCCAGGCTACCCAATGCTATCATCACTTGAGGATTCTTATGTCTATTACGACCAACCAAAAATCCAACAAGGAGCTTATCTAAGAGAATCATTCTATTATAAATTAGACCCATTCAAGTTAAAAGATTTAATGACCTTCAAAACTGATAGTGTTAAGTTTACTGGAGTTCTTAAATCTGCAGGCATATTCCCAGATATAAAAGAGCCACTTAAGGTTATGAAAGACTATTCTCTTGGATTTATTATTGAAACTCCAAATATCGGAATGCCTGCTTATGGAGGGAAAGGAAAGTTTTACAATAGAGTTGATTTAAGTCTTCAAGGGCTATTAGGTGCAGGTTATTTAGAATATATAGCTTCACGTTCTGATTCAAGAATGTTTGTTTTCTTACCTGATTCAATGGTCTCTATAACCGATAAGTTTGTTTGCTCCAATAAATCAAGTGTTGAGTTTCCAGAAGTAAGTGTTACACAAACCTCAGAACATTGGTTCCCATATAAAGACTATATGCTTGTTCATCAAAAAGCAGAACCTTTTATGATGTATGGTGGAGAAGCTCTTCATAGTGGTACTCTAATTGTTACACCAACTGGTTTGACAGGAAAGGGAACAAACAAATCTGCGGAAATGATAGTTGATGCTGATAACTTTAAGTTTAAAGGCATTTACTATAATGCAGATACTGCAAACTTTACCCTAATGTCGTTAAATGGATTAGATATTGCATTTAAAGCAAATGAAGTAAAATCTAAGGTTGATTTTAAAACAAGAAGAGGAGAGTTTAAGTCAATGGAAGGAGTTAAGCCATGCGATTTAACCTACCTACAATATAGTTGTGAAGTAGATAAATTTGATTGGATAATGGACTCAAAAGAACTTGCACTTCTAAATTCAAATAGTGTTAGTTCTGGAGATTTTCCAAAGAAAGATATCAAGAGTTTAGTCGACTTAGAACAGCCAGGTGCTAAATTCATTGCAACAAACCCTGTTCAAAAAGGGCTAACCTTCAATTCAGTTAATGCTACACTAAGTTTGAAAACAAATAAACTAACAGCTGATGAGGTATTCCTAATTAGAAGTGGCGATGCTGCAATACGACCAACTGACCCAACAATTATTATTAGACCAGGAGCTCAAATGGATACTATTGAAGATGCAAGAATACTTGTAGATACAGAAACTCGTCTTCATGAGTTCTATTCATCAAGGGTTCATATATTTTCATCTTCACTTTATTCAGCAAATGGATATATTGATTATGTTGATGAAAATAAAAAGAAACACCCAATCTTTATGTCAAAGATTAATCCTGACCCAATATCAACAAGAAGCTTTGGAACAATCTCTAAGGATAGTCCAATACAATTAAGTCCAGTCTTTAATTTCTTTGGAAAGATTCAAGTTGATGCAAAAGATAGTAATTTCTTTTTCGAAGGAGGAGTTCAGTTAACTCATAATTGCAATGAGAACCTTGCTTTTGTTAATTTTAAATCAAGAGTTGATGCTAATCATATCTATATACCAATTTCAGAGGCTCCAATATCGGTTGATGGACAAAGAGTAACCGCATCTCTTCAATTCAACCCAAAGAATATGGAACCTAAGTCAGCTTTTCTAACAAAGGATATTGAGGCTGATAATACTTTTATGAAGGCTAGTGGTTTCCTAACTTATGATAAGGCTTCTAATGAATACAGGATTGCATCTATGGAAAAATTAGAAGATATGAAAGAGACTTTAGGTGACTATCTTGTTATGAATAAAACATCATGCGATGCTAAGGGACAAGGTAATATTAATATTGGTTTAAGTAAGTCTGGTCTTGTTAAAATGCAAAATTACGGCGAAATGAAGATTAATAATAATACTCTTACTGCCGATTTAAATATGAGTATTGGTATTAAATTCCCATTCTCTCAACTTGCCTTAGATTATATGGGGGTTGAGCTTTATGAGGATATGAACCTTTCTCCTATTGAGTTTGAGACATCAAAATATCAAGAACAACTTGTTGCAATGTATGGACAGGAAAAAGGTGTTGATATTTATGAAGATTTATTGATAACAGGGGAATGGAAAACAATACCAAAAGATATGGATTATTCTCTTTATTTTTCAAATGTTAAGATGCAATGGGATCCTATATTAAATTCTTATGTTTCTTATGGAGATGCAGAATTGAGTATTGTTGGGAAGTATCAGGTGAATAAGGTTATTAGGGCTAAGATTCAGCTTGTGAAAACCTCTATTTCTAATGAAATTAGGATTTATATTGAGGCTAATCCCGATCATTGGTATTTCTTCTCTTATAATGGGGCTTCCATGAGCGCTATTTCTTCCTACGATATTTTTAACGATTATATTAAAGAGACTGCTTCTAAGGATAGGGAGTTTAAGGGCTCAGATGGTAAGGTTTATACTTATAGGCTGGCTACTCCTAATGAGAAGATTAGTTTTATTAGGAAGTTGGAGAAGATTGATGAGTTTGATAGTGGAAATGAATAGTTTTGATTTATAGTTTAAAGTAAAATAGATTATTATGACGTTAATACATTATATTATGCTTGCCCTTGGGGGTATTGCGGCCTATTTAATTGGGTCTATTCCTTCGGCGGTTTGGATTGGTAGGGAGTTTTATGGTATCGATGTGAGGGAGAAAGGCAGTAAGAATGCTGGTGCTACTAATACTATTAGGGTTTTGGGGCTTTTGCCTGGTATTTTTGTCTTGGGGATTGATGCTTTTAAGGGTTGGATGGCTGTTTATTTGGCTAATTTCTTTGGTCGTTTCTACACTGATATTTGGGGTATGGTCTCTGGTGCTGAGTATTTGACTTATTATAAGCTTGTGCTTGGTGTGATTGCTGTTGTGGGTCATGCTCTTCCTATTTATGTTGGCTTTAAGGGTGGTAAGGGTGTTGCAACTATGTTTGGTGTTATTATAGGAGTCTTCGAGCGTTTACTCCCTCTTATTCTTGCTATTTTCATTATCACTTTTGTGCTTTCTAAATTCATTTCTCTTGCTTCCATTTTTTCTTCCATTGCTTTTCCTATTCTTTATGTTAGTTGTGGGCATTGGCTTAGTTATAATGTGTATTGGCCTTTGATTGTTTTTACTTGTTTGGTGGCTGTGTTTATTCCTTATACTCATAGGAAAAACATTAAGAGGCTCTGGAGGGGTGAGGAGCCTAAGTTTAAGTTTAAGAAGACGGTTGATGATTGAATGGACTTGATTGATAATATATAATTTATAAACAAACTAATATCAATAATAAACAAATATAAATAAATACAACATGAAAAAAACTTTTTTGATTATGCTAAGTGCAGCATTTTTGGTTGTGGGTTGTGGTAAGAATGAGCTTGCTGATAATCCTTTCCTTAAAGAATGGGATACGCCTTTTGGAACCATTCCTTTTGATGAGATAAAAGTTGAACATTATATGCCTGCTTTTGAAGAGGGTATGAGGGTTCATAATAAAGAGATTGAAGGTATTGTTAAGAATAAAGAAGTGGCAAATTTTGAGAATACCATTGCGGCTATTGATTTCTCAGGTGAGCTACTTGCTAAGGTAAGTGGTGTGTTTTTCAACATGACTGCTGCAAATACCAATGGGGAGATACAAGCTCTTGAAGAAAAGATTGGTCCTATGCTTGCTAAACATGGTGATGAGATTACTATGAATGGTAAGTTGTTTGAAAGGGTTAAGATGGTTTGGGACAATAAGTCGAAAGAAAACCTTAACCAAGAACAGCAAATGTTGCTTGAAAAGACTTATAAGAGATTTGTACGCTCAGGAGCATTACTTGATAAGACTAAGCAAGATAAACTTAAAAAAGTAAATGGAGAGCTGACAACACTTGAAGCTAAATTTATCTCCAACCTACTTAAAGAAACAAAATCATATACCCTTGTTATAGACAAAGAAGAAGACCTAAAAGGATTACCAGAGTGGTTAGTGGAGCAAGGAGCAGCAACTGCAAAAGATATGAAACAAGAAGGCAAATGGGTATATACATTAGATAGCCCATCAGTATTTCCATTCCTAGAATATGCAGATAACAGAGAACTTAGAGAGAAGATCTTTAAGGCAAAGAACAATAGATGTAATAATGGAGGAGAGACCGATAATAAAGCAAACATAGAGAAAATAGTAGCCCTAAGAGCAGAGAAAGCAGAACTACTAGGCTATAAAACTTTTGCAGATTATGTCTTAGAAGAAAGAATGAACAAGACCCCACAAGAAGTATACACATTACTAGAAGGACTACTTTCCTATTCCATACCAGCAGCAAAGAAAGACGTAATAGAACTACAAAAGCTACTAGACAAAGACCATAAAGGAGCAACCCTTGAGGCATGGGACTGGAGCTATTATGCAAACAAAATAAGAAAACAAAAATACAACTACGATGCAGAACAAACAAGACCATACTTTGAGATAAACAATGTAAGACAAGGTTGTTTTGACGTCATCACCAAACTATACGGACTAACATTTACCGAAAGAAAAGACATCAAGACATACGCAGACGATGTTCAAGTATTTGAATGCAAGAACGAAAAAGATGAACATGTAGGAATACTATACTGGGACCCATTCACCAGAGCATCAAAACAAGGCGGAGCATGGTGCAATGGATATAGAGAACAATATAAGCAAGGCGATAAATCAGTCACCCCAATTATAACAGTATGCTTCAACTACGCAAAATCACCATCAGGCCGTACAACCATAACAGCCGAAGAAGCATCAACCATATTCCACGAAATGGGACACGCAATACACGGCTTACTATCCAACTGCACATACATCTCAACCTCAGGCACCACAGTACCAAGAGACTTCGTAGAACTACCATCACAAATCTTAGAACACTGGTGCTCAAAACCAGAAGTCTTGAAAATGTTTGCAAAAAATGAAAAAGGAGAAGTAATACCACAAGACCTACTAACCAAAATGGAATCAGTAAGCAAATTTGACGTAGCATACGCAATGACAGAACGCTATGCAGCAGCATACCTAGATATGGAATACCATATCCTAACCACAAAAGACAAAGTAGGCGATGTAACAGCATTTGAGAAAAAAGCAATGGACAAAATAGGACTAATATCACAAATACCACCACGCTACCGTTCAACCTATTTCTCCCACGTCTTTGGCGGAGGATATGCAGTAGGGTACTACGCATACGTATGGTCAGAAGTCTTAGACGCAGACGCATTTGATGCCTTTTTAGAAACAGGCGACATCTTCGACAAACAAACCGCAGACCGCTTCAAGAACGAGATCCTATCAAAAGGCAGCACTAACTACGCAGACCAACTATACAAAAACTTTAGAGGCAAAGACCCATCAATAGACGCAGTCCTAAGAAACAGCGGCATGAAAAAATAAACCTTAGCCACAAAAGAATAAATAAATAAATAAAAACTCCCTCCTTATCATAAAGTTGATTTGGAGGGAGTTTTTGTTATGGGGGAGGAGGGGTGAATATCCTTAACGAAAATGTGTATTTGTTTTATTTTAAGGTATTGAACCGAAAATGAAACGAAGAAATAAGAAATTAAAACCCTGTAATAATTTCCTGAATCAAAGAAAGAGAAAATTAGATTAAAGAAAGAATTTTCTAAAACAGCGTTTCATTTTAGTAAGGTGGCACCATACTATAAGTAACCTGCCACCTTACTCGAGTAACCTGCCACCTTACTGCATGTAACCTGCCACCTTACTTAATTAATACTTGATTTTATAAGATTAAGTCTTTGATTTATGAAATCCTTTCTTTGTTTTAGTAAATTAGATTAAGTATATAATTTGAGGAAAGGGAATATTTATAAATCACTATTTTAGTTTGTTTTATGTGTTTTTATGGTCTTTTTACTTGACAAAGGGGTTTGAATGTTGTATATTTGTGGTAGAGAAATGGAATAATCGCAGTTTCTTCCAAAGATTGTGTTTTGTTTACGGATTAATTCGTTTCTTGGTATTTAAGCGGAAGAGTATTTAATAACTGCACATAATTTTTTATGTGGTTTATGGAATAGATTAAATACTCTTCTTTTTTTCTAATTATCTCTTTATATTTCCTCTTTTATTTTTCGTATTTTGGTTAAGGTATTGACAATAGGGTATGTGTTTTGCTCTTCATTGTCGAATTATCTTTCTCCATATGCTCGTGATTATGTTAATAAAAATCATTTAGTTTTGTTATATGTGTTAAAATTTTGCTGGGTTTTTCTTCGTTTTTATTAGTATTATTGCAACGTTTACATGTATCTATCGTAGACTAGGGTTAATTTTGCGCATGGTTTAATAATAATTATAGATATAAAAATGGATTCATTGGTTTTTAGGAAGTTTAGTATTGATGATTTAGGGTTGTTGGGTAGATGGTTGAAGAATTCTTATATCAAGAAGTTTTGGGTTGAGCATGAAGAGTTAATATCTTATGTTAAGGATAATTTATTTTATAATGAGTGGATTAATTATTATATTGTGGAGCATGGTAAGCCTATTGGTTTTGTTCAGTTTTACGAAACATATAAGTCTCCTGTTGGTAGTTTTAATCCTTTGAATAGTGAGAGTGTGGCTATTGATTTTATGATAGGTGAAGAGGAGTTTCTTAATAAAGGTCTTGGCCATTCAATAGTTGAAGAGCTTATTAGAATTATTAAGTCTATTGGGAAATATAAATATATTATTTCTGAATCTTGTCCTAAGAGCATTCCTTTTGTTAAGGTTTTGCAAAGAAATGGTTTTGAGCATATTCAGAACGGGATTTATGCCTTAAAGTTGTAGGTGTTTTGGGATGTCAAATAGCTGAAGCACATCGTACCTTGTTGTGTTGTCGATTGATATGCTTTCAAAAAGTATAACAGGGGAAAGTTTGATTCTTTCTGTTTCCTTCCCAAACATTTTCTTTATATCTTCTTTTTTTGTTTTATCTCTAAGGTTTTTAATCTTTGCTATGGTTATGTGAGGGATGAAGTCTCGGTTGATATTATATAAGTTTTTGTTTTTTAAGGCTTCTTTAATCTTATGATTGAGGTTTATTAGTTCTGAGTTTCTCTCAAATTTCAAATATAATGATATAATATTATTTCTTTCTTCAAAATAATCTACTCCATTAATTACAATATCTATATCTTTTTTATACTCTTGTTCTAATATTCCTTGAACAATAACTTTTATCTTGTTCATTTGTTTTTTGCTTGTGTTGCCTATAAAGCATAGAGTTAGGTGATAGTTTTCGGGTCTTATTGACTTTATGTCTTCTAATCCAAAATATGTAATTGTTTTATTTATTTGGCATAATAACTTATCACTAAGTCTAAGTTTAAATCCCAAGAATAACCTTTTCTCATACATTGTATGCCCTAAATTATAGTCTATGTCTTGAATTATATTAGTTATACTTACATTGTCTTTCTTTGTTTTTTTGTTGACTTTGCTTTGAGGTTTAACTTCTGTATTATTCTCGAAAAGATTTAGAGTTTGTATTTTAGGTTGATTTTGTTTTGGAGAGGGTTTATTATTTGGTGTTTCTTGAGGATAAATTGTTTTTACTAGCGATATGTTTGGAATGCTTTTAATTGATTGAATGAGAGATTCGGCATGTCGCAAATGGTCTCTACCTATAAGTATATATAAATAGTCGAATGCTTTCTTTTCTTTAAGAAGGTTCTTATCCTTTATAAGTATTAGGTTTTCGTTATTTTTGTTGGAAAGAAGAAAATTCTTTAGTCTATATGGAGAATTGTAGAAGTAATAGTTTTTGAAAAAGGCTATTTGGTCTAGTTCCTTGTCGTAGCTTTCGAAGTCTCTGTAGAGTTTGAGGTTGGTTTGGAATAGGGAGTTTATTTTTTGAACCAATGAAAGTCCATCAATGGAGGTTGATATCCCGATGATTGTAATTTCATCGGAACTAATATCGGAGTTTATTTCACTTAGTTCTTTATTCATTTTCCTTCTTTCTATAGCTTTACAAAAGTAATGATAAATTTGTAAATACCAAAAACAAAATATATATTTGCAGAATTGAATTTTAGTTTCTATGCTAAAAGACAGTATTTATCATTTAAAATTATTATATTATGAACAACACAACATTCTTTTTTGAAAGGCCCAAAAACGAAGTGGTAATGGGTTATGCTCCAAATTCTCCTGAAAGGATTTCTTTAGGACAAGAGCTTGAAAGACAGTACAACACAACTATTGAGATACCATTAATTATTGGTGGGAAAGAAATTAGGACAGGGAAAATGGGTAAGGTTGTTATGCCAACGGAGCATAATCATGTTTTGGCAACTTATCATATGGCAACTCCAGAGGTTGTTGAAATGGCAATTGAGGCTGCTCTTAAGGCTCAAAGTCAATGGGCAAATCTTCATTGGATTGAACGTTGCTCCATTATGCTGAAGGTGGCAGAGTTGTTATCAAAGAAATATCGTAATTTAATTAATGCATCAACAATGTTAGGTCAGGCAAAGAATCCTTTCCAAGCAGAAATTGACTCAGCATGTGAGGCTATTGACTTCCTTCGTTTCAATGCTTATTATGCATCCAGAATATATGCTCAACAACCAATGAGCGACAATACTGCAATTAATCGTTTAGAATATCGTCCTCTAGAGGGTTTTGTTTATGCAATCTCTCCTTTTAACTTTACTGCAATTGCTTGCAACCTAAACATTGCACCTGTTATTATGGGTAATGTTACGGTTTGGAAACCTGCAACAACAGCAATACTTTCTAACTACTACCTAATGAAACTCTTTAAAGAAGCAGGCTTACCTGATGGAGTAATTAATTTTGTACCAGGTTCAGGGGCAGTAATCTCAGACGTATGTTTTGCTTCAAAACACTTAGCAGGGATACATTTCACAGGCTCAACCACAACCTTTAATAACTTTTGGAAGCAAATAGGCGACAATATCAATAACTATGATACCTATCCAAAGATTGTTGGAGAAACAGGAGGAAAGGACTTTATCTTTGCTCACAAAACAACAGAGCCAAAAGACTTAGCAGTTGCAATTGTTAGAGGTGCTTTTGAATACCAAGGACAAAAATGTTCTGCAGCATCAAGAGGATATATTCCTGAGGCTATTTGGGAAGAAACTCTTAAACTAATAAAAGAAATGACATCTGAAATAAAAGTAGGATGCGTTAGAGAGATGAGCAATTATGTTAATGCTGTTATTGATGAGAAATCATTTGATAATATCATGAAATATATTGAAAGAGCACATAATTCAACAGAAGCTAAGGTTGTTATTGGTGGAAAGGGAGATAAGACAGTAGGTTATTTCATTGAACCAACCATAATTGTTACAACAAATCCTAAGTATGAAACAATGGAAACCGAACTTTTCGGCCCAGTATTTACTGTTTATTTATATGATGGAGAAAAATACGAAGAAACCCTTGAGCTTTGCAACACAACATCACCATTTGCACTAACAGGCTCCATATTTTCAAAAGACCGTTATGCAATAGATGTAGCACTTGATAAGCTTCGTTATGCAGCGGGTAATTTCTATATCAACGATAAACCAACAGGAGCAGTTGTAGGTAATCAACCATTTGGAGGAGCAAGGAAATCAGGAACCAACGATAAGGCTGGATCGGAACTAAACCTATATCGCTGGTTAAGTCCACGATGTGTTAAAGAAACATTATTAGCAGTAACAGATTATCGTTATCCATTTATGGGATAAACATAATCTATCAAATATTTTAATTTAGGGTGTACTTTCAATGGTGCACCCTTTTTTATTAATGTTTGAATTAATCCCTTGGAGTTCTTCTATTTTCAAAATAGGATCTATCAGCACCATATATTGAAGGCGAAAAAACTAATATAGAATTAGGAATAGAGGATAATTCGTCGCAGAATTTTTCTTGCTCTGGTTTAAATATGTCGATTGACTTATAGTTGGTTATTGATTTAACTAAAATGTATTATTAACCTTAATGCTTCCATTAAGACTAGTATCCAAGGAATAACTTATTATGTTTCCAAAAAAAATAATTCAAGGTATTATAAAATTTATTCTTTAAAGAATAGAAGTGTTTTAGATAAGCGGCTTTCCTACTGGTATTATTGTTTTGCCAAAGAAGGTATTAAGGTATTTTGCTCCCATCATATAAAAAGATAGTAATGAGGTTGCTGCCTCTGCAATTCCTGCAACAAATCCCCAAGTGTGTGAATGGGTGAAGGTGTACATCATAAGTGCAAAAAGAAGTAAGTCGATAAATAGCATTAATATTAGCATCACAGGGTTCATCTTTAGAGTTGAAACTGTCATAAATAGTGAGAAGATAAAGAATCCAAGAAGGGCAAATCCAAACTGTCCCATATCTAATGCCTCTTTCATTGGCTCTCCGAAGAATCCTAAGTTGATCATCCAAGTAAATGATACTCCTATCCAAAATAATCCATAAGCTGAAAAGGCTGTTGCTCCAAATAGATTATTATGTTTAAAATCGAAAATACTGGCGATTACCTGAGCTATACCTCCTATAAAGATTGCCCAAGGAATAATTCCTGATACATCTGTGGTTATGCCTAATTTGTTTGAAGCAGCAACCATGGTTACTAATGCTAAACCAAAAAGTCCTAGGGTAGTAGGGTCTGCTACTTGGCTTTTAACTGTAAAAACGTTTTCTTGACTCATTTTCTCTCTGTTGTAAATTTATTTATTAATAGTTATGTTTCTCAATAAAAAGCGTTTGGAAGGATTATTTACTATAAACAACCCTTCCAAACGCATGAAAAATTCTTTGCAAAGATACAAAGAATACAATATAAAAATGGGTAATGATATAAATAAAGATTTGAAAATAAGAGACTGAACTAAAATGCAATTATTAGGATTCTTTGTTTAGGGGTTTTCTATTTTGATTAGATTGTGTTTTTGATGATATTAAAAAACTTGTTTGTATATGTTTAAATATGATTTTAGACAAAAAACAAGTAATATTATAGGTTTTAGCTATATAATTTATTATATTTGCATATTATAAACCAAATTTTTTATTATGAAAAAGTATTATTCTTTTATTTTGTTTTTCATTTTATTTGGGATACAAAATACGTTTTCTCAAACTATTGTTGGGAAAGAGGGGCCGAAATCATCCTCAAAAAGCACTCTGCAACTTATGGCATTGGATAGTATAAAGCATTTTTCAAATCCAGATGAACCCACTGTTTTTGAATATGACGAAAGGGGAAATCTTATTTTAATGAAAGATGTCTTTCACAAGATTGTTAATACATATAATCAGGACAGCTTGCTTCTTAGTTCTCTTTTCCATATTTGGAATTATGATTCTAATTACTTTTTGCCTCACGAGTTAACTGTATATACTTATGATAATAATCGTAGGATAGTTCAAGATATTATGAGTATTATGATTGATAATGTTTGGATTGATAATGTGAAAATGAACTATGAATATACTAATGATTTAAAAACAAGACAGATTACTTCTTTCTTTAATGAAGATTTAAATGATTGGATTCTTTCTTCTAAAACAGATTTTATCTATAATGCTGATAATTTAGTAATTAATGAAAATATCTATTATTATAATAGTGATGGTCTTAATGAGTATTTAGGAAGCCAAACTACAAACATTTATGATCAGAATAATAACAAAACATATTCTTTATACGAAAGCTATAACGATACTGCAGCTCTGGTTTATGGAACTAAAACATACTTTACTTATAATTCAGATAACTTATTGATTGAAAAGTTGCAGGAAATCTATAGTTCTTATTATAGCACAAACTGGACACCTAGTAATAAAATTGAAATATCTTATAATACTAACAATTTAAAATTATCACAACATACTTATATGTATGGTAATGATGAGTGGAATCTTCATAATATTGATTCATTCTCTTATGATAGTTATACAAATCAAGTGCTTGCTGAAACTTATTTGTTCTATAATGAGGTATGGTTATGTAGTCAAAAAGTAATTCATGCTTTCGACTATGATTACACATCTGATCAGCTTTTGAAACCAAAATCAAGTTCTGCAAACAACACATTAATTTATTTCGAGAACTATTCCCACATGCTTAAATATGATATTCAAGCAACTAATTATAGTTTAGATGGAGTTTCTTGGTCTTTTGATACAAGTGAGTATTTCTATTCTTTAAGATCAATTCTTATTTCCTTGCCAGCAAATGTTGTTGATAATGGCATGAGTTTAATGGTTTATCCTAATCCAACCAATGAAAAGACAATAATTAGCTTAATTGGTGTTGAGGGAGAGATAGAAATAAGTATTTTTGATGTTCAATCAAGAGAGATTAAACGAATTGTTGAAAAACCAATTGGTAATAAGTTAGAGGTAGGGGTTGATGTTTCTTCATTTAAGAAAGGAACTTATTTTATAAAACTAAGAAATGGTAAATATTCTCAAACAAGAAAGTTAATTGTTAATTAAACAAGTTAATTCATAGCAATTAAGTTTGTTATGTAAAGACCTAATCGGATTATTGGTTTATGGCTTTGAAGCAATAATAAATCTATATCTTCCGAATAGGTCTTTTTTAATTTCGGTATTGAATAGGGAAAACAAGTCAGCAGTTTCCTTTGCTAAGTTTTCATTAATTTCAAGATATATCCTTCCTTTTGATTTTAGGTTAGTCTTTGCAAATTCTGCTATTGCTTTATAGAAAACTAATGCATCCTCATCTCTAACAAAAAGAGCCTCATGGGGTTCGTAACATAGAACATTGTTTCTCATTAATGACTTTTCTTTTTCCATAACATAAGGTGGATTAGAAACAATTATATCAAATTCTTCTTTTGTGAAAGAAGGGTTTAGGATGTCTTTTTTTATAACTTCTATTTCTAAACACAATCTTTTGGCGTTCTCCTTTGTTTGTTCAATAGCTTTGTCTTCTATATCAAAAGCATATACTTTGCTTTGAGGTAAATTGTTTTTGATTGCTAGTGAAATTGCTCCACTTCCACATCCTAGGTCAGCAATTCTTATATCTTTCTTGCTTTTATTCTCCTTAATTAATAAATTTACCAGCTCTTCTGTTTCAGGTCTTGGTATTAGTACTTGTTGGTTAAGAAGTATTTCTAAATCATAGAAGTTGGTTTTTCCCATAATGTACTGTATAGGCTTTTCTTTCTTAAGGTCTTTTATGGCAAAGTTTAGCTTAAGTAGGTCTGATTCCAAAACAGTAGTTTGAGGCTCAATGCTTTGTTTGATTGAGTCAAGTCCAGTAAAATGTTCTATTAATAGGGTAATCATTGATCTTATCTCTTCTTCCGAATAGATATCCTTTAATTCCTTTTGTGCAAATATTTTTATATCCCTAACCTTATTTGAAGCTATCCTCATATTATATTTTTTTGCAAAGATATAGACATTTTCACTTATGGTTTTTTGTTTTGAGAAAAAGGCTTAAATTTGTAGACTTATTATTAAAGTATGAAAGAAGAACTATATATTAGAAGGTGTTTGGAATTGGCCGCTTTGGGAGGGGGAAAGGTTAGTCCTAATCCTATGGTTGGTGCTTTGGTTGTTTATAAGGATGAGATAATTGGCGAAGGCTACCACAAGGCTTACGGACTTTCTCATGCTGAACCAAATGCTATCAATTCTGTTGAAGATAAGACTTTACTTAAAAATTCTACTCTCTATGTTAATCTTGAGCCGTGCTCACATTGGGGGAAAACTCCTCCTTGTGCAGATTTAATTGTTCATAGTGGAATTAGGAGAGTAGTTATATCCAATACTGATCCAAATCCTAAGGTTGATGGTGGTGGGATTAAGATTCTAAAGGATGCAGGAGTAGAGGTTATAACTGGAGTCTTAGAAAAAGAGGGTAGAGAATTGAATAAAAGGTTCTTTTCTCGACATGAAAAGAGTCGTCCTTATATAATTTTGAAATGGGCTCAAACTTTAGATGGTTTTATGGATATTGATAGAAGAGAAGGTAGCATAGAGCCTTATTGGATTACTAATGATGCTTTAAAGCTATGGGTTCATAAACAAAGAGCTATGGAAGACTGTATTTTTGTAGGAAAGAGTACTATTATTAATGACAATCCAAGATTGAATGTTCGTCATTATTATGGTAGTAACCCTATTCGTATGACTATTGACAGGGACTTAACAATTCCTAAGGATAGTTTTTTCATGGATAATTCTCAAAAAACAATTATTTTTAATTCGAAGAAGGATTTTCTTGATAGAGAGATTACTTATGTTAAGTTGGATTTTGAAAAGGAAGTTCTTTATCAGATTATACATTATATATATTATGATATTAAAGCCTCTTCTCTAATTGTTGAGGGAGGAAGATTTACTTTGATGGAGTTTATGAATAAAAACTTATGGGATGAGGCTAATGTTTTGGTTGGGAATAGGTTTTTTATGAAAGGTCTTCTTTCACCTAAGAACTTATTAGAGAGAAAGCCTATGGAAAAGATTATATTTGGAGAAGACTGGATTGAGAAATATATTAATATATAGTAATTATGTTTGATGATAGCTTTCTTACTATTAAAGAGAAATCTGAGGGAATTTATAAGGAAAAGGGGAGTAAGTTTATTTCTTTTGCTTTTCCCGTTAAAGACACTGATGAGATTAAAGATATTATTAAAGATATTAAGAAAGAATATTTTGATGCTCGTCATCATTGCTATGCTTATATTTTAGGTCAGGACAAATCTATTTTTAGAATGAATGATGATGGTGAGCCATCCTCGACAGGTGGAAAACCTATCTATGGTCAGTTGCTTTCTAAGGATTTAACTAATGTTTTAGTTGTGGTTGTTAGGTATTTTGGAGGTGTAAAATTAGGAGTTAGTGGACTTGTTCAAGCCTATAAACAAGCAGCTTTTGATGCGTTGGAAAATGCAGTAATTATTGAGAAAACTGTTGATGAAGTTTATGGGGTTAGTTTTGAATATATCTTAATGAATGATGTTATGAGAGTTATGAAAGAAAACGATCTTCCACAAATGAATCATAGGTTCGAGAATGATTGTTATTTAGAATTTGTGGTTAGGAAATCTAATTCAATTAAGGTGATTGATAGTTTAAATTTTATTGAAGGTGTTAGGGTGGAGTTTTTGAGATTAGCATAAAGGAAAATATTATTTGCATTTTTAACAAAAATAATCTTTGGCAAGAGACTTTTCTTCACTTTTCTTTTAATATATAAGGTTACTCAGCTTTCATTGTTGAAAAGAACTTAATAATTTATGGGATTTAATTTTTTTTATTCGTAATAAATCGTTAAATTGCACCCCTAAATTAAATTGTTGATAAAATTGTTGATAACTATCTATTCTTGCATAGATTTGATTATCTATCCTTTTTTGGGATGATTTGCTTTGGTGAATTGATAAAACAAATATCTGAATAAATCAAGAGGTAATAAAAATTTATTTGTTGCTGATAATATATACTTTTGAAAAACGAAATAGAATACTGTTTATATATATTATTTATCATTATTTTTAACAAAACTACAATGCAAAAAGAACACAACGAAGTATGGAATAATTGTTTGCAGATTATTAAAGATAATCTTGGGAACGAATTCCTATACAAAACTTGGTTCGAACCAATTCGTCCACTAAAACTCGAAAATAATGTATTGACAATTCAAGTACCAAGTCAATATTTTTGTGAGTTTCTAGAAGAACACTATGTTAACTTACTTAAAAAAACAATTAGAAGAGAAATAGGTAAAGGTGCTATGCTACAATATAGTATACTTCTTGATTCCCAATCTCATTATGCGTCAATTCAGCCCTCTGAAGATAAATATGCAACTGCAAATTATCCTGTTAATGTTCCATTAAATATAAATTCAACACCGACAAAAGATTTCCCAAATCCTTTTATTCTACCAGGATTAAAGAAAATTAAAATTAATTCTCAACTTAATGAAGCACTATCTTTTGATAATTTTGTTGAAGGAGATTGCAATCGTTTGGCTCGTAGTGCAGGTTATGCAGTTGCTCAAAATCCAGGAAAAACTTCTTTCAATCCTTTTTTCATTTACTCTGGTGTTGGACTAGGAAAAACTCACCTTGCTCATGCAATTGGGCTTGAAACCAAAAAGAACTTCCCAGATAAAATAGTTCTCTATGTTTCTGCAGAACAGTTTGTTCATCAATATACTGATTCTTGCAAAAATAATACAAGAAACGATTTTCTTCAATTCTATCAAATGATAGATCTATTAATTATTGACGATATCCAATTTTTTGCAAAAAAAACAGGAACCCAAGATGTCTTCTTCCACATCTTTAACACCCTTCATTCCTCTGGCAAACAAATAATAATAACTTCAGACAAAACCCCTGCAGAGCTATGTGACTTCGAACAAAGAGTAATTTCCCGTTTGAAATGGGGACTTAGTGCAGACCTACAATCTCCAGATACAGATACTAAAATAAAGATCTTAAAAAGCAAATTATATAAGGATGGTATTGAAATGACAGATGATATTATTGAATACTTGGCATACAATATCAATACAAGTATTAGAGAATTAGAAGGAGCTTTGATTTCTCTTCTAGCTCAGTCATCTTTCAATAAGAAAACAATTACAATGGATCTTGCTTCTGAAATGATTGATAAATTTATTAGAAGTAATGTTAGAGAGGTTTCCATTGAATATATTCAGAAGGTTGTTTTCGATTACTTCAATATACCTATTGCAAAGATTCAATCCTTAACACGAAAAAGAGAAATAGTTCAAGCAAGACAATTAGCAATGTATTTTTCCAAAAAACACACTAAAAACTCATTAGCTATTATTGGTACCAAATGCGGAAACAAAGACCATGCAACTGTTCTTCATGCATGCAAGGCTGTAAAGAATCTCTATAATACAGATAAAAAATATAAAGCTCGGGTTGACGACTTAGAGAAAAGGATATCAAATTAAAAATTGTTAGTTAAAAGATTATGCACTAGTGTATAATCTTTTTTCTTTTATTAATAATTGGGCGTTTAGTTAGAAATCATTACTTTTGCACCGTTTAAAAAATATAAAAAGAGAAAATAATGAATTTAACATTTCAGGTATTAACGTTTTTAGGAGGTTTGGGTTTATTCCTTTATGGAATGAAAACAATGAGTGATTCTTTACAAAGAATGACCGGTGACAAGTTAAGGAACTTCCTCTCCAAAATGACTTCCAATCCATTTAAGGGGATATTAACAGGTTTAGGAATAACTACAATTATTCAATCCTCATCTGCCACAACAGTTATGGTTGTTAGTTTTGTTAATGCCGGAGCTCTAACTTTGGCTGGTGCTGTTGCTGTTATAATGGGAGCAAATATAGGTACAACAGTTACCGCTTGGGTTGTCTCTCTACTAGGTTTTCAATTTTCTATTTCTGAATATATACTACCAATTATTGCAATTGCAACTCCTTTACTGTTTATTAAATCAAAAGAAAATATAGGGCATTTCTTACTAGGGTTTGGTATATTGTTTCTAGGTTTACAAATGATAACAACAAATGTGCCTGACTTTACTCAAGCTAAATATGGTGGTGTTTTAGAATTTATTGGAAATATGTCTAATTATGGATTTTTCTCCATACTCATATTTGTTCTCATAGGGACAATTCTAACCTTTATTATTCAATCTTCTTCTGCAATGATGGCCGTTACCCTTGTCATGTGTATGAAAGGGCTAATTACTTTTGAAATGGGAGCAGCCTTGGTTCTAGGGGAAAATATTGGAACAACAATAACTGCAAATCTAGCAGCTGCAGTTGCCAACAAAACTGCAAAACAAGCTGCAAGAGCTCACTTAATCTTTAATGTTATTGGTGTTATTTGGATACTACTTCTTTTCAATCAAGTACTTTATGGTATTGATAAGTTTTCATTTTTCCTAGGAATAGGATCGCCATTTGCTAATGTATTTGCAATTCCTATTGCACTTTCTATATTTCATAGTTTCTTCAATATATCTAACTCTTTTATTTTAGTTTGGTTTATACCTCAAATTATTAAAATTGTAGAATGGATGGTTCCAATTAATAAGGATGCCGATGAAGAGTTCCGTTTAAAATATATACCCTCAGGTTATATGTCTGCAGGTGAATTAACAATTGAACCTGCAAAGATGGAAATTGAAACTTTCTCAAAAAGAGTTTTGAAAATGTTTGATATGATACATGTATTAGGTGAAACTGAGGACGATAAAGTATTTTCGGAAGTTTTCGATAGAGTTTTAAAATATGAGGAAATAACCGATAGGATGGAAATAGAGATTGCAAACTACCTAACAAAGGCTTCAGAGCATGATTTAAGTCATAGGTCCTCCTTGTACATTAGTTCTATGTTAAGGATTGTCGATAACCTTGAAAGCATTGGAGATAGTTGTAATCAAATTGCTATTACTCTTGATTCAAAAAGGAAATCAGGTCTTGTTTTTGATAAAGACCTATCAGATAAGCTAGATATAATGTTTGATTATGTTCGTGAGGCATTAGTTTTAATGGATGAGAACTTACAAGCAAACTATATTGAAATCAATGCAGATAAAGCAAGTGAATTAGAATGTAAGATAAATCAATATAGAGATAGTTTAAGAGATGAACACACTGAGGCTATTAAAAAGAATAAGTACCCATATCAAACAGGTATTTTTTACAGCAGTCTTTATGCTCAATGTGAAAAACTGGCTGACTATGTAATAAATGTATCAGAAGCAATTGAAAAAGTAAATGAATAATTAAAATAAACTGAGATGAAATTTGATATTATAATATTAGGATCAGGTCCTGGTGGATACGTTGCTGCAATTCGTGCATCACAACTTGGATATTCAACTGCTATTGTTGAAAGAGAAAAATTAGGTGGTATTTGTTTAAACTGGGGATGTATTCCAACAAAAGCACTCTTAAAATCAGCCCAAGTTTACAATTATCTTAAACATAGTGAAGATTATGGTATTGAATTGGAAGGAGTAGCTAAGCCTAATATGGATGCAATTGTAGATCGTAGTAGGACAGTTGCTGAAAATATGAGTAAGGGAGTTGAGTTCCTAATGAAGAAACATAATATTCAGGTTATTGAAGGAGATGGTAAGCTTATTAGTGGTAAAAAACTAGAAGTCAAATTGAAAACTGGAGAAACAGAGATTTATGAAGCTAATCATATTGTTTTAGCAACAGGAACTCGTTCAAGAGAATTGCCAAATCTTCCACAAGATGGAAAGAAAATCATTGGATATCGTCAAGCAATGACACTAAGAGAACAACCTCAATCAATGGTTGTTGTTGGTTCTGGTGCAATTGGAAGTGAGTTTGCTCATTTCTATCAATCCATAGGAACACAAGTAAGCCTTGTTGAGTTTATGCCAAGTATTGTTCCAAATGAAGATAAGGAAGTTTCTTCAACTCTTCAACGTGCTTTTAAGAAAAGCGGAATGAAAATATATACATCCACATCTGTTGAATCTGTTGACACTAGTGGAGATAAGTGTAAGGTAACTATGAAAGGAAAGAAAGGCGAGGTAGTTATAGAGGCTGATATAGTTCTTTCTGCAGTAGGAGTAACAACTAATATTGAAAACATAGGCTTAGAAGAGGTTGGAGTAAAAACAGAACGCTCAAAGGTTGTTGTGGATGATTACTATAAAACAAATATTGAAGGAATTTATGCAATTGGAGATATTGTTCACGGACCTGCTCTAGCTCATGTCTCTTCAAAAGAGGCAATAATTTGCATAGAAGCTATTCATGGCTTAAATCCAAAACCAATTAGCTATAATAATATTCCTGGTTGTACATATACCACTCCTGAAATTGCATCAGTTGGTCTTACCGAAGACAAGGCTAAGGAAGAGGGCAGAGATTTTAAGGTTGGTAAATTTATGTACATGGCATCTGGTAAGGCTTCTGCAAGTGGAAGTAGAGATGGTTTTGTAAAAGTTATTATTGACTCAAATACTGATGAGCTTATTGGTTGCCATATGATAGGTGATAATGTTACTGAAATGATTGCCGAGGCTGTTGTTGCAAGAGAAAATAAAATAACTGCTCACCAAATAATTGATGGAGTTCATCCTCATCCTACCATGTCAGAGGCAATGATGGAAGCAATTGAAGCTGCATATTCAAAAGCAATACACGGATAATAGCACAATGAAAATTTTTAAAACCCCAATCCCAGACCTTTTAGTTATTGAACCTAATGTTTTTATTGACCAAAGAGGATATTTCTTTGAGTCCTATAATCAGGAACGTTATTTTAATAATGATATGAATATGTTATTTGTTCAAGATAACGAATCAAAATCTGGAAAGGACGTAATAAGAGGTCTTCATTTTCAAAAGCCTCCCTTTGCACAAGGAAAACTAGTTAGAGTAATTCAAGGAAAAGTATTGGATGTTGCTGTTGATATAAGAAAGGGTTCACCAACCTATGGTCATTATCACGCCGTTGAATTGGATGCCGTATCTAAAAGAATGTTCTATATTCCAGAGGGTTTTGCTCATGGATTCCTTACCTTAGAGGAGGATACAATATTTTCATATAAATGTACTAATTATTATAATAAAGAGTCTGAGGGTTCTATATTATGGTCAGACGAGACAATAGGAGTTAAGTGGGATATTGAAAATCCAATTCTCTCCGATAAAGATAAGGTAGGACCATTACTTAAAGACTTTCAATCGCCATTCAACTATTAATGGCTAGTCAAGAAAAAATAAAAGAAGTCCTAAAAAAATACTGGGGATATGATAGCTTTATATATAATCAAGAAGCTATTATATCCTCAGTTCTATCTAATAAAGACACCCTTGGTCTAATGCCAACAGGTGCTGGTAAATCACTTTGTTATCAATTGCCAGCTCTTTTAAGACCAGGCATCACCATTGTAGTTTCTCCATTGATCGCCCTAATGATTGACCAAGAAAAAGCCTTAAGAGCAAAAGGAATTAGGGTTAGAGCAATTTATTCAGGATTAAGTAACCAAGAAATTGAAATAGCACTTAATAACTGCCTCTATGGGAAAGTAAAAATCTTATATATATCTCCTGAAAGAGTTTCTTCGAAGATTTTTATTTCCTATTTCGAGAAAATGAAAGTTAATTTGATTGCAGTTGACGAGGCTCATTGTATTTCTAAATGGGGATATGATTTCAGACCAGCTTTTTTAGAAATTGCAACCCTTAGACAATATCAACCAGATGTTCCTATTCTTGCACTTACAGCAACAGCAACCAACGACGTAATTGATGATATTCAAGAAAAGCTCCTATTCAAAGAAAAAAACAGTATAAGGTCAACCTTCCAGCGTCATAACCTTTCCTACACAGTATTTAAAGAAGAAGATAAAATTTCAAGGATTAAAACTATTGCTGAAAATATTGGAGGCACAGGTCTAATTTATGTTCGTTCAAGAAGAAAAACAATTGAATTATCTCAAACCCTTAACTCTCTTGGCATAAAAGCCGCTAGCTACAATGCAGGATTAACAATGCCAATTAGAAACTACCACCAAAAGCAATGGCAAGATGATGAAATAGATATTATGGTTGCAACAACTGCTTTTGGGATGGGTATTGACAAGCAAAATGTTAGCTACGTTATCCACTATGACCTTCCAGAAAGTATAGAGGCCTATGTTCAGGAAGTAGGTAGGGCAGGGAGGAATGGAGCAAAAGCTTATGGAATATTATTATATAATCAATCAGATATACTTAGGCTTAGGAAATCCATTGAATCTAGTTTCCCTGAAAAGAAATACATACAAAACATTTATAACGCCTTAGGTAATTATTATAAAATAGCATCAGGAACAGGAAAGGATATTAGATTTGATTTCGATATAATAGCATTTTCTCAGAACTATAATTTCGATCCTTATTTGGTTTTTAACTCAATGAGAATACTTGAAAGTTCAGGACTAATTGAAGTTGTTGAGAATAGAAATCCTTTTTCGAAAATATTTATAAGCATAGAAGTAGAACCTCTCTATCAATTCACTTTGCAATATCCTCAGTATTTTCCCATAATTGAAGCTCTTAGAAGGAATTATCCTGGCATAATGACTGATTTTACAATTATTGATGAGAAAAAGCTTGCCAAAATCTGCTACGACACAGAAGCAAATATACATAACTCTCTTAAAAAATTAGAGAAATATAATATCCTATACTACGATCCAAAATCATCTCAACCTCAAGTTATATTTACTCAAAATAGACTATCAAACGACAGTTTTGACCTTTCTCAAGAGCAGTACTATCAAATAAAAGAAACCAATAAGAAAAAGTCTGAAGATTTAATAACATATATACAATCTCAGGAATGTAGGGAAGCCCATGTTTTAAGATACTTTGATATCGAGTCATCAAAATGTAATAAATGTGATATTTGCATAGGAGAAAAGCATAAAGAGAAAATAGAACCTCTTTATCAACAAATCCTTGATGAATTAGAAATTTCACCAAGGCCACTAACCTTTTTTGCAAATAATTTAAGTTTTGGAGCAAAAGAAATAGTCATTCCAGCAATCCGTAGACTAATGGATGAAGAGGTAATTGATATGAAAAACAATATTATAAGCCTTAAAAACAAATCATCAAAAGCTTAGTTTTCTGAATCTTTGTTTCGCCAAATTCTTTCTTCGTTTCAGCAAATTCTTTCTTGATTTCAGCAAATTCTTTCTTGATTTCAGCAAATTCTTTCTTCGTTTCATTTCCCTGTTTCTTCGTTTCATTTCAAAGAGATATTGTAAAGAATAATTGAATAATAGAATCAAATATAATTAATATTGTATATTTGCATATTGAATCAAAACATCTTTAACAATATGACAGGAATCATTAGGTATTTAAAAAATGAATTTTTAAACTTATTACCATCTAAATTTCAAGATAAAACATTAAGGAATAGTAATTTTCTAGGCTTTGCAAAAACTTCTTTTTCACAAGAAGGGGAAGATATGATACTAGGAAAGTTATTAGAAGGAAAAGAAAAAGGATTCTTTTTAGATATTGGGGCTCATCATCCATTTCGTTTCTCAAATACCTATAATTTTTACTTAAAAGGTTGGAGAGGAATTAATATTGATGCAATGCCAGGAAGTATGGTCTTGTTTAGAAAATATCGTAAAGAAGATATAAACCTTGAAATACCAATAGCAAAGGAAAAGAAAACAATTCCTTTCTATACTTTTAATGAATCTGCATTAAACACATTTTCTGAAGGATTAGCAAAGGAAAGGGGAGTAACAAAAAAAATATATCAATTAGAAGCTTGTCCACTTTCAGATATATTAGATAAATACATGCCTTCAAATATTCAAAATATAGACTTTATGTCAGTTGATGTTGAGGGTCTTGACTTAGAGGTCTTAGAATCTAATAATTGGGAAAAATACAAGCCAAGTATAATTGCAATAGAGTCATTAGTAACAGCAAATGATATATACTCTTCATTAAATAGCGAAGTTGCAAAATACCTAGAAACAAAGAATTACTCCCTTTGTTCAAAAGCAGATAATACGCTTTTCTTTAGAATAAAGCAGTAGTAATTATCCTCTAATATAATGAGGCATATCGCTAGGAAGGACAATTGAAAATTCAGCCAATCCACCAAATTCTCCATTTTCATACCAAGGCGTTTGATAGATTAGTTTCTTCAATCCTTCCTTTTCAATCGTATATGCGTTTGTCTTAGGACTTGCCATCATTTCTCTAATCATGCTTTGAGCCTTTTCCTTATGACAATCCATAAGCTCTTTGCCAATTAATTCTCTTCCGCCTGATTTTTGAAATGTCATAGCACTTCTATCGTTCATTTCAATTATCTTACCTTCTTTATCTGAAATAGTTATCGCCATAAAAGGCAGTTCATTAGCCCAATTTTCCATCTTGTTTATTGTTTTATTATAATTTCTTTTTCTTTGGTTTTGGCTCAGGTAGCTCATCGTATGTTTTTTGAATAACTTCCTTCAAAAGAGCTTTATCCTCAAGGTTTTCAATCAATATGCAAGGTTTAGCTCCCTCATAAGGAGGAATCTCTTCATTATTAGGAAGCAAAGTCTTGCCTATATTTGTTTTCTTAATCACAAACTGATTATCACAAACAAGACCAACGACCTTTCCTTTATAATAAACACTATACTCCCCAAACATTTTCTTATATGTAATATCTCCAACACCCTTAATGTTCTCAAAAACATAGTCCATAAATTCCACACTTGATGCCATAATCTCATTATTTATAAATGCAAATTTACTTGATTTCTTTTAATATCGAACAAGATGTGATTAATTTATCCTATAATTTCTATCATTATATTCTTTTAAATCGATTAATTTTGTACCTTTGTTCTAAGGTTAAGTGCCTTAGAATAATTGCAAACCATTTGTGGATTAAGATGTAGTTGTTTAGATAGAAATATTAAAATTAAATGATTATGCTTTTAAAAGTAGATAGAATTAGTTCCGAATATGACATTAAGCTTCCAAAACTTATTAATAGAACAAAAAGAAAGATTGCTTTTCTTAGTGTTGTTGGAGATTATAATAAGTTAGATTATATAGCTTGTTGGGCGAAAATGTGGGCTTTTATTAATGAGAAGAAGCTTTTTGGAATGAGGATGGAGTTTTTGGGTATTTATTATGATGACCCAAGAAAAGTTGCTGCTGAGGAATGTAGGTTTGAGGCTTGTGTAACGATAAACAAGGAAGCAGAAGATGGTCAGGAAATTAAGATAAAGGAAATTGAGGGCGGAAAGTATCTTATGTTTCATTATACTGGCAGCCACGATAAACTAAGAGAGGTTCATAATGTTATTTATAATGAATATTTGATAGATAAGGACTATAAGCTTAGAAACTCTCCTTTGATTGAAAAATACTTAAATAATGCTGAAAAGGTTGAACCGAAAAAGCTTAGAACAGAAATCTATATTCCAATTGACTAAGGTTTAATTGGAATATAGATTCTTGTATAGATATGTTTTATTTGATTTCTCTATATTGCTAGTCTTCTAAGAAGAAAACTATTGTGCTAACAACTCTTGCTTTTTGAAGGTAGGGTTCTTTTGGTGCAGAAGATGTTTGTTCTTCGTCGTAATAATATGTTCCTACGATTGAAATTTGACCTTGTGAGGCTGTTTTGATTTTTCCAAGTTTGGATTTTGAATCATTTGCAAACTGCTCTCCTGACAATCGTGCATTCTTTGTGCTTTCTGCAATCAGAGCTGGTTTAATGCTATTAAGTTCTGGGAACTTATAATCACAATTTATTTCAGAAGAAAGGTTTTTGCCTATTAGGTCTAAGTCAATATTATTACTCATTGAACTTGCTTTCTCAACATCGCTGACAGTAATTCTAATGATTCTTGTTGCTTTATAACGATCTATCTTTACGTTTTGTTTTAGGTTATAGTCGTATCTATAATATTCTTTACCATCATAAATACTTATTTCTTCTGTTTTTATATTGGTTTCTTTATAACCCTTTTCTTTTAAATAACTCAAGATATTATCAATGTTCTTATTGGTCGTTGATATAATATCTTGTGGATTATCTCCAGAGGATGATACTTTGATATTGATGTATGCTTCGGTTGCTTTGATTTCTTTTTCTGCAAGTCCCTTAACCGTTACAACCCTATCCTTATCGCTAAATGACTTTAAGCCTTTATAGATAAAATAACCAAGAAATATTAAACTTATTGCTATTAATAAGCCAACAATAATTGTGGTTAATTCTTTTCTGTTTTCCATTAATGTGTTAATTTAATTTTAGTTGCTTACAGATGTTTGGTTTATAGGAAACTCTTGAAAGTATATAATTACATTTGCATCATCTCGATAACGACTATCATGAGGTGGTTTCAGCTTTCCTGTGAATTTGGCATTAACTAGTCCGTTTTCGTTTTTCAGAATCTTTAACGTACCTGATTGATAAATCATCCACTCCTTAAATTCAAAAACTCCTTTTATATCATTCCAAACTTTGTTTTCAATATATTGTACTGTGTAATTGGAGAAACTACCATCATCATTCACTGCTGCATTAATATAAACTCTTTTCTTAAACTCGCGAATATCATAATCAGTACATACAACAAAGTCTAATCTTCGATTATCTGTTGTTAATTGCATTTGAGGAAAATCATCTCCTTGCCATACTATATCATCAACTTGGATTTTAAAGTATCTTCCTGTTTCAGGGATTCCAATCCAGAAATCTTTTCCGAATTCTTCTTCTGTTTCGCAACTTGAAAATAGAAAAGGGATTATTAATATAAGTAGGATTGATAAGGTATTAATTCTTTTCATGATAAAAAATATTTGTAGCAAATCAGTATGCAAAGAAAGTGAAATAAAATAAATTAATCAAGTTTTTTGCCATATAAATTATATAACAACAAAAAAGCCGTTAATGTAAACAATAACGGCTAAGTTTTTTAATTAAGTGTAGACAGGTTTAGTCTAATGAGTGAATAACCAATCCAGAACGAAGTTTAGGTTCAAACCAAGTTGTTTTAGGAGGCATAATGTTACCACTGTCTGCAATATTAATTAATTGTTGCATTGAAACAGCGTAAAGTGCAAATGCTACTTTCATTTCACCACTATCAACTCTTCTTTCTAATTCTCCCAAACCTCTAATTCCTCCAATAAAGTCAATTCTTGTTGAAGTTCTAAGGTCTTTGATGTCTAGAATTTGATCTAATACTAAATCAGAAAGTATTGTTACGTCTAAAACTCCAATAGGGTCATTGTCGTTATAAGTTCCTGGTTTAGCAGTTAATTTATACCAATAACCATCAATATACATACTGAATTCATGAAGCTTAGAAGGTTCATAGATTTCCTTACCCATTTTTTCAATTACGAATGACTTTTCTAATTTAGCGATAAATTCTTCTTGAGTCAATCCATTTAAATCCTTAACAACTCTATTGTAGTCGATAATCTTTAATTGATTGTCTGGGAAAATAACTGCCATGAAGTAGTTGTATTCTTCATTCCCTGTATGGTTAGGGTTTGCAGCCTTTCTTTCGCTACCAACTCTTGCAGCAGCAGCAGTTCTATGGTGACCATCAGCAACGTAAAGAACAGGAATATCTTTTTCAAATATTTCTTCAATTCTCTTTATTTTAGCTTGGTCGTTTATTACCCAAAATGTATGACCAAAGCCATCTAATTTTGCAACGAAATCATAAGTAGGTTTTTCGTTTTTAACTATATCAGAAACTATTTGATCAATTTCTTTATGAGCAGGGTAAGCAAAGAAAACAGGTTCAACGTTAGCACTTGTAATGTTAACGTGAATCATTCTATCATCTTCTTTATCCTTACGAGTTAGTTCGTGTTTCTTGATAACGTTATTGAAATAATCGTCAATATGAGCACATCCAACAATGCCGTATTGAGTTCTTCCATCCATTGTTTGAGCATAGATATAAAGTTTTGGTTCTTCGTCTTGAACTAACCAACCTTTATCCTTAAACATATTGAAGTTTTCAACAACCTTATCATATACTTCTTTTGAATGCTCATCAACTCCTTCTGGTAAATCAATTTCTGCTTTAGTAACTCTAAGAAGAGAAACTTCATTTCCTTTTGCTTCTATTCTTGCCTCAGCAGAATTTAGAACATCATATGGACGAGATGCTAAATTTTCAGCTATCTCAACTGGTGGGCGAAAACCCTTAAAAGCTTTAACTATTGCCATTTTCTAATTGTATTTATATTTTTAATACTTGTTCAATTATAATCTGCAAAAATAGTTTATATTTCGGAGACCACAAAACAACTAAAAAGAAACTAGTGGAAAAAGGGTAATAACTAAGAACTAATAAAATGAAACGAAGAAAGAATTTGCTGAAACGAAGAAAGAAAAAATTAATTCAAAGAAAGGATTTCCTGAAACAGCGTTTCATTTTAAAGACTTGAATATATGGTTTTAATAAGGAATAAGCTATGGTTATAAGGTGATTTCTCTACTTTTTGACAATAATAATAAAGTATATATAATAAGAAAATAAATTTATCTTTTAAAGTTTGGTTTTCAATGTTTTAAGGGTTGGTTGTCTAATGATATTTTTTTTTACATCGACTAAACATATATTATTAGAGATAATCTTAGTAATTTTGAAGTCATTTTACATTTTAATTATGGATGCTAAACTAACAGAACACGCGAAAAACGTAATAAAGGCAGGGAGTGATGAAGCAATGAGGCTTCGAAGTGATTTCTTCGGAGTAGAGCATTTGTTTTTAGGTATTGTACGAGAAAAAGAATGTAAGGCAATGCAGATATTGTCTGATTTTAATATTGATCCCCAGTCTATTAAAAAGGAAATAGAACAAACCTATAAAAAGCAAAACATCTTAAATACTATCAATCAAGATAGAGATGTGCCTCTTTTGAAGCAAACGGAAAGAGTTATTAAGCTTTCTTTTCTTGAAGCAACTGATATAGGTGTTGAGGAAATTGGTACAGAACATTTCTTGGCTGCAATATTAAAAGAAGGTAATAACTTGGTTGCAAATATTCTTTTTGGTCACGGATTAACCTACGAAATAATTCATTCATGGATAAAAACTCAAGCAGAGGCTTATAAAGACGAAAATGCAGAAGAGGGAGAGGATGATGACGAAGATGAAATAAGTTATAAACACAAGTCCAACGATAATTCCCTTTTCTTAGATGATACTCAGGATGATTTTTCTTTTGAGGGTAAAGTACCTATGAAGAAATATAAAAAAGTTGGTTCTTCGCAAAACGATAAGAAGCCTACACCATTTCTAGATAATTTTGGAAAAAACTTATCTGAGCAAGCTCAAATGGGTTTAATAGATCCAATTGTTGGAAGAGAAATTGAAATGGAGAGGATTGCACAAATTCTTTCAAGAAGGAAGAAAAACAATCCAATTTTAATAGGTGAACCTGGTGTTGGTAAAAGTGCAATTGCAGAAGGACTAGCCCTTAGGATTGAAGCAAAGGATGTTCCTTACACATTGTATAAGAAAAAGATTTATACTCTTGATTTAGCTTCAGTTGTTGCAGGCACAAAATACAGAGGTCAGTTTGAAGAAAGGTTAAAAGGATTAATAACAGAGCTAGAAAAGAATCCTGAGATAATTCTCTTTATTGATGAGATTCATACTATTGTTGGAGCAGGTAATGCCTCAGGTTCATTAGATGCTTCAAATATATTTAAGCCCGCCCTTGCAAGAGGAGAAATACAATGTATAGGTGCAACAACTCTTAGTGAATATAGGAAGAATATTGAGGCAGATGGAGCCTTAGAAAGAAGGTTTCAAAAAGTAATGATTGAGCCTACTACAGCTGACGAAACTCTAACCATACTTAAAAATATTAAGTTCAAATACGAAAATCATCATAAGGTAAGATACGATTTAAAGGCACTTGAGGCTTGTGTTAAGCTTTCTGAAAGATATATCAACGATAGGCAATTGCCAGATAAAGCCATTGATGCATTGGATGAGGCAGGGGCAAGAGCACATGTGAAAGACTTAAGGGTTCCAGATGATCTTGTTGCTACTGAAAAGAAAATTAATGCCTTAGAGACAGAGAAGAAAGAAGTTGTTATTAAAAGAGAGTTTGAAAAAGCAAAACAACTTAAGAATGAAATTGATGATTTGAATGACGATTTAGCTGTAAAGTATAAGGTTTGGGAAAAAGAAATAGAGAATAACTATATTAAGGTAACCGAAAATGATATTGCTAATGTTATTTCTATGATGAGCGGGGTGAAGATTCAGAAGGTAAGCTCTGACGAATCTAAGAAACTACTCAAAATGGAAGATGCTTTGAAAGCAAATGTTGTTGGTCAAAAAGAAGCAGTATCTAAAATCTCTAAATCAATACGAAGAGCTAGGGTAGGCATTAATGACCCTAACCGTCCTATTGGTTCGTTTATTTTTGTTGGTCCAACAGGAGTTGGTAAAACCCATTTGGCAAAAGAACTGGCTAAATACTTATTTGATTCCGAAAGCAATTTAATCCGTTTGGATATGAGTGAGTATATGGAAAAGCATAGTGTTTCAAGAATAATTGGTTCACCTCCGGGTTATATTGGTCATGAGGAAGCTGGTCAATTAACAGAAAAAGTTAGAATGCATCCCTATTCAATTGTTTTGTTTGATGAAATAGAAAAGGCTCATCCAGATGTGTTTAACATCTTATTGCAAATTATGGATGACGGACACCTAACTGATTCAATAGGAAGAAGGATTGATTTTAAGAATACAATTATTATTATGACCTCCAATGTTGGAAGTAGGAAGCTAAGAGACTTTGGAATAGGTGTAGGGTTTTCAACAACTGCAAGAACAAGTAAAGTAGAGGAAATAGAAAAGAGTATAATTGATAATGACATAAAGAAAACCTTTTCGCCAGAGTTCCTTAATAGGGTTGATGATATTATTTTCTTCCGCTCTCTTGAAAAAGAAGATATTATTGAAATTATAGATATAGAACTTAAAAAACTAGTAAAGAGACTTAAAGACCTTGAATATAAAATTGAATTTACTTCTGAATTAAAGGATCTATTAATTGAAAAAGGAATAGATATGCAATTTGGAGCAAGACCTTTGAGAAGAGCAATTCAACAATATGTTGAAGACGCAGTATCTGAGGCTATTCTTGAAAATAATGATATGAAAAAGAAAAATATTAAAGTTTCTCAAGAAGGTGATAAAACAAAAATAGAAATTTACTAATGTTTGGATTAAGAAGTTTTTTCATAGAATTTGGTGCATATCTTTTATTAATGAAAGAAGCATTTAGGAAACCTCAGAATATGCATATATTTAAGAGGCAGATACTTCATGAGATGGATGCCTTGGGTGTGAAATCGATTCCTATAGTCGTTATTATTTCTCTTTTTGTTGGAGCAGCAGTTGTAATTCAAATGATACTTAACCTTGATAGCCCAATCTATCCTTCTTGGATATATGGTTTTGCATCAAGAAAATCTATTGTTTTGGAATTTGCCCCAACAGTTGTATCTCTAATCTTGGCAGGAAAATGTGCTTCAATGATAGCATCAGAAATAGGTTCGCAAAGAATTTCAGAACAAATTGATGCTATGGAAGTGATGGGAGTAAATACAGCAAACTACCTAATACTTCCAAAGGTAATAGCTTGTTTAGTGTTTTTCCCTCTGCTAATTATTTTAAGTATTTTTATTGGATTAATAGGAGGAGGACTTGGAGGAGCTTTAAATGGCTTGTCAACTTTCCACTACATTGAGGGTATTAGAATGGACTTTGCTGTCTATGACATTGTTTATGCTATTGTGAAAACAGCAGTTAATGCAATAGTAATATCATCAATAGCATCTTTTAGAGGATATACCATGAAAGGTGGCTCGGTTGAAGTAGGAATACAAAGTACAAGGGCTGTTGTTCAGAGCAGTGTTATAATAATGTTACTTAATCTATTAATGACTAATTTATTCTTCTAATGGTTGAACTTGTAAATATTTCGAAATCCTTTGAAGGGAAGAAAATACTAAAAGACGTTAATATTAAATTTGTTCAAGGGGAATGTAATTTAATCATTGGATTAAGTGGTAGTGGGAAAACTGTTTTAATGAAAACACTAGTTGGTCTATATCTTCCTGAACAGGGTGATGTTCTTTATGGAGGTCGTGCATTAAATAAAATGACAGCCTCAGAACAAATTGATATTAGGAAATACATAGGCATGGTTTTTCAAGCAGGTGCTCTTTTCGACTCAATGACTATTGAAGAAAATGTAATGTATCCTCTTCGAATGTTTCAAAGGTCTACTTATCAAAAGATGCTTGAAAGAGTTAACTTTTCATTAGAGAGAGTAAACCTAAAGGGAGTAAATAAAATGATGCCCTCTGAATTAAGTGGTGGGATGAAAAAAAGGGTTGCAATTGCTAGGGCAATAGCTGCTAAACCTAAGTATTTGTTTTGTGATGAACCTAATTCAGGACTAGACCCACAAACTTCAATTCTAATAGATGAATTAATTTACGATATAACTCGTGAATACAATATTACAACCATTATTAATACTCACGATATGAATTCTGTTGTTGAGATAGGTGATAATATTTACTATCTTCATGAAGGAGAATTATGGTGGCAAGGTAATAAAGAAAACATATTCCATAGTGATAACAAAGAGTTAAATGATTTTGTTTTCTGTACATCATTAACTAAAAAGATTAAAGAACAAAGTGAAAACAAATAAGAGGAAGTTTAGAAGGTTTTGGTCATCAGTAGGCAAAGTTTTTCTAATATTAATATCAAGTGCATTAATCGTTTTTATATCTCCAAAGAATGAAACCTTTAAATATGATTTTCAAAAAAATAGTTTCTGGGAGCATGAAAACCTAATATCTCCTTTCAATATCACTATTTATAAAACCGATAATGAATTTCAGGAAGAGAAAAATGCAATAGTTAAAAACAAAAAACTTTATTTCGATGCTCAAAAAGGAGAATTTGTATCACTTCCTCAAGAAATACAAGGGCTACCTTTAGACTATATTATCTATATTGTAAAAGATACAATCTCCTATGAAATAAGAATAGCCGATATAACAACACCACTTGAGCTTAATGAGGAGGTAACAGAAAAGAATCTACAGATACAATTAAATAATATATCTCCTATAAAAGAATCAATATCGAAGGGCGATCAAATAATTCTTACTGGAGAACAAATAGATGAAACTAAATATGAGGCTTTATCTATCTATAAAAAGGAATATGAGAAGCAATACGCATCTCAGAAAACTAAATACAAACAAATATTAGGTCAATTTATATTAGTTTCATTGGCTCTATTGGCAATGCTATTCTTTTTCAAATATATAATACCAGAGCTATATAACGACACAAAGAAAATTCTTCTAATACTATTCGTTATAATCCTTATGGTTATAACCACATCATTAATAATTGACATTAACTCCCAATACATACATATAGCCCCACTTTGTCTAACTCCAATTCTAATTAGAACGTTTTTCGACTCACGATCCTCACTCTATGTCTTTTTGGTAAATATAATCATTATTGGATTTTCTGTACCCCATAGTTTTGAATTTGTATTCTATCAGCTAATGGTTGGAATGATGGTAATTATAAGCATGGAGCAGTTGGAAACAAGAAAGGATTTCTTTAAAACAAGTTTACTTGTCTTCTTAACCTATTCAATTATATATTTAGCCCTAACTCTTATTCAAGATGCCGACCTAAGCAAAATTAATCCATATAGATTCTCTTATTTTGCAATAAATGCAGCACTAACCTTATTAGCTTTCCCATTAATTTATATTTTCGAAAAGATATTTGGATATGTTAGTGAGTTATCCCTATTAGAATATTCAGACACCAATAGTAAAATCCTGAGAGAATTGTCAGTTAAAGCTCCAGGAACCTTTCAGCACTGCGTTCAGGTAGCTAATATTGCAGAAGAACTAATACATCAAATTGGAGGAAATGCATTACTTGCAAGAGCAGGCGCCCTTCACCACGATATAGGCAAAACTCTTAAGCCATTGTTTTACATAGAAAACCAACATACAGGTTTCAACCCACATAACGAAATTAATAATGAGGAATCAGCACAAATAATCACCTCACACGTGGTTGACGGAGTTAAACTAGCACACAAATACAAACTACCAGAACCATTAATTGACTTTATACGCACTCACCACGGAACAAGCAAAACAAAATACTTCTACAATAAACAAAAGCTAGAGCATCCAAACCTACCAATTGATGAAAATATATTTACCTATAAGGGACCAAAACCATTTTCAAGAGAAACAGCAGTTGTAATGATGGTAGATAGTGTTGAGGCAGCCTCAAGAAGTATGTCAAATCATTCTGAAAAAGTAATTAGTGATTTGGTAGATAATATCATCGATGAGCAAATAAAAACAAATCAGTTTTCCAATGCAGATATAACTTTTAAGGATATATCAGCCATCAAACAACATCTTAAGCTTAAACTACAAGCAGTCTATCACACTAGAATAAAATATCCGGTATCTAACTAACCACTATCTCATTTTTTTTCCTTACATTTGCAAATTGATTTAAAAAAACAACTATAATAATGAGTGAAGAATTGATAAAAGCAAAAAATACTTATTCAGCTGATAATATAACAGTCTTAGAAGGGTTAGAAGCAGTTCGTATGCGTCCTGCCATGTATATTGGAGACGTAAACACTAGAGGACTCCACCATTTGGTTTATGAAGTTATTGATAACTCAATTGATGAGGCACTGGCAGGCTACTGCTCTAAGATAGATGTTTTTATTCTTGAAAATAACTCAATTAGAGTTGAGGATAACGGAAGAGGTATCCCTGTTGATATGCACGAAAAAGAAGGCAAAAGTGCCCTAGAAGTTGTTATGACTGTCTTGCATGCAGGAGGAAAGTTCGATAAAGGATCCTATAAAGTTTCAGGAGGACTTCATGGAGTAGGTGTAAGTTGTGTTAATGCACTTTCTTCTGATATGAGAGTAAGTGTTCATAGAGATGGAAAAGAATATGAACAAGAATATAGAAAAGGAATCCCATTATATTCAGTTAGAGAAGTTGGCCCATCAGACAAAACAGGAACAATAACTCATTTCTTGCCCGATACATCAATATTCACAGTCTCAGAATACAATTACGATACTCTTTGCACAAGACTAAGAGAATTATCTTTCCTTAATAAAGGTTTGGAGTTAACCATAACTGATCAGAGATTTAAAGATGAGAAAGGTGATTTTGTATTTGAGAGATTTCATTCAGAACATGGTTTAAAAGATTTTATAGAATACCTAGATGGAAACCGTGAAAAGCTAATTCCAGAACCAATATGCATTGAAGGGATTAAGCAAGATATCCCAATTGAAATAGCAATGCAATACAATACAACCTATACCGAAAGCTTGCATTCATATGTAAACAACATTAACACACACGAAGGAGGAACACATATATCAGGATTTCGTCGTGGCCTAACTCGTACCCTAAAGAGTTATGCCGATAAGAGTGGAATGTTGGAAAAGCTTAAATTCGAAATAGTAGGTGATGACTTTAGAGAAGGACTAACAACAGTAATCTCAGTAAAAGTACAAGAACCACAATTTGAAGGACAAACCAAAACCAAACTAGGTAATAGTGAGGTAATGGGAGCAGTTGATCAAATGGTTTCAGAACTATTAAACAACTATTTGGAAGAAAACCCAAAGGAAGCTAAGTTAATAGTAAGCAAAGTAATTTTAGCAGCCACAGCTAGGCATGCAGCACGCAAAGCAAGAGAACTTGTACAAAGACAAACCGTTCTTGGAGTTGCAGGACTACCAGGAAAGCTTGCAGACTGTTCGAACTCTGACCCAGAAAAATGTGAAATATACATAGTGGAAGGGCAGTCAGCGGGAGGAACAGCAAAACAAGGAAGAAATAGAGAATACCAAGCAATACTACCACTAAGAGGAAAGATACTAAACGTTGAAAAGGCAATGCAACACAGGGTTCTTGACTCAGAAGAAATCAAGAATATATACACAGCACTTGGAGTAACAATAGGAACAACAGAAGATAGCAAAGCACTTAACCTTGAAAAGCTTCGTTACCACAAGGTAGTTATTATGACGGATGCTGACGTCGATGGTAGTCATATCGCAACCCTAATCCTAACTTTCTTCTTCCGTTATATGAAAGAATTAATAGAAAACGGACACGTATACCTTGCTACTCCACCACTATACTTAGTAAAAAAAGGAAAGCAAGAACGCTATTGTTGGACAGAGGAAGAACGTATAAGATACCAAGAAGAACTAGGACCAAACGGAGTTTCAACCCAAAGATATAAAGGTCTTGGGGAAATGAGTGAAACCCAGCTATGGGAAACCACAATGAACCCAGAAACCAGAACCTTCCGCCAAATAAATATAGAAAATGCTTTAGAAGCCGACAGAGTATTCTCAATGCTTATGGGCGACGAAGTACCACCAAGAAGAGAGTTTATTGAAAAGAACGCAACATACGCAAACATCGACGCATAAAGCAAAAGCAAAAAAAAATACTGTAAAGGGAATTGATAAATAGAAAATCAATTCCCTTTTTCTTTGCTTTACTAATTTTCTTTTTTGATTTTAATCTTTTGAAATAAAGAAACAGTAAAATATTACGCTGTAACGATATAAGATTCATGCCATGATATGCTCAGTTTCATGCCATGAATTGATAAGTATCATGGCATGATACTGCCAACATCATGCCATGATTCTGAGATTGAAACGCAGATTCATTAGTTTGTTTCTTAGTATTGGGAGTCTCTTTCTACGATATATGTGTATTATTTATGATGAAAATAAGTTGCTTTTTGAGAATTTATATAGGAGTTTTCATTCTCAATCTATTATAGGATTAATCTTTCATTCTTTAATTATATAAAAAACCTTGATATTTTTTTTTGCTTATTAAGATAAAATACTTACATTTGCAGTATCTAAAAGACACATTTATCTTATTGCAAGATTAAGAATTGATGCTAATTAGTATTATTAATAAATAAAACAATTATACTATGAAAGGAAATCATATACATTTAGATGAGGCGTTAAAGATTATTTCTAAAGATAGGGATAGGACTAATATTATGCGTAAGTATGAACAAAGGGCTATTGCGTATTTAGTCCAGTATGTTCCTCCTTATATTTCTTCAAATATGCTTACTGGTATTGGACTTGTGGGTAATTTAATCTTAGGATTGAGTTTTATTTTAGGTGCATATTTTAGCCCATACTTCCTTTTAATTGGCATTTTTGGTTCAATTCTTAATTGGTATGGAGATTCACTTGATGGCAGATTAGCTTTCTATAGGAAGAAACCTAGAAAATGGTATGGCTTTTGTCTAGATATTACAATTGATTTGATTGGAATTACTGCAATTGGCGTTGGTTTTATTGTGTATCTTGGTAAAGAGTGGGGGTTAATTGGATATAGCTTTATTGTAATGTATGCAATGGCAATGATTATTACACTATTAAGATACAAGGTTACTGATAAATATTCTATTGATTCAGGTCTGCTTGGGCCAACAGAAGTTAGAATTGTTATATGCTTGGCTTTGATTCTAGAAGTTATATTTAATGGCACCTTCCTTTACTTTGCAATTATATCTACATCAGTTCTTTTGTTTTCCAATATTAAAGATGTGTTTAGTTTGCTTAAATTAGCTGATAGTAGAGATAATCAAGAGCATGAAGAAGCTAATAAAAGGATTTAAAAAGAAAGTATTAACCTTTATCAAAGCACAGTTTTCGGCATTAATTGGAGGAGGTGTGGATTATCTAATAATGATTTTCTTTACCGAAGTTTTCAATATCCACTACACTATTAGTATTGCAATAGGTGGTGTTATTGGGGCTGTTGTAAACTTCTCCATAAATAAGTATTGGACATTTCATTCAAAAGACCAAACCTATCAAAACAAGACCCTGAAACAATTAGTTAAATTCTCAATTATGGTTCTTAATAGCATTATACTAAAAGCATCAGGTACATATTTCCTAACCACAGTCTTAAAGGTCGACTATAAGATAACTCGTCTAATTGTTGATTTAATAGTATCTATCTTCGTAAACTATAACCTCCAAAAACTTTGGGTGTTTAAGAAAGTATCTAAGTAGAATTTTATCTTTTAATAAGATTTATTAGTGTTTTAAGCTCTGGAATCTTGCTTAGGTGGGAGAGGATAAGGTAGGTGATTAAGCCTATTATTGTTCCAATTAGGAGTTTTGGAATATTGGATAGAGGGATGAGGTTGGTTGAATAAACAAATCCACCCATTATTATGGAGACAAAGAATATCTTTACAATGTCTCTTAGTTGGTCTTTGATCTTGAAGTCTATTAGTTTTGAGGTATAATATATGTTGATTGCTAGATTGATTAATCCATAAACAATTAGACTTGAGCAAACGTAGTATATGCCAAATGGTAAACTGATAAATAATAATGATATCCCTATTAATTTCTTAATTATTTCTAATCTAAAAAACAAATCACTCCTTCCTTTTACTTGCATTAGGTTTTGACTGATTGCATTTAGTGGGTAAAGCATATAATAGAATGATATTATTTGTAGTATTGGCACTATTGCTCTCCATTTCTCTGTAAGGATAAGTATTATGAAAGGTTCTGACATTGCAGCCAAGCCAACCATTAATGGGAAAACAATAAAGGCTGCTAGTTTAATATATTGTCTGTATATTTGTTTTAGCTTTTGGTTATCGTCTTGAATTTCCGACATTATTGGGTAGGTTACTCTCCACAGTATGGCTGTGATGTTGGAGGAAGGGAATTGTGCAAACTGGTCTGCTCTTGAGTAGTAGCCTAATGTTGTTGCGGAATATTGTTTTCCAATAACTAAGGTATAGAGGTTAACGTATATTGTTTGGAGTAGGTTAGCTGCAAGTATTTTTGAACCAAAATTAAATAATCTTTTGAATGAGGCTTTAGAAAACTCTCTCATTGGTTTCCATTTAACGAAATACCAAAACAGAGCGGTCTGTATTATGTTTATGGTTGTGAACTGTGCAACCAGCGACCATGCTCCATAACCCTTATATGCCATAACTATTCCTATCATTCCACCAATCACAACCCCAATAAGAGATGCCTTTGCCTGTGTTTTGAAATCAATTCTTATGGTTAAGATAGTCTTTTGTATTACTTGGAACGAAAGGATGATTAAATTGACTGACATTACCTCTATGATAGGCCTTAGGGCTGGCATATTGTAGAACTTAGCAATTAGTCCAGAGCAAAGGAAGAAGAGGATAGATAATAGAATTCCTACACTTATATTAAAATAGAATACTGTTGAGTAGTCGGTGTTGGTTCTGTCTTTCTTTTGTATTAGGGCGTTTCCAAATCCTCCATCGGTGAAGGTTTGGGCTAGCGCCATAAAGATTGCTAGCATGCTTATCATTCCATAATCGGACGGAAACAAAAGCCGTGCTATAATAATTTGCACAACGAATTGAATTATTTGCACCGAAAATCTTTCAACTGCACTCCAAGCAAGTCCTGTTATTGTTTTTTGTTTTATGTCCATCAATTGCAAAATTAATATAATTATACTTATAGCGAACTAAAAAATAATTATATTTGCAGATTAATTCAACTATTAATTTTTAATTGGTTTATCATGTCTAACACTAAATACATATTTGTTACAGGAGGCGTAACCTCTTCTTTAGGAAAGGGAATTATGGCTTCTTCACTAGCTTTACTACTAAAACTTCGTGGCTATTCTGTTACAATTCAAAAGCTCGATCCATATCTAAATGTTGATCCAGGAACTCTAAACCCTTATGAACATGGTGAGTGTTTCGTTACTGAAGATGGTGCTGAAACAGACCTAGACCTTGGTCACTACGAACGTTTTACTAATGTTAGAACATCTCAAGCAAACAATGTAACAACAGGTAGGATATATCAAACCGTTATTGAAAAAGAAAGAAGGGGAGATTATCTTGGAGGAACTGTTCAGGTTATTCCTCATGTTACGGATGAAATTAAGAGAAGAATTAAGATATTGGGCGAAACCAATAAATACGATTTTGTTATTACTGAGCTTGGTGGTGTTGTTGGCGATATTGAGTCACTTCCTTTTATTGAGTCACTTCGTCAAATGAAATGGGAGCTAGGTAAGAATGTTATTGTAATTCACCTAACCTATATACCTTATCTTGCAGCAGCTGGTGAGCTTAAAACAAAACCTACACAGCATTCTGTTAAGGAAATGCTTGAACAAGGAGTTCAACCAGATATTATAGTTTGTAGGACTGAACATAAACTTCATGAAGGAATTAAGGATAAGATTGCTCTTTTCTGTAATGTTGATAAAAACAATGTTATTGAGTCTATGGATGCTCCTTCAATTTATGAAGTGCCACTAAATATGCTTAAAGAAAAGCTAGATATTCAAGTATTAGATATTCTTGGCGTAAAGGCACAAGGAGAGCCTAATCTTGAGAAATGGAAGGCTTTCCTTTACAAGCTTAATAACCCAATAACTGAAGTTAAGATTGGTTTGGTTGGTAAATACACTGAACTAAAAGATGCATACAAATCAATAACAGAATCTTTTATTCATGCAGGAGCATCACTTCAATGCAAGGTTAAACTTAAACTTATACACTCCGAAGACTTAGAAAAGGGTGAGCAATGTATGGTTGAAGAGTTAAGTGGACTTAGCGGAATACTTGTTGCACCTGGTTTTGGAGCAAGAGGGATAGAAGGTAAATTATGTGCAATTAAGTATGCAAGAGAAAACAAGATACCTTTCTTTGGAATATGTTTAGGAATGCAGATGGCAGTTGTTGAGTTTGCAAGAAATGTATTGAATATGAAAGATGCTCATTCTTATGAAATGTTACCAGGAACCAAACATCCAGTAATTGATATGATGGAAGAGCAAAAGAAGATAACTAATATGGGAGGAACTATGCGTCTTGGTGCTTATCCTTGCAAGTTAAAGGTAGATTCAAAGGCATATAAGGCTTACGGTAGAGAAGATATATCGGAACGTCATCGTCATCGCTATGAGTTCAATAATTCTTATCTAAAACAATTTGAAGATGCTGGAATGATTGCAACAGGAATAAATCCAGATTCAAGCCTTGTTGAGGTTGTTGAATTGGTTGATCATCCTTATTTCATAGGGGTTCAATTTCATCCAGAATACAAGTCAACAGTTGAAGAACCACATCCATTATTTATATCATTCATAAAGGCAGCAATGAATAAGGAATAAAACAATAATAACTATGAGTATTGAAATCATAGCCCTAATTATTTTTATTCTAACCTATCTTGGAATAATATTTACACGCCTACCCAATGTAAATATTGACCGTCCCTCAGCAGCATTCACAGGAGCCGTTGCAATGGTTCTTTTTGGAGTTATATCCTTTGAAGATGCTATAAGTGCAATTGACTTCAACACCATAGCCCTTTTATTAGGGATGATGATAATTGTTTCAACCCTTAAGATAGAAGGTTTCTTCTCACTCTTGGCATCGAAAACAATACATTTTGCCCATACCAGAACGAGGCTCTTAATAATAATAGTTTTTATAACAGGAATAGCCTCTGCCTTTTTGGTAAATGATGCCGTAGTCTTGCTTTTCACTCCTGTTATTATATCAATATGTAAGAAATCTAAACTAAACCCTGTTCCTTTCTTAATAGCAGAGATATTCTCTTCCAATACAGGTTCAGTGATGACCATAACAGGAAATCCTCAGAATATGCTAATTGGGATAAGTTCAGGCATATCGTATATAGACTTTATGATAAAGCTTCTTCCTATTTCTATTATTGGAATGGTATTAATAATTCTAATAGTTAAACTCTTTTATAGGAAAACCTTTTCAGACAAGTCTCCACTAATATTTGAATCTCAGTTTACATATTCCTTCAACCAAATGAAGCGATCTCTTATTATTTTTGCATTGGTAGTTCTTGCATTCTTTTTAGCTAAAACATTGGATATATCAATACCAATGGTTGCACTTGTTGGCGGGGCGCTAATACTCCTAATAGGCAAAATACAACCTTCGAAAGTAATTAAAGATGTTGATTGGGTCTTATTACTATTTTTTGCATCCTTATTTATTGTTGTAGGCTCTGTTCAACAAATAGGATTACTAGATAGGTTTTTGGAGATTAATCTAACAGAAAGCTCAGAGGGAATATTATCTATTCATGGTTTAAGCTTATTTATGACGCAAATAGTAAGCAATGTTCCGTATATCATTTTGATGGAACCAATAATGCAAGTAGCCAATAATCATAATCTATGGCTTTGTTTGGCATCAGCTTCAACGCTTGCTGGTAATGCAACAATACTTGGAGCAATGGCAAACCTAATAGTTATTGAGGGTGCAGAGAAAGAAAACATAAAGATAAGCTTTTGGGGATTCTTTAAAATAGGAATGGTAGTAACCCTTGCAACTTATGTAATCTCAATCTTAATTTTCTTTATCTATTATTTTCTTTAGAAGTTTATCACTTATTAGCCAATAAAAAAAGGAGTTGATAATTAAATCAACTCCTTTTCTTTTTATCTATTAAAGATATCTTTTAATCAGAAATTATCTTACGATAAGTTTATGAGTAGAAGTTTTTCCGTCTTTAATAATTTGTATCATATACATACCTGATTCAAGGTTGCTTGTTGATATTGTTTCGCTATTAGATTTAGAAACCTTAGAAATTAAAGTTCTTCCTAACATATCAACAACTCTAACCTCTGCACCATTAGCATCAGCAACTGTTACAAAATCACTAGCAGGGTTTGGATAAACACCGAAAGAAGAAGTAGCAACATCATTTAATCCAGCAGTAGCAGTTGCTTGTCCGAATATTTTGATATTATCAACACATGCAAAGAAAGCATCTGTTGAATTTAAAACAAAAGCAATGTAAATGCTTTGGTTGCTATATGAGCTTAAATCAAATGTATGAGTATTATATGTTGCAGGAACAGCAGTACTTGACCATAGTTCAGTTGTGAAAGCATTTTTTCCAGCTGTTGTTGTTGATAACTTAACAGACATTGATTCTAGATAGTCAGGGTCTTGTGATTTAACATCAAATGATAGAGAATTACCTGTTGTTAAATTAATTTTAGCAGTTACCATCCATCTGTCTGCAGGAACTGGATTAGTGAAATAAGAAGTTGCAGCAGCAAAAAGTGCAGTAGGATTATCTGATAATGCTATAACATTCCATCCGTCAGTGAATAAGCTTGCATTTGCAGCAGGTGTATTATTATCATTATAAATAGTAAAATGAGCTGGCATTTCTCCATCTTGAAAATCCCAATTTATTGTTGGAATAGGTGCGTTAGGGTCAATTACTTCTAAAGTAGTAACATCTCCTGTTCCAACAAGAGCAACAGTGAATTTGTATTCAACACCTTCAGCAAAAACTTGATCATCACCTCTTCCTTGTCCAGCAATCCACATTCTGTCATCAGCAGTTGGATTAGTTATAACCCAGTCGTAAGTTCCAACAGGAACATCAATTGCAATTGTGTTATTCATAACAATGTTTGTTGTTGTTAAAGATCCATCTGCATTAGTTGGAATTTTGTATTCAAATACAGAGTATATTGCAGCAGGAACATCACCACTTACAGTTAATGGACCAGTAGCAGGAATTTCATTTCCAAAAGCTGTTGCATCTGCATCTAATAATAGTTGGTAACCAGAACCATCTCCCCAAACATCACCAGCAGTTAAAGAAACACGTGCGTGTCCTGCAGGAATTGGGGTCTTTGCATTATTAATTACAGTGAAAGTTGTTGGCTTGTGATTAGCGTTAACAACTTGTTTAAGTCCTGATTCTTTAGAACCATTTCTTGTTTGTAGTACATCAGTATTTTGAGCGTTAGCAACGCCTAAACCTAATACTAATGACAGAAAAAGTAAACCTTTTTTCATTTTAATTTGTTTTTTGTGAGCTTATAGGTATTTGATTTAAACCTACTTACTCGATTATTAATTTGTTTAACTTATATTGTTTTAATTGTTTATCTAGGTCAAACTATTGTGCAAATATACTAATATTTTATTCAACGGGAGTGTTTTTAAAAAAAAAATGAAGAAAATCATTATTTAAACTTGTCTATAATAAGTTGTTTCTAATGTTTTTAATCATAAAACAACTAAATAAGTTATTAATTATCCTTTGAAACAAATAAATAACCCTATATTTGCAACTTCGAAATTTGAACAAACAAATAACAAATAAAAATTAAAACGAAATGAAAAAAATTACTTTATTTATCCTTGCATTAGGATTAACAATGGGCGTTATGGCTCAAAAAGCTAATGTAAGTTCAACTACATTAACTTCCAATTTAGAAGTTAGACAAGCAGAAATGAAATTTGGTGTTAAAACAGATGCTGCAAAAACTCCTTCAATTTTCAAACCATCTGCATTTAATTCTTGTGCTTCTACAGAAAATCCTAAACTTTACACTTTTAATAATGATGGGGATACTCTTTATTTAACAGGTTCAAATGGTGCTTTCTTTGGATTTGCACAACATTATCCTGTTACTGCAACAGTAACTGGTGTTGCTGCTGTTCTTGTTAAGGCTTATAATGGAGATGATATTGCAACTAACGTTATGTTAACAAATTCTGATTTTACTCAAACATTAGCTACAACAACTTATCAACCAGCTGCAATTGATGGAAGCGCTTTTGCTGTTTATCAATATAATTTTGCAACTCCAGTAGCTAATGCATCAAATTTTAATGTTGCAATAAGAATTCCAGAATATACTCAAACTTCTTCTGATATTATTCTTGCAACTACATCAGTTGGCTGTACTTCTGGCTTAACAAGGTATATATATTTTCAAGATGCTTGGGTAGATATTACTACTATGTTTACTACATTTGATGCTGATTTTATGTTATTTCCAATTGTTGAAGGTAATGTAAATGGTTTAAACAATGTTGATGTTAATTCTTTAACTTATGTTTATCCAAATCCTGCTAAAGATCAAGTAATGTTAGCTTCTTCTTTCAATATGGATAAAGTAGAAATCTTTAACATAATGGGACAAAAAGTTTATGAAAACTCTGTAAACGGAATTTCTACAACAGTTAATGTTTCTAATTTTGCACAAGGAACTTATCTTGTAAAAATGTTCACTGAAGCTGGCTTAGCAACAAAGAAAATTGTTGTTAAATAATTTCAGTTAAAGAAAATATAGAAAAGTCGCTCTTGAACAAGGAGCGGCTTTTTTTATTGTTTATTTTACTATCTTTGCACTTTGTTTTACT